>NZ_JBBHZJ010000005.1:0-370273 GCF_049843535.1 Hydrogenophaga sp. T2 | reverse complement strand
GGGCGACAACGTGTCGATCACCGTCAAGCTGATCGCCCCGATCGCCATGGAAGAAGGCCTGCGCTTTGCCATCCGCGAAGGCGGCCGCACCGTCGGCGCCGGCGTCGTGGCCAAGATCATCGAGTAAGGAGCGATCGCATGTCCACCAAGCAAAAGATCCGCATCCGCCTCAAGGCCTTCGACTACAAGCTGATCGACACCTCGGCCGCCGAGATCGTCGAGACCGCCAAGCGCACCGGTGCCATCGTCAAGGGCCCCGTGCCCCTGCCCACGCGCATGAAGCGTTTCGATATCCTGCGCTCGCCGCACGTCAACAAGACCAGCCGCGACCAGTTCGAGATCCGCACGCACCAGCGCCTCATGGACATCGTCGACCCGACCGACAAGACGGTCGACGCGCTCATGAAGCTCGACCTGCCCGCGGGCGTGGACGTCGAGATCAAGCTGCAATAAGGCCCTGAGCCTCCGCCAGGCGGAAACGCCCGGCGGCGCTTGCAGAAAGAAAGCCCGCTGGCTATACTGGCGGGCTTTCCAGCTTCTGGCTGGAGATTTCGTGGCGCCGGCACATCCCGCAGGGATCCGGCCCTTCGCGCGAAACCCCGGTTTCGCACCATCAGCCCCGGCCAATTGCAGTCGGGAACGGAGAAAACAATGAGTCTGAGCAACTCCCTCGGGTTGTTGGGCCGCAAGGTGGGCATGATGCGCCTTTTCACCGACGACGGGGACGCAGTGCCTGTCACGGTGATCGACGTGTCGAACAACCGCGTCACCCAAGTCAAGACCCAGGCCAACGACGGCTACGACGCGCTGCAAGTCACCTTCGGCAAGCGCCGTGCCTCCCGTGTCACCAAGCCGGTGGCCGGTCATCTGGCCAAAGCCGGCGCCGAAGCCGGTGAAATCATCCAGGAATTCCGCGTCGCCGCCGACGTGGCTGCCCAGTACCAGCCGGGCGCCGTCGTGGCCGCCAACGCGCTGTTCGCCGCCGGCCAGAAGGTCGACGTGCAGGGCACCTCGATCGGTAAAGGCTTCGCCGGCACCATCAAGCGCCACAACTTCGGTTCGCAGCGTGCGTCGCACGGCAACAGCCGTTCGCACAACGTCCCGGGCTCCATCTCCATGGCCCAGGACCCGGGCCGCGTGTTCCCGGGCAAGCGCATGACGGGTCACATGGGCGATGAGACCGTGACCACCCAGAACCTCGACATCGTTCGTGTGGACGAGGCGCGCCAACTGCTGCTCGTCAAAGGCGCCGTTCCCGGCTCCAAGGGTGGCTTCGTCACCGTGCGCCCGGCCATCAAGGCCCAGGCCGCCAAAGGAGCGAAGTGATGCAAGTCGAACTCCTCAATGACCAGGGTCAGGCCGCGTCCAAAGTGGACGTGCCCGAGACCGTCTTCGGTCGCGATTACAACGAGGCGCTGATCCACCAGCTCGTGGTGGCCTATCAGGCCAACGCCCGTCAAGGTACGCGTGCGCAAAAAGACCGCCAGATGGTCAAGCACTCGACCAAGAAGCCGTTCAAGCAGAAGGGCACCGGCCGCGCTCGCGCCGGCATGACCTCGTCGCCGCTGTGGCGCGGGGGCGGTCGCATCTTCCCGAACAGCCCCGACGAGAACTTCACCCAGAAGATCAACAAGAAGATGTACCGCGCCGGCATGGCGTCCATCTTCTCGCAACTGCTGCGTGAAGGCCGCCTGTCGGTGGTCGAGTCGATCAAGGTCGATTCGCCCAAGACCAAGCAGCTCGCCGACAAGTTCAAGGCCCTGAACCTCAAGACCTCGGTCCTCGTGATCGCCGACGAGGTTGACGAGAACCTGTACCTGGCCTCGCGCAACCTGGTGAACGTGCTCGTGGTCGAGCCGCGTTACGCCGATCCGCTGTCGCTGGTGCACTACAAGAAAGTGATCGTCACCAAGGCGGCGATCGAGCAGCTCAAGGAGATGTTCGCATGAGCGCCATTCAATTCGACGAAGGCCGCCTGATGCAGGTCCTCGTGGCACCGATCGTGTCCGAGAAGGCCACCATGGCGGCCGAGAAATCCAACGCCGTGCTCTTCAAGGTGCTGCGCGACGCCACCAAGCCCGAAATCAAGGCCGCCGTTGAGCTCATGTTCAAGGTGCAGGTCAAGGGCGTGTCGGTCGTGAACCAGAAGGGCAAGACCAAGCGCTTCGGCAAGACCGTCGGCCGCCGCGATCACGTTCGCAAGGCCTACGTGACCCTGATGCCGGGCCAGGAACTCAACTTCGGTGGGGAGGCCGCGTAATCATGGCTGTGATCAAGATGAAACCGACCTCGCCAGGCCGTCGCGGCATGGTGAAGGTCACGCGCGAAACCCTGCACAAAGGCTCCGGTTTTGCGCCCCTGCTGGAACCCCAGCACCAGAAGTCGGGCCGCAACAACAACGGCCACATCACCACCCGCCACAAGGGTGGTGGTGCCAAGCACCACTACCGCGTGGTCGACTTCCGTCGCAACAAGGACAACATCCCGGCCAAGGTCGAGCGCATCGAGTACGACCCGAACCGCACCGCGCACATCGCGCTGCTGTGCTACGCCGATGGCGAGCGCCGCTACATCATCGCGCCCCGTGGCGTCGAGGTGGGCGCCACGCTGCTGTCGGGTTCGGAGTCGCCCATCCGCGTGGGCAACACGCTGCCGATCCGCAACATTCCCGTCGGTTCGACGATCCACTGCATCGAGCTGCAGGTCGGCAAGGGCGCGCAGATCGCGCGCTCGGCCGGTGCTTCCGCCGTGCTGCTGGCCCGCGAAGGCATCTACGCCCAGGTGCGCATGCGCTCGGGTGAAGTGCGCAAGATCCACGTGGACTGCCGCGCCACCATCGGCGAGGTGTCGAACACCGAGCACAGCCTGCGCCAGATCGGCAAGGCCGGTGTGAAGCGCCATATGGGCATCCGCCCGACCGTTCGCGGTACCGCCATGAACCCGATCGACCACCCGCACGGTGGTGGTGAAGGCAAGACCGGCGAGGGTCGCGCTCCGGTGGATCCGTGGGGCAACCTCACGAAGGGCTACCGTACCCGCAACAACCGCCGCACGCAGTCGATGATCGTCTCGCGTCGCAAGAAGTAAGGGGTTGACCACATGACTCGTTCGCTCAAAAAGGGTCCCTTCGTGGATCACCACCTGCTGGCCAAGGTTGAGAAAGCCCAGGCCACCAAGGACAAGAAGCCGGTCAAGACCTGGTCGCGCCGTTCGATGGTCCTGCCCGAGTTCATCGGCCTGACGATCGCCGTGCACAACGGCAAGCAGCACGTGCCGGTGTACATCACCGACCAGATGGTCGGTCACAAGCTCGGCGAGTTCTCCCTGACGCGCACCTTCAAGGGCCATCCGGGTGACAAGAAAGCCAAGAAGTAAGGAAAGACCATGAGTACGGAAACCCGCTCTGTCGTCCGTGGCGTGCGCCTGTCGGTGGACAAAGGCCGCCTCGTGGCCGACCTGATCCGTGGCAAGAAGGTGGACCAGGCCCTCAACATCCTGTCCTTCACCCAGAAGAAGGCCGCTGGCATCGTCAAGAAGGCCCTCGAATCCGCCATCGCCAATGCCGAGCACAACGACGGTGCCGACATCGACGAGCTGCGCGTGAAGACGATCTACGTCGAGCAAGGCACGACGCTCAAGCGTTTCGAGGCCCGCGCCAAAGGCCGTGGCAACCGCATCAGCAAACCCACGTGTCACATCTACGTGACGGTCGGCAACTGAGAGGCACAGGAACATGGGACAGAAAATCAACCCGACCGGCTTCCGCCTGGCCGTCTCGCGCAACTGGGCCAGCCGTTGGTACGCCAGCAACCGCGACTTCGCCGGCATGCTGGCCGAAGACATCAAGGTGCGTGAGTACCTCAAGGGCAAGCTCAAGAACGCCGCCGTCTCGCGCGTGGTGATCGAGCGCCCCGCCAAGAACGCCCGCATCACCATCTACTCGGCACGTCCGGGCGTGGTGATCGGCAAGAAGGGCGAGGACATCGAGAAGCTCAAGAAGGACCTGGCCGCCAAGCTCGGCGTGCCGGTGGCCGTGAACATCGAAGAAGTGCGCAAGCCCGAGATCGATGCCAAGCTGATCGCCGACTCGATCACCCAGCAGCTCGAGAAGCGCATCATGTTCCGCCGCGCCATGAAGCGCGCGATGCAGAACGCCATGCGCCTCGGTGCCCAGGGCATCAAGATCATGAGCGCCGGTCGTCTGAACGGCATCGAGATCGCCCGCACCGAGTGGTACCGCGAAGGCCGCGTGCCCCTGCACACCCTGCGCGCCGACATCGACTACGGCACCTCCGAAGCCAAGACCACCTACGGTGTTATCGGCGTCAAGGTGTGGGTCTACAAGGGCGACACCCTGGGTCGCAACGACGCGCCTGTGGTCGCCGAGCCGCGCCCCGAAGAAGAGCGCCGCCCGCGTGGCCCGCGCCGTGAGCGTGAGCGTCCGGCCGGTCCGGCTGCCCGCGCCGCTGTTCGCCGTGGCACCAACACCGCTCCCGCCGACGGCAGCGACAAGCCCGCCGAAGCCACGGGTGGTGATTCCAAACCCGCCGTTAAGCGTGTTCGCAAAGACGCGCCCGCACCTGCAGCTGCGGACGGCAAAGGAGAATAAACATGTTGCAACCCGCTCGTCGCAAGTACCGCAAGGAGCACAAAGGCCGTAACACCGGCGTCGCCACCAGCGGCGCCACCGTGGCCTTTGGCGACTTCGGTCTCAAGTCCACCGACCGCGGCCGCCTGACGGCCCGCCAGATCGAGGCCGCGCGCCGCGCGATCTCCCGTCACGTCAAACGGGGCGGCCGCATCTGGATCCGCGTGTTCCCGGACAAGCCGATCTCGCAGAAGCCCGCTGAAGTCCGTATGGGCAACGGCAAGGGTTCGGTCGAGTACTACGTGGCCGAAATCCAGCCCGGCAAGGTGCTGTACGAAATCGTTGGCGTGCCCGAGCAACTCGCTCGCGAAGCCTTCGCCCTGGCCGCCGCCAAACTTCCCCTGCGCACCACCTTCGTGACGCGCATGCTGGGTCAGTGATTCAGGAGAACTCACAATGAAATCTGCTGAACTGCGCCAGAAGGACGTGGCCGGCCTCGAAGCCGAAGTCAAATCGCTGCAGAAGGCCCATTTCGGTCTTCGCATGCAGAAGGCCACGCAACAACTCAACAACACCGCCACGCTGGGTGACACCCGCCGTGCCATCGCTCGCGCCAAGACCATCCTGGCCGAGAAGCAGCGCGCTGCCGCCAAGTGAAGGAGCGAACCATGACGGAAGCCAAAACCTCCCTCCAGCGCACCCTCATCGGCAAGGTGGTCAGTGACAAGCGTGCCAAGACCGTGACGGTCCTGGTCGAGCGTCGCGTGAAGCACCCGATCTACGACAAGATCGTGATCAAGTCGAGCAAGTACCACGCGCACGACGAAAAGGGCGAATACAAGCTGGGCGATCTGATCGAGATCACCGAGAGCCGCCCGATCTCCAAGACCAAGAACTGGGTGGCCAGCCGCCTGGTGCAAAAGGCCGCCATCGTCTGAGTCCCATTCGGGCCCCGGGCGACACGCCTCGAAAAAGCGACCGACAATCCGGTCGCTTTTTTCTTTTCCAGCCCCCCAACACGAGGAGTCACCATGATCAAGGTCGGAGACAAGCTGCCCGCCGGCACGCTGATGGAATACAGCGAGGTCGAAGGCGAAGGCTGCAGCATTGGCCCCAACCCCGTCGACGTGCACAAGGCCAGCGCGGGCAAGACGATCGCGATCTTCGCGCTGCCCGGCGCGTTCACCCCCACCTGCTCGGCCAAGCACGTGCCGGGCTTCGTGCAGCAGGCCGCCGAGTTCAAGGCCGCCGGGGTCGACGAGATCTGGTGCATCAGCGTCAACGACGCCTTCGTGATGGGCGCCTGGGCGCGCGATCAGAAGACCGCCGGCACGGTTCGCATGCTGGGCGACGGCAGCGCCGACTACACCAAGGCCACGGGCCTCACGTTGGACCTGACGGCGCGCGGCATGGGCCTGCGCAGCAACCGCTACTCGATGCTCGTGAAGGATGGCGTGGTGAAGTCGCTCAACATCGAAGCCCCGGGCAAGTTCGAGGTGAGCGATGCCGGCACGCTGCTGGCCCAGGCCAAGGCGCTGTGAGCGCCGGCCTCAGAGGTCGACCTTGAGGTAGTGCGCCCCCGCAATGGGGTTGTGGTAGTAGGGCGCGATCTCGACGAAGCCCGCCTCCTGGTACAGGGCGCGGGCCGCCTCCATGTCGGACAGCGTGTCGAGCAGCATGGTGTCGTAACCCGCGATTTGCGCCTGCGTGAGGATGCGGTCCACCAGCTGGCGCCCCAGGCCGAAGCCGCGGAATGCGGTGCGCACGAACAGGCGTTTCATTTCGCAGGCGTTCAGGTGGTCGCTGCTGTGCAGCGGCCGCAACGCGCAGCAGCCCGCGGGCTCACCATCGACCAGCGCCAGCAGCAAGGCGCCGCCGGGTGCGGCGTATTCGCCGGGCAGGTGGTCGACCTCGTGGGCGAAACCCTGGAAGCACAGGTCCACGTCGAGTGAGGCCTGGTAGTCCAGGAACAGCGCTCGAATGGCTTGCAGGTCTTCGGCGGATTCGGCCAGTCGCAGCTCGATGGCGGCGTTGGCGGAGGGATCGGGCATCGTCGTGCAGGCGCCGTGGGCTTCAATGGCGGCGAAGGGCACTATACGCGAGCGGCCTCAGTAGGTGACCTGGCCCAGGCGCACCAGCCACCACACCACGGCGCCGGACGCCAACAGGACCGACAGGGCCAGCAGGCGGGTGCCCAGGGTGTCGCGCGAAGCGGGCACGGGTACCGGCAGGTGCTTGTCGCCGGTGAGCATGGCCCGCGTGAGGGCCTGTCGCTTGACCAGCCGGTAGACCACGATGGCCACGATGTGCAGCACCACCAGGCCCAGGATCAGCAGCTTGCCGACCTCCTTGTGGTAGCCCGTGGCGGCCACCACCGTCTCGCCCGAGACGAAGCGCACCAGCGGCCCGAAGGTGGCGATCTCGTCGTCGCTGATCAGGCCGGTGCCCACCTGGGCCAGCAGGATGAACAAGAGCGCGAACACCGAGAGCGCGCCCAGGGGACTGTGACCGGCAGAATGGTCCGCGGGCGACTGCCCGCGCAGGTACCGCAGCAGCGCGCCCGGCCCGTACAGGAAACTGGCAAAACGCGACCAGTGCCCGCCGATCAGGCCCCACACCAGGCGAAACAGCAGCAGCGCGAGCACCGCATAGCCCAGGCGCATGTGCCAGTTCATCCAGCTGCCGCCCAGCGTGCCGGTCACGATCAGGCCGAACACGCTCAGCGCGAGCAGCCAGTGAAAGACACGGGTGGGCAGATCCCAAATGCGGACAGGGTGCATGTGTGGCTCCGGAAAGCGGGTGACGAAAGGATCGGGTAAAACCCTGCGGGTTCCATTGGAACTTTAGCGGTTGCGAATCCCCCCACGCGCGCCGGCCCCTTGCCGGCCACCCACACCTCAAATCGGAGTCTCTCCATGAAGTTGATCGCCTCACTTGCGCTGGCTGTCGCCGCCGGCACCCTGGCCGCGCCCGCCATGGCCCAGTTCCAGAAGCCCGAAGACGCCATCAAGTACCGCAAGGCCAGCTTCACCGTGCTCGCCACCCACTTCGGCCGCCTGGGCGCGATGGCCAACGGCCGCGCGCCTTTCGATGCCAAGGCCGCAGCCGAAAGCGGCGCCGTGATCGAAATGGCGGTCAAGCTGCCGTGGGAGGCCTTCGGCCCGGGCACCGACAAGGGCGACACCCGCGCCGAGCCCGCGATCTGGACCGAACAGGCCAAGTTCAAGGCCGCTGCCGACAAGGCGCAGACCGAGGTCACCAAGCTCGCCGCCGCGGCGAAAACGGGCAACCTCGACGCCATCAAGGCCTCGTTCGGCGCCGCGGGCGCGAGCTGCAAGGCCTGCCACGACGACTTCCGCAAGAACTGATCCGCGCAGCGCCTCGCGTAGCAAAAAGGCCGGGTGTTTCCACCCGGCCTTTTTGCTGGCGCACAGATCCGCTCGCTCAGGCCGCCAGCAGCTTCTCGATCAGCGTGTGCAGGGCCTGCATCTCGGGCTCGCCCACGTAGCGCTTGACGATCTGGCCCTGCTTGTCGAGCAGGTAGGTGGTGGGCGTGAGCTTCACGTCACCCCAGGCCTTGGCGATGTCGCCCGTGTTGTCCAGGGCCACCTTGAAGGGCAACTGGCGCGACTGCGCGAAGTTCACCACCCAGGCAGGCGGGTCGTAGCTCATGGCCACGGCCACGGTCTCGTATCCCTTGGGCGCGTACTTGTGGTGGGTGGCGACCAGCGAAGGCATTTCCTTCACACAGGTCACGCAGGTGGTGGCCCAGAAGTTCACCAGGGTCACCTTGCCGCGCAGGTCGGCGGTGCGCATCGCGGTGCCGTCCAACAGCACGAAGTTCGAATCGGGGGCGTCTTCGCGGCCGCTGCAGCCGCTCAGGCCGAGCAGGGCGCCTGCGCCCAGCACCGCGCCGGCGCCAAGCAGGGCGCGTCGCTGGGGCATCATCGGGTTTGTCATTTCGGGTCTCGCCATCTACAGTGCCTGGCCTGTCACCACCGGGGGTTTTCCATGCAGCGCCGCCAGTTCCAAGTCGCATCCATCAGCAGCCTGGGGCTGCTGATTGTCGCCGCTCACCGGCAAGCCTGGGCGCTGTCCTTGTCCGACCTGTCCGACAAGGATGCCACCGCGGGCATCCGGGCGGCGCTCGAAAAGGGCGCGCTGGCTGCCGTTGGCTTGCTGGGCAAGACCGATGGATTCCTGGGCAACCCGAAAGTTCGGATTCCGCTGCCCGGTTATCTGGAAGACGCGGCCAAGCTGCTCAAAATGACCGGCCAGGGCCCGCGCGTGGACGAGCTGATCACCGGCATGAACCGCGCCGCCGAGCAGGCGGTGCCGCTGGGCAAGGACCTGCTGGTCGGCGCGGTCAAGTCGATGAGCGTGACCGACGCCAAGAACATCCTGGGCGGCGGCGACAACGCCGTGACCCAGTTCTTTGCCGACAAGACCCGCGTGCCGCTGGGCGAGAAGTTCCTGCCCGTGGTCACGCGCACCACGGAGAAGGTCGGGCTGGCGCGCAGCTACAACCGCGTGGCCGAACGCGCCGCGGGCCTGGGCCTCGTGAAGAAGGAAGACGCGAACATCGAGCGCTACGTGACCGGCAAGTCGCTCGACGGGCTGTACACCATCATCGGCGAGGAAGAGCGCAAGATTCGCCAGGACCCGGTGGGCACGGGCAGCGCCCTTCTCAAGAAGGTGTTCGGCGCCCTGAAGTGAGCGGACGCTACTTCCTGAGTCCCTGCCGCGCCGTCTCGAGCCGCTGGTTCAGGTACTCGCCGTAGAAGTCGCGAGACGACACGCCCACCAGCCGTTCCGCCCGCTCCCGGCCGTCCGGGCCGAAAAACATCACCGTCGGCGTGAAGCCGGCCTTCCAGGTTTCTGCCAGCGCCGCGGGGGTGGTGGTGTGGCCGTCGAAGTCCTGGATCGTGGTGGCGCGGTCCTGCACGTCGAGCTGCACCGCAAAGGCCTTGCCCTCGCGCATGAGGGGGTGCAGGTAACTGTTGCGCACGAGCTCGCAGTAGACGCAGCCGCGCAGCGTGGTCATGACGACCAGGGGCTCGCCGCGGCCAGCCACGGCCTGCACGGCGGCGCGCAGCGAAGCGGGGGTGGGCAGGGCTTGGTAGGCCATGCCGCTCAGATGGCCCCGGCGGCGCGCAGTTGCGCCACCCGCTCGGCATCGGCGCCGAGCCATTCGTGCAGCACCTGCTCGGTGTGCTCGCCCAGCAGCGGCGGCGGCAGGTCGCTGCGCACCGGCGTCGCGCTCATCTTGATCGGGCTCGCCACCAGGTCCACCGCGTCGGCCAACGGGTGCTGCCAACGCTGCACCATGCCGCGGTGCTGCACGTGGGGGTCGGCGAACACCTCGGCCAGGTTGTTGATGGCGCCGCAGGGCACCTTGGCGGCTTCGAGCGCGGCGAGCCAGTCGGCCTTGCCGCGGGTCTTGAGGATGCGCTCGAGCTCGGGCACGAGCACCGCGCGGTGGCGCACGCGGTTCTGGTTGCGCGCGAAGCGTTCGTCGCTGGCGAGCTCGGGGCGGCCGGCCACCTCGCAGAACTTCGCGAACTGCCCGTCGTTGCCCACGGCGAGGATGATGTGTTGCGCTTGGCCGTTCGCGTCGGGGGCGACCTCGAACACCTGGTAGGGCACGATGTTCGCGTGGGCGTTGCCCGCGCGCCCGGGCACCTGCCCGTCTTCGCGGCCACGCACGAGGTAGTTGGCGCCGAGGTTGGCGAGCATGGCCACCTGGGTGTCAAGCAGGGCCATGTCCACGTGCTGGCCCTCGCCGGTGCGCTCGGCATGGCGCAGCGCGGCCTGGATCGCCACCGTGGCGTACAGGCCGGTGAACAGGTCGGCCACGGCCACGCCCACTTTTTGCGGCCCGCCGCCGGGCAGGTCGTCGCGTTCGCCCGTGATGCTCATGAGCCCGCCCATGCCCTGCACCGCGTAGTCGTAGCCTGCGCGGTCCTTGTAAGGGCCGGTCTGGCCGAAGCCGGTGATGGAGCAGTAGACCAGCCGCGGGTTGATCGCGTGCAGCGATGCGAAGTCGAGGCCGTAGCGCGCCATGTCGCCGACCTTGTAGTTCTCCACGAACACATCGGCCTGCGCGGCGAGCTCGCGGATCAGGGCCTGGCCCGCGGGGGTCGAGAGGTCGCAGGTGATCGAGCGCTTGTTGCGGTTGGCGCCCAGGTAGTAGGCGGCCTCGGCGGTGTCCTGCCCGTCGCGTCCGCGCAGGAAGGGGGGGCCCCAGCCGCGCGTGTCGTCGCCCCCGGGGTGCGAACCGCTGCGTGGCCGCTCGACCTTGATCACGTCGGCGCCGAGGTCGGCGAGGGTCTGCGTGCACCAGGGCCCGGCCAGCACGCGCGAGCAATCGAGGATGCGGATACCATCCAGTGCGTTCCGGCGTCCAGATTCGTTCATGCATGCATTGTGCGCGAGCGGATTGTGCGCCGGGTGTCGCCGCCGCTCGGCGCACGCCTGTCCTGCCCTCATGCCCTTGTTCCGCCCTAACGGCCTGTTGCCGCTGCTGGCCACGCCGCTGCTGCTCGCGGCCTGCTCCCCCACCTTCAACTGGCGCGCCCTGCCCACCGACGGCGCGCCCTTGCAGGCGCTCATGCCCTGCAAGCCTGAGAAGGCCGAACGCCAGGTGCCGCTGGCGGGCGTGGCCACGTCCCTGCAGATGCGCTCGTGCGAGGCCGGTGGCCTGACCTTCGCCGTGGCCTGGGCCGACGTCGGCGATGCGGCCCGCGTGGCCCCCGCGCTGGCCGGCTGGCGACGCGCCAGCCTGTTGGCCTTGCAGGCCGACCCGGCCCTGGCCGACAGGCCGCCGGCAGGTGCACCCCGGCCCGTGAAGGGCGCGAGCGAAGCGATCGGCCTGCAGGCCGAAGGCCGCGACCACCGCGGCGCCCCGATGCGCATGCAGGCCGTGCACGCCACGCGCGGCACGCTGATCGTGCAGGCCGCGGTGTACGGCGCGGCCATCGACGAGCGCGCGGCCGCGACCTTTTTCGAAGGGCTCGAACTGCCATGAGCGGCACGGCGGCGGCCGCACGCCTGCCCGACCTGCTCAGCGCCCGCGGCGCGGTGCTGGTGTTCCTGGTCTTCGCGTTCACCTATTTCCTGTCGGCGCTCGTGCGTGCGATCACGGCCACGCTCTCGCCCACGCTGAGCCAGGAGTTCGCGCTCACGCCGGGCCATCTGGGCCTGCTCGCGGGCGGCTACTTCTTCGGCTTCGCGCTCACCCAACTGCCGCTGGGCAACTGGCTCGACCGCCATGGCCCCAAGCGCGTGGTGCTCGCGTTCCTGGGCCTGGCGGTGCTGGGCTGCGTGGCCTTCGCGCTGGCCGACAGCTTCGCGGGCCTGCTCGCCGCGCGTGTGCTCACCGGCATGGGCCTGAGCGCCTGCCTCATGGCCCCGCTCACGGGCTTTCGCCGCTGGTTCGCACCCACCACGCAGCTGCGCGCGAACTCGTGGATGCTCATGACCGGCTCGCTCGGCATGGTGGCCGCCACGCTGCCGGTGCAGTGGCTGATGCCGGTGATGGGCTGGCGCGGCCTGTTCTGGTCGCTGGCCGTGCTGCTGCTCTTGTCCATGGCCGTGATCTTTAGCGCGGTGCCGCGCTGGCGCACCGAGCCGCACCCGCACACCGACAACGAGCCGGTCGAAAGCGGCTACGGCCTGGTCTGGCGCAACGCCTATTTCCGCACCATGGTGCCGGTGGGCTTCGTCAACTACGGCGGCATGGTGGCGGTGCAGACGCTGTGGGCCGGCCCCTGGATGGTCAAGGTCGCGGGCTACACGCCGGGCGAGGCCGCCGGCGGCCTGTTCGCGATCAACCTGAGCATGCTCACCGCGTTCTGGCTCTGGGGCGTGGTGACACCGCGCCTGTCGCACCGCGGCCTGCGGCCCGAGGTGCTGATCGGCTGGGGTCTGCCCTCGAGCCTGCTGGTGATCGCGGCCATCGTGCTGCTGGGCGATCGCGCGGGCTGGCCGGTGTGGGCGCTGTTCTGCGTGAGCTCCACGTTCGTTGCGCTGTCGCAGCCCGCGGTGGCGCTCGCCCTGCCGCCGCAGGCCGCCGGGCGGGCGCTGTCGGCCTACAACCTGGTGATCTTCGCGGGCGTGTTCCTGCTGCAGTGGGGCATCGGTCTGGCGATCGACGCGCTCTCGGTGTTCGGCTGGGACGAGGCGACGCGCTACCGCGGCGCGGTCGCGCTGTTCGGGCTGTGCTGCCTGGCGGCCTACGCGGCCTTCTGGCGCGGCTGGCGCCGCATCGAGCGGGACCGCGCCGCTACACTGGGCGCATGAACGGCATCCTGCTGATCGCGCACGCGCCGCTGGCCTCGGCCCTGCGGCAATGCGTGCTGCACGTGTTTCCCGACGCGCAGGACGCGGTGGTCGCGCTCGACGTGCAGCCCAACGTGCCGCCCGAAGAAACGCTGGCGCAGGCGCGCATGCTGCTCGCGCAGACGGCACGCCCGCAGACGCTGGTGGTCACCGATGTGTTCGGCGCCACGCCCTGCAACGTGGCCCAGCGCCTGGTGGACGGCGTGCGCACCAAGCTCATCACGGGCGTGAACCTGCCCATGCTGTTGCGCACCGTGAGCTACCGCCACGAATCGCTCGACGCGCTCATCTCGCGCGCACTGATCGGCGCCACCCAGGGCGTGATGCAGGTGGCCGTGACCGCTCCCCAGAACCAGGCCCGACGAAGCCCGCATGATCAAGACCACCGCGACCATCAGCAATAAGCTGGGCCTGCACGCCCGCGCCTCGGCCAAGCTCACCAAGCTGGCGGGCTCTTTCAAGTGCGACGTGTTCATGGCGCGCGGCGAGCGCCGCGTGAACGCCAAGAGCATCATGGGCGTGATGATGCTGGCCGCCGGCATCGGCACCGCGGTGGAGATCGAGACCAACGGGCCCGACGAGCAGGCCGCGATGGACGCGATCCTCGCCCTGATCGACGACAAGTTCGGCGAGGGCGAATGACGAGACCCCCACGCTCCGCCGCTTCGCGGCTCGCTGCCCCCCGCGGGGGCTGTTCCGCCTTGGGGCGGCCCGGCGGCGCAACATGACCTTCAGTGTCCACGGTCTCGCGGTGTCCCGGGGCGTGGCCATCGGGCGGGCCGTGATCGTGGCCGCGAGCCGCGTCGACGTGGCGCACTACCTGATCTCGCCCGACGAGGTCGAGGCCGAGATCGAGCGCCTGCGCCGCGCGCGTGCGGTGGTGGTGGAAGACATCCTGCGGGTGCAGCGCTCGCTCGCCGAACTCGGCCCCAACGACGCCCACCCCGAGCTCACCGCGCTGCTCGACGTGCACCTGATGCTGCTGCAGGACGAGCAGCTCACGAGCGGCGTGAAGCACTGGCTGGTGGAGCGCCACTACAACGCCGAGTGGGCGCTGACCACGCAGCTCGAGGTCATCTCGCGCCAGTTCGACGAGATGGAAGACCCCTACCTGCGCGAGCGCAAGGCCGACCTCGAACAGGTGGTGGACCGCATGCTGCGCGTGATGCGCGGCGAGGCGCCCGCGGTGTCGGTCGAGGCCGCGGCCAATGCCGCGAACCGCGGCAAGGAAGACCCGCTGGTGCTGATCGCGCACGACCTGTCGCCGGCCGACATGCTGCAGTTCAAGCAGAGCGTCTTCGCGGGCTTCGTCACCGACGTGGGCGGCAAGACCAGCCACACCGCGATCGTGGCGCGCAGCATGGACATCCCGGCCGTGGTGGGCGCGCGCTCGGCGAGCCACCTGATCCGCCAGGACGACTGGGTCGTGATCGATGGCGATGCCGGCGTGGTGGTGGTCGACCCCTCGCCCATCGTGCTGGCCGAGTACGGCTTCAAGCAGCGCCAGGTCGAGATGGAGCGCGAGAAGCTCTCGCGCCTCAAGCACACGCCCGCGGTCACGCTCGACGGGCAGAAGATCGAACTGCTCGCGAACATCGAGCAGCCCAACGACACGGTGGCCGCCCTCAAGGCCGGCGCCATGGGCGTTGGGCTGTTCCGCAGCGAGTTCCTGTTCATGGGGCGCAGCGGCCAGCTGCCCGATGAGGAAGAGCAGTACCAGGCCTACCGCCGCGCCATCGAGGGCATGCAGGGTTTGCCGGTGACCATCCGCACGGTCGACGTCGGCGCCGACAAGCCGCTCGACCGCGGTGCCCCGCGCAGCGACGACCACCTCAATCCCGCGCTGGGCCTGCGCGCGATCCGCTGGAGCCTGGCCGATCCCGCGATGTTCCTCGCGCAGCTGCGCGCCATCCTGCGCGCCGCCGCGCACGGGCCGGTGAACCTGCTCATTCCCATGCTGGCGCACGGCAGCGAGATCCGCCAGACCCTGGCGCTGGTGCAGCGCGCGCGCGAGCAGCTCGACGCCGCCGGCGTGCCGCACGGCCCCGTGAAGCTCGGCGCCATGATCGAAGTGCCCGCGGCCGCGCTCACCATCCCGCTGTTCCTGCGCCATTTCGATTTCCTCTCGATCGGCACCAACGACCTGATCCAGTACACGCTGGCGATCGACCGCGCCGACGAGGCCGTGTCGCACCTCTACGACCCGCTGCACCCCGCGGTGTTGCAGCTCGTGGCCAGCACCATCGCGCAGGCGCGCGAGCAGGGCAAGGGCGTGAGCGTGTGCGGCGAGATGGCGGGTGACGTGACCCTCACGCGGCTGCTGCTGGGCATGGGCCTGCGCAGCTTCTCCATGCACCCGTCGCAGATCCTCGCGGTCAAACAGCAGATCCTGCGCAGCGACACGGTCAAGCTTGCGGGCTGGGCGCAAGAGGTGCTGCGCGCCGACGACCCCGCGGCGCTGCTGGCCGACTGATCGTGCGCGGCGCCCGCGGGCCGCTTCAGTGCGCGGCCGGCGCCGGCCGGTGCGCCGAGATGCCGGCCAGCACGCTCGCGCTCACCAGCACCATGGCCAGGGCCTCGAGCGCGGTGGGCCAGCGCGCTTCCCACAGAAAGCCGTAAAGCAGCGCGAACAGGGTTTCGAACAGGATCATCTGCCCGATCATGGTCAGCGGCAGCAGGCGGCTGGCGCGGTTCCAGAAGGCATTGCCCAGCACCGAGGCCACCACCGCCATGCCCGCCGCCACGCCCGCGAAGCCCAGCCATTGCGCGCCCGTGTGGTCGGCGGCGGATGTGCCCGCGAAGGCCGGCACCGCGAGCAGCACCGCGAGGCCGCCCGTGACCAGGCCGGTGAGCAGGCTCCAGTCGTGCGAAGAGATGTGGTCCAGCCGCGCCAGCCAGCGGCTGTTGCTCACGGCGTAGGACGTCCACGCGGCGAGTGCGCCCACGGCGCAGAGAAAGCCGGTCACGCGCCTGGCCAGGGGCGCGTCGGACGCCATGCCGATCGCCTGCCACGCCACGCAGGCGATGCCCGCGATGCCCAACGCCAGCGGCAGCGCGAGCCGGCGCAGCGGCACCGCGCCTTCGCCGCGGCTGCCGATGACCGTGACCGCCACCGGCAGGAAGCCGATCACCAGCGAGGTCATGGCCATGCCGCCGAGCTGCACCGCGCTGGCCAGCAGCACGTAGTAGACGATGTTGCCCTGCAGGCTCAGGCGCAGCAGCGCGCCCCATTCGGTGCGGCCGATGCGGGGCGCCAGCGCGCGCCAGCGCGGTGCGATCAGCGCCAGCGCCACCAGGCCGTAGGCCAGGTAACGCGCCGCCGACAGCTGCAGCGGCGTGAACGCGCGGGCAAGCTCGGGCGCGAGGAACACGAAGCCCCAGGCCGCGCCGGCCGCGGCGCCGAAGGCAATGCCCAGGCCGATGGCGTGGCCGGGGCGGGTCATGGGAGGGGGGCAGGGCACGGGCACATGGGCGCGATCCTAGGGCCACGGACCGTCGCGATCCGCGCGTGTATCGTCGCGATCCGCCGGTGTCGCGCCGCGGTTGTCAGCGGCCGGACGTCGCGCGGCGCAGCGCGGCCGTGAGCGCCGAGGGCGAGCGGTAGCCCGCGCGCCGGGCCGCGTCGGCCACGCTGAGGCCGTCGGCCCGCCAGGCGCGCGCCTGGGCCAGGCGCTGGCGGCGCAGCCATTGCATGGGGCTGTGTCCCTGCTCGGCCTGGCAGCGCGCGGTGAATTGCGAGGGGCTCAGGTGGACCTGCTGTGCGAGGTCGGCCACGCTGAGCGGAGCGTCCAGGCGGTGGGCGAGCCAGGCGCTCAAAGCGGTCCAATCGATCGTGCGCCGCACGCGCGGCGCGGGGGCGGTGGTCCTGGCGTCGGGCCGCGACCAGGCCTCGAGCAGCAGGTCGGCGCCGAGCCGGCGCGCGCGCGGCAGGGGCGTGGCGACGGCTTCGGCGAGGTAGCGCGCCAGCGCCGACACGCCCGGCGCCGGCGTGGGGGTGGCGCGCGCCCAGTCGGGGTTGTGCGAGTCGAGCACCAGGCAGCGCGTGGCCCCGCGGCCTTCGAAGTCGTGGCGGTCGCCCGGGGCGATCACGCAGCCCTCGCCTTGCGCGAGCCGCCGGCCGCGGCCTTCCACCTCGAGCTCGAGCACGCCTTCGAGCCCGACGAGGACCTGGAAGTGGTCGTGGTCGTGGCTGCCGGGCGAGGCGCCGTAGGCGCGCACGCTCAAGTGATCGTGCGCACCGCGGTCCATGTCACTTGGCCAGCGCTTCCAGCACGCCATGCGCCTGCTGGTCGGCGTGGTAGCTGCTGCGCACCATGGCGCCCACGGCGGCGTGGGTGAAGCCCATTTCGTAGGCCTTGGCTTCGAACATCTTGAAGGTGTCGGGGTGCACGTAGCGGCGCACCGGCAGGTGGTGGCCGCTGGGCGAGAGGTACTGGCCGATGGTGAGCATGTCGATGCCATGCGCGCGCATGTCCTGCATGACCTGCAGGATCTCCTCATCCGTTTCGCCCAGGCCCACCATCAGGCCGCTCTTGGTGGGCACGTGCGGGAACAGGGCCTTGAACTTCTTGAGCAGGTTCAGGCTGAACGCGTAGTCGGAGCCCGGGCGCGCTTCCTTGTACAGGCGCGGCACGGTCTCGAGGTTGTGGTTCATCACGTCGGGCGGCGCGGCCTTGAGGATCTCGAGCGCGCGGTCGTCGCGGCCGCGGAAGTCGGGCACCAGCACCTCGATGGTGGTCTCGGGCGAGAGCGCGCGCGTCTGGCGGATGCACTCGACGAAATGGCCCGCGCCGCCGTCGCGCAGGTCGTCGCGGTCCACGCTGGTGATCACCACGTACTTGAGCTTGAGCTGCGCGATGGTCTTCGCGAGGTTCATGGGCTCGTCGGCGTCGAGCGGATCGGGGCGGCCGTGGCCCACGTCGCAGAACGGGCAGCGGCGCGTGCACTTGTCGCCCATGATCATGAAGGTGGCCGTGCCCTTGCCGAAGCACTCGCCGATGTTGGGGCAGCTCGCCTCTTCGCACACCGTCACGAGCTTGTTCGCGCGCAGGATGTCCTTGATCTCGTAGAAGCGCGTCGTGGGGCTCCCCGCCTTGACGCGGATCCACTCGGGCTTCTTGAGCGTTTCGGCCGGCACGATCTTGATCGGGATGCGCGCGGTCTTGGCCTGGCTCTTCTGCTTGGCGGTGGGGTCGTAGGTGGTGCTCATGGCGGGCGGGGGAGGTCAGGGCGTGAGGCGGGCGATGAGCTGTTCGCTCAGCACGCGGGCCGCTTCGTCCCAGGCAACAGGGACACCGATTGTAGAAAGGTCGACCGTTTCGAGGCCCGCGTAGCCGCAGGGGTTGATGCGGCGGAAGGGTTGCAGGTCCATGGCCACGTTGAGCGCCACGCCGTGGTAGGTGCAGTGGCGGCTCACCTTGATGCCGAGCGCGGCGATCTTGCCCAGGCCCTTGAAGTCGGGCTCGGGCGCGGGGCTGCCAGGCTCGCGCCGCGCGGGGGCCTGGGGCAGACGGGCATGGCTGCCCGGGTCCTCGAGGCGCACATAGATGCCCGGCGCGCCCGCCACCCGGTGGCCCGTGACGCCGAAGCGGTCGAGCGTGCGGATCACCGCGTCTTCGATGCGGTAGACGTATTCCTTCACGTAGTAGCCCGCGCGCTGCAGGTCGATCAGCGGATAGGCCACCACCTGCCCGGGGCCGTGGTAGGTGACCTGGCCGCCGCGGTTGGTGGCGACCACTTCGATATCGCCCGGCGCGAGCAGGTGGTCTTCGCGGCCCGCGAGGCCTTGCGTGAAGACCGGCGGGTGCTCGCAAACCCAGAGCTCGTCGGGGGTGTCAAGGCCGCGCGCGGCGGTGAAGGCCTGCATCGCCTCGTAGGTGGGCCGGTAGTCGACCCGGCCGAGCGAGCGCAGCTGCATGGCCGGCTCAGAGCACGACCTTGACCAGCGGGTGCGTGGTCAGCGTGCGGTAGACCTCATCGAGCTGGTCGCGGCTGGTGACGAACACGGCCACCGTGAGGCCCATGTAGTTGCCGGCCTTGCTCGGGCGGCGCTCGAGCGTGCTGGCGTCGAACGACGGATCGAAGTTGCGCACCACCTCGACGATGGCCTCGGCGAAGCCCTCCACGTTCTCGCCCATGACTTTGATGGGGAAGTGCGTGGGATAGGTGATGAGCGACTGCTCGGGTGGGATGTCGGGCGGCGTGTTCATGGCGGTGCTCAGATGGATTGCGCAGCGATGGCGCGTTGGTAGGCCGCGTGCAGCCGCGCGCCCACGGGCCCGGGGCGGCCGCTGCCCACGGGACGGCCATCGAGGCGCGTGACCGGCAGCACCTCCTTGGTGGCCGAGGACAGCAGCAGCTCGTCGGCGGCGAAGACCTCCTCGCGCGTCACGCGGCGCAGCTCGAACGCAATGCCTTCGTCGCGGCAGATCGATTCGATCAGTCCGTAGCGGATGCCTTCGAGCACGAGCTCGTCCCTGGGCGTGCCCAGCACGGCGCCGTTCTTCACGACCCACACGTTGCTCGACGCGGCCTCGCTCAGGAAGCCGTCGCGGAACATCACCGTTTCGGTGGCGCCCACGTCGGCGCTGATCTGGCGCGCCAGCACCGAGCCGAGCAGGCTCGTGCTCTTGATGTGGGCCTTGCGCCAGCGGAAGTCGTCGGCCGTCACGCAGGCCACGCCTTCGGCACGCTGTCCGGCGCCCGGTTGTTTCATCTCGCTGGCCAGGGCGAACACGGTGGGCACCAGGCCATCGGGCATCACGTGGTCACGCACCGCGACGCCGCGCGTGACCTGCAGGTACACGAGCTGGTTCGCCGCGCCCGCGGCCTGCCGGTCGGCAATGAGGCGGCGCGCGATCGCCAGCCATTGCTCGCGCGTGTGCGGGTTGGGAATGCGCAGTTCCTGCAACGACCGCTCGAGCCGCGCCATGTGTTCGTCGAAGCGGAAGATGCGGCCTCCGTAGGCCGGCAGCACTTCGTAGACGCCGTCGCCGAAGATGAAGCCGCGGTCGAGCGGGCTGATTCGCGCGTCCTTGACCGGGCCGTAGCTTCCATCGAGGAAACACAGCGCATCGGGCAGGAACGGGGAGGTCATGGCGGGATTATCGGCCGCGGGGTATACCGAGGGCGTGACGAGGCCCGGCACCTTGACGGTGCCATGGGGTTTCTACGTATAATCAATGGCTTTGCGACTCGGACCCACCTGTCATTTGTCTGTCAACCGCGATGTCGACCATGCTGCAAGCCAAGCCGACACCGCGCTGGACCGATGACCACGGAGATGGGGCGCAAGAACCCGAATTCAAGCCGCTGACGCGCGAAGAGGCGCAGCAGTGGCGGGCCAGTCAGCCGGTGCTTTCGCCCTGGCGGCTGGTTGGGGTGCAGTGGCTCGTGGGGCTGCTGGCCGCCGTGCTTGCCTGGCTGCTGTCGCGGTCGGTGCCGCTGGCGGTCTCGGTCCTCTACGGTGCGGCAGCGGTGGCACTTCCCTCGGCCTTGATGGCCTACGGGTTGACCTCCAGCGCCTTGTCCCGGCTGTTGTCGGGCTTTGCGCAGGCTGCTTTCGCCGGCTTCCTGTTCTGGGAAGGTGTCAAGGTTCTGCTGTCGGTGGCCATGCTGGCCGCCGCGGTGTGGATCCTGCCCGAGCCGAACTGGATGGGCTTGCTGATCGGGATGGTGTTGGTTCTCAAGGTCTTCTGGTTTGGGTTTCTGCTCCAGACCCGCAGGCCGGTCAAAAACGGTTGACGCTCCGCGCATTGGTGCACACAAATGGCTGCTGAAGGCACTCTGACCCCCGGCGAATACATCCGCCACCACCTCGTTCACCTGACGAACAAGAAGCAGGAGTCGATCGTCGACTTCTCCGTGCTCAATGTGGACTCGGTTGTGGTCAGCAGCCTGCTGGGTCTGCTGATGTGCTTCGTGTTCTGGCTGTGCGCGCGCAAGGCCACTTCGGGCGTGCCGGGCCGCTTCCAGGCCGCGGTCGAGATCCTCGTGGAAATGGTGGACAACCAGGCCAAGGCCGTGATCCACAACGCCACCAGCCGCAAACTCATCGCGCCCATGGCCCTGGCCGTGTTCGTCTGGATCTTCCTGATGAACTTCATGGACATGATTCCCGTGGACCTGCTGCCCAGCATCTGGCACAGCGCCGGTCCCGCCCTGGGCTTCAAGGACTACCTGCGCGTGGTGCCCACCGCCGACCTGTCCACCACCCTCGGCCTGTCCTTCTCCGTCCTCGTGCTCTGCCTGGTCTACAACATCAAGATCAAAGGCCTGGGCGGCTGGACGCACGAATTGGTGACCGCCCCCTTCGGCACCAGCAAGAACCCCGTGTGGGCGCTGCTGCTGGGCGTGGTCAACTTCCTGATGCAAATGATCGAGTTCGTGGCGAAGACGGTTTCGCACGGCATGCGGTTGTTTGGCAACATGTTCGCGGGTGAGCTGGTGTTCATGCTGATCGCGTTGCTGGGGGCGTATGCATCCCTCTCGCTCGGCGGTGGACTCTTCTTCGTCGGACACCTGATCGCCGGCACGATCTGGACGCTGTTCCACATCCTGGTCATCGTCCTGCAGGCGTTCATCTTCATGATGCTGGCCCTCATTTATCTGGGGCAGGCGCATGACGCTCACTGACGCGACCGTCCTGGACGCGCTCGGGTAATTTCGTTCCTTTCTTTCTCATCCAACTTCCATCTCAACAGGAGTCAACATGGAAAACGTTCTGGGTCTCGTCGCTCTGGCTTGCGGCCTCATCGTTGGTCTGGGCGCCATCGGCGCTTCCATCGGCATCGCGCTGATGGGCGGCAAGTTCCTCGAATCGTCGGCCCGTCAGCCCGAGCTGATGAACGACCTGCAGACCAAGATGTTCATTCTGGCCGGCCTGATCGACGCGGCCTTCCTGATCGGTGTGGCCATCGCCCTGCTGTTCGCCTTCGCCAACCCGTTCACCCTGTAATTCGGTTGGTCGGCGCCCGTGCGGGCGCGGCAGTTCGAGGCCCGGGTCGTCCCCTCGCGCCGTTCTGCCGCTCCGCCGGGCCGCCGGTGTGTTTTCACCTTAGTCCACACAGAAAGGCGTTGCGATGAACATCAATGCAACCCTCTTTGCGCAGGCCCTCGTCTTCGCGATCCTGATCTGGTTCACGATGAAGTTCATCTGGCCGCCGATCGCAAAAGCGCTTGACGAGCGCGCATTGAAGATTTCCGAAGGTCTGGCCGCTTCCGAAAAAGCCAAGACCGAACTCGCCGCCGCCAACCAGCGCGTCGAGGCCGAGCTGAGCCAGTCGCGCAACGAGTCCGCCACCCGCCTGGCCGACGCCGAGCGCCGCGCCCAGGCCCTGATCGAAGAGGCGAAAGCCCGCGCCAACGACGAAGCCGCCAAGATCGTGGCCGCCGCGCGCCAGGAAGCCGAGCAGCAGGTGATCAAGGCCCGCGAAGCCCTGCGTGAGCAGGTCGCCGTGCTGGCCGTCAAGGGCGCCGAGCAGATCCTGCGCAAGGAAGTCAACGCCGGCGTTCACGCCGACCTGCTCAACCGCCTCAAGACCGAGCTCTGATCGAGCGCACGCACAGGAACGACGACATGGCCGAAATCGCCACCATCGCCCGCCCGTACGCGGAAGCCTTGTTCAAGGCGTGTGGCCAGGATGCCGCCGGTGCGGCGGCCTGGCTGGACGCCGTGGCCGCCGTGGCCGCTGACGCCCAGCTCCAGCAGTTTGCCGACAGCCCCAAGGTGACCCCGCAGCAGGTGTTCGACCTGATCGCCGGTGTGCTCAAGAGCCCGCTGCCGACCGCCGGCCAGAACTTCCTGCGCACCGTCATCGACAATGGCCGCCTCGCCGCGCTGCCCGAGATCGCCGCCCAGTTCCGCGCGCTCAAGAACGCCCGCCAGGGCACGTCCGACGCCACCGTCTTCAGCGCCTTCGCGATCGAGCCTTCGGCCCTGGCCGAGCTCTCGACCGCGCTCGAAAAGCGCTTTGGCCGCCAGCTCAACCTGCAGGTCGAACTGCAGCCCGAGCTGATTGGCGGCATTCGCGTGGTGGTCGGCGACGAGGTGCTCGACACCTCCGTCAAGGCCCGCCTGGAACAGATGAAAGTGGCCCTCACGGCCTGATGGCCCTGACCCGCCCCGCGCCGCATACCCATTAACGAAAGAAGGAAAGAGTCATGCAACTCAATCCCGCCGAAATCTCCGAACTGATCAAGTCGCGCATCGAGGGTCTGGCCGCCAATGCCGACGTGCGCAACCAGGGCACCGTGGTGTCGGTCACCGACGGTATCGTCCGCGTGCACGGCCTGTCCGACGTGATGCAGGGCGAAATGCTCGAGTTTCCCGCCAACAAGGACGGCGTGCCCTCGTTCGGCCTGGCGCTGAACCTCGAGCGCGACTCCGTCGGCGCCGTGGTGCTGGGTGAGTACGAGCACATCTCCGAAGGCGACACCGTCAAGTGCACGGGCCGCATCCTGGAAGTGCCGGTGGGCCCCGAACTCGTGGGCCGCGTGGTCAACGCCCTGGGCCAGCCGATCGACGGCAAGGGCCCGGTGAACGCCAAGCTCACCGACGTGATCGAGAAGGTCGCCCCGGGCGTGATCGCGCGCCAGTCGGTGGACCAGCCGGTGCAGACCGGCCTGAAGTCGATCGACTCGATGGTGCCCGTGGGCCGTGGCCAGCGCGAGCTGATCATTGGCGACCGCCAGACCGGCAAGACCGCGGTGGCGATCGACGCGATCATCAACCAGAAGGGTCAGAACATGACCTGCATCTACGTCGCCATCGGCCAGAAGGCGTCGTCGATCAAGAACGTGGTGCGTGCCCTGGAGCAGGCCGGCGCGATGGAATACACCATCGTGGTCGCGGCCTCGGCCTCCGAATCGGCCGCCATGCAGTACCTGTCGGCCTACTCGGGCTGCACCATGGGTGAGTACTTCCGCGACCGCGGCCAGGACGCCCTGATCGTATACGACGACCTGTCCAAGCAGGCCGTGGCCTACCGCCAGGTTTCGCTGCTGCTGCGCCGCCCGCCGGGCCGTGAAGCCTACCCCGGCGACGTGTTCTACCTCCACAGCCGCCTGCTCGAGCGCGCGGCCCGCGTGAACGCCGACTACGTCGAAGCCTTCACCAAGGGTGAAGTCAAGGGCAAGACCGGTTCGCTGACCGCGCTGCCCATCATCGAAACGCAGGCCGGCGACGTGTCCGCCTTCGTGCCGACCAACGTGATCTCGATCACCGACGGCCAGATCTTCCTGGAGACCAGCCTGTTCAACGCCGGTATCCGTCCCGCCATCAACGCCGGTATCTCGGTGTCGCGCGTGGGTGGTGCGGCCCAGACCAAGCTGATCAAGGGTCTGTCGGGCGGTATCCGTACCGACCTCGCGCAGTACCGTGAACTCGCGGCCTTCGCGCAGTTCGCCTCCGACCTCGACGAAGCCACCCGCAAGCAGCTCGACCGCGGTGCCCGCGTGACCGAACTGCTCAAGCAGGCCCAGTACAGCCCGCTGCCCATCAGCCTGATGGCCGCCACGCTGTTCGCGGTGAACAAGGGCTTCCTCGACGACGTGGACGTCAAGAAGGTGCTGGCTTTCGAGTCGGCCCTGCACGCCCACCTGAAGGACAAGCACGCCGCGCTGCTGACCAAGCTGCAGAACGACAAGGCCATGGACAAGGACGCCGAAGCCCAGCTGTCGGCAGCCATCGCCGAGTTCAAGAAGACCGGCACGTACTGAGCGCCCCAGGACCCAACCAGGAGCAGCGATGGCAGCAGGCAAGGAAATCCGCGGCAAGATCAAATCGGTGGAGAACACCAAGAAGATCACCAAGGCCATGGAGATGGTCGCCGCCTCCAAGATGCGCAAGGCGCAGGACCGCATGCGTGCGGCCCGGCCTTACGCCGAGAAGGTGCGTCAGATCACGGGCAACCTGAGCAAGGCCAACCCCGAGTACACGCACCCCTTCATGGAGACGAACGACGCCAAGACCGCCGGCTTCGTCGTCGTCACCACCGACAAGGGCCTGTGTGGCGGCCTCAACACCAACGTGTTGCGCGCGGTCACCAACGAGCTCAAGGCCCTGCAGGCCAAGGGTGAGACCGCCGAGGTCGTCGCCATTGGCAACAAGGGTCTGGGCTTCATGAACCGCATCGGCGCCAAGGTGGTGTCGAGCGTCACGGGCCTGGGCGACACGCCGCACCTCGAAAAACTCATCGGCCCCGTCAAGGTGCTGCTCGATGCGTACACCGAGGGCCGCATCAAGAGCGTGCACGTGGCCTACACCCGCTTCATCAACACGATGAAGCAAGAGGCCGTGGTCCAGCAACTGCTGCCCCTGAACGCCGAGTCCCTGCAGGACGGCGCCGGTGGCCGCGACTGGGACTACATCTACGAACCCGACGCACCCGCCGTCATCGACGAACTGCTGCTGCGCTACATCGAGGCGCAGGTGTACCAGGCCGTTGCCGAGAACATGGCGTCCGAGCAGTCGGCGCGCATGGTGGCCATGAAGGCCGCGACCGACAACGCGGGCAACGTGATCAGCGAGCTCAAGCTCGTCTACAACAAGACCCGCCAGGCCGGCATCACCAAAGAGCTGTCCGAGATCGTCGCCGGCGCCGCCGCCGTGTAAGGCCCGCGCCCTCCCGAATCCAGAGAAAACAGAAGGTAAACATCATGTCTCAAGTGCAAGGCAAGATCGTCCAGTGCATCGGCGCCGTCGTGGACGTGGAATTCCCGCGCGACCAGATGCCCCGCGTGTACGACGCGCTGAAGATGGAGGGCTCGGCCCTCACGCTGGAAGTCCAGCAGCAGCTCGGTGACGGCGTGGTGCGCACCATCGCCCTGGGCTCGTCCGACGGCCTGCGCCGCGGCATGCTGGTGAGCAACACCAACGCCCCCATCACCGTGCCCGTGGGCAAGGCCACGCTGGGCCGCATCATGGACGTGCTGGGCAGCCCCATCGACGAGCGCGGCCCGGTCGACCAGACCCTGACCGCCTCCATCCACCGCAAGGCCCCGGCCTACGACGAACTCTCGCCCTCGCAGGAACTGCTCGAAACCGGCATCAAGGTGATCGACCTCGTGTGCCCGTTCGCCAAGGGTGGCAAGGTGGGTCTGTTCGGTGGCGCCGGCGTGGGCAAGACCGTGAACATGATGGAGCTCATCAACAACATCGCCAAGGCGCACTCGGGTCTGTCCGTGTTCGCCGGCGTGGGTGAGCGCACCCGCGAGGGCAACGACTTCTATCACGAGATGGCCGACTCCGGCGTCGTGAAGCTCGACAACCTGGCCGAATCGAAAGTGGCCATGGTGTACGGCCAGATGAACGAGCCCCCGGGCAACCGCCTGCGCGTGGCCCTGACCGGCCTGACCATCGCCGAGTCGTTCCGCGACGAAGGCCGTGACGTGCTGTTCTTTGTGGACAACATCTACCGCTACACGCTGGCCGGTACCGAAGTGTCCGCCCTGCTGGGCCGCATGCCGTCCGCCGTGGGCTACCAGCCGACGCTGGCCGAAGAAATGGGCCGCCTGCAAGAGCGCATCACCTCGACCAAGGTCGGCTCGATCACCTCGATCCAGGCCGTGTACGTGCCCGCGGACGACCTGACCGACCCGTCGCCCGCCACCACCTTCGCCCACCTGGACTCCACCGTGGTGCTGTCGCGCGACATCGCCGCCCTGGGCATCTACCCCGCCGTGGACCCGCTCGACTCCACCAGCCGCCAGCTCGACCCGCTGGTCGTGGGTGAAGAGCACTACTCGGTGGCCCGCGCCGTGCAGGGCACGCTGCAGCGCTACAAGGAACTGCGCGACATCATCGCCATCCTGGGCATGGACGAACTGGCGCCCGAAGACAAGCTGGCCGTGGCCCGCGCGCGCAAGATCCAGCGTTTCCTGTCGCAGCCCTTCCACGTGGCCGAAGTGTTCACCGGCTCGCCCGGCAAGTACGTGCCGCTGGCCGAGACCATCCGCGGCTTCAAGATGATCACCGCCGGCGAGTGCGACCACCTGCCCGAGCAGGCCTTCTACATGGTCGGCACCATCGACGAAGCCTTCGAGAAGGCCAAGAAGCTCGCGGGCTGATCGCCCACAGCCTGAGGAACCACCATGAGCACCATCCACGTCGACGTGGTCAGCGCCGAGGAGTCCATCTTCTCGGGCGAGGCCAAATTCGTCGCCCTGCCGGGCGAGGCGGGTGAGCTCGGCATTCTGCCCGGCCACATCCCGCTGATCACCCGCATCAAGCCGGGTGCGGTGCGCATCGAAAAAGCCGACGGCGGCGAGGAGTTCGTCTTCGTGGCCGGCGGCATCCTCGAGGTGCAGCCCGACGCCATCACCGTGCTGTCCGACACCGCCATCCGCGGCAAGGACCTCGATGAGGCCAAGGCCACCGAAGCGCGCAAGCAGGCCGAGGAAGCCGTGAAGAACGCCAAGAGCGATGTGGACCTGGCCAAGGCCACGTCCGAACTCGCGGTCATGGCGGCCCAGATCGCCGCGCTGCGCAAGTACCGCCAGAAGAAGTGACGCCCTGCGAATCCCTTCGCCAGAGACCGGCCGCAGGCCGGTCTTTTTTTTGAGTGCCGTCTGGTCAGGGCAATAGCCCGCCACTATGATGGCCCGACAGACCCCGCGCTTCCATGTCTTCTCTTTTCGACAGCCCCGAACTCGCGCCCGAAGAAGTGGCGGCCCGGCTGCTGGTCACGCCCACGGCCCTGGCCGATCTCACGATCGCCGACGCCGCCCGCATCGTGGGCTACATGCGGCCCAAGCTGATCAAGGCCGGCACGGTCGTGATCCATGAGGGCGAGGTCAAGGGCAACGACTACATGCTGCTCGTGCTCGAGGGCGACATCGCCGTCGAAAGCGAACTGCCCGGCATGCACGAGAACATGGTGGTCAACATCATGGGCCCGGGTCACCTGATCGGTGAAATGGGCGTGCTCGACGGCGCGCCGCGCTCGGCCACCTGCACCGCCAACACCGACATCGCCGCCGCGGTGCTCTCGCGCACGGCGCTCATGCGCCTGATGCGCGAAGACCCGCGCCTGGGCGCGCGGCTGCTGCTCGCGATCTCCAAGCGCCTGGCCGACCGCCTGCGCGAAACCACGCGCAAGCTCAAGACCTTCGCCCAGATGAACAAGGCGTTGCAGCAGGAGTTGCAGGTGGTCATGAACAACCGCACCAACCTCCCGCGCGGCCGCGGCTGAGGTCGCGGACTCACACCCGCAACACTTCGTCGGGCAGCTCGTTGTGCGCGGGCACGCCAGGCCCGGCGGGGCAGTGCGCCACCAGCAGGGCCGACACCTCTTCGAGTGCCTGCGTGAGGCCGTCCTCGACCTCGCCCGCGCGCAGCCGCGTGCCCAACCGGTCCACGATGGCCTGCCAGGCTGACGGCGGCACGTGGCGCGCAAGACCGCGGTCGGCCACGAACTCGATCGCGTTCTCGGCCAGCAGCAGGTAGATCAGCACGCCGTTGTTGTGCTCGGTGTCCCAGAGCCGCAGGCGCCCGAACCAGGCCAGCGCACGCTCGCGCACCACCGCGGCCAGCGCCGCGTCGCTGTGCACACGCAGCACGTAGCTGTTGGGCAGGCCGGCCTCGATCAGCAGGCGCACCTCGCCTGTGTGCCGCGCTTCGCTCGCGCGCACGCGCGCTGCCAGGCGCTCGGCCATGTCGTCGGGCACGGCCCGGCGGCTGTCGCCGGGGTCCATCCAGCGGTGCCGGAACAAACGCCACCAACGGTTCATGCGCGGGCCCTCACCAGCCGCCGGAGGCGCCGCCTCCGCCGAAGTTGCCACCCCCGCCGGAGCGAAAGCCCCCGCCGCGGCCACCGCCACCCCAGCCGCCGCCCCAGCTCCCTCCGCCACCCCAACCGCGGTCGCGCGGCCCGCCCGGACCCGGGAGGTTCAAGGGGGTGATGCGCCCCAGCACCGCCAGCACCACGCCGATCAAGGCCGCGCCGATCGCGATCCAGAGCACCGAGGTGATGAGCCAGGCCAGCAGGCCGGCCGCCGCACCCGCGAGCGGAATGCCCAGTGCGCGCCCGAAGGCGCGGCGCATGAAGCCCGCCAGCATGGGCACGGCGAACACCAGAAACAGCCAGGGCGCCTCCAGATCGCCGGCGCCCTCGCGCGCGGCCGGCGCCGCGGGCTCGGGCAGGGCCTCGCCGCGCACCGCGGCCTCGATGCGCGTGAGGCCCGCGTTGATGCCACCGGCCCAGTCGCCCTGGCGGAACGCGGGCGCCACCGCCTGGTCAAGGATGCGGCGCGCGAGCAGATCGGGGATCGCGCCTTCCAGCGCCTTGGCCGGCGCGATGCGCATGCGCCGGTCGTCCTTGGCGATCACGAACAGCAGACCATCGCCCACCTGCGCTCGCCCGATCTTCCAGGCGTCGCCCAGGCGCTGCGTGTAGTCGGCGATGTCCTCGGGCGCGGTGCTGGCCACGAGCACCACCACGATCTGCGTGCCCTGCGCCTGCTCGAAGGCCGCCAGGCGCGCCTCGAGCGCCTGCAGGGCCCGCGTGTCGAGCGTGCCCGTGAAGTCCATGGCGCGCGCGCGCAGCTCGGGCACGGGCTGCAGGCCCTGCGCCCCCGCCAGCGCGGCGGCGGCCAGCCACAGCCAGGCCAGCAACAGCGCCGCGCGCCCGGCCCTCATGGCTTCTGCGGGGCCTGCGGCGCGGGGCTGCCGAAGTCGACCTTGGGCGGCGCGCTGATGGCCGCTTCGTTGGCCACGCTGAAGTTGGCCTTGGGCTGGTAGCCGAACACCATGGCCGTGAGGTTGCTCGGGAAGCTGCGCGCGAGCACGTTGTAGGCCTGCACCGACTGGATGTAGCGGTTGCGCGCGACGGTGATGCGGTTCTCGGTGCCTTCGAGCTGCACGCGCAGGTCGGCAAAGCCCTGGTTGGCCTTGAGGTTCGGGTACTGCTCGACCACCACCATGAGCCGGCTCAGCGCACTGCCGAGCTCGCCCTGCGCGGCCTGAAATTTCTGCAGCGCGGCCGGGTCGTTGAGCAGTTCGGGCGTGGCCTGGATCGCGGTGGCCCGTGCGCGCGCGTTCACCACGGCTTCCAGCGTGCCGCGCTCGAAGTTGGCCTCGCCCTGAACGGTGGCGACGATGTTGGGGATCAGGTCGGCCCGGCGCTGGTACTGGTTGAGCACCTCGGCCCAGGCCGAGCGGCTCTCTTCGTCGAGCCGCTGGAAATCGTTGTAGCCGCAACCGCCCAGCAGCAGGGCGGTGCACACGAGCAGGAGATGGAACAGGCGGCGCATGGCTTCTCCCCAGGGGTGGCACAGGTTGCCGGCCACTATACCGCCCGGCCTTGGCGGCAGCGGCACAATCCCGGCATGCGCAAACCCAAAATGCCACCGGGCTCGCCCGACGACACCGAGGCCGCGTTCTACGAAGCCCTGCAGCAGGCCGACATCGAGCGCCTGATGGCCTGCTGGACCGACGAAGACGACATCGTCTGCGTGCACCCGGGCGGTCCGCGCCTGATCGGCCACGAAGCGATCCGTGCCGCCTTCGAGGCCATGTTCGCCAACGGCGGCGTGATGGCCGTGCCCGAAAAAATGCAACGCCACGACGACGGCCACTGCAGCGTGCACAGCGTGGTCGAGCGCGTGTCCATCCTCACCGACGATGGCCCGCAGCACGCCTTCGTGCTCGCCACCAACGTGTACGTGAAGACCGCGCGCGGCTGGCGCATGGTGCTGCACCACGCCAGCCCCGGCTCGCGCGTGGAGCCGCCCGAGATCACCGCCACGCGCCCCGTGCTGCACTGAGGCCCGATGAAAGCCGAACCCGCGGCCGACCTCAACGCCTTCCGGGCCCCGTGGTGGCTGCCGGGCGGCCATGCCCAGACCATCTGGCCCGCGCTGTGGGCGCGCCGCCACTTCGGCCCGCCCCCGCGCTGGCGGCGCGAGCGCTGGGACACGCCCGATGGCGACTTCATCGACGTCGACCGTGCCGAGCACGCCAGCCACCCGCAGGCGCCGCTGCTGGTGCTGTTCCACGGGCTCGAAGGCGGCTCGGGCAGCCAGTACGCCATGGCCTTCGCCGACTTCGCCGCCGAGCGCGGCCTGGCCTATGCGGTGCCGCACTTTCGCGGCTGCTCGGGCGAGCTCAACCGCGCGCCACGCGCCTACCACTCGGGCGACTTCGAAGAGATCCACTGGATCCTGCGCCGCTTTGCCGAGGCCGACCCGCAGCGCCCCCTGATCGCAGCGGGCGTCTCGCTCGGCGGCAATGCGCTGCTGCGCTGGGCCGGTGAGATGGGCGAGCAGGCCGCACAGACCGCGCGCGCCGTGGCCGCCATCTGCTCGCCGCTCGACCTCGCTGCAGGCGGCCACGCCATCGGTCGCGGCTTCAACCGGCAGGTCTACACGCGCATGTTCCTCCACACCATGAAGCCCAAGGCGCTGCGCAAGCTGGCCCAGCACCCGGGCCTGTTCGATGGCGAGGCCCTGCGTGCCGTGCGCGACCTCTACGCCTTCGACAACCTCTTCACCGCGCCCCTGCACGGCTTCAAGGGCACCGACGACTACTGGCGCCGCGCCTCGGCCAAGCCGCACCTCGCGCGCATCCGCGTGCCCGCGCTCGCGCTCAATGCGCTCAACGATCCCTTCGTGCCGGCCGCGTCGCTGCCACGCGCGGGCGAGGTCGGGCCGCATGTCACGCTCTGGCAGCCGGCGCACGGCGGCCACGTGGGCTTTCCGAGCTCGCTGGGTGCCTGGGGCCTGCCGGGCCATGTGCGCACCATGCCCGAGGCGGTCGGCCACTGGCTGCTCTCGCACACCTGAGGCCCGCCATGGACGACATCGTCAAAGCCGCCCTGGCCAAATGGCCCAACGTGCCCCACTGCCACGGCTGGCTGGGCCTGGACGCGCGCGGCCAGTGGTACATGCGCGACGACCGCACCCAGGCCGCGGGGCCGTTTCCGCAGAGCAAAGGCTCGCTGCTGCGGCACGACAAGCTGGTGGCCTTCATCCACCGCAACTACCTCGCCGACGAAGAGGGGCAGTGGTACTTCCAGAACGGTCCGCAGCGCGTGTACGTCGAGCTCGAGGCCACGCCCCAGGTGTGGCGCCTGCAGCCCGATGGCGGCGTGCTCGCGCACACCGGCGCGCCCGCGCTGGTGCGCTCGAGCTGGGTCGACGAAGCAGGCCGCCTGTACCTCGACACCGACATCGGCTTCGGCCTGGTGCACACCGCCGACATGGCCCTGGCGGCCGATCGGGTGGAGGCGGGCGACTGGTCGCCCCAGGACGTGCGGGCGGCCGAGCTGCCCGCGCGGTACGGCTATGTGATGAGTCCCGAGGCCAAGAAAAAAGCCGGTCAGTGACCGGCTTTTTTCACTGGGCTGAGCCCGCTTACTTGGCGGCGTTGACCAGGTACTCGACCGCAGCGCGGATCTCGGCGTCGGAGGCGGCCATGGCGCCACCCTTGGGCGGCATCGCGCCCTTGCCCTTGATGACGCTCGCGGTCAGCGCGTCCACGCCCTGCGCGATGCGCGGGGCCCAGGCGGCCTTGTCACCGGTCTTGGGGGCGCCGGCCACGCCAGCGCCATGGCACACGGTGCACGACTGCTTGTAGAGCGCCTCACCGGCGTTGGCCACGGGCGCGGCGGTGGGGGCGGGCGCGGCCGCGGGCGCCGGCGCGGCGGCGGGGGCAGCGGCCATCACGGGCGCGGCGGGCGCTGCAGCGGCGGCAGCGGCCGGTGCGGCTTGCTGCGGCTCGGGGAACTTGGCGCCCGCGGCATTGGCCATGTGCACCACGGCGCGGCCGATCTCGGCGTCGCGGAAGGCGCCGCCACCCTGGGCGCCCATGGCGCCTTTGCCCTTGAGCGCCGAGTTCAGCAGCGCGTCGTAGCCGGTGGCGATGCGGGCCGCCCAGGCGCCGGCGTCACCGAACTTGGGGGCACCGGCCAGGCCGGCTTCGTGGCAGGCCGCGCACTGGGCCTTGTACACGTTGGCACCGGCTTCGAGCGGGCGGTTGGCGTCGCGGATCTCGATCGAGCCGACCTTCTGGATGCGCTGCGCCGTGGCCTGTTCCATGTTGACAGCACCGGCGGCGGGCTTGTTGCCCGAGGTCACGTAGAAGACCAGGCCGATGATGATGAAGACGGGCACCACGAACGCGAAGAACGACGTCCACAGCAGTTGGGCGGGCGTCTTGATGGGGCCGGTGTGGGAATCGTGCGCGTGGTCGCTCATGGGGTCCTCAGGGGGAGTGGCAGGCGGGCCATCAAGGCCTTCTGGCAAGGCCCGCCGGGCGGTGGCGGACAGCCCGCGATTATAGCCAGCGGGCCTGGGCCCTCTCGGGATCCCGAGCGTGCGGCTAGAATGACCGGCTCTGCGCGGCTGTAGCTCAGTGGATAGAGTATTGGCCTCCGAAGGTTGTCGTCATTCGGGAAGCGCGCAGTAAAACGAGTATTGGTCTTTTCCAGCCACGCGGCTGTAGCTCAGTGGATAGAGTATTGGCCTCCGAAGGCTGTCGTCATTCGGGAAGCGCGCAGTAGAACGAGTATTGGTCTTTTCCAGCCACGCGGCTGTAGCTCAGTGGATAGAGTATCGGCCTCCGAAGCCGAGGGTCGTGGGTTCGATCCCCGCCAGCCGCGCCATACCTCACCTCCTCGGTGAGTAGCCAATCACAAGGGCAGTTGATTGGCTTCGACGTCGACTTCTTGAGCAAGCGTTCTAGGGCACAGCAGGACTTTGGACCAATGGTCTGAAGGAATGCCGCAGGTCTTCCTGTGCCCTGGCTGTGCCTTGGCTGTGCCATGCCTAACACACGCAAGGTCCAGTTGCGACCCTCGGTCCCGTGCCAGGAAGATCCTCCGAATCCTGCGCCCTGCGGGTTGGACAGCAACGCTGATGCGTTGGTCCACTTTGCAGCGGTTGCGGTCTGCCGGGAGCGGGCGCCGAACGTTCGTTCTGCGCCACGTTGCAGACGTTCAGAACTCCGCGACAACGATGGACCGCTTGCAGAAGGCGAGGTCGTAGCTAGACTGCCGCAATCGGCCATCAGCAGACATAGCCGTTGTGTCTCCATAGCGGACAGCCAACATCGATCTCGACCCGATCATGGGCACGCCATGGGGCACTTCCGACACGCCCCGCCGAAAGCCCACAGACCCACACCTCGGATTGATCAGGCAGGGCGAGCCGGTCAGTTCCGAGACGACGGCCGAAACATCTCACGGTGCAAGCCCCAATGCTCGACCGCGGCGATTAGAACGCTCGATTCACCGTCGTCAACATGCGCGTCGACTTCTGCAAGCTCGACACACAAGCGCAGCAACTTCAGCCGTAGCGCGGGGTCCTGGACTTCACCCATCAGGTCCGCCAGCGTGCGCTCGTCCACCGGGCAGGCGTCGGCCCACTTCAACTGGTCGCTGGACAGCAGATCCTCGCAGAAGGTGTCCAGCAGCGCGTGCAACTCATGCCGCGCCAGACCCAACTGCTCATGCACGGCAAGGCGGTCGAGCCACTTGATCTCAGCGTCGCCGATGTCGCCATCGGCGACCACCGTCAGTGCGACGATGCGGGCTGCGGCCTGCGGGCTGTTCACGGGATAACTGCGCATCATGGGTCTCCCTTGGGTGCAGTGGGTCGCGGGTCAGTCGAAGATGTTGCTTAGCCAGGACTTCCTGCGGCCGCCCTGCTGGCCTCGACCATGCTCGTAATCGGAGTCCGCGAACTGGGGCTGTGATCGGGCGGCCGCGTTGCCGGCTGGGACCGGTGGTGCCAGGCTCGCCGAGCGCTCGATCAGCTTGTCGAGTTCGCCGCGGTCCAGCCACACGCCGCGGCATTGCGGGCAGTAGTCGATCTCGACGCCCTGGCGGTCGCTCATCACGAGTGCGGTGTCGGTGCAGGTGGGGCATTTCATGGGGTGCTCCTGATGAGGGTTCATTCATCCGAGTTGCCGAAGCCGAACAGGCTGAGCAGACTCGTGAACAGGTTGAAGATCGAGACGTACAGCCCGACGGTGGCCAGCACGTAGTTGGTTTCGCCACCGGTGACGATGCGACTGGTCTCGTACAGGATCAGGCCGGCCGACAGCAGCGCCACCATCGCGGCGACGGCCAGGCCCAGCGCCGGAACCTGCAGGAACACCGCGCCCAGGCCGGCAATCAGCGCGATGACCATGCCGGCGAACAGGAAGCCGCCCATGAAGCTGAAGTCGCGACGGGTCGTCAAGACCCAGGCCGACAAGGCCAGGAAGGTGGCGCCCGTGGCCGCCAGGGCCATCGTCACGACCTGTGCACCGCCGGGCAGTGCCAGCGACTTGGCCAACACCGGCCCCAGGGAGTAGCCCATGAAGCCCGTCAGCGCAAACACAGCCGGCAAGGCCCAGCCGCTGTTCTTGAACTTGTAGACAGCAAAGAGCAGGCCGAAGTAGCCGCCCAGGGTCAGCAGGATGCCCGGCGCCGGCAGCTGGAACGTCACGCTGGCAGCAGCGATGGCCGCGCTGAACAGCAACGTCATCGACAGCAAGGCGTATGTGTTGCGCAGCACACGGCTCGTACCTACGACATCCGTGGGTGTCGCGTTGCCTGCGGCGATAGACGCCGAATGCGCGGTCTCCGGGCGAGTGGTCGAGGGGATGGGCGTCATGGAGTTCATGGAGTCGAGTCCTGAGGTCGTTCGAGTTCAGCGTTCGTGACCGATGAAGCGCTGGCGCATGCGACGGGAGTCACTGCCCCGGCGCCACAAGCGCATCAGGAACCGCGCGGCACGCGCCAGCGCGTTGTCCAGCGCCGTGCGCCAGTCGCTCGCCACGGAGGCGACGACCACCGACCCGGCGCCATCGGTCCGGAGTTCCACCTGGCAGCGCTTGTCGATGCCGCCGCGCGGCCCGTTCACGTCCGACATCTGCACCTCGGCGCGCGGCACGAGCCAGCCCAGGCGTCGCAGCACGAAGCGCACGCGGCGCTCGGTCAGGTCGCGCAAGTCAGTGGCTTGCGGATGGCGGGACTTGAAGAGCACTTGCATCACGGATCTCCATCGGTTGAGGGACAGACGGAATGTGGGGTGCCTGGCGGTTCTGGAAAAGCAGTCTTTCGAGAACGTGAACATCGGATAAACCTGAACATAGGAAGGAGCTTCGGCCGCAGACTTCGGGGTTTGGCGGCTCAGGCCGGCACGCATTGCAGCACGCGTGCCTGCTGGCCCGTCACCCTTTGGAGAAGCACCAGATGCCCAACGCTCGAACCGCCAATGCCGTCCGTCTGGAGTTCGCTCCTGACTCCCTGGTTCAATCGAATCTGTCCGGCGCGGCCTTCACCGGCGACTGGCTCTGGGTGGCGGGCGACGAAGCCTGCGGCCTGGACCGCCTGCGCCTGCTCGCCCCGGTGGGGCGCGAGGCTTTGCGCTTCGGCGAGGTGCGCGACTTCCCGCTCGCCGATCTGCTGGACCTGCCCGGCACGGCCGGGGAAGAGGCCGATCTGGAAGGCATGGCCGTGGCCGACGGTTACCTGTGGCTGGTGGGCTCGCATGGCCTGAAGCGCAAGAACGCCAAACCGGACCGGGACCACGCCGACAACGCCAAGCGCTTGTCGAAGGTGGCGCTCGACGGCAATCGGCGCCTGCTGGCCTGCCTGCCCATCGAGCCTGACGCCAAGGGCGAGCCCTGCCTGGTACGGCAGGCCAAGGACGGCCGACGGGCGCTGCGCCTGAAGGGTGATGCGCAAACGAACCTGCTCACCCGTGCGCTCGCCGATGACCCCCACTTCGGACCGTATTTGGCCATCCCGGGAAAGGACAACGGCTTCGACATCGAAGGCCTGGCCGTGGACGGCCGCCGGCTGCTGCTCGGCCTGCGCGGCCCGGTGCTGCGCGGTTGGTCGGCGCTGCTCGAGGTCGCGGTCGAGACCCGCGGTGACCAGCTGCGCCTGGCGCCCCTCGACGACAGCGGCACGCTGATCCGCAAGCACTTCCTGCAGCTCGACGGCCTGGGCGTGCGGGACCTGCACTTCTCCGGCGACGACCTCTACATCCTGGCCGGCCCGACGATGGTGCTGAACGGCGACATCCGCGTCTTCAAGTGGCCCGCCGCCCGGCCCTTGCTGGCCGCGAACCGCGAGCCGGTGCGCTTCGAGTCGGCGCTGACCGAGTCGGTGCCCCTGCCACATGGTCGCGGCACCAACCGTGCCGAAGCCATCTGTGACCTGCCGCCGGCGCTGTCGGGCGGCAAGGCGCGCTGGCTCGTGCTGTACGACGCGCCTGGCGCCGATCGCAAGGAGGGCGAGCACACCGTCTTCGGTGACCTGCTGCGCCACGATTGAAATCGTCCGCCTCGGTCAGCTTCAGTCGCCTGGGCGAGCTGGCCTGCGTGGCGCAGGAAGCTTCGGCTGGTTCGCTGTTCGACGTAATTGTCGGCTCTGTTTCAAGGAAAACAAGAATGGAAATGCTGCTTTCACGGGTCGGGTCGCTGCTTTACGGCATGAGATTCACGATGTTGTTTTTCTATGTGGGTCTTGTGGCGATCATCTTCGGCATTCTGGGAAAGTTCCTGCTGGAAACCTACAAGCTGATGAGCACCTTGCTGTTCGGCGATCTCGAGAAGATCGACCTGATCATCAAGGTGCTCGAACTGGTGGACATGACGATGGTGGCGCAGTTGGTGTGGGTGGTCGCGCTCGCCGGTGTGTCGCTCTTCGTGACCACGGGGCACTTCGACAAGAAGGACATGAAGAAGCCCGACTGGCTGGACCACGTCAACACCTACAACCTCAAGTTGAAGCTTGCATTCGCCATCATCTCGATCTCAGGCGTGCATGCCTTGAAGACGTACCTGAGCGGCGATTTGACTTTGGAGAATATCCAGATCGTGACGATGGTGGCTGTCATTCACTTCACCTTCGTGCTCTCTGCCATCGGCATCTCTTTTGCAGAACGTTTGACGCGGGAAAAGACCTGAACGCGCCTTGGGCCATGGCCGCTCTCCCGGAAATCGACCCCACGTCTTCGCTGCAGTTCATCGTCAATGCGGCGGCGGGCAGCAGCGACGCGGAGGCGAAGCGCGAAATCGTCGAAGCCGCGCTGCGCGCGGGTGGACGGCGGGGTGACTTGCTCTTCTGCAGCCCCGCCGAGTTGATTGGCGTGTCGCACCAGGCGGCGACGAGGGCGATCGCCACCCGCACGGCCGTGGTCGCCGTCGGTGGCGACGGCACGCTCAACACCGTGGCACAGGCTGCACACGCTGCGGGCTGCGCCATGGGCGTGGTGCCACAGGGCGCCTTCAACTACTTTGCCCGCACGCACGGCATACCCGCAGACCCGGCCGATGCCGTCCGCCAATTGCTGCTTTCGGTGCCTGCGCCGGTTCAAGTGGCCGGCATCAACGACCGCGTGTTCCTGGTCAACGCCAGTCTCGGGCTCTATCCTGAACTGCTGGAAGACCGTGAAGCCTACAAGGCCCGCTTCGGTCGCAGCCGCTGGGTGGCGTTCGTGGCAGCCTGTGCGACTTTGCTTCGTGCGCAGCGCCGCTTGCGATTGCACATCGAGATGGGTGGCAAGGTGCGCGACATGCAGACCTTGACGCTCTTCGTGGGCAACAACCGCCTGCAGCTGCAGCAGTTCGGCGCCGAGCCCGATGACACCCTGGCCGGCACGCCAGGCGACGGCAGCATGGCCGCGCTCGTGCTGCGGCCTATCGGAACGCTGTCGATGATCGGCCTGATGCTGCATGGCGCCATGGGCAGGCTGGGTGAAGCCGCAGGCGTCGAGCGCTTCGAGTTCGAGCACCTGGTGGTGCGGCCTACGCTGCCGCAGGGCCGCAGCGGGGTGAAGGTGGCCTTCGATGGCGAAGTGACGATGATGCGCGCACCGCTGGACTTCCGGGTGCTGGCCAAACCACTGTACCTGCTGATGCCACAGCGCGACGCTGCCGTTGTCGACGCCCGATCCAGCGCCGAAGGGGCAGCGCCTTGAGCGTCCTGCTGCAGATTTCCGACACGCACTTCGGCACCGAGCAGGGCGCGGTCGTCGAAGCCCTGGGCACGCTGGCCCACCAGCAGCGTCCTGATGTGGTTGTGCTGTCGGGCGACATCACGCAGCGCGCGCGTCCGGCCCAGTTCCGGGCTGCACGCTCGTTCGTGGACCGTCTGGGAGCTCCCGTGCTGGCCGTCCCAGGCAACCACGACATCCCGCTCTTCGATCTGTGGGCGCGCCTGCGCAGCCCGTATGGGCGGTACAGCGCCGCGTTCGGCATAGACCTCGAGCCGGTGCACCGCTCCCCGGAACTCCTGGTGGTGTGCGTCAACACCACGCGACCCTGGCGACACAAAGATGGTGAGGTATCCGCGCTGCAGATCGACCGTGTCGCGCGACTTGTGGAGCATGCCGACCCCGCGCAGCTGCGCGTGGTCGTGGTGCACCAGCCCATAGCCGTCACGCGTGCCGAGGAAGAGCCAAACCGACTGCGCGGGCATGCGGCCGCTCTGCAGCCTTGGGCTGAAGCCGGTGCCGACCTCGTCATGGGCGGTCACATCCACCTCCCCTACGTCATGCCGCTGCAAGGCCTGGCGCGTTCGCTGTGGGTCGTGCAGGCGGGCACGGCCGTGTCGTCCCGGGTGCGTGATGGCATGCCCAACTCGGTCAATCTGCTGCGCTGGGGCGCGGATGCGGCGCCGGGATGCTGTCGGATCGAGCAGTGGGACTACAAGGGCGACGACCGGGCTTTCCGGCTCGCCAAGGTCAGTGAGGTCCGGCCGGACCGGACGTGAGTTCCGCTCTGCAACGGGCGCTCCATCTTCCGGCGAGTTCGTATTTTCCTGAGTTAGATGCTCGGAAGTATCGCTTCTTCAGAAGCAGGACAGGATGCATATTCCCGCCTGTCCTCACTTCCGAGCTCACCCGCCATGAAGCCTTCCTTCCGCTTTGCGTCCCTCGTACTTGCCCGGATCAAGCAGAGCCTGCGCTTGCTGAAGGAGGACCTCAGGCAGTGGGTGCCACAGCAAGCGCCAGTGCTCGTGCCCATCCCGATCCCGGCCGAGCGTCGTACACGCCAGTCTGAACGCCGGCATCCCGCCCGGGGCGACTGACTCTGAAACTCAGCTTGTCACCTCAGACTGACCTATCTCAACGGAGACCCATCGTGCGCAGCTACCCCCACAACAGCCCAGAAGCCGCCGCGCGCATCGTCGCGCTGGTGCTCATCTCCGACGGTCACGTGTGCAGTTCCGAATTCAACATCCTCAAGCAGTTGGGCGCGGAGCGCGAACTCGGGCTGGAGCCCCAGCTCCTGCCGCACATCGTTCACACCTTGTGCGAAGAGCTCCTGGCGGGTGGGTACGAGACCGGATCGCTCATGGGCAACGTCGATGACAGCGCCTTGGCGTCATTGATGGCCGAGATCTCCGATCCGGCGCGGCAAAGGAAGGTGATGCGCCTGTCCCTGGCCGCGGCGCGCGCCGATGGCCATCTGGCCGACGGCGAAACCTTGGTGGTGGAGGCCGCTCGACGCCACTGGAAGCTCTACGATGGCGAGGAGCCGAGCGCCACGAAGGTGGCCCATCGCCACGCCGCCTGATCGAGGTCGATCAGGACACCTCTAAAGTCGCGCCGCGGCCACCACCTGCGTCACCAGGGGGTGGTGCTGGCCGCGCCGCGACCGGATGGCGTGGATCTCTTCCTTCACGCCATCACTACTGCCCAGCAGCCGAAGGCCGCGCATCAGGCCGACGTCGTCTGCTCCGAGTCGGCTGACCGGGAACACGCCCAGGCCGCGAGCCGCAAACACCGCCAGCAGGGCGCTGTCCTCGAACTCCCCTACGATGCGAGGGCGCAGGCCCTGCGTTTCGAACCAGTGGTCCAGCGTCGGGCGCAGGGCCGAGTGCCCAGTGGGCAGCAGAACAGGCAAGTCGTTCAGGCTTTGCGGAAACCGGTCGCGCTCGGGCTTCCCGACCAGCCGGGCCGGGCCATACCACTCGACCGGTGACTCAACGAGGCGCTCGCTGGTGAGGCGCAGGTTCGGGTTGCGCGGTGCGGCCTGACCGGCCAGCACCAGGTCCAGGTGATGCAGCGCCAGTTCGCCCAGCAGCTGCTCGAACTCTCCTTCGTGGCAGACCAACCGAAGGTTGGGTGTGCTCAACACGGGCTCCAGCAGCGCATGGGCTGCAAGCTTCGAGATGCCATCGGAGAACCCAACCGCCAGGCGGGCCACCTTGCCGCTGGCCGCTTCGCGCACCTCGTCAGGGATGCCCTGGCCCAGCTGAAAAATCTCCTCGGCGCGTGCAAAAGCAGCCTGACCTGCTTCGGTGAGGGCCACGCCACGGCCCGAGGGCTTGAGGAGCTGGTGGCCCAGCGCCTTCTCCAGCTCGCGCACCTGCGCGCTGATGGTCTGCACCGCCATGTCCAGCCGTTCGGCGGCACGGGCGAAGCCGCCTTCCTTGCTGACAACCCAGAAGTAGTGGAGATGTCGGTAGTTCAGCATGTGTCCTCCGGTGCGGGAAAACCGAAGTTTAAGTGCGTGCGAATCTGGTTTGTGCGAAGCGCATTGGTCCCGATACTCTGTGCCATTCGAATACCATAGGAAGTCCAGTCATGTTCTACGTCCTCAGTTGGTTCTCCGTCGTCGCACTTCTGGCGCTGTGGTCGCTGGCTGCCTGGGCGCTGCATGCCGTTGCCGTCTGGACGGTTTCGAACGCGGGCGCGCTCACAGGGGCTGCATCAGGCGCCGGCACCATCGCTGTGCCGGATTGGCTGGCCCCCTGGGTGCCGCCCGAAGTCGCGCAGTGGGCAAGCCAACTGATGGCGGGCTTTGCGCCGTTTGTCGACGGCCTGCTGCAGGCCGCACCCGCGCTGGCGGGTGGCTTGACCGTGGCGACATGGGTGATCTGGGGCATCGGCAGCGTGCTGCTCGTGCTGCTAGGCGCCGGGCTGCACCTGCTCATCGCGCTGTTGCGCCGCCGCGGTGGCGGCTCAGGTCCTCAGCCGCGCCAGCCAGTGGCAGCTTGACTGGTAGGCTTCTTGGGCGTGGCACCACTGCAGCACGCGGGTCGGGTCTTGTGAGGGCCCGTGGGGCGGAGCAGGCCCAGCCCGCGATGCTGAGCCGAGCGCAGCCGCAGCCGCTCCCGGGTCTGATTGCGGAACTGGCTCTCAGGCCGACCGCTGAGTGGCCCAGGTGGCGTTGCAGCCTGCGGTGGGCGAACGCTTGCAGCTACAGTGCCAGATCATGAACATACTCATTTTTCTCGGTGGCCTGATCCTGCTGGTCATCGGTGCCAACGTGCTCGTCCGCGGTGCGTCCAAGCTGGCGCTGTCGTTCGGCATCAGCCCGCTCGTCGTAGGACTCACCATCGTGGCCTTCGGCACCAGCGCGCCCGAGGTCGCGGTGAGTGTCGGTGCCGTGCTCGACGGCAAGACCGACATTGCCATCGGCAACGTGGTGGGCAGCAACATCTTCAATGTGCTGTTCATCCTGGGCATCAGTGCGCTGATCGCGCCGCTGGTGGTCAACATCCAACTGATCCGCCAGGAAGTGCCGATCATGATCGGCGCGAGCCTGCTGTTGCTGGCGCTGGGGTTGGACGGCCGACTGTCGTTCTTCGACGGTGGAATTCTCTTCGTGCTGCTCGTGTCGTACACGGCGTTCCTCGTCGTGCAATCGCGGCGCGAGACACAGGCCGCCAAGGATGAGTACGCCCACGAGATCAAACCCGCCGAAGCGGGTGCTTGGGACGACCGGCTGCCCGCCCAACTGCTGCTGATCGGTGCCGGCCTGGCGGCGCTGGTGTTCGGATCCGAATACCTCGTGCAGGCCTCGGTGAACTTCGCCAAGGCGATGGGCGTGAGCGACTTGATCATCGGCCTGACCATCGTCGCCGCGGGCACCAGCATGCCCGAGGTGGCCACCAGCATCACCGCTGCCATCAAGGGCGAGCGCGACATCGCAGTAGGTAACGTCGTCGGCAGCAACACCTTCAACATTCTGGGCTGCCTGGGCCTGTCGGGCCTGGTGTCGGGTGACCTCGGCCTGGCCATGGCGCCGTCGCTGCTGGCCTTCGACATTTGGGTCATGCTGGCCGTGGCGCTCGCGTGCCTGCCGGTCTTCATCACAGGCCGTGAGATTGCGCGCTGGGAAGGCGGCGTCTTCCTCGGTTACTACGTCGCCTACGTGGCTTACCTGATCCTGGCCGCGCAGCAGCACGACGCGCTGCAGGCGTTCTCGGGTGTCATGCTTGGCTTCGTCGTTCCTCTGACGGTGGTGACGCTGGTGGTGGTGGTGATCCGCCGTCCGGCGGCAAGCAGCGTGCCGTGAGTGAGTTGATGAGCATTCAGGACAATCTGCTCAGTCCCCGCCGTGCCTTGCGGGACGACGTCGAGGCCCCATGACGGAATCCATCGTGCAGCGGCTGCGTGAAACAGCCGCGAACCTGCCTGCCGAGAGGGTGTCGATGCAAACCCTGGCGCAAGCCCACGGGCCTGCCGCGCACGGCACCTGGCTGCTGCTGATGGCAGTCCCGTGTCTCCTTCCCGTGCCTGGCGTCGGCACTGTGCTTGGCCTGGGAATGGCCGCGCTGGCGGCGGCGATGTGGCGGGGTCAGTCCTCTGCATGCCTTCCTCGGCGGGTGGCTGAACTCGAACTCTCACGCACCTGGGCGCAGCGGGTGCTGGGCATGCTTGCGTCTGCCTATTGCGTGGCTGGGCGTCTTGCCAGGGCCCGGCTGAGCCATCTTGCATCCCCGGAGAGACGGTCATGGACCGCCGCAGCGATTGGGTTGATGGCTTTCATCGTCGTCATGCCCATCCCCTTCGGCAACGTGCTCCCGGCGCTGGCGCTGATGCTCATCGGACTGGGGCTGGTGTTTCGCGATGGTGTTGCGGTTGTCCTGGGGCTGGCGATGGCGGCCCTGGCGATGTGCGTCACTGCGGGCGTCATGCTGATGGCATGGGCCTGGGGCAGTGACTGGCTCCTGGGTTTGTTTTGAATCTGAACGGAAGTTCGAAATGATCTACGCTGCCCTCAAGACGGTTCATGTGCTGGCCATCATCCTGTGGATCGGTGGCATGGCATTTGCGCACTTCTTCCTGCGCCCGGCCGTCGCCCAGCTCGAAGCGCCAGTCCGCTTGCGGCTGATGCACGATGTGCTCGGCCGCTTCTTCCAAGCGGTACTTGTGGCCGCGCTGCTGACGCTGGCCAGCGGCGTGTGGATGCTGGGCCGTGTGGCCAAGCAGGTGGTGCAGTCGGGGGGCAACTTCGAGATGCCGCTGGCCTGGACCGTCATGGCGGCGGTGGGCGTCGCGATGGTGGCGATCTTCATGCACATCCGCTTCGTGCTCTTCAAGCGGCTCGGCCGGGCCGTGGCAGCGTCCGAGTGGGCCGCCGGTGGTGCGGTCTTGGCGCAGATTCGCACATGGGTCTCGATCAACCTCGGCCTGGGCGTCTTGGTGCTGCTCGTGACGCTGATGCGCTGGACGACCTGAGTCCTGACCCTGCAGACCACTTTCCGGCGTCGTGGACGGCACCGATACGGTCAGCCGACCAAGCTGCCCGACCAAGCACAAACTCGGCGAAGGCATCCAAGGTGACGCCTCTGAAGACGGCGGCGCGTACGCGCCAGGTCAGTGCCACTCCGAGCGTTACCACCGAGAGGCCGTGGTTCGCCGCTGCCGACGGGTTTCACGTCAACGAGCGCGCATGCGCCCTGGTCTCAAGGAAGCTGCAGCCGTTGGGGTCGCCCTTCGCCGCGGGAATGACCGGTCTTCTGTTTAACCGCCGGCTGCTGTGGGCCGAGGCTGTGTGAAAACCCTCTGCGCCATTCGCTGAGATCCTCTTAGAGTGTCTGCATCGCAATTTCGGGAGTCGCAATGCCCCGATTCATCGAAGGCCAGGACCGCCAGCAGGTGACGTTGCTGCCCGAGTGTCTGGACGACTTCATTGCCGAAGACAATCCGGTGCGCGTGGTCGAGGCATTCGTGAGCGAGCTGGACTTGGCAGCGCTGGGGTTCGATGGCGCTGAGCCAGCAGCCACAGGGCGCCCCGCCTACCACCCGGCGGTGCTGCTCAAGGTCTATCTCTACGGCTACCTCAATCGAGTGCAGTCCAGCCGTCGCCTGGAGCGTGAATGCCAGCGCAACGTGGAGCTGATGTGGCTCACGCAGCGGCTGGCGCCCGACTTCAAGACGATTGCCGACTTCCGCCGCGACAACGGCCAAGGCATTCGCAACGTTTGCCGGCGCTTCGTCGAACTCTGCCGTGACCTCAAGCTCTTTGGCCAATCCCTGGTCGCCATCGACGGCAGCAAGTTCAAAGCGGTGAACTCGCGCGACAGAAACTTCACCGCCGGCAAGATCGACAAGCGCCAGCAGCAGATCGAGGACAGCATTCACCGCTACCTGGTGGCACTGGACACGGCCGATCGCACACAGCCGGTCGAGTTCGAAGCCAAGACCCAGCGCCTCAAGGGAAAGATCGAACTGCTGCGCCAGCAAATGCGCGTGCTCGATGGGGTGCGTGATCAACTGCGCGAGCAGCCCGACGGCCAGTTGTCCATGACCGACCCCGATGCCCGCTCCATGGCCACCACCGCGCGCGCTTCGGGCATCGTGGGCTACAACGTACAGGTCGCCGTCGACAGCGAGCATCACCTCGTGGTGGCGCACGAGGTGACCAATCGCGGGCACGACCGCGACGCACTTGCGCCCATGGCCAAGGCCGCACGCGAAGCAATGGACCGTAAGAGATTGCGTGCCATTGCCGATCGCGGTTACTACAGCGCGCCTCAGATCAAGGCTTGTGTCGAGGCGGGTGTAGCGGCGATCCTGCCCAAACCCACGACCTCCGGCGCCAGAGCCGCTGGGCGCTTCGACCGATCAGACTTCATCTACATCGCCAAGGACGACGAGTACCTGTGCCCTGCAGGTCAGCGGGCCATCTACCGCTTTACCCGTGAGGAGAATGGTCTGCAACTCAGGCGCTACTGGAGCAGTGCGTGCCCGCAATGCCCGATGAAGACGCAATGCACGCCCAGCGCTCACAGGCGCATCAGCCGTTGGGAGCACGAGACGGTTCTGGAGGCGGCGCAGCGGCGCCTGGACCGAATGCCGCAGGCCATGCGGGTGCGCAGGCGCACGGTGGAACATGTATTCGGGACCTTCAAACACTGGATGGGTCACACCCACTTCCTGACAAGGCGACTGAGCGGCGTGGGTACGGAGGTGAGCCTGACTGTGCTGGCCTATAACCTCAAGCGCTTGCTCGCCATCCTCGGGTTCGAGAACATGATGAAAGCGATGCGACTGGTGAGGGCGTAAGCCCTGTTGCCTCCATTCGTGCACTCAGGGACACCTGCAAAGGCTCTGAAGCCTCACAGAAACGCCCATACGCGGCACGACGGGTCAAAACCGGAAGAACCGCCATCAGGCGCAATTGCTTGGATGCGATCAGCGCGTTTCCACACAGCCTCGGCCCACAGCGGACCTCACGCTCCAGGGTCAAACTGAAGGGGCCGGAAACGAGAGCGCGATACCGCTCGCATCGTGCGTGAAACCTTCTGAAGGCGAATCATGCGGAGTGCCCGGAGCAAACCAATGCCGCAATCCGCAGGCAGCTAGCTCTACACGTACGCGTTCATTCATGGGGCGCCGGAAGTGCACGACCTCCTTGACCTTTGTCCAGCCAATCGACGATTCAGCAACTGAATTGCCGTCAGCTAGTGCAGCGCTGATGGCCCGCTCAACTTCCAAGGGTCTGCTCATCGTTTTGACTGTGGGATGTCCGCTCTTGGCCGATTGCGGCAGTCTAGCCACGGCATCGTTGGCTGCAAGTGGCCCAAGTCGAAGACCGGCATCCGAATGACTGCGACGTGGCGCAGATCGGACGTTCACAGCGCTGACTCGGATGGCCGCCCCCAGTCTTGAGCCGACCTTGAGCTCCCAGGCTTCAGCTTCGCAGCGATAGCTGCTGGTTGCGACCGAGTTTTCACGGCACGCTTTCATCCGAAAAGCGTATGCGTCCGGTTATCCCATCTTGACATGGGCCGCTCACAGATAGCTTAGCAAGAGATCAAGCCGCGGGTTTACAGCAACCAGCTTCACCACCGATCTGGATTGGTGGGCAGGGAACGGATCCGTACGAGCAGAACACACAGCAGTCACCGGCCTTCGGGCGCAAGACGGCGTGGCACCCTTCGCACTCATAGAACCATTGGCAGGCATCGGTGGGCATCTCTTCGGTCTTCATATGACCGCACTCGGGGCAGGTGAAGACAGAGGTCAGGATGACATCGCTCATGGGTTTACAGACACAACAGTGGACGGGAATCCGGCGTTCTTGGTCGCACTGGTCAGGGCCTCAACCTTCACCTTGGCACTGTCAAACACCACTGTGGTTTCCCGCTTGGGCAGGTTGGACTTGACGTCGATGACCCCATCGATCCGGGTCAACGCCAATTTGACGGTGATTGGGCAGGTCGGGCAGTTCATCCCTGGCACCGAGAGGACCGCACTCTGCTGGGCCGCCCAGCTCGGCCCGATGAGTAGCATTGCCGCCGCAGGGATGATCCATCGTTTCATTGCAGAACCCTTCATTCAGTAGAACCAGTGGGCGATCCAGGGGAACGCCAATGAAATTCCCAGTAGTAGGACTACCAGCAGGAACAGCACCTTGTAGGACCGGTTGACCATGGGGCGCTCACAGACCTGGCCCACATCGCACGCTACCGCAGGGCGCCATATCCGGCGTCCTGCAACCACCAAGGCAATCGCCGCCGCCCCCATGAACCACGGTTGATAAGGCTCCAGCAGCGTCAGAGAGCCGATCCAGGCCCCGGAGATGCCCAGCATGATCAGCACCAGGGGGCCCAGGCAGCAGGCGGAGGCGAGCAGCGCCGAAATACCACCAGCAATCAGGGCCTTGCCGCCGCCAGTGGTCTGGCCCGGGTGGTCGGTAGATGTTGTAGACATGCGATAAGCTTACTTCCGTACCAAAGTACAGAGTCAAGCGCCATGACCCATACCCCTTCACAGTCCGACGGCAGCATGACGATCGGAGATCTCGCGAAAGCGGCCGGTGTGAACGTCGAGACCATCAGGTTCTATCAGCGCAAAGGGCTGATGCCAGAGCCGGACCGTCCTGTGGGCAGCATCCGGCGCTATGGCCGAACCGACCAGTCGCGGCTCAGCTTCATCAAGTCAGCGAAGCGGCTGGGATTCAGCCTCGACGAGACCGCGCAACTGCTTCAACTGGAGGACGGGGGGAGTTGTACCCAAGCTCGGCGGCAAGCGGAGTCTAAGCTGGCAGAAGTCAGGCTCAAGCTGGCCGACCTCCAACGCATGGAGGCTGCACTCTCTGGCCTGATTCTGCTTTGCGGCTCTGGCAAGGGGAATGTGCGCTGTCCGCTGATCGCAGCCATGGAGGGGCACTAGATTCGATCAATCGGTTGAGGGATTCCAGCGATGCGGCAGCAGCTCACCGATACGGCTGTTGGGCCAGGTCGGCAGCCTGTCCATCACATCCTTGAGATAGGCATACGGATCAAGGCCGTTGAGCTTGGCCGACTGGATCAGGCTCATGATGGCAGCGGCTCGTTGCCCAGCCCGCAGGCTGCCCGCAAACCGCCAGTTCTTGCGGCCCAGCGCAATCGGGCGCATCTGGTTCTCGACCCAGTTGTTGTCGATCGGTATCCGCCCATCCTCCAGGAACCGGGTGAGCGCAGGCCAGCGGCGCAGGCTGTAATCCATGGCCTTGGCCGTGGCCGACCCACTGGGCACCTTCCCTCGGTGTTCTGTGAGCCAGAGGTGTAGGCGATCCACCGCCGAGCGGCTCTGCTGCTGCCGTATGCGCAGCCGCTCATCTGCCTCTACCCCCTGAGCCTGTCGCTCGGCCTCATAGATCTGTCCGATCAGGGCCAGCGCCTGCTCAGCGAGCTGACTCTTGTTGGCCGTGTGGAGCTCAAAGAACTTGCGCCTTGCATGGGCCCAGCAGCCTGCCTCCTGGATCTGTTCACCCATGAGCTGCTTGTACCCGGCAAAGTCATCGACCAGCAGCGTGCCCGCCCAGCCCTCCAGGAAGGAGGCGGGATGGCGCCCGGCCCGGGTCTCGCTGAAGTCATAGACCACCGCCCTGGTCTGCTCGTGCCGCCCTGGTGTGTAGGCCCACAGGTAAGCCCGCTGGGTCTTGCCATCTCTCTGAGCGGCCGGCTTGAGCATCTGCACCGGCGTCTCGTCGGCGTGCAGGACGGCGTGGGCAAGCACCTCTGCGCGCAGGGCGCTGGCCAGCGGTTGGAGTTGTACGCCACAGCTGCCCACCCACTGCGCCAGGGTGGAGCGTGGGATCGGCACACCAGCGCGGGCGTAGATAGCCTCCTGGCGGTGCAGGGGTAAGTGATCGGCGTACTTGGCCACCAGCACATGGGAGAGTAAGCCCGTGGTGGCCAGCCCCTTGTCGATGATGTGCGCATCCACCGGGGCCTGTCTGAGCGTCTGGCAGCAGGCGCAGGCCCACTTGCCCCGCACGAAGCGGTGGACCGTGAAGACGCCTGGGGTGTAGTCGAGCTTCTCGGCCACGTCCTCACCGATGCGCTTCATCGGCTGGCCGCAACACTCGGTGGAGGTAGGCTCATGGCGCAGTTCCTGGCGGGGAAGCTCCGGGGGCAGGGGTTGGCGCCTGGGCTGCTGGCGGGTTACCTGCTCGGCTGCGGGCTGGCCTGCGTCGCCCATCTGTTCGATCTCGAGCGCCACCGCCTGCAGATCCTCATCGAGGGCGTCCTCAAGGAGGCTGCGCTGCTCAGCGCTGAGCGCCTCGCTGCGGGCAGCGAACTTCATGCGCTTGAGCATGGCGTTCTCGAAGGTGAGCTTGTCGAGCAGCGCCTGCTTGTGGCGCAGCTCTGCAGACTGCTGCTGCAGCTGGCCCATCAGGCCCAGCACCAGTTGGCGCGTGCCCTCGTCCATGCTCTGCAGATCCACCGCTTCGTTCATGGCAGTGATCATGACCGGTGCCAGTGGCTGTGCCCATTGGCACATTCACGAATTGAAGAGCGCACACGCCCCGTTCAAGATCACAGCACCGTGATGACACCTGCCTGCCCAAGGCGCTGCCAGGGTAGGCCCGTGACCAGGGCTTGTAGCTGCTCCTGGCTCAGTGGCAGGCGGGGAGTGCTGGAGTTGCCCCAGACAAACCGGCCCTGATGGAGCCGGCGTGCAACCAGCCAGACGCCAAAGCCGTCGTGGACCAGCACCTTCATGCGGTTGGCTCTGGCGTTGGCGAGCAGGTAGGCGTGATGGGGGTGGGCTGCGCCGAAGACTTGTACGACACGGGCCAGAGCGGTCTCTGTACCCGCTCGCATATCCAGGGGTTCACAGGACATCCACACCGCATCGATGCGGATCACCGCAGCACCTCGCGCAGCAGGGTCCCGCAGTGCTCGAGTGGGCACTGTACGCTCACGATCAGGTCACCGCGGCGCAGTTGCAGCTCAACCGGTCTCGGGGCGGTGGGAGCAGTCTGATCCGCGCTGCCTGCGGGCGCTTGGGGCACGGCAGGACTGAGCAGGTCCAGGGGCACGGGAGTGAACCTGGGCTGCATCGCTTGCGCGATCTGGCTACCCGGCATCCCAAGAGGCGCTCGGTATGCAGCGCCGGCCTCCCTGATCCAGCGGTGGACCATGTTGGAGTGCAGCCCATGGGCCAGAGCAACACCGCCCACGCTCGCTCCGGGTTGGCGGCACTTGGCCAGCACCTCGGCCTTGAAGTCTTTGCTGTACTCACGGCGGCGCGGTCGCCCTTCGTTTGAAATCTGTTCCATCGTCTCCACGATCCTCCAATCGTGGGGACGATGCCCGCTTCTCAACTCACATTCAAGATGGGTTGACCGGACGGATACCGAAAAGCGGTCCTACATGCAAGCCGTTCGCTTGATCTGTTGAAATTTGACAGGTCCGCGACCTGACCCAAACGGGCCTCTTCGGAAGCCCGATCCTTTTGGGGCCGCCGCTTGGCCAACCTGCCGACGAAACGAAGTAGCCTATCGGCAGGATTGACGCGCTTGGGAGGGCGACATCGCCGACTTGTTGTTGATTGGCGCAGGGTTCAGCCGCAATTGGGGCGGCTGGCTCGCGACCGAGGCGTTCGAACATCTGCTCGGGAGCCCCGAAGTCGCCCGAGACCCGGGGCTGCGCCGGCTGCTTTGGCAGCACCAGGACCGCGGCGGATTCGAGGGCGCTCTGGCAGAGCTTCAAGGCCAGTTCGCCCGAGACCCCGAGGCCGTGCGAGCACCGCTCATGGCGTTGCAGGACGCGGTCAGGCGGATGTTCGACGACATGAACTCGGCATTCATGGCGGTCACGGACTGGCAGTTTGGCGAGCAGCGCATCGAGCGCCAGATCGGCACGTTCCTCACCCACTTTGATGCAATCTTCACGCTCAATCAGGACGTTCTCTTGGAGCACCACTATGCCAACGACAACGTCGCCTTGATCGGCAAGAAGAAGTGGGTCGGGCCCGAGATGCCAGGCATGAGGCCGGCTTGGTCGCAGGAACCGCTCCACTCGAAATTTTGGTCGCGTGCGACATGGACCCCGGCACCTGAAGCTGACTTCAAGGCAGATGGCCGATGCCAACCAATCTACAAGCTGCACGGCTCGTCAAACTGGACGCGAGCGGATGGTCAACCCTTGCTGATCATGGGAGGGGCCAAGGCGCGCGAGATCGGGCAAACGTCCATCCTCAATTGGTATGCCAAGGTGTTCGAGGAAAGCCTGGCGGCCGGAAACGTCCGGCTTATGGCCATCGGCTACGGCTTCCGCGACGAGCACATCAACGCCGCCATCGCCCGCGGTGTCGAGCGCGGCTTGAAGCTGTTCATCATCGCTCCCGAGGGCGCAGAGCTGGCGCGCCGGCTCAATCCAACACGCGCAGCTGCACAAATTAAAGCCCCGACCCCCCTGGAGGGCATGGTCGAGGAGTCCTTGATCGGAGCGTCGCGACGAGGATTGCGCGAGATATTCGGCCATGACGATGCCGAGTTCGCCAAGGTGATGCGGTTCTTCGCAACATGAGACTGTCTGCCCTAACGGTGCCGCTCGCGGAATCTGTCAGCCAGTAGGCGTGACCTAGCAAATTGTGAGCTGCATCTATCTGGAAGTCGCCTCTGACTCAAAAGCAGTCCGTCAAGACCGCAACCACGACCGACTGCACCCAGTCTAATGGGGTCACTCGCACATTGATCAGGCCCTGTACCTTCCAGCCTGAGCGGCCCGTCGGCGTCCGACGCGACTGCACGTCACGTATGTCTATTCGCGGTGGCATCGGTACATGGCTGCACCGCACCCTGAATACGGACTCGGCTAGGGCGTCCCGAGTTGCTTGGTAGCCTCTCGCTTACCCATGGCCATGACCGCGAAGTAGCGCGCTAGCTTTGAAGCGCGCGGCGTTACCTGGCCTGACTCCCACTTCCATTGACTGAGGGCGGAGATCCCGAGGAGCGAGGCCATCTGCGCCTGACTCAGTCCAAGTGCCTGTCGCTTGGCCTTCAGGCGCTCGGCGTTAAAGGTTGGCCTTCGACCTGGACGCGATGACGAGCCTTCCTGCGCTTGAGCAGGTGCGCCACGAGAGAACGCTCTTTGGGTGGCGCGCAGTTGCACCTGCAAGTCCTTCACCGATCGCTTGAGCGCTGCAATCTCCGACCTGTACGTGGAGGCTGCCTTTCGAAGCGCCGTGACGTCCTCCCGTACCTCCTTTCGGGCGATGCGGGCGATTTCTTGTTTGAGAGTCTGTGCAAGGTTGGGCATCGCCACATCGTACGTCCATGCAACCAGTTTGCAAAACCTGGCGTCCGGCACATATATATGTACCTACCCCAGTTCAGGGGAGCGTGGTGCAGTTTTCGAAATCAATCTGGCCCTGTTGGTCGATTCGCCTTGCCACCGATCGACGGGGAGGCCTCAAGCGGGCGTTACGACTCGGCTCCGAGGCTTGATCCGGCATGCCGACTTTCCCCGTAGCAGCGCTATCCTTGCTTCATGCGCACTGAAGACATCGATCCCGTCGAGCTTCGCAAGCGAATGCGCCTTGCGATGGACATGGTGATGGCACACCGGATAGTTCGCGGCCTTTCGCTGGACAGGGACCGTATCACCCGTCTTCGCGATGTCGTCGAGAGCCGTGTGATCCTCGCGCTGGAGGAAACGGACGCCGCCCAGATGCCCGAGGGTTGGTCGTGGCAAGAGGCCGCCGAAAAGATCGCGTTGCAAGTTGGGCTGGCCATCGTGCGGGAACAGAAGAACGAACCTCCAGTCCCAACGGACTGAATCCTTGCTGGTACCTGCCCACAATCAGACGGTACCGCGGATGAAGGGGGGGTGACTCAGACTAGGAGCCGCCTAGCCAGGGTGACAAGTTCATCAGCGGTGTAGACAGGACCGAACGCGTCCGGAGGAAGCTCCTCGACCCAAGGAGGAAGACGTCGAAACTCCTCCATGGGCTTGAGGCTGAACCAGAGCGCCCGCCGCTCTTGGTTCATGAGGGCAAATAGAACGAAGGCTGCGCGGGGCTCGGCCTTCTTAAGCACGTGCCAGCGCAATCCTTCCGGCGCTCGGTGCGGCCAGCAGAGCTGCAAGCGCAGTCGGGTCCCATCCGTGAACAACAGAACGCGGCTGCGGGGGTGGCTGCTGCACTCGATGCCATTTGAGCGAAAGAGCTCGATCAGGTCGTCCTGCATCAAGTCACCCACGGCCCGACCGGACTCAATGCGAGCCAGGTGATGGCTACGGGCGAGTTGTAGATCTCGCCCGGCGAGCTCGAGGGCAACCCGGAATGACCCGAACGCCCTTGCGTAAGTCTCCTTAGATGCCAGGCCCGTGGCCTCCAGGTCAATCTGACTGAGTGTCGGGTTCTCCCGCAACCGCTGCTGCAGCTCAGCAAGCAACTCGGTCTTGTCGCGTCGTTGAAAGCGGCGTCTGCAGAGCTTTCGGTGAACCGTCTCCCAAAGCTCCTGGCTCACGATCGGTTCGATGACCGCGTTGGCGCGGGTTTCCCGGTGGGGCTTCTTGCGGGCTGGCGCGGATGTCTTCCCCCAAACGAAGTTACCCGCAAACGCTTCGTTGCGCAGCACGTTGGAGACCGCACCCTGGGTGAATCGCTTACCCTCTGCCGTTCGGTGATCCTCGAACTGCAGTTGGCGCGCGATGCTCTTGATGGAGCCGCGTTCATCGGCGTACATGGTGAAGATACGGCGCACCAGCTCGACCTCCCACTGCGGCCCATGGATCCAGGCGACGCGATCGCTCTGGGCGCCCTTGTGCTGATGCCGGCCAAGGAGTCGTCGGTTCCCCAGCCGATCGACCGCCACGCGCGTGAGACCGATGGGGGGCAAAGGGCCGACCTGGTAGCCCAGCTGAATTGCTCGGTCTTGACCATCGCGGCACTTCACCCCCAGTTCGCGGGCGTACTCCGCGGCCATCGCCCGCTTGAGCGTCTTGAGCAGGGCAGTCATAGGGTCCTGGGCGGTACCGAACAACTCCTTCACGTAGATCACGTCGGCTCCGTGCATGCGGCAGGTGTACTCGTAGTACGCGGCAGCATCGATGTCCTGGAAGCGGCCCCAACGGCTGACGTCGTATACCAGTACGACATCGAATGGCCTGGGCTCGTCCATCACGTCTCTGAGCAGCCGTTTCATGCCGGCCCGGTTCTTGATCTCTAGCCCGCTCTTGGCAGCGTCCTCGTACACGGCGACCAGCTCAATGTCCTGGGCGACCGCGTAGGCCTGAATCGCAGTCATCTGAAAGCCGATGGAGAGCTCCTGATGATCGGTCGACATGCGGACGTAGGCCGCGGCGCGCCTACGGCTATGGGGGTGACTGCCCGGATCACTGATCGCCATGGTGCCCTCCACGGGAAAGTCAGGGCCGGCCCGCGGGTTAGGCTGCCTCTTGGACGTCCGCCCCTGCACTCGGCCGCTGAGACTGCATTTGCCCCGGCATGCGTCCGGCTCAGCACTTTGCGCGCGCAGGGCGCACGAGTGTTAGTAGTCGGTGCATTTGACCGCAGGAAACTCTTCGCCGCCAGGGGCTCCAGCCCATCGCACGAGGACCCGCTTTAGACTGATCTCGGTCGATCGGCAATCGAGCGGCGAATGTCCGCTGCCTCCGATATCAGTCGTCCCAGCTGGCCATCGACCCCATGGTCGGTCCGCGCAACTTGCTACTGCCCGCCATCCAGCCCATTGGGTGCTGGCGGGCATGTTCGCCACAGGTCTGGGGTCAGATTTCTGTCTGCTCCGAGATTTCCAGAGCATCATCGACCTCAATGCCTAGATATCTGACGGTAGATTCCAGCTTCGAGTGGCCGAGGAGCAACTGCACTGCGCGCAGATTCTTGGTCCGCTTGTAGATCAAGGTCGCCTTGGTCCTGCGCATCGAATGAGTTCCATAGTCGGCTCGGTCCAAGCCAAGTTCATCGACCCATCTCCCCAGAATCCGAGCGTACTGACGTGTCCCAAGGTGAGGTGAATCGTGAATACGACTGGGGAAAAGGTAGTCCTCCTGGCGCAGCGCTGCCTTCTTGATCCACGTCTGCAAGGCCTCCCGAGTCGCTGATGTGATCTCGAATTGAACTGGTCGCTGGGTCTTATGCTGCAAGACGGTTGCACGCGACGCCACCTGATCTCCATGGCACACGTCTCGCACCTTGAGGGCAACCAGATCGCATCCTCGCAACTTGCTGTCTATGCCCAGATTGAAAAGGGCTAGCTCTCGGACCCTGCATTCCATTTGCAGGCGCACGCGCAGCGCCCAGATGTCCTTCAGCTTGAACGGAGCCTTCTGCCCGATGATCTTGCCCTTGTTCCACGGCTCGCCGTGAATAACCGATGAAGCTGCTTGCATGATGGTCTCCCATCGAGTTGAGGGGCAAGCAGCATGAACCACCTTGGCACGTGGATCCCCAAAAGTTGCTTTGTTACAGGTCCCTGCTGAGCTAGCATGCCCGCTATCGGCCAATCGCGGACACTCTCCGAAGCTCGACGATCGGCTGGTTGAAACATAAAGCGGCCGTTAGGAACTCCACCTGAGCGAGCGCGACTCCCGTGGTCACTTGGGCAGTGACCAGGGGTATTTCATGCCCTGGGTTGGTACGCGATGATCGCCATGCCCAGCAACACCACAGCGACACCGGCCATATCCCAGTTACTCGGGCGGACGCCGTCCACCGTCCAAAGCCACCCCAGCGCCACGGCTACATAGCCCCGCCATACGCCGCATACACGCGGCCCGAAGGCGCAGCGTGCAGGGTGAGCAGCCATGCAAATGTTCCTAGGCTCACGGCCGCTGCGGGCAACAACAACCAGCCCGACCCCTGCCCACGCAGCCACAGCAGCGGCAAGTAGCAGCCCACGATCTCGGCGATGGCGGTGACCAGGTAGAGCAGCAGAGTTTTCATACCGGCAACGGGTGGTCAGACGTCCATGGATTTCAGCAAGGTCAGGATGTCTTCGGCGATCACACCCGGCTCGGTCCCGTAACTCGAAAACAGGCGCACGGCTCCGCTGGTGTCGAACACGTACTTACCCGCCGAATGGTCCATCGTGTACGAGGTGGGTGTCGAGCCCTCGGCTTTTCGGTAGTAGATCTTGAAGCTGTCAGCGACGGCCTTGAGCTCGGTCGGTTCGGGGCGCAGCGCCAGAAAGCTCGGGTCGAAGTTGGTCATGTACTCCTTGAGCAAGGGCAACGTATCGCGCTCCGGGTCCACTGTGATGAAGAGCACCTGCAACTGCTTGCCTTGATCGCCCATGAGGCGTTTTACCTCGGCCAGGGTGGTCATGGAGGTGGGGCACACATCGGGGCACTGCGTGAAGCCGAAAAACACCACCACAGCCTTACCGCGGAAATCGGCCATGGTGCGGACCTGCCCGGTGTGGTCGGTGAGCTTTAGGTCCTGTGCAAAAGCAGCCCCTGTGATGTCGGTGCTCTTGAAGATGGGCGCCCGGGGCGAACAGCCCGCCAGGAGACCACCTGACGCAAACCACGAAGCGCTCAACACCAACACCTTGCGTCGGTTGAAAGGACGTACGGGAGCCATCTCTCTCATTTCTTCACCTTGGCCACTTCTTCTGCTACCAGTGCGGCAAGCTGATCGGGCCCGAAACTGGACAGGCTGCGGCCGTTGACGAAGAAGGTGGGCGTCTTGGTGACTTGCAGCGCGGTAAGGTCTTCTATGTCCTGCTGCAGGACGGCCTGCATACCGGGTTTTTCCATGTCCTGCCGCGCCTTGACGAGATCCAGCCCGGCCTGCTCGGCTACCTTGAATGCGGTCTCGATGCTGGGTTGACCGTGGTCGGCCCAGGCGGGCTGCGCGGCTAACAACGATTCCAGCACCGGCTGGTACTTGGCCTGGCTCTTGGCCGACTCCAGCAGCTTGACCACTACGTCTGAACCTTGGTGAAACGGCGCGTATCGGATCACGAGCCGTACGTCGTCGGGGTACTGGGCCATCAGGTTCTTGACGATGGGATAGAACGCGCGGCAGGTCTCGCAGGCGGGGTCAAAAAACTCGACGATGGTGACCGGCGCGTTCTGCGGGCCGAACACCGGCGAGTGCATGCGTACCAGGCGCGTCTGCTCGGCCTTGACCTGAACGTCTTGCGCGGTCTGCACCCGCGATTGGTAGGCGTTCATGCCCAGGTAGAAGAACAAGGCAACGATAGCCACCAGACCGATGACGGTGAATTTTTTGGCGTTCATGAACGGGACTTTCTCAAATAAACAAAAAGCAGGAAGGCGATGGCGATGAAGGCTAGGAGAGACAACCAGGGAATCTGGATGCCGTTCAGGATCTCTAGGCTCTGTTCGCTGCACGAAGGCCCGGCGCCGCAGGGCACCCACCACTGGGGCACCCACCCAGCGATCAGCGCGGTGTGGTAGCCCGCGATGGCGGCACCACCCAAGGCCAGCGGCAACGCGTACACCGCACCGCGGCGGTCTTCGGCGAACGCGGCCATGCCCAGGATGATGGCCAACGGGAACATGAAGATGCGCTGATACCAGCAGAGCAGACAGGGCGTCATGCCCATGACTTCACCGATGAAAAGCGCCCCGAGAGTGGACGCCAGAGCGAAGGCCCAGGCGCCCAGGATCCAGAACCATCCACGCTTCATGAAGGAAGCTCCTCAGGGGTTTTGCGGGTCGGTTGGCGCGGTGGCGCTTTCAATGAAGCAAGGCACCAGGTCAGCGCGGCGCAGACGATGAAGACATCGGCGAGATTGAAGGCCGGCCAATGGATGTTGCGCCAGTGAAAGTCGAGGAAATCCACCACAGCGCCGATCTGGACGCGGTCCACGAGGTTGCCGCCACCACCGCCAGCCACAAAGGCGCCCAGCCAGCGGTCCATCGGTTCGGCTTGCCGCGCGAGGCATACCACTGAAACGAAGCCCACCACCAGCACCGAAACGCCGATGAAAAACCAGCGTTACCAGCCACCGGCATCCGCCAAAAACGAGAATGCCGCACCTGCGTTGAGCACATGCACGAAGTTGAACCAGTCGGTGACCCGAACCGCTTCACCCAGTTCGAGGATGGTGGAGAAATACGACTTGGTGGATTGATCCAGCAAGAGAAGGATGGCCACGGCGGCGAGCCATGTCCACCTGGGATTTCGCTGGGTCCAGCGAGCGGTCATGAGAGAGTCCTTCCAAAACGATCCGAGGTCAGCCTCCGTCTGAGACGGCGGCCGCTTGAAGCCTGGGGATCGGGGAAGTTGTGTCTGTCAGCGCATCAGGCGACATCGTTCCACCCCGAACCTGTCGGGGTGGACCATTGGGGACGATACGGTTGCTCATGCCAGGAAAGCAAGCGGCGTTCGGCGAGGTGTTCGACCTGTTCAGCGCCCGCAGTGATGGCCATGGACGCGGTGGTCGCAGTGACAGTGGCGGCGCAGTTAGCGTGGCAGGTTCCGCAATCTAGATCAAAGCCGCTGTCGCCAACGACGCCGTCTTCAACGCCCTCCACCGCCTGCCCATGGCTGGACTGATGGTGCGTGGCTTGCGGCCCCTGCGTGGCCGAAACGTGGCCGCAGCACGCCGCAGCCGCTGCAGCAGAAAATTGCAGCGGCAGCAGCGTGAGCATCAACAAGATCAGAAAAGCGCGCATGCGACGAATTTTAAGCGGCAGCCATCTCAATGGCCGCGTGCACGGGCTATCAGCTCAGCCAGCTCGGGACGCACAGGCAAGGGATCAAAGGCACTCACGGCGGACCGGCCCGGGTTGCCCAGCGGTAGGCGCCCGCTCAGGTGGCCCAGCGGTACCAGCGCCAGCCGCATCACCTGTCCTACTGCCTCGGACCAGTCGCGGGTGCGCAAGGCCAAGTTCAACATCTGTGCGTGGGTCTGCAGGTGCGGCTTGACGTGCAGCTGCCCCACGACATGGGCCGCCTCCAGGTACAGCCAAGACTGCTCTGCGGAGGCTGCGGTTTTTGCGCTTTGGATCAGTTGGGCGTGGGCGGCGCCATCAAATCGGCGACCGCCCGATGCCTTAGTGGACGTGGCCATGGTGGTCTTCCTTTGCGCTGTCTTCGCCCAGCTCACCGCGCGCCTGGCGCAACACCGTCCAGCCGCCGTGCAATGCCAGCGCCGCCATCAGGCTGGCCACCGCCAGGTCGGGCCAAGCCGAGCCGGTGCCGAACACGCCGAGCGCGGCCATGAACACGGCCACGTTGCCGATGGCGTCGTTGCGCGAGCACAGCCACACGCTGCGCATATTGGCGTCGCCTTCTCGAAATGCGTAGAGCATCCACGCCACGGCCACGTTGGTCACCAACGCGAGCAGCGCCACCGCGCCCATGGTCATGGCCTGCGGCACACCGCCGTGCCACACGGACCACACCGCAGCGCCCAGCACATACAGGCCAAAGCCCATCATGCTCACAGCCTTGAGCATGGCCGCGCGGGCGCGCCAGGCCAGCGCCGAGGCCAGCACCGCCAGCGACACGGCGTAGTTGAGCGCGTCGCCCGCAAAGTCGACCGCGTCGGCCAGCAGCGAAAGCGAACCCGCCTGCACGCCCGCGCCGATCTCGACGAGAAACATGGCGGCGTTGACGATCAGGGCTATCCATAGGATCCTGCGGTAGCGGCGCAGGTTGAGGATGGCATCAACCTTGGGAGTTTCGTGGTCACAGCAATGGGCTGGCATGGTTTTTCCTTTCGATGCCTGCATTGGAAACCCTGGAGCCGCTACAGTGTCAATCACTTGTTTGAACTGAGGGCTTCAACATGCAGATCAAGGACCTTGCCCGCGCCACGGGCGTGGATGTTGAAACCATCCGCTACTACGAAAAGCAGGGTCTTCTGCCCGAGCCGGCGCGGCGCGACAACGGGTACCGCGACTACGAAGCGACCCATCTGGAGCGCCTGGCCTTCATTCGCCACTGCCGGGCGCTGGACATGCCACTGGCCGATGTTCATCAGCTTCTGAGCTATCTGGATGCGCCCGAAGATCACTTTGGCGAAGTGGATCTGCTGGTGGACGAGCAACTGACCCGCGTGCGGGCACGCCTCAAGAGCATGCGGGCGCTGGAGAAGCAGTTGCTGCAGCTGCGGGCGCGCTGCAACGGCACTCACGAAGGGCGCTGCGGCATCCTCGACGAACTGGTGTCTGCGGCGCACGGGGAAGCATGTGCATGCCATTCAGGATAAAGCCACGTCAACGCTCGTTATATGTTGGTACCGGACATAGCCATCCGAAGCGTGAACGGCATCAACGGGCCCAAAGCGGGCCTCTCGGCATCGACCGTTACAGAGGGGCGTCCTGCAGGATGACCGCCCGCTCCTGGCCGATTGCGGCAGTCTAGCGGCCACTCCGCTCCAGGCAAGATGTCGGCCTAGCCGTTTCGTGGACAAACGACCGCAAATTGGCATACAGCGCTCACACAGAACTGGCTATCGGCCGGCAGCAACCGCTGCTCAACTGTCCTTCGAGCTGGACAAGAGTCGCAAGCTACTTCGCCGCATCAAACGGGCCTGACCTACCCTGACGCCTGGTCTGAGTTGACCCGTTCAAGCAGATCACTGATGTCGATCTGAAAGTACTCGCAAAGCTGATCGAGTACCTCCAGTTCGATCCGCTCCGCGGTCTCGTAGTACAGCCTGGTCAGCGTCCCCCGATTGATCCCTGTATCGCGTGCGACGTCCGCGATCTTGAGCTTGCGCTCCCCCATCAAGCGGGCGAAGTGACAGCGGATCATGATGCCGTTCGTCAGAAAATGATCTGCAGAAGATCAAAAAGGGTTGTTGCGGGTCAAAGCGTGAGATATAGTGACCTACAGGAGATCAAAAACACCTGTTGCTTTGCAAACTGGTCTCCCAGTGTAACTGCTCAAGAAAGGAGAGCCAACCATGCAAGTCCCTATCCTGGCTGGGCCGCACCAGACCTACCTGACGACCGATGAGTTGTCAGCGCTGATCAAGTACGACAGCCGAACGATCCGCGATCGGCTGAAGGACAGCGTGCTCATCGAAGGCCGGCACTACATCCGTCCCTTTGGCGGCCGCAAGACCCTCTACATCTGGGAGCACATCCAAGAGGACATGGCCCGCCACTCGCAGGTGATGAGTTCCGGCATCCCGATGACCAACGGAGGTGCGCTCCGTGGGTAGTATTCGCCGCCGCCCCGAGTCTGGGCTCCTGTTCTTGGACTTCAAGTACCTCGGCCAACGCCTGCGCGAGCAGACCGCGCTGCCGGATACGGAGCCCAACCGCAAGCGCCTACAAAAGGCCCTCGAGCGCATCGAAGGCGAAATCGCCCTCGGCACGTTTGACTACGAGAAGACCTTCGGAAAGCCGCTTCCAGCCAAGTCTGGCCAGACGGACTCCGAAGCTTCGAGCAACGACGCTGAAGCTGCTCAGCCCACCACGCGCAGCGGCACGCCCTTGTTCAAGGACTTCGCCGACATGTGGTTCGCCGAGTGTGAAGTGTCCTGGCGCCGCAGCTACCGTGTCACGCAACGGGGATCGCTGGACCAGTACCTGATCCCGTACTTCGGGGACAAAGAGGTCGGCCACATCACCAAGGCAGACGTTCTGGCTTTTCGGGCATCACTCGCCAAAGTACCCGCCCGAAAAAGCCTCTCCACGCTGTCCAACCGTCGCATCAACTCCGTGATGAAGCCGCTGCGCCAGATCCTCAACGAGGCGGCCGACCGGCTGGAGTTTACGTCCGCGTTTCGCAACATCAAGCCGCTGAAGATGAAGAGGACCGACGTCATGCCCTTCACGCTCGAGGAGGTCCAGCAGATCCTCACGACCGTGCGGGCCGACTTCCGCAACTACTTCACCGTGCGCTTCTTCACCGGCATGCGAACGGGGGAGGTGCACGGCCTGAAGTGGAAGTACATCGACTTCGAGCGTCGCCTGATCCTGGTTCGCGAGGCCATCGTGATGAAGGAGGAGGATGAGCTCAAGACCGATGGCAGCGTGCGCGACATCCAGATGACCGACCTGGTGTTCGACGCCCTGCAGGCGCAATTCAAGGTCACCGGAAAACTCTCCGAGTTCGTCTTCTGCAACCGCAAGGGCGAGCCGATCGACAACCAGAACTTTCTGAATCGGGTCTGGTCGCCGCTCCTGCGCCATCTCAACATCCCTCACCGCAGGGCGTACCAGATGCGGCACACGGCAGCGACGTTGTGGCTCGCCGCGGGCGAAGCACCGGAGTGGATCGCGCGCCAGCTCGGCCACACCAGCACCGAGATGCTGTTCCGGGTGTACAGCCGCTATGTGCCCAACCTGACCCGTCGGGACGGCTCGGCGATGGAGCGGCTCTTGAAGCAGCACATTTCGGTCGCCCCGGTGCAGGGTCTGGTGGTGCGCCTGCCGGAAGAGGCGGCCATGTTGCCAGCGGCCCATCGGGCTGGGGCGCATGCTGCATCGGCCGAGACCGCGGCCAACGATGCGCTCGATCCGTCGGCTCTCGTGTCGCAGCCTGGCGCGCCGCTTCAGGGCGGGCAAGCCAGCTCGGCACCGGCGGCCAACGAGGCGCAAGCCTTCGAGGTGCTGCCTGCGCCGCGATGCCGCAAAGCTGCATCGGGTGCCGAAAGCCGGAATCGAACCGTCACCGATCCGGGTGAGGCAGAACTTGCCGCCTTGCTCAGGCCACCCCCGCTGCCGCCGTTCCTGAGGCACGGCTCATAGCGCAGCGCTGAGCGCCCAGGCGCTTTTCTCGACCCACGAACCCTTACCAACTGACTGATTGACCGGCCGGACCGATGTGTCCGCTGCACCGGTGAGGCGAAGCCTTGCCTGAAGCAGCCCCAAGACAACGAGAACACGTCGAAACCACCGCCCAGAACAGCCCGATCTCCAAACCCGAAACCCGACTTGTCCATTCATCACCAAGGACCAAGACTATGAATTCGAAACTGAAGACCACCGCCCCGATCAACAACCCGGCCGTTGACCAGGCAGCCCATGGCCTCGCCGGCCACATCCAGCCGCACGGCGACCCGGTGGCCCACGCCCTGGCCATGCCGACCATCCTGCAGGAGCTCTCCAAGAACATGGGCGAGTTCGAGAAGGAGGTGCGCAGCCAGCTCTCGGCGCGCCTGAACAAGCAGGCGGCCAACGACAAGGCCAAACCGGAAAACTCGCCTCGTTCCGACGCCGGCACTGGCACGGGCACCGGTGGCTTTACGCCTTATGCCGTCTCCCCCGGCGAGGAGATGCCCAACGTGTTGGGTGAACTCGCCGAGCCCGGCTCGGTGTTTCGCATGAATACGCTGCTGAGTGCCACTTTCCCGTTCGGCCCCGTGGGCCCGTACATGAACCAGCACGGCCAGATCTGCCCGCGCCGCGAGGGCAGTGCGTCGATCGCCCTGCTGGGCAGCGGTGACCAGACGCTGGTGCTGCCCACGCCCACGGAGCAGACCGAAATCGCCCAGTCGGCTTCTCCCCGCGTGCGCTGGATCCGCGCCGCTAAGACACGAGTGCCCGGCGTGCCTAGTGATGCTCTGCTGGTCACGGGCATCGATCAGCCGCGATCGGGCCGCGGCTCCGGCCCCTGGCTGCTCGATCACCTGGGCTTGTCGGAAGGCGTCACCGCCGACCTGAGCCACGCCATCCTGAGCCTGAAGCCCGCTCACCAGGCGTTCTTCATGGCCGCGATCGCACGGGCCGACATCGAGCAGGCGCTGGTGGCGCTGCTGCCTGAGGTGCGTGCGCGCAGCGTGGTGCACCCGCTGGCCCTGGGTGTGGTCGCAGCCGAGCAGGTCAACTCTCATGAGCTGACCCGCGACGAAACCTCGCTCGTTCGTCTGGCCTGCCTGATTGCTGAGTTGGGGGCGCTGCATGCAGCGCCGGATCTGATGTCGGGTGGCGACTATTCCTCAAGCGAGGCCATGGCGCGTGAACGCGAAGGCGAGCGCGCCGCGCACCCGCTGACCCAGCTCACGCTGCGGAGCCTGCTCACGCGCTTCATCAACATGGAGCCGATGAGTGCTGAAGGGGATGACCAGGGTGGCATGAAGGGAACTGTTGAAGACGGGGTCAACGATGGGGTCTGGCTGCAGCGGCTGCTCTCCGACGCAGTGCACCAGCAGTACCGCATCGGCAGCAAGCACGGCCCGCTGGGCAAGAATCCGGTGAACCCACGGTTTGCGCTCATGGCGCAGACCTTCGGCGATGCCATGCGACTGGCGCGCCGCGAAGCGTATGCCCGGCTGCGCGATGCGGATGGCGAAGCCCAGCAGCCACTGCCGCTGGATCCCGTGCCCACGCTGGTGACGGCGGCGCTGTCGCGGGTCCCAGCTGAACCGGTTGAACCTGGTGGCCAGGCCTATGCCGAAGACTCCGCCGACCTAGCCGGTGCCGATATCGACGAGGACCAGCTCGCTCTCGACCTGGACGAAGGCCCACTCACCGAGATGCCCGAGATCGACGACAGCGATGTCGATGATTCCGCGCGGCTGTCGTCGCTGGCCATGTTCTCAGGCTTGGGCTCGAAGCCGACACCCGTTCGCATTCCGGACCACGAGCGCCGTGCCTACGAAAACCGTTCCATCCCCTGGCCCCGCCCGAGCCTGTCCTGGGCGGCCGGCATGCTCGATGGCGATGGGTGCGTGACCATTGTTCGGCAGACGTACCCGAACCGCGCCAGCACCTACCGCCTGGTGGTGCAGGTGACGCAGAACTGCCTGCAGACCTTGAAGCACTTCCGGGTGTGCGTGGGCGTGCCCGCCCCGATCCATGAGGTCAAACGCCGCATCGGCCACAACCGGCAGGTCTACGCCTTGATGTACTCAGGGCCCAAAGCCGTGCTGGTGCTGCAGCGCCTGGCTGCTCACCTGGTGCGCAAGCGGCCAGAGGCCGAGGTGGCCCTGTCCTTCATCGAGAAAGGGCAGGTGGGCCGGCGCTTCGGAGCGCGGGGTGTTCCGCCTGCGATCGAGCAGATCCGCATCAGCCACTTCAACAAGCTGCGCGCGTTGAAGTGAGGCCGGGGAGAGCAGACATGACCGACCCCAAGAGGACCGATCCCGAGACCCCCGACCCGATCGGACCAGGCGTGTCCATGGTTGACGCGGTGAGCCCGTACTTGCGCCCCAAGCCGGGTTGGGAGCTGGCCCCGCAGGCCAGGCGCCGACCGCCCAGCTTCACCGCACCTCCTGCGCAAGGCCGCTCGCGGCTGCTGCAGGACGGCAACTTCGTGGGCCTACCCCACTTCGCCGACAGCTACGAGCACGAGCTCCTGCTGCCCCCTGGCGTGGCCGAGCAGTTCAAGAAGCTCAAGCAGCGCCTTGAGAAGGAGGCCGCTGAATCGGCCGAGACCGACGAACACGGCAAGCACGTGCGTCGGGAGGATGATCCGGTGCAGCGAGAGCGAGCGCGAGAACAAGAGCGTGAGCGAGAGCGACAGGAGCTTGTTGCCAGGGAAGCCGAGCGACAGTCGCAGCAAACCCGGGAGAAGATGGAGGCCGAACTGCGTCGCATGGGCTTCAACCCGGATCAGGGCAAGCTTCGGGCCCAGATCGAGAAACTGCCCCTGACTCAGCGCCTGCGGGTGTACAGGGAGGAGGACGTTCAGCGCATGGCGGCTTCGGCGCAGAGCGTGGATTCGGACGCGAAGAAAAGGAACGAGCCGCTGGGCTACCTGCTCAAGGTGCGGGGGCCCTGGCGGCGGATCGGAAGTCCGGCGTCGGTGGAGGCGATCCTGGCGCTGCAGGAGGATCACCCGCACTTCGGTGAAGTCATCCAGTTCATTGCGAACCACGTGGCGCTGCAGAAGATGTGCTTCGCGGCGGGCGTGGCCGAGACCGGCCAAGCGCCAGTGAAGAGAAAGAAGGCCAGGGCAGGGAAGGGCGCGGGCAAAGGTTCAAGCTCGAGCCTTGAGGCGGCAGACCAGGTGAAGGCGCCGGTGCCACCGGTGCGCTTACCTCCCGTGCTGCTCTACGGCCCACCGGGTGTCGGCAAGACCCACTTCTGCGAATCCCTGGCCAAGGTGCTCGGGGTGCCGGTGCGCCGCCACCCAATGGATCAGGCCGAAACCTCCGGGGCGCTGCTTGGCTCGGACGCTGTCTGGGGCAACTCGCGCTATGGGCTGGTCTTCGATCTGCTTGGCCTGGGTGAGTACGCCAACCCACTCGTGATCCTGGATGAGTTGGACAAGGCACAGACGATGGGCAAGACCTCAGGCGGGTTCTCATCGCCAACCGGGGTGCTGCACTCGCTGCTGGAGCCAGTCTCAGCCGCACAGGTGCGGGACATCAGTCTGGACCTGGAACTCGATGCGAGCCAGCTCACTTGGATCGCCACGGCTAACTACCCCTGGTGGGTCCCGGCCACGCTGCGTTCGCGCTTCAAGGAGTTCCTGATCACGCCGCCGGATGCGGAGCAGGCGATTCAGTTATCTCGGAGCGTGGTTAAGCACGCGCTGAAGGCGGCGGGGTTCGGGGCAGCGGAGCCTGACCGACGAATCGTGGTGGCGTTGGCGCACTTAAGTGCGCGGGAGATCTTTCAGGCAACTTTGAGTGCGGCAGCCGCTGCTACCCGCTGCGGAGCACATCGGGTGGCGGTATCGCACCTTTCTAGTGAGATCGTTCCGGTCGATGCGGGCGGCGATCGTGAAGCACCCTGGCTCCACTAATCTCCTGGATACACATTCGGTTGACTCGACTGGGAGTGGGCCCGTATCGAGACCCGACAGACTGTATTCATATCGGCCGCGGCGTTGACCTGCGTCAAATGGCTAGCGAAACCCGTACCTAGAATCTGTGTCATTCCTTCGTGAGCACCATGGTACCGATCCGCCGACCCAGAACCTTGCGCCGCATTGCCGCGGCGATGCTGGTGTTCTGGCTGTTTGCCATCAGCGTGTCTTGGGCAAACGCCTGCGTCCTGCAGGACAGGAAGACGCATGCTCACGCCGACGCAAGCGGCGGTGCCCTGGCGGCAGCCATCGTGATGGCGGGGCACGGGGGTGCCGTGCCCTTGCATGGCAATGACGCTGGGGCAGACGATCTGCTTTGTCTCGATCTCTGCGACGCCACGTCGCAGACCCGCGTGCAACCCGACGCCACGCCTGCTGCAGTCGACCTTGGCCACGCGCCGCTGCTCCTGCTTTCGGTAGCGTGGACTTCGAGCGTCGCACGTTTGGCGGGTGATTCCGTCGCCGCCCCGTTGCCGGTCCCCGACGCGATCCCGCCGCGCACTCGACTCTCACGTCTGGCGCTATAGCGCCTCGTCCTCGCGTCCGTCCCGGAGCATGGGGCGGCTTGAGCACGCACTTGTGCATCCCGTCGTCCCTCGCATGCCAGCAGGCGCCATCTGCCTGTTGTCCGCATGGCACCGTATTCAGGTGCGACCACGACACTGAGATCCGACCAGAACTTTCCGAATCACTTTCGTTCGACAGGAGCTTTCCATGACACCCGTTCACAAGATCACGATCATTGCTGGCGCGACGCTGTCCCTGCTGGCCGCCTCGGCTTTTGCAGCTGGCAATGACGATCATGACGCCCATCACCCTGCGGCATCGGCTGCGCAGCGCGTGGCCCAGGCACAGCAGGCTCCGCAAGGCATGGGCATGTCCGGTACGACTACAGGGCCGTCTGGCTACGCCGAGCAGATGAAGGCCATGCAGGCGATGCACGACAAGATGCTTGCGGCCAAGACGCCGGAGGAGCGAAATGCGCTGATGGCAGAGCAGATGAAGCTGATGCAGGACGGCATGGCCATGATGGGTGGCATGGGCATGGGCATGGGCATGGGCATGGGCGGCGGCGCAATGGCGGGCGGCAATCGTCCTGGAGCCGACCCCGCTCAACCTGGCGACATGGCGTCGCGCCAGCAGATGATGGAGCAGCGAATGGACATGATGCAGTCCATGATGCAGATGATGATGGACCGTATGGCGCCGGCACCTGCCAACAAGTGAGGGGCGACAGATGAGCTACGGTTTCCACTGCGACCTACCCGACAGCGACTTTGATGCGGCCGTCCAGCGCGTTGTCGAGGCGCTCAAGGTCGAGGGCTTCGGGGTGCTGACTGAGATCGATGTGCAGGCCACGATGAAGGCCAAGCTCGGTGTCGACGGCCGTGCCTACCGCATCCTCGGCGCCTGCAACCCGCCCTTGGCGCACCGCGTGCTGAGCGCAGAGCCCGACATAGGTCTGCTCCTGCCGTGCAACGTGGTCGTGCGAGAGGAGGCCGACGGCCGCCTCGTCGCCGGCTTCATGGATCCGGTGGCCGTGCTGCAGCTCACCGACGACCCCGAGGTCGCCAAGGTGGCTATCGAAGTTCGCGCACGGTTGCAGCGCGTCCGCAGCGCCCTCATGGCGCCAAACCAAAGTTGAAGGAGATGCATATGTATTTCGACGGCGGATGGTTCATGGGCGGCATGCACTTCCTGTGGTGGATCTTCTGGGTCGGCATCGTTGCGGCATTTGTCTGGGCACTGTGGGGTCGGGCGGGAGAGCGAACGAACGATGCGCGTCGCATGACTGGGCGGCGTGAGACGCCGCTCGAACTGCTGCAGCGGCGATTGGCCAGCGGCGAATGCACGCCCGAGGAGTACGAGAAACGCAGGGCGCTTCTGCAACGCGATCGCGCGGCAGGCCCTTGACATTGACACGTTGTCAGGGTCTACGCTGAGTACGAGCACTCGAGCTCCGCGACGCATCACGAAAGGACGACACGATGAATACGCATGACCACTCGCACGGTTCCCTGCAAGGCCCGGATTCGCGGCCTGCCCCAGATATGAAGCGGTCCTCCTCGAGCCTGGGCAGGCCGCTGAAGACGGCCCTGCTGATGGTGGCGCTGGTGGGCGGCTTCTACCTGCTGCGCGAGCACTGGAATCATGTCGCTGGCAACTGGATCTACTTGCTGCTGCTGGCCTGTCCGCTGATGCACCTGTTCCTCGGTCATGGGGGCCATGGCGGGCACGGCGGGTATGGTGGCCAGAGCGCCGGTCCACGCAACGACAGCGACAAGGGTTGAGACCATGGATATGCCCCAACAACGCCCCCGTGACCACGACGAGCGATCGACCGGACAGGTCGCAATCGATGCCGTGACGACCTATACGTGCCCGATGCACACGGAGGTCCAGCAGGATTCCCCCGGCAAGTGCCCGAAGTGCGGCATGTTTCTGGTGCCAATGGATCAGGTCTCGGCCGACGCCCATGCTGTTCATGGCCATGCTGGCCATGCGCACCACGATCACGCAGGTCACGGTCAAGCCGCGCATGGCGCGTCGACACCTGCCAAGGCAACAGCGGCCAGCGCCTATGACAAGGTGCCAGCCGACTGGCGCGGTAGCGTCTACACCTGCCCGATGCACCCCGAGGTGCGCCAGACCAGGCCCGGCGCCTGCCCGCTATGCGGCATGGGCCTGCAGCTAGAGGGCGCCTCGGCCGCGGCCGACGACGGCCCGAACCCTGAGCTCGTGGACTTCACGCGTCGCCTATGGGTTGCCACTGTGCTGACGGTGCCTTTGCTCGTGCTGACGATGTCGCCATTCCTTGGTATCACCGCCGTGCGCGAATTTTTCGGCGAGCACAATGCAATGTGGATCGAGCTCGCGCTGTCCACACCGGTGATCCTGTGGTCCGGCTGGCCCTTCTTCGAGCGTGGCTGGACCTCGTTCCGCACCTGGAGTCTGAACATGTTCAGCCTCATCGGCATGGGCGTGGCGGCGGCGTTCATCTACTCGGTGGTAGCGCTGGCCGCGCCAGGAATCTTCCCGGCCGGATTTCGCGACCCAGCGACCGGTACGGTCGGCGTCTACTTCGAGGCCGCTGCGGTCATCGTCACTCTGGTGCTGCTTGGCCAGGTGATGGAGCTTCGAGCTCGCGAAGGCACCGGCAAAGCGATTCGCGCGCTGCTCGACCTCGCGGCAAAGACCGCGCGCGTGATCCGCCCCGACGGCACAGAAGCTGAGATCCCGCTCGAGCAGGTGCAGGTTGGCGACCGCCTGCGCGTGCGCCCGGGTGACAAGGTGCCGGTGGACGGCACCGTCGTTGACGGCCGCTCTTCAATCGACGAGAGCATGATCACCGGCGAGCCGGTGCCGGTCGAGAAGGTGGCCGGCGACAGGCTCACCGGCGCCACGATCAACGGTACCGGCAGCTTGGTGATGGAAGCCACGCGTGTCGGTGCCGACACCCTGCTGGCGCAGATCGTGGACATGGTGGCCAGCGCGCAGAAGAGCCGTGCGCCGATCCAGAAGTGGGCCGACATGGTGGCCGGCCGCTTCGTGCCGGCGGTGATCGGCATTGCGGTGGCCTCGTTCATCGCCTGGGCGATCTGGGGTCCGGCGCCGGCACTGGCCTACGCGCTGGTGTCGGCGGTGGCGGTGCTTATCATCGCCTGCCCCTGTGCGCTGGGGCTGGCCACGCCGATGTCGATCATGACCGCCACCGGCCGCGGCGCGCAGATGGGTGTGCTCATCAAGAACGCCGAGGCGCTGGAGCGCTTCGAGAAGGTCGATACGCTGATCGTCGACAAGACCGGCACTCTCACCGAGGGCAAGCCGAAGCTGGTGGCCGTGATGCCCGAGCCGGGGCACGACGAAGCCGAGGTGTTGCGTCTGGCTGCGACCCTGGAGAAGGGCTCGGAGCACCCACTGGCCGAGGCCATCGTGAAGGGTGCGGAGGAGCGTGGCGTCAAGTTGGTCGAGGCGCAGGACTTCGAGGCGGTCACCGGCAAGGGCGTCAAAGGCCGCGTCGACGGTAAATCGGTGGCATTGGGCAACCTCAAGTTGGTCAAGGATCTGGGTCTCGACGGCACGGAGCTGTCCGCCAAGGCCGACGCCGCACGCGACGAAGGCCAGACGGTCATGTTTGTTGTGCTGGACGGAGCCGTTGCCGGTCTGGTGTCGGTGGCCGACCCGGTCAAGGCCAGTACGCCGGAGGCGATCAAGGCACTTCACGCGCTGGGCCTGCGCCTCATTATGGCCACCGGCGACAACGAGCGCACGGCCAAGGCGGTCGCCGCGCGTCTGGGCATCGACGAAATCCGCGCCGACGTCCTTCCCCAAGACAAGGCCCGCATCGTCCAGGAGTTGCAGGCCCAGGGGCGCAAGGTGGCGATGGCCGGCGACGGCGTCAACGACGCGCCGGCGCTGGCGCAGGCCGATGTGGGCATCGCGATGGGCACCGGCGCCGATGTGGCTATCGAGAGCGCCGGCTTCACCCTCGTCAAGGGCGACCTGACCGGCATCGTGCGCGCACGGCGGCTGGCTACCGCGACGATGAGGAACATCCGCCAGAACCTGTTCTTCGCGCTGGTCTACAACGCCGCCGGCGTACCGGTAGCCGCGGGTATTCTCTACCCCTTCATCGGCCTGCTCATCGGGCCGATCTTCGCCGCCTTCGCCATGAGCGCCTCGTCGCTGTCGGTGGTGCTGAACGCACTGAGGCTTCGCTCGGCGCGCGTCTGAGACATATGGCTGGGCATCCACGCGCTCACTCCCTTGGTCGGCCTCGGAGCAGCTTGGCCCAGCTAGGTTGAGCGCTTCTACGCTCTGCCGAGCGCGCCTGCGCGAGGATGAGTGCTTGGTTCCAGACAAGGGTACGGAGGGCTGGGGAGACGGACCGGAAGATAAGCCCCGCCTGTGGGGCGCACTGATGCGCGCAACGCCCAGTGCAGCCAATGGCAGCGCTGGGCGAGGACACCATAAGAACTTGCCAGAGTTGGGACAGTACTGGCAGCTCGCGAATACGCACTCGCTGAGTGCGAATGCCGCAAACCGCGCAAGTGATCGCCAGACGCCGGAAGGTTTGAGCCAGGGTGCCTGCCACGCCGGTCACGGACGTGTGGGACGCTTGGTAGTGCGGCAAAGGTCACGACGAAGGCGGCTAGCGCCGGCCAGTCGCGGGCTGATACACGTGCGGCATCGACCTAGCACACCTGACCGGTGCGCGCCGGGCGGCAAAGTCGTTGCAGGAGTTGACGCTGCCGTCGACCATGCCGTTATCGCGGACGTCGGTCATCGCATCGAAAAACGATAGCTTCCAAGCTTAAGGCTCAGGGCATGGTTCACGAGCCCATGATGGCCGGGGACTGCCAAGGCAAGTCCATTAAGAGCAGGGGCGCGATCCAGCGACGCATCAGAGCTCCATGGGCATCCGGGGCGTCAACAAGAGGTCAAGGCTTGATGGCCTTGATCGACTCGACCAGCATTTGCCCCTTCTCGTTGACGGCGGTGAATTGCACCTTGTCGCCCACAGCGATGCCTTCGAGCATGGCCTTGTCGCGCGCGGTGAAGACCATGGTCATCGGCGGCATGTCCATGTTCTTGATGGCGCCGTGCTTGAGGGTGACCTTGCCGTTCTCTTTGTCGACTCGCCGCACCTCGGCGTCGACCATGGGCAGATCCTGGGTCATGCCCATCTTGCCGTGGTCCATGGTCTGAGCCATCGCAGGTTGGGTGAGTGCTGCCAGGGAAAGGCTGGCCACCGCGAGAATGGAAGTGAGTTTCATGTTCTTTGTCCCAGTTATTGAGATGAGCGGGGTGACTTACTTGGCCACGACCTTGATCTTGCCGACCATGCCGGCTTCGTAGTGGCCGGGCAGCAGGCAGGCGAAGTCGAATTCGCCAGCGCGGTTGAATTGCCAGACGATCTCGCCCCGCTTGCCGGGCGCCACATGCGACATGTAGGGCTCCTCGTGCTCCATGCCGGGGAATTTCTTCATCAGCGCCGCGTGCTCATCGAGTTCCTTCTTGGTGCCCAGCACAAACTCGTGCATCACCTTGCCCGAGTTGGTGTGGACGAAACGCACCGTTTCACCTTCCCGCACTTCCAGCTTGTCCGGCGTGAAACGCATGGCGTCGGTCATACCGATCTCAATGGTGCGACTCACCGCCTTGGCGTTGCCGGCAATGCCCCAGGGCTTTTGCTCCATCTTGACCGGTCCGGCCTTCTTGTGCTCCTCGTTGCCATGGGCGCTCGCGAGGGTGGTGATCGAGGCCAGTGACAGGAGCAGGGCCGCAGTGCGAAGTTTCATGAATGACTCCAAAATGGTGAGATGTCGTACGAACGGAACTGAATGCGAGGCGTCAGTGGTGCTTCGCGCTGTGCGAGGGCTTCACAGCCGTTGCTTCGGCCTTGCCGCTGCTACTGACGGCGGCTGAACGTGGCGCGGTCGGGGTGGCACCTGACCATTCATAGGCAACGGTGCCTTGCGGAAACTTGTAGGGACCGGGATCTTTGTAGTCTCCCGGCTTCTGGTCTTTGCGGACCTTGAACACGCTGAACATGCCACCCATTTCGATGGGACCGAACTGGCCGGTGCCGGTCATCATGGGTGCGGTGTTGTCGGGGATGGGCATCTGCATCTCGCCCATGTCGGCCATACCTCGCTCGCCCATCACCATGTAGTCCGGCGCCACGCGCTGGATCTTGTTTACCAGACCACGGTGGTCCACTCCAATCATCGTGGGTACATCGTGACCCATGGCGTTCATGGTGTGGTGGCTCTTGTGGCAATGGACGGCCCAGTCGCCTTCTTCGTCGGCAATCAGCTCGATCTGGCGCATCTGACCGACTGCTACATCTGTGGTCACCTCGTACCAGCGCGTGGAGGGCGGCGTGGGTCCACCATCTGTGCCGGTCACCAGGAATTCATGGCCGTGCAAGTGAATGGGGTGGTTGGTCATCGTCAGGTTGCCCACGCGGATGCGCACGCGATCGTTCAGGCGCACGTTGAGCGTGTCGATGCCTGGGAAGATACGACTGTTCCAAGCCCAGATGTTGAAGTCGGTCATGGTGTTGACCTTGGGCGTCTTGCTGCCGGGCTCGACGTCGAAGGCGTTGAGCAGGAAGCAGAAGTCGCGGTCGACGTCGCTGATGTGGGGATGCTTGCCTTTGGGGTGCGTGACCCAGAAGCCCATCATGCCCATGGCCATCTGCACCATCTCGTCGGCGTGCGGGTGATACATGAAGGTGCCGGGGCGACGTGCCTCAAACTCGTAGACGAAGGTCTTGCCCACTGGAATGGCGGGCTGGTTCAAGCCGCCGACGCCATCCATGCCGCTGGGCAGGCGCTGGCCGTGCCAATGGATGGTGGTGTGCTCGGGGAGCTTGTTGGTTACGAAGATGCGCACGCGGTCGCCCTCAACGACCTCAATGGTCGGTCCAGGGCTTTGTCCGTTGTAGCCCCACATATTGACTTTGAAGCCGGGCGCCATCTCGCGCACCACGGGCTCGGCCACCAGGTGGAACTCCTTCACGCCATTGTTCATGCGCCAGGGGAGGCTCCAGCCATTGAGCGTGACCACCGGGTTGTATGGGCGCCCGGTATTGGGAACAAGAGGTGCCGCTGTGTCAACAGAGGTCTGGATGACGGGCTCGGGGAGGGCGGCCAGCGCCGATCGTGCAACGGTGAGACCGGCCATGGTGGCGGCGGCGCCCGCGAAGAATTGACGTCGATTGCTCATTTTTTGGATGGTTTGTTGGGTTCAATGTCCGGCGGCAGCAGCGCCCTCACCGGCAGGTGCGCCCGGTGTGACGAAGGACGTGGGTTCTCCGCCTTGAAGTACCCACAGCAGGTCGGTTTCGGCAAACCAGTAGTCGCGTACCGCGTTCACGGTGTTGCGCTGCGCCTGGGCGCGGGCCTGAACTTCGCTGAGCAGTTCCCACACGCTCTTGAGCATGCCGTTGTACTGAAGCACGCTTTCGTCGACGATCAGGTTGCGTTGGGTCATCACCTCGTTGCGGTACGCGCGAGCGACGCCCAACGTGGCCTCCCACGCACCAACGGCGAGATCGAAGTTGGTTTTTGCTTTGGTTTGATTCACGACAGGCAGCTGAGCGGAGATCTCTCTCAGCTCGGCATTCAGACGCTCGCCGCTCGGCAGATCTTTGGGCAGATCGGGCAGCGTGTCGGGCAGATCCAACCGCTGATACACGCCGTTGAGGCGCAGCAGTTTCAACAACGCTTGTTCCGATTGCGCCGCTGCGACACGGGCCTGAAGAAGCGCCGTCTTCTCCGCGGAGAGCCCCAATTCGACGCGGCTTTGCTGGTACGCACTCCAGTTGCCCACTTTGACCATGCGACGCCCCAGTTCGGTGGCCGCCTGCGCGGCGTCGAGCGATTCCTGTTGCAGGCGCAGCGCCTGTTTCGCCGCCACGGCGCTCAGCCATGCCTTGCGGGCATCCACCGCGACGTCCAGCAATTCGTCGAACCCGCCCACACGGCGCTGGTGACGCGCATCGACGTCCAGCCATTGCCCAGTTGCAATGCGGTCAGCGTTCTCCTGACCCAATCGGGACATCACGCTGCGAAGTTCAAGGTGTGGCTTCCAGGCCGCGCGAACAACGCTCTCCATCGTCGGCAGCGGGAAGCCGGGTTCGAGCTTCGGCTCGGCAACTGGCGCAGGGGCGTTTTGCGCCTCCCACTTGAGGATGTCGGCGTGCCCTCGTTTGAACTGGCCGACCGCGTCGTTCGCAGAGCGCCAGTCCGACGCCTGTTCGGCTGCGGTGCTTTGCGCGGCAACCAAGCCCGCGGACGCCATCGCCGCGAGGAGGACCAACCCCCGCGTTTTCCATCGAACTCTCTTCACGTGGACTCCTTTGCTGATCGATGAGGGCATTGTTCTGACTGCCCGCACACAGGCGTCTGTCCGTTTCATTACAGATTTGTCATGTTGGGTCTGCACAAACGGCGTGGCAAACTGCCAATGATCGGAGTCGAGTAGCGTGAAGATCCTCATCATCGAAGACGAAGCCCACACGGGCGAATACCTCAAGCAAGGGCTGAGGGAGGCTGGATACTTCTGTGAGTTGGCCCGCAACGGTGTCGACGGATTGCACGAGGCCACCGAGGGCGACTACGGCCTCGTGATCCTGGATGTCATGTTGCCAGGCATCGACGGTTGGTCTGTGCTGAGCTCTTTGCGGCGCAAGAAGAGCCAGTTGCCGGTGCTGTACCTGACCGCCCGAGACAGCGTGGAGGATCGCGTCAAAGGCCTGGAGCTGGGCGCCGACGACTACCTGATCAAACCGTTTTCTTTCTCCGAGTTGCTTGCCCGCATCAAGACGCTGCTAAGGCGTGGCGGCCAAATTCAAGATACGACGTCCTTGCAGATCGCAGACTTGCAGCTGGACCTTGTCCGTCGCCGCGTCACGCGGTCAGGTCGGCGCGTAGACCTGACCGCCAAGGAGTTCGGGCTACTGGAGCTCTTCATGCGACGCCGCGGTGAGGTCCTTCCTCGGACGCTGATTGCGTCGCTGGTGTGGGACATCAATTTCGACAGCGACAGCAATGTGATCGACGTGGCGGTGCGGCGACTGCGCGCCAAGATCGACGATGGCTTCGACACCAAGCTCCTGCAGACGGTGCGAGGCATGGGCTACGTTCTCGACGAACCCGATCACTGATTGCAGGCAAGCATGTCACTCACCGCGCGTCTGACCATTCTGTTCGCGGGTGTTGTTGCGCTCGTTTTGGCCGGTTTCTCGACGCTCGTGTTTCGGGAAACAAGCGCGCATTTCATCGAACTGGATCGCTCGCTGTTGATGAGCAAGGTGCACCTTGTGGAAGAAGCGGTTCAGGCGAGCCAAACCGAGGACGATTTGCGCCGTCGACTGGCCACGAGCACACATGGTCATGACGGCCTGTACCTTCGGGTCAGCGGCCATTCAGGCGTGCTGCTGGAGCAGGGCGACCTCAGCATGCCCGATGCCGTGCGGGAAGGTTTGGAGACAAGTCTCCAAGGCCTGGCCTGGCGTGACACCAATGGCAGCCTGTACGCCCAGCGCTTCGTGCTGGATTTGGGCGCCAACGCGCCCGGGCAGATATCGGTGACCGCGGCCGTCGATACGAGCCATCACCGGCACTTTCTCGATGACTTGACGCTCAAGATCGCGGGCTACGCGTTGGTCGCCGTGTTGGCCGGCACCTTGCTAGGGTGGATGGCAAGCCGAGGCGGCCTCAAGCCATTGACAGCCATGAAGGCGCGAGCTGAGCGCCTGAGCGCCCAGCACCTGGCCGAGCGCATGCCCGCCGAGAGTGTCCCTCGGGAAATGCGCGAACTGGCCCTGTCGCTCAACAACATGCTGGATCGCCTGCAAGCCGACTTCGAGCGCCTCAGCGCGTTTTCATCGGACCTGGCTCATGAGATGCGCACGCCCGTGAGCAATTTGCTGACCGCTGCGCAGGTCACGCTCGCACAGCAGCGAACGCCGCAGGACTATCGCAGCAGCCTGGCCACCATATCGGAAGAACTTCAGCGTCTGGCGCGCACGATTTCCGACATGTTGCTGTTGGCCAAGACCGAAAACTTGCATGAATTGCCTTTGCGCGAACCTGTGGACCTGGTGGCAGAGGCCCGGTCAATCGTGGAGTTCTACGAGGCTGTGGCCAGCGAAAAGTATCTGACCATCGGTGTCGATGGCGTCGGCGAAGTGGCGGGCGACCGATTGATGATTCGCCGTGCCATCAGTAATCTGCTCTCCAACGCCGTGCGGCACGCCGATGCTGGCTCTACCGTGTCGATTGTGGTGAGACCATCCGATACCGGTGTAGTGCTGGCGGTCAGCAACCTCGGTCCGCATATTCCGGTTGCATCCCACCAGCAGCTTTTTGATCGCTTCGTGCGCCTGAGCCCCGGCCGAAGCCGGGACGCTTCCGAGGGGGTGGGCTTGGGGCTTCCCATCACCAAGGCCATCATGCACGCTCACCACGGCGAGGTGACGGTGCGCTCCGCAGACGGGGTCAACACGTTCGCGCTCGAGTTCACGACCCGCTAGCGCGATCGCCAGGAATGGGGTCAGTGGTTGCTGTGCCCCTTGCTTAGCAGATACGACAGGCGTGCGACCTCGTTGCTCGTGACGGGGACCTGCTTGTCACTCGCCGTCAGAAGTGTCGCGCCCGCGCGCAGATACTCGGCTCGGCCGAAGCGATCTTCCTTGGCCATCTTGCCGTCCTTGAACAGGTAGAGGGCGCCGCCATCCTTGAGTGGCGTGACCTCGGCAGCGGCCTGGCGCGCGGCGTCGCCTGCAAAAACAGAGGCGCTGGCAAACAGCAGCGCGGCAATGACAAACTGGGATTTCATGGCGTTTCCTTGCTGATGCCCGGGGTGCTGCTGCACGCCCCGGGGTACGTGAGTACGCCGCCACGATAGGGCGCCGGCCATGACGCCATCCCTGCAAGCCCATTACATCTTCGTCAGGTGCTCCGCTGGACGCCATATCCGGCTCAGCAGCCGGAGCGCAGTCAAAAGGCGTTACCAATCAACGACGCCAAACTCAGGATCATCGTCTGGGCCGCGCTCAAGGAGAAAGCAACCCGCCCGTCAACGGGTACAGAACACCTGCCGCCACCGCAACGCCCTACGTTTTGTGCAGATGGTTCCTGTTGAATACGCCAGCTGACGGTTCGCTGAACGTACCGCGGGACAACCAGTGACGTGCGTTGTCGAATACAGAAGTGCTTCCATCTCCAGATCCAACGTCGAGATGGCTGAGGATGGTGTCTGATCTCCCGAAATGGGAGTCAGCGACCCGCTGGCCTCCATCCACCTATCCTTTTCCGGATACACCCTGGCGGCGAACGACTTCGCGGCGCTTGCACCCCGCCTCGGGGCTTGATGAGACATGCCTGAGATTTCCGAAGAAAATCCTAGAATGCAGCCCATGCGTTGGCTTGTCACGCTGCTGATTTGCCTGTCCCTGCCTCTGCAGGGCGCATGGTCTTGGGCGGCGCCCGTCGAACCGTGCCCGACGGAGGGCATGGTGATGGCATCCGGCGCGATGGCCGACGACGCGGGCCCTGGCGCTGTGCCCGATTGCTGCAACGACGAGGCCACCTTCCTGAAAACCGGTCAGCCTTGCAAGACCGGCGTGGACTGTGGTGCGCCCATGGCCAGCGTGCCGTCAGGCGGTTTGTCGGCTGCACCCGCTCTGCAGACAACCCGCCATCTCGCCCTCAACGTCGCCGGACCACCCTCATCCGCGCGTTCCGCCATCTGGCGGCCCCCCTCCCTCGGCTGAACCCCTCAGCACCGTCTTGCCGCTGCGCAAGGGTCGGTGCGGTGATCGACCGGGCCCGATCCGGTCCAGCTGGTTCAGGAGGTGACCCATGTCTCGTTTCTTGTGCGGTCCGTGCGGGCCGTCCTGGCGTTCGCGCGGCCCCGGTGCGCTGGCACTCGTGTTCGTGTTTGTGCTTGGCTTGTCCGTGCCGATGGGTCTGCGCGCGCAGGCGCCATCGGGCATCGACCGCAGTGCGGCGATGGCCGCGGCGTTGCAGCGCTCGGGCCTGCTCAAGGCGTTACAGGCCGAGACCCGTGCTGCGCGCGAGATGGCGGTGGCGGCCGCGCAGCGGCCTGACCCGGTGTTGCGCCTGTCGCTGGACAACCTGCCGGTCAACGGCGCCGATCGCTGGCGCACAACGCGCGACTTCATGACCATGCGCTCCATCGGCATCGCCCAGGCGCTGCCGGGACGTGACAAGCGCGAGGCGCGCGCTCGCTGGTATGAGCGCGAGGCCCAAGCGGCTCACGCCCGACATCGCGAGCAGGCCACCGAGGTGCTGCGCCTGACGTCGGTGGCCTGGTTCGCATTGCGGGCCGCGCAGCAGCGCCTGGGCTTGCTGGCCGCGCAGCGCGAGTCCTTGCAGCGGCAAGTGCTGGCCGCCGAAGCCGCAGCGCGCTCGGGCCGCGGCACGCCGAGTGACTTGCTCGCTGCGCGCGATGCGCTCTGGCGGCTCGAGCAACTTCGCATCGAAGCCGATGCCCGCGAGCGCGTCGCGCGCCAGGCACTGGAGCGATGGACGGGGGTGCAGGGGCAGATCACGCTCGGCGAGCCGCCTCGGCTGGACGAAGCGGCGTGGGTCGAAGAGCCCTCGCGCCGCTGGCTCGATGAGCATCCCGCTGTGCAGGCCTTGCAGGCGCGTGCCGAGGTGGCGCGTGCGGCCGCCGACCTGGCCCACCTGGAGCGCGATCCCGACTGGAGTGTGGAACTGATGCTCAGCCAGCGCGGCAGCGCCTACAGCGACATGCTGTCGGTGGGTGTGTCGATTCCGCTTGCGAGTAACCGTGCGCGGCGTCAGGATCGTGAACTGTCGGCACGCCTGGCCGAGGCCGACGCGCGCGACGCCGAGGTCGATGAAGCGCGCCGTGTCAGTGAACTGGAGATCGCCGAGTGGCAGCAAGCCCTTGCCGCGGCGTTGGCGCAGCTCGAGCTGATTGATCGCGAACGCCTTCCGCTGGCGCGACAGCGCGTCGTGGCCTCAATGGCCGCTTACCGCGCCGGCACCTTGTCGCTGCGTGAGCTGCTGGCCGCCCAGGAGGCTGCCGTGGTCCTGTCGATCGAACGCATCGACGTGGAACTGGATGCGGCGCGCCCATGGTCGGCGCTGGACGCCCTGCGATCGACGACCCCGGCCGCGTCCAATACCCAAGCGAGGTGAACCCATGAAGCCGTTCTTTTCATCGACGCGTGCGCGCTGGATAGCCTGCGCTGCCACCTTTGCCTTGCTGGTCGGGGTGGGCATTGCCGCCTGGCAATCGGGCGTGCGCAGTGGTGTGCGCATGGGCGTCTCGGCTGAACCTCGGAGCACAGCCGACGACGCGCTGTCCAAACCGGGGGCTTCGACCGCCGTTGAGGCGATGTCGGACCCGTCCACGTGGACGATTTCGCAGGGCGAGGACGCCACGCGGCGCCACATGCGCGATGGCCTCAAGGCCGGCGACCTGGACCCAGCCACGGGGCGCCGGATCCTGAACTACCACGACCCCATGGTGCCGGGCAGGAACTTCGATGCGCCCGCCAAGTCGCCCTTCATGGACATGATGCTGGTGCCACGCTACGCCGGTGCCGAGGGATCGGACACCGGTACCGTGACGGTGAGCCCGCGCATCCAGCAGAACCTGGGCTTGCGCACCGCCGTGGTGGAGGCCGGGGCCTTGTCCGCCGAGGTGACAGCGGTGGGCAGCATCGCGTGGAACGAGCGCGACCAGACCACGGTGACGAGCCGCGCCAACGGCTTTGTGGAGAAGCTGCACGTGCGCGCCACCTTCGATCGCGTGGCCGCCGGCGCGCCCCTGTTGGATGTGTACGTGCCCGACTGGGTGGCCGCGCAGGAGGACCTGCTGGCCATCTCGCGCATGCAGGGCAGTGGGCTGGACACGCTGCGCGAGGCCGCGCTGCAGCGCATGCGCCAGGCCGGCATGTCACCTGCCCAGATCGACCTCGTGCAACGCACCGGTGTGCTGCAGGCGCGCTTCACGCTGCGCGCGCCGCAAGCCGGCGTGGTGACCGCGCTGATGGTGCGCGAGGGCGCGACGGTGATGCCCGGCACACCTCTGATGACCGTGCAGGGCACGGCCACGGTGTGGGCCGAGGCCGAGGTGCCCGAGAGCCAGAGCGCCGAGCTGATGCCCGGGATGGCGGTCAGCGCCACCAGCCCGGCCGTGCCGCGCCAGACCTTTGAGGGGCGATTGCAGGTCCTGCTGCCGCAGGTGGAGCCGACCACCCGCACGCTCAAGGCGCGGCTGGAGTTGCCCAACCCCGGCGCGCGGCTGGTGCCCGGCATGCTGGTGCAGATGCGCTTTGCGCGGCCGGCTGGCGACATGCGCCTGCTCGTGCCGGCCGATGCGGTCATCCGCACCGGGCAGCGCAGCGTGGTGATGCTGGCGGAGGCCGACGGGCGATTCCGTCCGGTGCAGGTGCAGACCGGGCGCGAGGCTGGCGATCAGGTCGAGGTCATCGCCGGCCTGCAGGCCGGACAGCGCGTGGTCCGCTCGGGGCAGTTCCTGATCGACTCGGAGGCCAGCTTGCGCGGTCTGGAGGCCAGACTGAACCAGGGCACGGAACCCGCCCCGCCGGCACCGCAAAGCCACCGCACCGACGCAGTCATCAATGCGCTGGAAGGCGACACGGTCACGCTGACTCACCCGCCCGTGCCGTCGCTGAACTGGCCCGAGATGACGATGGACTTCAAGCTGCCGCCGCGCGAGCGCCAGCCACGCGATCTGGGCTTGGGCGAGCGCGTGCAGATCGAATTCCAGATGCAGGACGGCGACGTTCCGCAAATCACCGACCTGCAGCGCGTCGCGCCCGGGGCAACGCGATGATTGCCCGGCTCATCCGCTGGAGCATCGCCAATCGCGTGCTCGTGCTGGTCGCCACGGTGATCGTCACGGCATGGGGCGTGCTCGCCTTGCAGCGCACGCCGCTGGACGCATTGCCCGACCTGTCCGATACCCAGGTCATCGTGCGCACCACCTGGCCCGGGCAGGCGCCGCAGCTGGTGGAGAACCAGGTGACCTACCCGCTGACCACCACCATGCTGTCGGTGCTGGGCGCCAAGGCGGTGCGCGGCTACTCGATGTTCGGCGACAGCTTCGTGTACGTGCTGTTCGACGACGGTGTGGATCCTTACTGGGCACGCTCGCGCGTCCTGGAGTACCTGAACCAGGCCCAGGCGCGCCTGCCCGCCAACGCCCGCTCCAGCATCGGGCCCGACGCCACCGGCGTGGGCTGGATCTACCAGTACGCGCTGATCGACCGCACCGGCCAGCAGGACGTGGCACAGCTGCGTGCGCTACAGGACTGGTTCCTGCGCTTCGAGCTTAAGACCGTGGCTGACGTGGCCGAGGTCGCCAGCATCGGGGGCATGGTGCGCCAGTACCAGATTGTGCTCGACCCCGACCGACTGCAGGCCTACCGCATCACGCCGGCCATGGTGAGCGATGCCGTAGGCCGAGCCAACCAGGAAGCCGGCGGTTCGGTGCTCGAGCTGGGCGAGGCCGAGTACGCGGTACGCGCCAGCGGCTACCTGCGCACGCTCGACGACTTCCGCGCGATACCGCTGTTGACCACACCGGCTGGCGTGTCGGTGCGGCTGGGCGACGTGGCGCGCGTGCAGACCGGCCCCGAGATGCGGCGCGGCATCGGCGAGCTCGACGGCGAGGGCGAAGCAGTGGGCGGCATCGTGGTGATGCGTTCGGGCAAGAACGCGCTGAGCACCATCGCCGCCGTAAAGGCCCGGCTGGCAGAACTTCAGCGCGGTCTTCCGGCGGGCGTGGAGATTGTGCCGGTGTACGACCGCTCCGGTCTGATCGAGCGCGCGGTGGACAACCTCACCACCAAACTGATCGAGGAATTCATCGTGGTCGGGCTGGTCTGCCTGGCCTTCCTTTTCCACGTGCGCAGCGCGCTGGTGGCCATCGTGACGCTGCCGCTGGGCGTGCTGGTCGCTTTCATCGTGATGCAGCAGCAAGGCATCAATGCCAACGTGATGTCGCTGGGCGGCATCGCGATCGCCATCGGCGCCATGGTGGACGCGGCCATCGTGATGATCGAGAACGCGCACAAGCACCTGGAACGCTGGGGCCAGGCCCACCCGGGGCAGACGCTGCAGGGCGAGGCGCGCTGGCGGCTGATGGGCAAGGCCGCTGCCGAGGTCGGGCCCGCGCTGTTCTTCTCGCTGCTCATCATCACGCTGAGCTTTGTGCCGGTGTTCACGCTGCAGGCGCAGGAGGGGCGCCTGTTCTCGCCGCTGGCCTACACCAAGACCTACGCCATGGCGGCCTCGGCCGCTCTGGCGGTCACGCTCATCCCGGTGCTCATGGGCTACCTCATCCGAGGGCGCATACCGGCCGAACACCGCAACCCGATCAACCGCGCGCTCATCGCCGTGTATCGGCCCATGCTGGACGCGGTGCTGGCCTGGCCCCGGCTCACGCTGGGGGTGACGGCGCTGCTGCTGGTCGCGAGCCTGTGGCCGCTGCAGCGCATCGGCAGCGAGTTCATGCCGCCGCTGGACGAGGGCGACCTGCTGTACATGCCCACCGCGCTGCCCGGCCTCTCGGCGGCCAAGGCGGCCGAGCTTCTGCAGCAGACCGACCGGCTCATCAAGACCCTGCCCGAGGTGCAGAGCGTGTACGGCAAGGCCGGGCGCGCCGACACCGCCACCGACCCCGCGCCGCTGGAGATGTTCGAGACCACCATCCAGTTCAAGCCGCGCGCGCAGTGGCGCGCCGGCATGACCCCCGACCGGCTGGTGGAAGAGCTCGACCGCACGGTGCGCGTGCCGGGGCTCTCGAACATCTGGGTGCCGCCCATCCGCAACCGCATCGACATGCTGGCCACCGGCATCAAGAGCCCCGTGGGCGTGAAGGTGGCGGGCCCCGACCTGGCCACCATCGACCGGCTCACCGGGCAGATCGAGCGCGCGGTGAAACCCGTGCCCGGCGTGAGCAGCGCGCTGGCCGAACGGCTCACGGGCGGGCGCTACATCGACATCGACATCGACCGCGAGGCCGCCGCGCGTTACGGTCTCAACATCGCCGACGTTCAAGCCGTGGTGGAAAGCGCTGTGGGCGGCATGGTGATCGGCGAGGTGGTCGAAGGCCTGCAGCGCTACAGCATCAACCTGCGCTACCCCGCCGAACTGCGCGACTCGCTGCCCAGGCTGCGCGCCCTGCCCATGGTCACGCCCGTGGGGCAGCGCCTGGTGCTGGGCGACGTGGCCGACCTGCGCGTCAACGACGGCCCGCCCATGCTGCGCAGCGAGAACGCGCGCCTGGCCGGTTTCGTGTACGTGGATGTGCGCGGCCGCGACCTGCGCGGCGCGGTGCTCGACATGCAGCAGGCGGTGGCGGCGCAGGTGTCGCTGCCGCCCGGCTATTCGGTGTCGTGGTCGGGCCAGTTCGAGTTCCTGGAGCGCGCCAGCGCGCAGCTCAAGGTGGTGGTGCCGTTCACGCTGCTCATCATCTTCGTGCTGCTGTACCTCACCTTCGGCCGCATGGACGAGGCCCTGCTCATCATGGCCACGCTGCCGTTCGCACTCGTCGGCGGCGTCTGGCTGCTGTGGATGCTCGGCCACAACCTGTCGGTGGCCAGTGCGGTGGGCTTCATCGCGCTGGCCGGCGTGGCCGCCGAGTTCGGCGTGATCATGCTGGTGTATCTGAAGCAAGCCTGGAGCGATCGGCTGTCGCAGGGCCGCGGCGATGGCGAAGCCCTGCTGGAGGCCATCCGCGAGGGGGCCGTGCTGCGCGTGCGGCCCAAGGCCATGACCGTGGCGACCATCGTGGCCGGCCTGCTGCCGATCCTGTGGAGCAGCGGCACCGGCAGCGAGGTGATGCAGCGCATCGCCGCTCCGATGGTCGGCGGCATGATCAGCGCGCCGCTGTTGTCGCTGTTCGTGGTGCCGGTGGTCTACCGACTGCTACGTGGGAGGTAGAGTGGGCTGCTGCCGGTTTCATAGACACCTTGTTGAGGTTGAAGATGAAATCAGAGGCCGCCCAACTCTCGTTACTCTTGCGCCTGGGGACGCGGACGCCATGACAGGCGATGTCTCTGATTTGTCGTACGTCGCAGGATTGCACTCAGGAACCAGGCTGCGACAGCCCGACAACCTCTCGGGCCAGCGCGAAGCCGTATTCCCACGCATCCTCAAGCTTGGGCACCTTTGGCCTCTGACGGCGTCTATACCGTTGCAGCTGTTGTATCGGCTGCGCAGCTCCCAACCCTGGAGGACAACATGGAATGCTGTGAACCTCGTCTTCACGCGGGTATCGCCTGCTGTGTGAACCTCGATTCCTCGGCGACAGAGGCACGGCGCGCTCGCTTTTCCTTCTGGCCCCGCTTGTCAGGTGTGTCCAGTCGATTGATTAAGGCACTGGCGACATGGCGACTTGAAAAGAACCAGGCGCGGCACGAGGCTCAGCATCTTGCCTACCTCGACTCAGCCGCGTTGAACGACATGAGGCTCAGCAGCGCCATGTTGCGAGATCTTGGTGTTGAACGAATGGTCTCGGATCGCCAAGGCCGAAGCAGTTTCCCCTTCTGATGTGCGCGCAGCGACTCGCATTAGCGGGTTGCTGGCGATCCTCCAACTCCCGGCAGCGGCGTGCCCTGCGCTGCTGCACCACTTCTCCATACTTCTGCGAGCAAACACCATGAGCCCATCCCGACCCGTCGCGCACAGCAGCATGCCCTGCTGTACCACTGTGATCCGTACACAGGGACACAACTTCTCGGCGCGAATCGCCCGCCGCTTCAATGAACTGCTGGACCAGCTGGTGGCATGGCGTTGCCGCCTGCATGAGGGTCGGTACCGTCCGGGTAAGCCCCGGCATCCGTTCTGAAACGTCACTGTGCCGGGCTGCGATGATGGGGTCCATGCAGCAATTCGATGTGATCGTCATCGGTGGGGGTCAGGCCGCCTTGTCGGCCGGTTATTTTCTTCGCCGCAGTGGCCGCAGCTTCGTGATCCTCGATGCTGAAGAGGGGGCCGGCGGTGCCTGGCGTCATACCTGGCGATCCCTTCGCCTGTTCTCGCCGGCCACGTGGAGCTCCCTGGCTGGTTGGCCGATGCCGGCGGGCAGCGATCGCTACCCGACGCGAGACGAAGTACTCGACTATCTGCGTCGTTACGAAGAGCGGTACGAGCTGCCTGTGCGGCGACCGGTCACTGTCCAATCTGTCGAACGCACAGACAGCGGATGGCTTGTGCACGCTGACCAGGGCGACTGGCAGGCTGCGGCCCTGATCAGCGCTACCGGCAACTGGCGACACCCGCACGTTCCAGACTACAAGGGGATTGACGGGTTTCGGGGCGCCCAGATCCATTCCGCACAATATTTGGAACCTGATGCTTTCGCTGACCTGCGCGTTTTGATCGTCGGCGGCGGCAATTCAGGCGCACAGATTCTGGCTGAGGTTTCGCAGCATGCTCAGACGACATGGGTTACCGAGAGACCTCCTGTATTTTTGCCCGACAACGTGGATGGCGGTGTGCTGTTTCAGCGCGCCACTGAACGCTGGAGGGCCCAACAGGCCGGGCGTCCAGTGGACGACCTCCCGGGGGGTTTTGGCGATATCGTGATGGTGGCTTCCGTTGTGGAGGCCCGTTCGCGAGGGGTGCTCAGCGCGCGTGAGCCATTCGATTGCTTCACTGAGCGAGGCGTGCGCTGGCGTGACGGATCGGAGTCGGACTTTGATGCGGTTATCTGGTGCACTGGTTTTCGGCCTGCGCTGGATCACCTGCGGTCGCTGGGCCTGATTGATGCTCAGGGCAAGGTCGCTGTGAACGGCACTCGTAGCCTGCTTGAGCCACGGCTGTGGCTGGTGGGCTACGGTGAATGGACCGGCATGGCGTCAGCCACGCTGGTCGGTGTCATGCGAAGTGCGCGCAGCACGGTTGACGAGATCAACGCGATGCTTGCAGGGCTATCGCCTCAGTCTGGCTGAGACTCGTTGGTCTCGCTGGTGAAGAGCGCCGGCAGAAACCGCTCGAACTGTCCCACTTCTTCAATGTTATGGCGTATCCATGCGTTGGCGCGCGCAGTGTTGAAAACGAATCGGCGCAACAGGACATTGAGTGGCTTGGCCAGCTTCGAGGGGAAGCCGATCGTGAGACTGTTGGCGTAGCGCGTGCCTTCGGGGACTGGCGCGAAGCAATAGTCCATGGCCGCCACCTGCAGCCCGAACCACCGCGGCCGGTGTCCGAAGCCCCGTTCATCGAGCCGCACGATGTCGCTGCGTGCGTTGCCCTTGTAGCGGGGATTGCCGCCAAACATCTCGACGATGTGTAGCTGCGCGCCGACCCCGACGCTGCCGTCAGCGAGGCGGCGCGTGTAGGAGACGGCGATGTGGTCACGCGGATGCCACACGTGGTAGCGTGACACGTGCTGCTCCTCGAACTCCATGTGTCCTTCAAGGTGGCGAAACCACCAGGCAAGCATGGTCGGTGTGACACCGTGCAGGGTCTCGTGCTCGATCCAGCATCGCAACCGGCCATCCGGCAAAACTTCAATGCCGCTGCTCGCGCTGTCGACGGGTTTCGGGTTCCAGGAGATGGTCATGTGCGGGCTCAAGGAAACTGCACCAGCGGTCCTGCTGGCGTTCTGCCCGGCGGCACATAGGCGGGGGCTGGCTCACCGGCCGGTCCTGCGGCCTTGATGTATCGGTAGATGGCGCGCAGATCGCTGTCGGACATGGCGCGCAGGTTGAACCACGGCATGGGCGGTCTGGGCTTCATGACCCGTGCATGGGTGATCCAGCGCTCTTCTGTCATGCCGGCAAAGTAGAGGCGAAGGTTGGTTGCGTAGGTGGTGCCCCAGGGGCCCTTCCAGCCCAACCGGTCGCCTGTCAGCCACTGTGCTTCGGCCAGCTTGCCTTCCGCCGCGTTGTAGCCTGCCGTGTGGCAGTCGTTGCAGCCGGTCGTCTGCACAAGGTAGCGCCCCAGGGCCACTATGTCGCGGGGGCGTTCAGGGGAGGGGCGTGAATCAAACGACTGCGCAGAGACGGTACTTGCCAGCAGCACTGTCGTGAAAACCAACGCAATGGCAAAGCGTCGAGTTGGTGTCATGGGATTCTTCCGCGAAGTTTCGTAGAGGCCGCGCATGGCGCCCCAGAATCCTTTGAACCCGAAGGGCGCCGCTTGGGGTGAGACGCTTCGCGGGCGCAAAGGTGGCAACGTTTTTCGGCCAGGGTCACTGGCGACGATCCGTTCGTGCGTTTGCGGTACGTCCTAGAACAGCAAATGCAGTGATTGCCGAAAAGGGCTCCCTATGCCTTGGGGAATCACGCACGCGATCAGCAGGCTCCCCCCCCCCGGTTCAGCCAAGCCCAGCCCACCCACAGCGTCAAGGCCCCGGCGAGCATCACGCCGGCGCAGACCAACTCGTCGGCGGCCACGTCAGGAATGCGCCGCGGCAGTTCTCGCACGGTGATCCGCCATGGATCAGTGAGTAAGCGCTGTGGACTTCTTGTCATGAGGCCGTCATGAAAGAAACTATAATTCTACGAATATTGAATTAATTGCCAGATTGCGGAGTCAGAGCTAATGAGAGTGGGCATCAACGGCATGGGCCGCATCGGGCGGCTGGCGCTGCGCGCGGCCATGGGCGCGGCCGAACGGCCAGCGGACGATCCGCGCGCCGGCAACCGCCTGGAGGTGGTGCACCTTAACGAGACCAAGGGCGGCGCCGCGGCCACCGCCCACCTGCTGGCCTTTGACACGGTGCAAGGCCGCTGGCGCGCCGACATCGCGGCCGAGGGCGATGACACGGTCCGCATCGACGACCATCGACTGCGCTTCACCAGCCACGCCACCGCGGCCGACATCCCCTGGGGCGATCTCGGCGTGGACCTGGTGCTCGAATGCACCGGCAAGTTCCTCACGCCCGAGACGATCCAGGGCCACCTGGACCGCGGTGCGAAGCGCGTGATCGTGGCCGCGCCGGTGAAGGTGGCCCATGATCCGGCTTCGGTGCTCAACATCGTGGTCGGCGTGAACCACGATCTGTACGACCCCGCGAGACACCGCATCGTCACCGCCGCGAGCTGCACCACCAACTGCCTGGCCCCGGTGGTGAAGGTGGTGCACGAAGCGATCGGCATCCGCCACGGCCAGATCACCACCATCCACGACCCGACCAACACCAACGTGGTGGTCGACGCGCCGCACAAGGACCTGCGCCGCGCGCGCAGCGCCATGGCCAGCCTGGCGCCCACCACCACCGGCAGCGCCACCGCCATCGCGCTCATCTACCCCGAGCTCAAGGGCAAGCTCAACGGCCACGCGGTGCGCGCGCCGGTGCTCAACGCCTCGCTCACCGACTGCGTGTTCGAACTGCAGCGCGCCACCACGGCCGACGAGGTGAACGCGCTGTTCGAGGCCGCGGCCAGCAGCGGCCCGCTGCAGGGCATCCTGGGTTACGAGACGCGTCCGCTGGTGAGCGCCGATTACGCGCGCGACACGCGCTCGAGCATCGTCGATGCGCCGTCCACCATGGTCACCGACGGCACGTTGCTGAAGGTGTACGCCTGGTACGACAACGAGATGGGTTACGCCTGCCGCATGGTGGACCTGGCCTGTCACCTCGACGCCATCGGCCTCTGACGCGCTGCCCGACATGCACGCCGCCGTCCGCCACTACGCCATCGTCACCGCCGCCTACTGGGGCTTCACGCTCACCGACGGCGCGCTGCGCATGCTGGTGCTGCTGCACTTCTATCGGCTCGGCTATTCGCCGTTCACGCTGGCCTTCCTGTTCCTGCTGTACGAAGCGGCGGGCGTGCTGGCCAACCTCATCGGTGGCTGGCTGGCCACGCGCTACGGCATCACGCGCATGCTCACCGTGGGCCTGTCCACGCAGATCGTCGGCTTCACGCTGCTGTCGTTCCTGAACCCCGCATGGACGGCGGCCGCGTCGGTGGCCTGGGTGGTGCTCGCGCAGGGCGTGTGCGGCGTCGCCAAGGACCTGACCAAGACCGCCAGCAAGTCGGCCATCAAGGTCACGAGCGCGCAGGCGAAAGAAGGCGGGGGCAGCAACAGCCAGCTTTTCAAGTGGGTGGCCTGGTTCACCGGCAGCAAGAACGCCATGAAGGGCGTGGGCTTCTTCCTCGGCGGCCTGCTGCTCGAAACGCTGGGATTTCGCCACGCGCTGTGGCTCATGGCCGCGGCGTTGGCGCTGGTGCTGATCGGCGTGATCGCTTCGCTGCCCACGATGATGGGCAAGAGCAAGGCATCGAAGTCCGCGAAGGAGCTGTTCGCCAAGAACCCCGGCATCAACGCGCTGGCCGCCGCACGCGTGGCCTTGTTCGGCGCGCGGGACGTGTGGTTCGTGGTCGGCGTGCCGGTGTTCCTGTACGCCCAGGGCTGGACCTTCACCATGGTGGGCGGCTTCCTCGCGGCCTGGACCATCGGATACGGCGCGGTGCAGGCGCTGGCGCCGCAGATCGTGCGTCGCAGCGCCGATGGCCTGAGCCGCGAGGTGCCCGCGGCGCGTGCGTGGTCGGCTGCGCTGGCGCTGGTGCCGGCGGCGTTGGCGGTCGCGGTGTTCGCGGGCGCGCCGCACCTGCGATGGGTGGTGGTCGGCGGGCTCGCCGTGTTCGGCTTTGCCTTCGCGGTCAATTCCTCGGTGCATTCCTATCTGGTGCTGGCCTATGCGGGCAGCGAGAAGGCGGCCGAGGACGTGGGCTTCTACTACGCGGCCAATGCCCTGGGCCGCTTCTTCGGCACGCTGATGTCGGGCCTGCTGTACCAGTGGGGCGGCCTCGCATGGACGCTGGCTGGCTCGGCGTTGATGCTGACCGCGTGCTGGCTCATCACGTTGCGCCTGCCGCTGCACGCCGGCACCGCCAGCGTCGCTTCGCCCGCCGCGTCCCGTGCGGGCAACTGAGGAGACCCCGATGGACGAGAACGATGCCGTTCAAGCACTTGCTGCGCTGGCCCAGGTCACGCGATTGCGCACCTTCCGCGCGCTGGTGCAGGCCGGGCCCGAAGGGCTCACACCGACGGCACTCGCCGAGAAGCTTGAGGCGACGGCGACCACGTTGTCGTTCCACCTCAAGGAGCTGCACCGCGCCGGCCTGATCACGCAGGAGCGCGACGGCCGCCACCTGATCTACCGCGCCGGCTTCGCCCACATGAACGCCCTGCTGGGCTACCTCACCGAGCATTGCTGCGAAGGGCAGCCGTGTGAGGTCAGCGCCGGCATCAACGCCACCTGCACCACGTGCTGAAAGGAGCACCATGGAAAACCGGCCCTACAACGTCCTGTTCATCTGCACCGGCAACTCGGCGCGCAGCCTCATGGCCGAGGCGGTGCTCAACCAGCTCGGTGGGGGGCGCTTTCGCGCATTCAGTGCGGGCAGCCAGCCTGCGGGCAGGCCGCACCCCATGGCGCTGGAGCTCCTGGAGCGCAACCGGTACGACACGTCCACGTTGCGCAGCAAGAGCTGGGACGAGTTCGCGCAACCCGACGCGCCCGAGATGGACTTCGTGCTGACCGTGTGCGACAAGGCCGCGGGCGAGGTCTGCCCGGTCTGGCCCGGGCAGCCGATCTCGGCCCATTGGGGCGTGGAAGACCCGGCCGCCGCCACCGGCCCCGAGGACAAGCGCCGCCAAGCCTTCAACGACGCATTGCTGGTGTTGAGCCGGCGCATCGCGATCTTCCTGGCGTTGCCACTGGACAAGCTCGATCGTCTGGCGCTGCAAAGGGAGCTCGGCCGCATCGGCCTCAGCGGAAAACCCGCCGGAGCGGCTGCATGATGGGCTTGTTCGAGCGCTGGCTGAGCCTCTGGGTGGCGCTGGCCATCGTCGCCGGGGTGGCGCTCGGTACGGCGACGCCAGGCTGGTTTGCGGTGCTGGCGTCGGTGGAGTACGCGCATGTGAACCTCGTGGTTGCCGTGCTCATCTGGGTGATGATCTATCCGATGATGGTGCAGATCGACTGGAGCGCTGTGCGCGACGTCGGTCGTCGCCCGCAGGGCCTCGTGCTCACGCTGGTCATCAACTGGCTCATCAAGCCCTTCACGATGGCGGCGCTCGGTGTGCTGTTCTTCAAGTACCTGTTCGCGCCCTGGGTCGACCCGCAATCGGCCAGCGAGTACATCGCCGGCATGATCCTGCTCGGCGTGGCGCCGTGCACGGCCATGGTGTTCGTGTGGAGCCAGCTGGTGCGTGGCGACCCGAACTACACCCTGGTGCAGGTGTCGGTGAACGATCTTGTGATGGTGGTGGCCTTCGCGCCCATCGCCGCCTTCCTGCTTGGTGTGACGGACGTGACCGTGCCCTGGTCCACGCTGCTGCTGTCGACCGTGCTCTATGTGGTGCTGCCGCTGGTGGCCGGCGTCTTCACGCGGGCGCGACTCCTCGCCCAAGGGCCCGAAGCCTTGCCGCGCCTCACGGCACGCCTCAAGCCCTGGTCCATCGCCGGCTTGCTGGGCACGGTGGTGCTGCTGTTCGGATTCCAGGCCGACACCATCCTCGCGCAACCTGGCGTCATCGCCCTGATCGCGGTGCCGCTGCTGATCCAGACCTACGGCATCTTCTTTCTCGGCTGGTGGGGCGCGCGCTGGCTCAGGCTGCCGCACGAGGTGGCCGGCCCGGCCTGCCTGATCGGCACCTCCAACTTCTTCGAGCTCGCTGTGGCGGTGGCCATCTCGCTGTTCGGGCTGCACTCGGGCGCGGCCCTGGCGACCGTGGTGGGGGTGCTGGTGGAGGTGCCGGTGATGTTGTCGCTGGTGGCGCTGGTGAACCGTTGGCGGCCGGGCCTAGGGGGTGAAGCTGCGAAGGGCGTGTCATGAGTGACTACCGCATTTATCACAACCCGGGCTGTGGCACGTCGCGCAATGTGCTCGCGCTCATGCGGCACTGCGGCATCGAGCCCGAGGTCATCGAGTACCTGAAAACACCGCCCTCGCGCGAAGAGCTCGTGGCCCTGTTGCAAAGCATGGGCATGTCGGTGCGCGAGATCCTGCGCCAGCGCGGCACTCCGTATGACGAGCTGCGCCTGGGCGAGGCCCACTGGAGCGATGACCAACTGCTGGATTTCGTCGGCCAGCACCCGATCCTGATGAACCGACCCGTCGTGGTCTCGCCGCTGGGCACACGCTTGTGCCGGCCTTCCGAATATGTGCTCGACCTGCTGCCGCCGCCCCCAGCGCAGGCTTTCCGCAAGGAAGATGGCGAGCCGGTGCTGGACGCAAGCGGCAAGCGGGTCACCTGAAGGTCCCTCCACCCTTGGTGCAACCCATGCCGGTTGACAGCCGATATTTATTCGTTAAACTACGAACAACGAATTTTCTACCTGTCCGCCTTTTCGATGTCTAGACTCCCTGATATCTCCTGTGGCCCCTGCGTCGAGGCGAGCCCGCCCGACGAACTCGAAGCCGAGGAGTTGGCCGTGCTGTGCAAGGCGCTGGCGCATCCGGCGCGTGTGAAGCTGATGCAGTACCTGGCGCAGCAGGGCACTTGCTACTTTGGCAGCCTCGCCGACGTCGTGGGGCTCGCCCCTTCCACCACGTCCCAGCATGTCAAGGTGTTGAAGGAGTCCGGGCTCTTGCTGGGTTCGGCCGAAGAGCAGCGCACCTGTTATTGCGTCAATCCGGATCGCCTGGCGATCCTCAAACGACTGGTTATGGCGCTCTGAAGAGGGCGTCTCTCTTTTTTGCTCTCATTTTCGTACATCTACGAACGACGAAATAGTCAACACGAAAGGAATCACCATGACGAATGCCCAAGTCACGACAGCCGTTTCGCCATTGCCCGTAGCCGTGATCGGTGCGGGTCCCGTCGGTCTGGCGGCGGCAGCCCACCTACACAAACGGGGTCTGCCGTTCGTGCTGTTCGAGGGCGCTGATCGCATCGCCGATCACTTGGCAAGCGTCGCGCACGTCCGTTTGTTCTCGCCCTGGCGGTTCAACGTCGATGCGAGCGCGCGCGAGTTGCTTGCTCAGGCGGGCATCGAAGTGCCCTCGGATGAACAACTCCCCACGGCGGGAGAACTCATCGAGCAGTACCTTCGCCCGCTGAGCGAGTTGCCCGCCATCGCCAGCCAGCTGCACCTGTCGCATCGCGTGCTCGACATCACCCGGCGGGGGCACGACAAGGTGAGGAGCCAGGGACGGCAGGAGGCCCCGTTCCTCTTGCGCGTGGCCACGCCCGCGGGCGAGCACGAATGGCAAGCCCGGGCCATCGTCGATGCGACGGGCACCTGGGGGCAGCCCAATCCGTTGGGTGTGCATGGCTTGCCCGCTCGGGGCGAGCACGCGGCACAAGCTCGCATTGCCCACGGCATGCCGGACATCCTCGGCGCTGAACGACGCCGCTACGCAGGCAAACGCACCCTAGTGGTCGGCGCCGGTCACTCGGCGGCCGGCAACCTGTTGGCACTGACGGCGCTGGCCCGGCAGGCGCCTGGCACGCAGGCGGTGTGGGCGGTGCGTGGCACGGACCTTCGGCGACTCTACGGCGGGGCGCGGCTCGATGGTTTGAGTGCAAGAGGGACCTTGGGGCAACGCCTGCGCGAGGAAGTGGAGCAAGGCGCCATCGAGTTGCACCTGGGCTTCGGCATCGCCGACATCACGCTCAGCGAACAGGGCCTGCTGGTGAAGGCCGTGGACGATGCGCGCGCGCCGATCGAGGCGATCGACCAGTTGATCGCCGCCACGGGTTCGCGGCCGGACCTTTCGCTCACCCGCGAGTTGCGCGTGCGGCTTGATCCCTGGCTGGAAAGCACCGATGCGCTGGCGCCGCTCATTGACCCCAACGAACACAGTTGCGGCACGGTGCGTCCCCACGGTCATCGGGAACTGGCACACCAGCATGAGCCGGGTTACTACGCGATCGGTGCCAAGAGCTACGGACGAGCACCCAACTTCCTGCTGGCCACCGGGTACGAGCAGGCACGCTCGGTCGCAGCGGCATTGGCTGGCGACCTCGCGGCCGCAGATGATGTTCGACTCGAACTGCCTCAAACAGGGGTGTGCTCCACCGATCTGAGGCCCCAGAGCTCGGGCGCTGCAAGCGCCGCAGCATCGCCGGGCTGCTGCGGCGGGCCACCTCAAGTCGACACAACGGCCTGCTGTGTGCGGGATGAGCTTGCCAAGGTGAGCACGGGTCGGGGCTGCGGTTGCGGCACTGCCACCGACAAGTCCGTGCGTGTGACGCAAGGCGCCGATCAAGGTGTCTGAGGCAGGGGGTCTTCGCCGGGAAACACTGCGCCTGGGAGCCAGCCAGACGCTGGCCTGGGCATCGAGCTACTACTTGCCCGCAACGCTGGCGGAACCGATGGCGCGCTCGCTCGGCATGGGTGTACCGACGGTGTTCGCTGCATTTTCAGGCGCCTTGCTCGTTGCCGCGCTGATCGGCCCGGTGGCGGGCAGGGCGATCGACCGGCGTGGCGGGCGATCGGTGCTCATGTGGTCAAACGGGGTGTTCGCCCTTGGCCTGTCGAGCCTGGCCGCGGCGCAGGGGGCTATTGGGCTGTTTCTTGCCTGGGCGCTCATCGGTGTCGCCATGGGCATGGGCTTGTACGAGGCGGCCTTTGCAAGCCTGGTGCGCGCACGCGGCGCGCAGGCGCGATCGGCGATCACCCAGGTGACGCTGATCGCCGGTTTTGCCAGCACCGTCGGTTGGCCGCTCACGACCTGGCTCGCCAGCCAATGGGATTGGCGCACGGCGGTACTGGCCTGGGCCGCACTTCACTTGCTGCTGGGACTTCCCCTCAATGCCGGCCTGCGAAGGCATTCTGTTGCGCCCGAGCGTTCCGTCACGGGCGCTGTGCACACCACGATTGCACCGTCTCATGGTTCACAAGTACCCATACGCCTGGCGCTCGCCGTGGCCATGGGGTTTGCGATCTCGGCGTTCATCGGTACGGCCATGGCAGCGCACCTGCCATCGATGCTCAAGACAGCGGGCGCCATTGCCGCACTGGCCGTGACGGCCGCCGCCCTGCTGGGCCCGGCACAGGTGGCGGCGCGACTGATGGAATCCTTGTTGCAGCGTCATGGTTCGGTGCTTGTGGTGGCCTGCGTGGCGGCTGCCTTGCACCCGCTGGCCGCCCTGGCGCTGATGGTGCTGGGTCCGATGGCGGCCATCCCCTTCGCGATCTTGCACGGAGCTGGCAACGGCCTCATGACCATCGTCACTGGCGCACTGCCGCTGGCCGTCTTCGGATCCAGGGGCTATGGTGAACGTCAGGGTTGGCTCATGGCGCCGGCGCGCATGGCTCAGGCCCTGGCGCCCTGGGCGTTTGCGGGGCTGCTGGCGCCCTTGGGGGTTCACGCCCTGGTGGTCACCGCCGTGGGTGGGCTCCTGACGTTTGCCTTGTTCAGCAGCATCGCCGTGGGCCGTTCGCGGGAATCTCGCCTCGTTGCCCAGACTCAACAGAACACCTGAAGCCACCTATCGTCACGCCATGTCCCCTGATCACTCGCCTTCCCTCGAAGACATGCCCCAACTGCACGGCGCCAGCTTCCGGCCGCTGGATCCCGAGCGGCTGTTCCCGGCAGAACGCTCGACACACGCCCCGCGAATCCTTCTGATGTACGGGTCGGCACGTCCGCGATCGTTCAGCCGACTGGTCACCCTGGAGGCCGAACGCATCCTCATCGCACTGGGTGCGCAGACGCGCGTCTTTCATCCGCATGGGCTGCCGCTGCCCGACGATGCACCGGAGTCCCACCCCAAGGTTCAGGAACTTCGCGAGGCGGTGCAGTGGGCCGAGGGGATGGTGTGGTGCTCGCCCGAGCGCCACGGCGCGATGACCGCCATCATGAAAGCCCAGATCGACTGGATTCCGCTTGCCATGGGGGCCATCCGCCCGACGCAGGGCAAGACGCTGGCGGTCATGCAGGTCAGCGGAGGTTCCCAGTCGTTCAATGCTGTGAACCAGATGCGTGTCCTCGGACGCTGGATGCGGATGATCACCATCCCGAACCAATCGTCCGTTGCCAAGGCCTGGCAGGAGTTCGGGGACGATGACCGAATGAGGCCTTCGCCCTATCACGACAGGGTGGTGGACGTGATGGAGGAACTGCTCAAGTTCACGTGGCTTACACGAGATGTGTCGCCGTACCTCGTGGATCGCTACAGCGAACGCAAGGAGTCGGCCGAGGATCTCGCCAGGCGCACCAATCTCACGGCCAGCGTGTAGTGGACGGGCGTGCTGGGTAGCCCCATACTCCGCTACTGTTAGAATGCTGCGGTGCAGCAGAAACTGAAGAGCCTCATCCTGAAGCCGCTGGCCTACCGCGGCGCGGGCTTGCCCCGCGGCTATTTCTGCTCGGTCACACCGCCCTGAGATGTAAGCGGCCGGCCATCCCACCTTGGCTAGGCATCGGTGTGGGATGCCGCTAGATTGGCTATCGGAGGTTCAGGATGCGCCGGGCACCGCTGAGCACTATCAGCGCAATGACTGCGCCAATCACGAGGTCAGGGTACGAGGAGCCCGTCCAAGCGACCAAAACACCAGCGACTATCACCCCCGCGTTTGCGATCACATCATTCGCAGAAAAAATGTAGCTTGCCGTCATGTGGGCGCCCCGATCCCGCTTCTTGGCGATCAGCACCAGGCAGGTGACGTTGGCGATCAATGCGACCAGCCCGATACTCATCATGAGCATGGACGCCGGCTCACTTCCCACAACTGCCCGCCGAACGACCTCCAAAAGCGCGCCAAGCGCAAGCACGACTTGCAACCAACCAGCGATGTGCGCTGCCTTCATCTTCAAGGCGGCGGCGCGGCCCACCGCATAGAGCGCCAGTCCGTAGACCGCCGCATCGGCGAACATGTCAAGCGAGTCCGCTATGAGACCTGTGGACTGGGCGATCAGGCCAACGATCAACTCAAAGACAAACATCGCACCGTTGATAGCGAGCAGCAGCTTTAAGGTCCGAGCCTCAGAGGCATTCCCCTCTGCGTCTGGGGCCGTAGACTCGTCGCTTTGCACGCTGTCCAACACTTGCGCGCCGAGGTTGAGAGGGATGAGACGGCCCAGCAGCTCTTGCGTACTTCCCCCATGCTGCACGGTGAGTACACGGTCCTTCAGATCGAAGTCCAGTGCCGCAACAGCCGACGCATCGGCCAGCGCCATCCGAATGAGATTCTCCTCCGACGGGCAATCCATCTTCGGCACGGAGAAACGCGTCTTCCACTGCCCGCCTTCGGTGCGCCTCTCGCTTGTCAGCAGAACCGCACCCAAGTTCAGGGGCGTCAGCTTCTGGGCGATCCTGGCGGGCTCGCCCGAGTGCACCACCCGGAGCTGCCGATGGGCCAGATCGAAGGTCATCGGCCCAACCCCGGTCAGACCACCCAGCGCCATGCGAATGAGGTTCTCCTCGGAGGGGCAGTCCATTCCCGGAACTGAAAATGTGCTCTCCACGGAAGCAATGGCGCTTGGGGCCTCGTCGACCGTCTGCGAATTGCAACTGCTCGAGCAGCTACTGCTTTGACATGTACTCATGTCCCGTATTAGAAACCCTCAAGTAGCTGTAGAGTCAAGCGGTAGGTAGGCAAATATGAAAATCGGTGAACTATCGTCATTGGCAGGGTGCTCCGTTCCCGCGGTGCGCTTTTATGAAGCAGAGGGCCTTCTGCAGGCGCCCCTGCGGGCCGCCAACAACTATCGGCAATATGGCCAACAGCATGTCGACAGGTTGGCCTTCATCGTTCGGTGCCGCTCGCTGGACATGTCGCACGACGATATCCGGGCTCTGCTGCAGTTGCAGGACGACCCCGCCATGTCCTGCGACGAGGTCAATGCCTTGCTTGACGATCAAATGCGCTTGGTAGAGCAGCGAATCGCCGAGTTGCAGGCGCTGCGCAAGCAACTGCGTGCCATCCGCAGTACCTGTGCGGGAGGGGTATGCGTTGGCGATTGCGGTGCACTTGAATCGCTGCGCAGCGCCACTGGGGCAAGCTGGCCAACCGTTCGCTGAGCGGAGCCTCAAATAACGACATTCAGCTCGGTGCGAACCAACGATGCGGTAGCAACTCGTGAACCAGGCTAACCCGTTGCGTCGGCAAGCGAGCCAAAACGTCCTTGAGATACGCATAGGGATCATGCCCATTGAGTCGTGCTGACTGGATGAGCGTCATGACGGCTGCTGCCCTCTGACCAGCTCGTAGGCTGCCCGCAAAGAGCCAGTTGTTGCGGCCAATGGCAATCGGCCGAATCTGGTTCTCGATCCAGTTGTTGTCCACGGGCAGCTGTCCGTCATCGACGAACCGGGTCAAAGCCTCCCAGCGCCGCAAGCTGTAGTCCAGCGCTTTGGCGCTTGCCGAGCCTTCCGGCACCTTCTGGCGTTGCAGCACCATCCACTGGTGCAAGGCATCAAGCAGCGGCTTCGTTTGTTGTTGCCGGATGGTTTGGCGCTGATCGGTCGCAATCTCCTTGACCTCACGCTCGATCTCGTAGACCCGCGCGAACTGCTGCAGCGCGACCTCGGCGATCTGGCTTTGGTTCGCCGCGTGCAAATCGAAGAACTTGCGCCGCGCGTGCGCCAGGCAGCCGACCTCGGTCACACCACTTGCGATCAAGGCCTTGTAGCCGCTGAAGTCGTCACAGGTGAGGCTGCCTCTCCAGTCGCCCAGGAAGCGCCGGGCGTGTTCGCCCGAGCGCGATTCGCAGAAGTCGTAGACGACCGCCTTGATGTTCTCGAAGGCGCCCGTGGCATAGGCCCATAGGTACGCCCGGTGCGCCTTGCCGTTGCCCGGCTTGAGCATGGACACCGGCGTCTCGTCGGCATGCAGCACGCGGCGCTGCAGCAGCTCTGTCCTCATGGCGTCAACCAGTGGCTGCAACTGCACGCCACACGAGCCCACCCATTGCGCCAGCGTGGAGCGGGGGATGGCTAGGCCGGCGCGGCCGAAGATCGCTTCCTGGCGGTACAGCGGCAGGTGGTCGGCGTACTTGGCCACCAGCACTTGCGCCAGTAGCCCAGTGGTAGGGATGCCTTTGTCGATGATGTGAGGATCGACAGGCACCTGGTGAATCGTCTCGCACTGGGCACAGGCCCACTTGCCCCGGATGTGGCGCTCCACCGTGAACACGCCGGGCGCGTAGTCCAGCTTCTCGGCCACGTCCTCGCCGATGCGCTTCATCTGGCAACCGCAGGCGCAGGTGGTGGACTCGGGCTCGTGGCGGATCTCGCGCCGCGACAGGTTGGCCGGCAGGGGTGCGCGTTTGGTGACTTGCTTGTCTTGGCGGCCTGCCACTGGCGGCGTGGCCTGCTCGATCTCATCGGCCACCGCCTGCAGGTCCTCATCCAGCGATTCATCGAGCAGGCTCTTCTGCTCGGCGCTGAAGCGCTCCGACTGTGCGGCGAACTTCATGCGCTTGAGCAGTGCGTTCTCGTGCGTGAGCTTGTCGATCTGCGCCTGCTTGAAGACCGCCTCTTGGCCCTGGCGTGCGATCACGCCGTCTCGCTCGGCCAGCTCACCCATCAACGACAGCAGGGCCGCTCGCATCTGCTGCGGCTCCAGGGTGTCAAGGTGGTCTGCGGTGATCACGGGAGAAGATGATGCGGCTAACATCACATTCGCGCATCGGTGCAAGCGCTGATTGCCTGGCCAACGACCGGAGCACTCAAAGTACAGTGATGACTCCAGCCTCGCCGACGTTCTTCCAGGGCAGGCCCAGCACGAGCGCATCGAACTGCGTTCGGCTGAGTGTGGCGGTGGTGGCGGCATCGCGCGGCCAGACGAACTTGCCGCTATTCAGGCGCCGGGCCGCCAGCCAGACACCGATGCCGTCGTGCACCAGCACCTTCATGCGGTTGGCTCGTCGATTGGCGAACAGATAGGCGTGGTGTGGGCGCGCTGCGCCAAAGACAGCCACTACCCGGGCGAGCGCCGTCTCGGTGCCTGCTCGCATGTCCAGCGGCTCGGTGGAGAGCCACAGCGCATCAATGCGGATCATCGGAGCCAGTCGCGCAGCCACGCTGCACATGACGCTGCATCTTCCAGGGGCCAGTTCACGGTGACTACGCTGGCGCTGCGCCGAACATCAACGCGAATCGCACGCGACACGGGCGGCGAGCTGGTCTCGGTTGCTGGGAGCTGTTCAACTGGTGGAGGCAGATTCAGCGCAACGAACTCATTCCGGGGCGCTGGCAACAGGGAGTCTGCTTGCTCGCGCATCCAGCGATGAACGATGTTGGCGTTGATTCCGTGTGCAAGCGCTACGCCGGCCACTGACGCGCCGGAGACCTGGCATTCGGCCACGATCTGGCCTTTAAGTTCCGGGGAGTAGTAGTGCCGCTTGGGGCGCTGGGCGATCGTGTCGTTCGCCATAGTGTGCGTGATGTTCATCGTGCACACGATGCCTCGACACTGGGTCTATCTCAAGATGGGATTGCCGGACGCTTACAGTTCTCGCGGCGCTGGATCGCGCCGGCGTGCCGGCGGGACGGATCTACACGATCGCCGACATTGCGGCGGATCCGCACTACCGTGCACGCGGCATGCTGGACACGGTTCGGATGGAGGATGGAACCCAGCTTTCCGTTCCGGGCATCGTTCCCAAACTGTCCCGCACACCGGGTGAGCATCGATGTAGTGCGCCGGCACTGGGACAGGACACCGATGCAGTACTGGCGGAAATAGGCCTGAGTGCGCAGCAGATCAGCGAGCTGAAGCGTCGCGGGGTCGTGGCCGGGAGCGCTCGATGACGGCGCTGCTGCCCAGCCCCCGGCGGCTCTACATCCAGGAGGTCTCGGTTCGTGACGGCTTCCAGAACGAACCCATCTTCGTGCCCACCGACACCAAGGTCGATCTGATCAATGCGCTTGGTCGCACCGGCCTGGCCAAGCTCGAGGTGACCTCCTTCACCTCGCCAAAGGCGATCCCGTCCCTGGCTGATGCCGAGGAGGTGCTCGCGCGCATCGAGCGCGTTCCCGGTGTCGAATTCACGGCGCTGGTGCCCAATGTTCGCGGCGCCCGCCGCGCGCTGATGACCCGGCTGGATGAATTCAACCTGGTGATGTCGTCCAGCGAGACGCACGGTCTGGCCAACCTGCGGATGACACCGGAGCAGTCGCTGGAGCAGTTCCGCGAAATCGCCGCTGTCGTGGACAGTAGGGTCGCCCTTTGCGCCTCCCTTTCCACCGCCTTCGGTTGTCCCTTCGATGGCGAGGTGCCGCCAGAGCGCGTGCTCGGCCTGGTGGAGCAGATCGTTCACCTCGGCATCAGGCGACTGACGCTGTGTGATACCACTGGCATGGCCCACCCGCGCCAAGTGTATGAGCTTTGCGCGCGTGTGGTGGAGCGCTGGCCCGAGGTCGAGCTCGCCGCGCATTTCCACAACACGCGCGGAATGGGACTCGCCAATGCCCTGGCGGCGTTGCAGGCAGGGATCATTCGCTTCGACTCCTCGATCGCCGGGCTCGGCGGGTGTCCGTTCGCTCCGGGCGCCAGTGGCAACGTTTGCACCGAGGACATGGTGCACATGTTCGAAGCGATGGGCTTCGACACCGGCGTCTATCTGGAAGCGTTGATCGCCTGCTCGCGCCGCATCGCGCAGATCGTGGAGCACGACGTCCCCGGCCAGGTCATGAAGGCAGGCCTGTCCACGCGTCGCTATCCGGTGCCGGAAGGCCTTCGGAAGCCTAGCGGATAGTCACTATTGGCCGTGTACGCATCACGCGCCGCGAAGGCGTAGTGGCCCAGCGGCACTAGCGAGCTGATGCCGGTGAGGGGTTCATCGGACTCGCACCAACGAGGCGCATCGAGGATCTAGCAGTGCGGCTGCGGTGACCCCCCGGCGCCATGTGGCGCCCGCGGTGCGCCAATCCGCGGCTACGAGCAGTCGCGCAATCAGCGAGCCGCGCCTCTTCGATCCCCGCACCTGGGAAATTCGGAGCCCGCCTCGTACTCCGGACGCGGTTAGCTGAGCGACCTCAGGTCGAATAAGTGCCGTTGCTGCAGGCATCGTGCTCTCTGCGCGGAAAGACCGCTGCTGACGGTAAGGGGTTCAGTGTGGGGTGCCGGTCCGTCATCTTCGGACGTTCCGATTTTGCGACCGGTTGGAGACAACATCAGCGGCAAAGCCTCAGTTCATTGAACTAGCCACCTCTGCTCGGGAGCGAGAAGGGGTATATGTTGTGGAGCGTCTTGCGGTGAACTGAGTAACGAGTCTTGCTCTAGAAGATCATGACAGTTGAGATTCGAATGTACGCCGTGCGACCTCAAGCTCAGGAAGCAACTTGTTCACCATGTCGTCCAGTGACATGCGCGATGTCGTAACCGATAGGCTGATTGCAGCGACCAATTCACCACTCCCATTGCGTATAGGTACCGCGATCGATCGCAAACCCAACTCTAACTCTTGATCATTGACAGAGAAGCCGTACTTTCGAATCCAGCGTATGTCTTCAAGGATCGCTTCCGGCTCGGTCTTGGTGTGGGGTGTGAGTGCTGGTCTTGCCATACGCCCAAGCCGGTAGGTGATCTCCACATCACTGAGAGAGGACATTAGTACCCGTCCTGTGGCCGAGCAGTAGGCTGGCAGGCGCGCGCCAATCCCTAGCCCAAATGAAAGACTTCTCCGTCGCGTTGAACGAGCTACAAAAACGACGAACTGCGAATCCAGCACGGCCAGCGATGCTGACTCGCGGGCCCGCTCACTCGTGAACTCGAGAATAGGCTGGGCGACCTTGGTGAGCGGAGTGGAGTGCACGTAGGCGTGCACGAGCCGCAATGTTCGCGGCTCTAGAGAGAACATTCGTCCATCGCAGCGCGCGTAACCCAGCTTCACCAGGGTCAGCAAAAGGCGGCGTGTGGACGCCTTCGAGTGGCCGGTGATTTCTGCCGCCTGGCTCAGCGTCATGGGCGCGTTGCTCACCCCGAAGGCCTCGATCAGCAACAGACCTTTCTCCAGGCCCATCACGTATTCCTTGTCGACGCCGTCGCGCACTTCACTGTCCATGCGGTTCTGCCTTTCCGTTTGTTCTTGTTCGATATGCGAAAACTTTACCGGATTTCGTTGACCTCGTGAAAACGGGAAAATACAGTTGTGTTCACTGAACGACAAATGGTTCGGTAACCGAACCACTCACGCCATGAATGCCCCCCATCCCGCCAGCACCCCAGACCCAGCCCCGCTGCGGTTCTGGCCCTCTCCCTCGCTCACGCGCATCCCCTACCGCGTGTACCAGGACCAAGACCTGGCCACCGCCGAGCAGCAACGCATCTTCGAAGGCGTGACCTGGAACTACCTCTGCCTGGAAGCCGAGCTGCCCCAGCCCGGTGACTTCCGCACCACCTTCCTCGGGCGCATGCCGGTGGTCGTGGCGCGCGACACCGACGGCGAGATCTACGCCTTCGAGAACCGTTGCTCGCACCGCGGCGCACTCATCGTGCTGGAAGACAGTGGCCACGCCACGGACTTCCAGTGCGTCTACCACGCGTGGCGCTACGACTGCCAGGGCAACCTCAAGGGCATCGCCTTCCAGAACGGCGTCAACGGCCAGGGCGGCATGGACCCGTCCTTCTGCATGAAGAGTCACAGCCCGCGCAAGCTGCGCACGGCCGTCTACTGCGGCCTGGTGTTCGGCAGCGCCAGCGAGGACGTGCCCGACCTCGAGGACTACCTCGGTCCCGAGATCGCGCGCGGCATCGCCCGGGTGCTGCACAAGCCGGTGGAGGTGCTGGGCCGCTTCAAGCAGACCCTGCCCAACAACTGGAAGCTCTACGTGGAGAACGTGCGCGACACCTACCACGCCAGCCTGCTGCACGTGTTCTTCACGACTTTCCGCCTCAACCGGCTGTCGCAGAAAGGCGGCGTGGTGGTCAGCGAGTGCGGCGGCAACCACATCAGCTTCTCCGCCATCGACCCGGGCAGCGACAAGGGCCAGGACTACGACAAGGAAGAGCTGCGATCCGAGAAGGACGACTTCCGTCTGGCCGACACCAGCCTGCTCAAGGGCGTGGACGAGTTCGGCGACGGCGTGACGCTGCAGATCCTCTCGGTGTTCCCGGGCTTCGTGCTCGCGCAGATCCAGAACACCATCGCCGTGCGCCAGGTGCTGCCCGAAGGTGTGGACAGCACCGCCCTCAACTGGACCTACCTCGGCTTCGCCGATGACACCCCCGAGCTGCGCACCATGCGCCACAAGCAGAGCAACCTGATCGGGCCGGCGGGCTTCGTCTCGATGGAAGACGGCGCGGTGGGCGGCTTCGTGCAACGAGGCATTGCCACCGCGCAAGACGACAACGCCGTGGTGGAAATGGGTGGCGAGAGCGTGCACACGCAGACCAGCCGCACCACCGAAGCCTCGGTGCGTGGCTTCTGGAAGGCTTACCGCGCCCACATGGAAGGTCCTTCGGCATGAACGCGGTCATGAACAACACCATCGACACGCAAGCCGTGATGCAACTGAACTCGCACTACGCGCGCTGCATCGACAATGACCACCTGGAAGACTGGCCCGGCTTCTTCACCGAGGACTGCCTCTACCGAGTCACCACCGAGGACAACCACCGCCAGGGCCTGTCGGCTGCGCTGATCTACGCCGACTCGCGCGCCATGCTCGGCGATCGAATCCTCTCGCTGCGCCGGGCCAACGTGTACGAACGCCAGCGCTACCGGCACCTGCTCGGCATGCCGGCCCTGCTCGACGAAACGCTCCAGGGCCGCCATTGCGAAACACCGTTCCTCGTGATTCGCATCATGCGCACCGGCGAAACCAGCGTGTTCGCCAGCGGACGCTACATCGACCGACTCGTCATCGACGCCGACGGCGAGTTGCGCATCGCGCAGCGCGACGTGGTGTGCGACAGCCACGCCATCGACACCCTGCTGGCGATTCCGCTGTGAGCATGTCCTACCGCATTCAGGTGGTCGGGCTCGACGAACCCATTGCCTGCGCAGAAGACCAGTCGGTGCTGGAGGCGGTGCGCCAGGCCGGCTGGGAGCTGCCCTATTCGTGCAACGCCGGTGTGTGCGCCAGCTGCAAAGGCCGTGTGCTGTCGGGCCGCGTGGCCCCGGGCCGCGCTGGCGACCACGCGCTCAGCGATGCCGAGCGCGCACAAGGGATGGCCCTGTTCTGCCAGGCCCGGCCCTTGAGCGACCTGGTCATCGAGCCGCGCACGCTCACGCGCATCGATCCGCTGGCGCGCCGCCGCGTGGCCGCCCGCGTGATGCGGCTGGACTGGCTGGCCAGCGACGTGGTGCGCATGAAGCTGCGGTTCCCGGCGGGCGAGAAGGTGCGCTTTCAGGCCGGCCAGTACCTGCAGGTACTGCTGCCCGATGGCCAGCGCCGCAGCTACTCGATGGCCAACCCACCGCACCAGAACGACGGTGCCGAACTGCACATCCGCGTGCTGCCCGATGGCGCGTTCTCGCAATGCCTCTCCGGCGGGCTCGCCGCGGGCGACACGGTCGAGGTGGAACTCCCGCACGGCGACTTCCACTGGCGCGAGCAGCACGAAGGACCGGTGGTGATGCTGGCCAGCGGCACCGGCTTCGCCCCCCTCAAGTCGATGCTGGAAGACGCGTTCCGCCGCGGCCTGCAGCGCGACATCAGCCTCTACTGGGGCGCGCGCACGCCGCGCGACCTGTACCTGCTGGATCTCGCGCGAGGTTGGGCGGCAACCCGCGGCATCCGGTTCGAGCCGGTGATCTCCGAACCCACCGCGGGCGACAGTTGGCAGGGGCGCACCGGTCTCGTGCACGAGGCGGTGCTGGCCGACCACGCCAGCCTGGCGGCGCATGTGGTGTACGCCTGTGGCGCACCGCCCATGGTGGCCGCCGCGCGCCACGATTTCACCGCCTTGCGCGGCCTTTCACCCGACGCCTTTTTCTGCGACGCCTTTGCCGTGGCCACGCGCCCCGCGGCCGCCCTCGCCGACTGAACCCACAGGAGACCCACGATGCACGCCAACCCCTACAGCGGAGTTCCCGTCAGCGACTTCGACCCTTACGACAGCGCCGTGCTGGCCAACCCCTACCCGCACTACGAGCGACTGCGCGAGGCGGGCCCGTGGGTGTGGCTGGAGCGCTATGGAGCACTGGCTGTCGCGCGCCACGAGCAGGTGCATGCGGTGCTGTCCAAGCCCGACCTGTTCTGCTCCAGCGCCGGCGTCGGTCTGGCCAACTTCCACACCGAAACGCCCTGGCGCAAGCCCAGCATCATCCTGGAGGCCGATCCGCCGAACCACGGCCGCATCCGCAAGGTGGTGGCTCGCGTGCTCTCGCCTGCCTCCATCGGCCGGCTGCGTTCCACCTTCGAAGCCGTGGCCGCGCGCATGGTCGATGAACTGGTGGAGCGCGGCTCCTTCGACATCGCCCGCGAGCTGTGCGAGGCCTTCCCGACCAAGGCCTTCGGCGATGCGGTGGGCCTGCCCGCCGAGGGACGCGAGCACCTGCTGCCCTACGGCGACATGGTGTTCAACGGCTTCGGTCCGATCAACGAACGCTTCCACGAGCGCATGAAGACCTCGGGCGAAGCGGTGAACTGGATCGCCCAGGTGTGCCGCCGCGAAGCGCTCACCACGGACGGCCTGGGCGCGCAGCTCTACGCTGCCGCCGACGATGGCGAGATCACGCACGAAGAGGCAAGCATGCTGGTGCGCACGCTGCTCTCGGCCGGGTTGGACACCACGATCTTCACCCTTTGCAATGCCATTGTCAGCTTCACCGCGCATCCGGAGCAATGGGCGCTGTTGCACGAGAACCCCTCGCTGGCGCGCCAGGCACTGGAGGAAGTGTTGCGCTACGACCCGACCTTCCATTCCTTCTACCGCACCACCACGCAAGCGGTGGAGGTGGACGGCATCACGCTGCAGCCGGAACAGAAGGTGGCCGTGTTCATCGCATCGGCCAACCGCGACCCGCGCCGCTGGCCCGGCGCCGACACCTTCGACATCACCCGCCGGGCCACCGGCCACACCGGCTTCGGCGCCGGCATCCACGGCTGCGCCGGCCAGATGATGGCGCGCCTGGAGGGCGAGGTGCTGCTCACCGCGCTGGCGCGCCGTGTGGCCCGCATTCACCGCGAAGGCGAACCCGTGCTGCACTTCAACAACACCGTGCGCGGCCTCAAGTCCCTGCCCGTGTCGGTGGAGCCTTCGCTCGCCGCCGTTCACTGAACCGCCCATCCGCAGAACCCAAGGAAACCCTCATGCCCAGCATCGTTTACGTTCAGCCCGACGGCTCGCGACAGACCATCACTGCCGACGTCGGCAGCACCGTCATGGCCACCGCCATGGCACATGGCGTTCCCGGCATCGTGGCCGAGTGCGGCGGATCGGCCATGTGTGCCACCTGCCACGTCTATGTCGACGAAGGTTCGCTCGCCGGTTTGCCGCCGGTCAGCGAGGTGGAGGACGCCATGCTCGCCAGTGCCGCGAGTGAACGGCGCGACAACAGCCGCCTCAGTTGCCAGCTGGTGCTTGCCCCGGGCATGGAAACGCTCGTGGTCAACATCCCCGAACGCCAGGTGTGATGGCCTCGCGCATCGTCATCGTCGGCACCGGTCAGGGCGGCTTCCAGCTCGCGGCCTCGCTGCGCGAAGCCGGGCATGAAGGACCCATCACGATGGTGGGCGATGAGCCCGGCCTGCCCTACCAGCGCCCGCCGCTGTCCAAGGCATTCCTCAAGGGCACCGTCACCGCCGAAGGGCTGCTTCTGCGGCCCGCGGCCCTCTATGAGCGCCTGCGCCTGGAGGTGCTGTCGCCCGTGCGCGTCGAGGCCATCGATCGCGCCGCACATTGCGCGCGCCTGAGCAATGGCCAGACACTCCCCTACGACCATCTGGTGCTGGCCACCGGGGCGCGCGTGCGCTGGCCCGATGTGCCCGGCGCCTCGCTCAAGGGCTTGTTCGGGCTGCGAACCCTGGCCGACGCGCAAGCCCTGCGCGAACGAATCGGGCAGGCGCAGCGCATCGCCGTGGTGGGTGCGGGCTTTATCGGTCTCGAACTGGCGGCCGTGGCACGCGCTCTCGGGCGCGAGATAGATGTCATCGAAGCGGCCGAGCGGCCCTTGCAGCGCGCGCTGTCGACGCGCATGGCACAGTACTTGATCGATTGGCATGTGTCGCAAGGCGCGCGGCTGCATTTCGGTGCGCGGCTCGCGGGTTTTGAAGGCGGTCACGGCGACGATGGCCAGGTGCAGGCCGTGCAACTGGTCCATGGCGAACGCATTGCCGCCGATCTCGTGGTGATCGCGATCGGCGTCACGCCGAACGACCAGCTGGCACGCGACGCCGGCCTCGCCACCGACAACGGCATCGCGGTCGACGAACAACTGCTCACCGCTGACCCCGCAATCTCCGCGCTAGGCGACTGCGCAAACTTTCCCTGGCGCGGTGAGCGCGTGCGCATCGAATCGGTCCAGGCCGCGGTCGATCAGGCGCGCCACATCGCCACCCGGTTGCGCAGCTGCACCGGCGCGGCCGGCGCACCGTACGACAAGCTGCCGTGGTTCTGGAGCGAGCAAGGCGCCTGCCGCCTGCAGATCGCCGGCCTGGCGCGCCCTGACGACGAGGCCCGCATCGACGGCGATCCGGACAGCGACCGTTTCTCCGTGCAACGTTGGCGCGATGGCCAGCTCGTCGCGGTCGAATCCCTCAACGACCCCAGTGCCCACATGCGCGCGCGCAAGGCACTGACAGAGGCGACGCTCGCCCTCGCCTGAGCCCTCCCCTTCCCACCTCCCGCACTTCAGGAAAGACAAGACATGAGCAACCCCTCCCGCGTCATTGCGATCACTGGCGGCGCCAGCGGCATCGGTTTCGCCTTCTCGAAGGCCCTGGCGCAAGCCGGCCACCGCGTGGTCATCGCCGACCTGCGCGGCGCTGAAGACGCCGCACAACGCCTGGTTGCCGAAGGCCATCAGGCGATCGGCGCCGACACCGATGTGGTCAACCCGGCCGCCGTGCAGGCCATGGTCGACAAGGCGGTCAACACCTTCGGCCGGCTCGATGTGCTGGTGAACAACGCGGGCCTGTTCACCACGCTGGCGATGCGGCCGTTCGAGCAGATCCCGAACGAGGAATGGATGCGGGTGATGGAGGTCAACACCCTGGGGCCCTTTGTGTGCGCCAAGGCCGCGGTGCCCGCGATGCGCCGCAACGGCTTCGGCCGCATCGTCAACATCGCATCGACCACGATCAACAAGGGCACGCCCAACCTGCTGCACTACGTGGCCAGCAAGGGCGCGGTCGTTGCCTTCACGCGCTCGCTGGCGCGTGAGCTGGGCAAGGACAACATCACCGTCAACGCCATCTCGCCCGGCTTCACGCTGAGCGACGGCGTGCTGCAGAACGACCTGCACAGCCAGATGGGCGACGTGGTGCGCAAGACCAGCCGGTCGCTGCAGCGCGACCAAGTGCCCGAAGACCTGGTGGGTGCCCTGCTGTTTCTCGCCAGCGATGGCGCGGGCTTCATCACCGGCCAGACCATCGCCGTCGATGGCGGATCGGTCTTCATCTGAGCCAGCGAGCCAGTCCTCACATGACCGACACCGCCTACGGGCCCTCCTACCTCTACATCGACGGCGAGTTCATCACCGGTGGCGACCGCCGCCACCAGGACATCGTCAACCCCGCTACTGGTCAGCGGATCGGCTCGCTGCCGCACGCGCGCATCGATGACCTGGACCGTGCGCTGCAGGCAGCTCAGCGCGCCTTCGCCACGTGGCGGCAGTCGTCGCCGCTTGAGCGATCGAAGATCCTGCGCCGTGTGGCCGAGCTCACGCGCGAACGCGCGCCGCAGATCGCACGAGAGCTCACGCTCGACCAGGGCAAGCCCCTGGCCGAGGCCCTGCTCGAGGTCAACACCTGCGCCGAACACGCGGAGTGGCACGCGGAGGAATGCCGTCGCATCTACGGCCGCGTGATTCCGCCGCGCCAGCCGCACGTGCGCCAGATGGTGCTGCGCGAGCCGGTGGGCGTGTGCGTGGCCTTCACACCCTGGAACTTTCCCTTCAACCAGGCCATCCGCAAGATGTGCGCGGCCATCGGCGCGGGCTGCACGCTGGTGCTCAAGGGACCGGAAGACTCGCCCAGCGCCGTGGTGGCACTGGCCCGCCTGTTCCACGACGCCGGCCTACCGCCGGGTGTGCTGAACGTGGTCTGGGGCGATCCTGCGCAGGTGTCGCATCACCTCATCACCTCGCCGATCTCGCGCAAGGTGTCGTTCACCGGTTCCGTGGCGGTAGGAAAACAGCTCGCCGCGCTAGCAGGCGCGCACATGAAGCGCATCACCATGGAGCTTGGCGGCCACGCGCCAGTGATCGTCTTCGAGGACGCCGACGTGGAGGCCGCGGCCCAGTTGCTCGCGCGCTTCAAGGCGCGCAACGCCGGGCAACTCTGCATTGCGCCCAGTCGTTTCTACATTCAGGAAGGCGTCTACGAACAGTTCCTGGAGCTCTTCACGGCCATATACGGCAGCCTCAAGGTGGGCGACGGTCTGGCCGAGAACACGCAGATGGGCCCGCTCGCGCATGCGCGCCGTGTCGATGCAATGGACGACTTTGTGAACGATGCCCTGGAGCGGGGTGCCCGAGTGGCATGCGGCGGCCAGCGCCTTCCGGGTACCGGCCACTTCTTCCCGCCCACTGTGCTTACCGATGTGCCCGACGACGCGCGGGTGATGGTTGAAGAGTCCTTCGGCCCGCTGGCGCCTTTCACTCGCTTTCGGGACATCGACGAGGTGCTGCGCCGCGCTAATGCGCTGCCCTTCGGCCTGACGGGCTTCGTGTTCACCAACTCCATCAAGACCTCCACCCGCGTGGTCAACGACCTCGAGGTGGGTATGGTCAACGTCAACCACTTCGGCATCACGCTCGCCGAAACGCCCTTTGGCGGCGTCAAGGACAGCGGTATTGGAAGCGAGGGAGGCAGCGAAACCTTCGATGGCTACCTGATTACCAAATTCGTATCACAAGCCAGCCCGGCCTGACTGAACCCCCAAACACAACGCTCTGGTCCGACCTCATCCTGCGGACCGGCCACGGCATCCCGTGCGCAAGGGAGAGGGATGGTTTTGCCCTCAACTTCATGGAGACAATCTAAATGTACCGTAGAACCGTTCTGAAGTCAGCCGCCATTGCGGCTACCGTTGGCGCGCCCGGACTGGGCGCCTTCGCACAGCAGGCCGTGACGCTCAAGTTTCATACCTTCATGGCGCCAACGTCCAATGTGTATCTCAACGCACACAAAGCATGGATGGCCAAGGTCGAGCAATCATCGGGAGGGCGGATCAAGTTTGAAGGTTATCCAGCCATGCAGCTCGGCGGTACGCCCCTGCAGCTGTTCGACCAAGCTCGCGACGGCGTAGTTGACATCGTCTGGACACTGGCTGGCAACACCCCAGGACGCTTTCCCCGCACTGAGGTGTTCGAGTTGCCCTTCATGACTCACGACGCCGTTGGAGCCTCGCGTGCTGCCTGGGAGTATTTGCAGACCTACGCCGCTGACGAATTCAAGGATGTGCAACCGTTGGCCTTTCACACGCACGGACCGGGCGTTCTGCACTCGCGCAGCAAGCCCATCCTGCGCGCGGCTGACCTTCGCGGTCTCAAGATGCGCGGCCCGACTCGCCAGGCCACCAAACTACTCAATGCCGCCGGTGCCACTGCGGTGGGCATGCCGCTGCCCCAGATTCCTGACGCCATCTCCAAGGGGGTGATCGACGGTGCGGCACTGCCATGGGAAGTGATTACCTCAGTGAAGATGCATGAGCTTGCGCAGCATCACAGCGAGTTCGCGCCGGGAAAGCCTGCTCTATACAACACCGCTTTCGTAATGGTGATGAACAAGGCACGCTACGCCTCGCTACCCGCTGACCTGCGCAAGGTCATCGACGACAACTCTGGCGTCGAGACATCGGTATGGTTCGGAAAAGTGCAGCAGGACGTCGATCCTGTTAGTCGCAAGGCGGCAACCGATCGAGGCAATAAGGTGCATGTGTTCACAGATGCAGAAACGCAGGAGTTCATCAAACTCACCGGCGATATCGCTGCCGAATGGGTGCAGGATATGAACCGGCGTGGGGCCGACGGTGAGAGGCTGTTGGCAGGTGCGAGGGCACTAATCGCAAAGTACAAGCCCGCATGAGCGTCCCCAACCGCATTGCTCTGGCCTTGGGTGATCCCAACGGGATCGGGCCGGAGATTGCCCTAAAAGCGCTGGCCGCCCAGCCTGCGGCCAGCCTGTTCCGCTTCACGGTGTTCGGTCCTGGGGATGTGTTGCATGCCACAGCGGAACGCCTAGGCATGACCACATTGCTGGCATCAGTCCGCCATAAAGAGGCTGGCTCTTTGGACTCTGAATCGGCACGCCCAGGCGAGGTGAATGCAGCGGCTGGAGCCTCTGCAGTGGCAAGTGCAACAGCAGCCATTCTCGCGACGCAGGCCGGTGAATGCGATGCAGTCATTGCCTGCCCTCATCATGAGACGGCGGTTTCATTGGCGGGCATTCCATTTAGTGGCTATCCCTCGCTGCTTGCGCGTGTGTGCGGCCTAGCATCGAGCGAAGTGTTTCTGATGCTCGTGGGCGGTGGGCTACGTATCGTCCATGTCACTCTGCATGAAAGCGTTCGCGATGCGCTCGATCGGTTGACGGTTGACCTTATCTGCGCGGCCACAAGATGCGGTGTTGCGGCTAGTGAGAGAATCGGCAGCGAACTGCTCACCGTTGGAATGTTCGGAATCAATCCGCACGCATCAGAGGGTGGTCTATTTGGTCCCGAGGACAAGGCCTTGACTGTTCCTGCGGTGAATAGGCTCCGTCAGGAAGGTTACTTGGTAAGCGATCCAATCGGCGCCGATGAGCTACTGAGTCGCCGCCAGCACGGTCTATACGTTGCGATCTTCCATGACCAGGGTCATATTCCAGTCAAACTTCTTGCCCCTAAAGGTGCAAGCGCCCTGAGTATTGGTGCTGACGTTGTGCTGTCAACTGTTGGGCATGGCAGTGCAATGGACATTGCGGGCGCTGGTGTTGCAGATCCCACAGCTCTATTGCGAACTATCGACCTGCTTAGCGCAACCGGTACGCATCAGCCTCTGTAACAGAAAGATTCACACATTGGGACTCACCGTTGAAGTGCCAGCGAGTATCGGCGTTTGATGGGCTGACAAAGACCACGGATGCTGCTGGGCATAGTGTTTGGGTTGCTGCCGGTTGCGATGGTGGCCTGCTCGGCGTATTCGGACCATTCATTCCTGTAAGACGGCCCGGTTGGGAATGGGTGGATTGTGCAGTTGGTGTTGCTTGAACTCGTGAGGGGTCAAGTACCGTGAGGTAGATGTCTGGACGACCAATCCTTCGCAAACGAGAGATGGGCAAGATGAACCGCCCCGGTTGTTTCGGCGCGGTTTGGCGGGTTCGCCAAGGCCCCAAAGTGGCTCGCCGCGGAACGATCGACTTGGTCTGGGGCGGTGACAAGCATGGACTCCGCCTGCCGGGCTGACCGGGTGTGAGGCTTACGAGCTCCTCGCGTGGCACGCAGTCCCACGCAACACGACCAAACCACTTTTTTGTCCTATATGGTGGACGTTGTTTGTTGTTGTTCATAAAATGACTCGCATCGTGGACAAAATAAACAACCCTGTCGATCTAGGTCGCGAACTTCGCGCCCTGCGAAAGCGCTTGGGGATCAAGTCCGTGCAGCTCTCGAAGGACAGCGGTCGAAGCCGCGACGTGCTCAACCGCCTGGAGCGCGGGGATGAGGTCTACGTTTCTTCCTTGTTCGATGCCCTGCGGGCCATGGGCTACTCGATCAGGCTGGAGAAGAGGGGCTTGCCGAGCCTGGCAGAGATGCAGGACTACACCGCACGCGAGCTGGGGGAGGACGGTGAGCGCTGAGCTGGAAATGCCCGAACGCATCAAGGCGCTCGAGATTGACATCGGGGCCAAGCCCGCCGGGTTGCTGGGACGTGAGTCACAGTATGTGTTCACTTACAAGCCCGATGAAAGCGGCGCCTATCGAGGCCCCTGGCTCAGTCTGCTCATGAACCCGGATCAGGCGTCGGTCTACCAGAACAACGCCATGCTCCCGGTGCTCGACATGAACCTGCCTGAGGGCTACCTGTACGAGCAGATCCGCGCGCGGTTTCCGAAGCAGAACATCACCGAGATGCATCTGCTGCTGGCCGTCGGCACCAACAGCATTGGCCGTAACAGCGCTCGATTGCCCGGGGCGCCCGCGCGGGTGGGTGGACCAACGATCGATCGCGCAACGCTGCTCAACAGCACCAACAGCCAGGCGTTGTTTCCCGAGCTGGTGGATGCCTACCTGGCCAGTGGCGCAGGTGTATCCGGCGTTCAGCCCAAGATCATGCTGCCCGATCGTGCCTCGATCCCGGTGCCCACCCTCATCGTGAAGAGTGGCCCGGACTACTACCCCGGGCTCTCGGCCAACGAGTTCATTGCGATGAGCGCCGCGAAGCGTGCGGGCATCGAAGTCTCGGGCTTTGATCTAAGCGCCGATGGCGGCCTGCTGGTGCTTGATCGCTTTGACATCGCCGCCGACGGTTCACGTCTTGGTTTCGAGGACATCCCGTCCCTGCTGGGCATGCAGGTGCGCAACAAGCTGGACGAGCGCAAGTACCACGGCAGCTACGAGTTGATCGCCGATCTGCTGCGTAACCAGCTTGGCATGCCTCAGCCTGAACTGGAGAAGTTTTTCCAGCAGGTCGCGTTTTCCATCCTGGTGAGGAACGGCGACGCCCACTTGAAGAACTTCGGTGTCTTGTACTCCAGCCCGACCGATATCCGCCTGGCGCCGATGTTCGACGTGCTGACCACCTCGATCTACAAGTACACCCGCTTCGGCACGGGTGAGGAAATCGAGGATCGGACCATGGCGCTGAAGCTGCGAAAGGGCGACAAGACCCGGACGTACCCCTTGGCCAAGGAACTTCTCGACTTTGGCCGTCGTGCATGCGGCGTCGAGCGGCCCCACGAGTTCATCCTGAAGGCAGCAGACGCCATGGCAGGTACCCTGTCTACTATCCGGCATCAAGAGCGAGTTCCACAGGATTTGGTGCCCAAGATTGAGGAAGCGTGGGAACACGGCTTCGCACTGGCCAGAGAAGTTGCCTCACTGACCAAGTCGGGCGCGAGAACGTGAGCGCAATCTCGCCACCTTCCTGGGCTTGAGGTACCAGAGCTCCATTCAAAGGGCGGGCAGCATATAGTCGCGGGCGAGCCGAGTAGCGCTGAGCATCTGGGGGCTCCGAGTGCATCGAAGGTGGTGGGCTATGCTCATGTTGACCGAGGCGACGGACCAGTGCTCTGCCGCGCTTTTGGTGGCGGACTTGTGACAGCCGAAGTGTTGTGGTCGCAGTCAGGCGCTGTTGGATGTCACAAGTCAGATGCGCTAAGTCGTTGATCCGTATGAACGACGCTGACAAATGCTGATTGGCACATCGCGGAACCGATGTATCTACGCATCGGTTTTTGGCCCTCCGAAGCCAAGGGTCGTGGGTTCGATCCCCGCCAGCCGCGCCAAATCAACGATTTACGTGAATCCAAGCGTGGGTCGAACATGTAGTGGAGATGCTGCCTCTTCCTGGCAGTGCGCCGTTCGTGGGCCAGCTTAGGCACTGAGGCGATGGTCTTCGAGCTGCTACGCGGTTTGATGTGGCCCGCAACTGGCCCACTGCTGGCCCAGCGGAATCCGCGTGATGTGGTTTTGCCTCGGGGAACGACCATCGCTCTTTGGCCTAAAAGGCAGGCCCAGGAGGTCGCCTCAGAACGTTACAGGCGGGGAGACCACCGTTTTGACAAAGACAGTCCTCGCGATGCTCGCGCCGAAGTCAGGAGCTACAGCGTCCTCCGAGCTGGCATGCCACTCACCTCGGTTGCGGTTGTCTGAGCGTCTCGTAGTGTGAATATCCCGGTCCGACGCATTCCTTCGTGTGATGCGCTGTTGCCATGGCTCCGGACGTCGGGGTGGTATTCCCCCTCCTCGGTCAATTAAGTCTACCCGCGGGCATTACGATGACTGCATCACGACTGGGGGGAGAAAACTGTGCGAACCAACGATAACGGTGAAAGCGGATCTGTCGCCCTGTACTGGGACTTCGAGAATCTGCACGCTGGCCTCATGGAGGCCAAATACGGCGAAGGTGCGTATGCGAAGCAAGACAATCGCTTCAAGGTTCAAGAACCTTTAATCGATGTCCAGGCCTTGGTGGAACTCGGCGCCTCGTTCGGGCCGGTCGCCATCAACCGCGCTTACGGCAACTGGCAGTACTTCGGTCGGTACCGCGATGCCCTGCTTCAGGGCTCAGTCGAGCTGATCCAACTATTCCCGCCGGGAGCCTCCGCCAAGAATGGCGCCGACATCAAGCTCTGCCTCGATGCCACCGAGGATCTCAGCCGGTTTGCTCACATCAAGACGGTCATCGTCGTGGGCGGGGACAGCGACTACATGCCTGTTGCGCAGAAGATCAAGGCTGCTGGACGCACCCTGATCGGCATTGGCAACCGCAAGAACACCAACAAGCACTGGGCCAAGAGCTGCCACGAATTCCGCTTTTATGACAGCCTCATTGAGCCGGAGGCCCTGGTCGATAGTAAGAAGGGCGATGCTCCCGAGGCGTCCACCACACCTCCGGCTAACCCTGCCGCCGACCTGCTACGCCGCGCCCTCCACCTGCTGTCCGAATCCACGGGCGAACCCTGGGTGAACAAAGCCAACGTGCTGCCACTGATCAAGCGGCTGGACCCTACCTTCGACCCCAAAGACTTCGGCTACGCCGGATTCGGCGAAATGCTCAAGGCCCTGGAGGCGGTGGTCGAAGTTCGAAAGAGCGAAGACGCCCACCACCTTCGGCTTCGGCGCTAGGGCAGGCGTGCCTGTAGTAAGTGGGATACCGAGTCTGGTTGGCTCCGAGAGAACCGTGATGGGACTCCTGCACATCAGTTCGGTTTTCTGCAAGACCATCGCCAAGGTGTAGAGGACGGCTACGCAGCTATTGCCGTCTTTCGTGGCATGAGGCTCGACTCACGCTATGTAGATCAAATCGGTTAACGGCTCACTGGTTGACCTACCTTCACCGATGGCTGCTGTCGATGATGGAGGAGCCGCCTAAGCATTCAGCCCGCCGCGAACGTGTGCCGTTTGGGCGCTAAGCTACGGTCTACTGCAAATCGAATAAGGGCAAGGAGGCCACGGATGAGTAGCGAATATCTGATGAGATTCCTCGAGATTGGTGCTATCGATCTGAAAGGCGATGACGCCAAACTCGAAAAACTGCGCGCTACAGCGAAAGACCTGTCCACGGTCTTGAAAAATGCACCTGCCAAGACGGTCTGCTTCACCATGGCGGCCGCAGACCCTGGCATCGTATCGAATGATCCGACCATCCAAGAGGCGATGGCGGCGCTGCGCAAGCAGTGGGAGACAGTGTCCAACGCCTATGCCCGTCCTCCCGTGGCCATCCTGCGAGCAATCCTCCTTGATGCCATCGTCCAGGCCGCCAGGTTGGATGACGCAATCTCGGTTGCTTTCGTCAATACTGCGCGCAACGCACTCGCCCAGGCAGAGACCTCCGACGAGGAGGCGGTCTGGCGCGAGGCGGTTGGCGAGATTGAAGCCAAAGTCGATGCGCGCGCTGAGGAAGAGTGGGCGACGCCGGAGAAGATTACGGTTGACCCACTGCAGTACGCCGCACCAGCCTCGGTAGCCCAGAAGATAAAGGTGCCCGCAGTAAATCGCGAGACGCTTGCCTCTTTGATTCTTCGCGCAGCGGGACCCTGGGGTGGCAACGGATCCAACCAGCACTCTCCACACAATAACCCCCAGCCTTGGTCTGCATCGTTTTCGGAAAAGATGAGTGCGGCCATTGCCGACGAGCTGGAGGCGATGGCGAAGGGGTTAGTGCCGACGCCTGTTGACCTCTCCGGGCCTCTTTCGGCGCTTGCAAGCGCAGTCGGCACTCACGTTGAGAAGGCACTTGCAAGCTTCAGCGGCGCAACGGCCGGCCTGCAACGCCGTACCAACCTTCTCTGGTGGAAGGAGGCACTGTACTCGCCCAGTGCCCACGAGAGTTATCTTGACCTGCCTCCCTATGCGGCGGCGGCCCTGATGGCGCTGGACCTTCATGAGCAAGTTCCAACCTACTCCCCGGCGAGCGTATCGTCGTTCCTCAAGGAAACCATCCGCTGCCTGCCTGTGGACCCAGTTGCTGCCGAAAGCGGCAAGCAAGAAGTCGCCGCGCTGGTTCAAGACGCGCGAACCGCCGCTTTCATGCAGCCGTTCCGCAACCTCGCGGCGCAATACGTGCAAGCAGCGGAAGGACGTGGCCCTCTGCTGTCGGTGATTGGTCACCCGCAGAACCCTGGAACCATCGACGCTGGGCAGCTCCGTGCGCTTGTCGGCATCGATGCAACTGCAAAGATGACGCCTGCCGAGTGGGGCACCTACCTTTTTCGAGAACTTCAGAGCGCGCGAGCGACCAACGTCGGCGTCAAGCGTTCGAAGCGGAAGTAGGTCGCCATGGACCGCTGTCCGCACCCCAAGTGCTCTGCTGACGACAACATCACATGTTCCCTGGGCCACATCAAGCTCGCAAATTGCCCTGAGTGGAAGAAGGTCGTCCCAACCTCCACGTCCGCGCAATCTAATCCAGACGAACTGGCCGTGCCGTGGAGCGGCTCTGCCCTTGGTGAGTCCGACCTCAACTTCATCAGTGGCAGGGGCAAACCCATTACCGTTGGACTCGTGGGCCCGGAAAGCTCAGGGAAAACCACGGTGCTGGCCGCGTTCTATCTGTTGCTCGGTCGTGGCAACCTGACGCGCGAAGACAGCCTCTTCAGCAATTCGTACACTCTGGCTGGTTGGGAGGCTGTCGCCAACAACCTTCGCTGGAAACCTGGCCAACAAGCCCCTCACTTCCCACCGCACACCACCAGCCGGGCCGCGCGCGCACCGGGCATGCTCCACATGGCCTTCCGCCGCCAGGATGGAGCGCTGCGCGATCTGCTTTTCGCTGACGCCCCTGGAGAGTGGTTCCAGAAGTGGTCCATCAATCAGCAGTCTTCGGAAGCCGAAGGCGCCCGCTGGATTGCCAAGCATGCTGACGTCACCTTGCTAATTGCCGACCGTCAAGCGCTCGCTGGGCCCGCGAAGGGCACCGCCAGAAACGACTTCCAGCTGCTGGCGCAGCGTGCGGTCGCTGAATCACAAGGCCGGCGCTTGGCTCTTGTTTGGACCAAAGGCGATGTGGAAGTGGCACCAGCGATGGAGGCGCAGATCAGGAAGTCATTGGGCTCCACTGCATCCAATGTGCCCGAGTTCACGGTCAGCGTTTTCAAACGCGGCGAGGTCGAAGCCTCGGAAGGCTTTCAGAAGCTCTTCAGCTGGATCCTTGAGACCAAGCGCCCAGGCATGCAACTGCCCACATCGGAAGTGGCCGGCCACGACCTGTTGTTCCGCTACGGAAGGAGATAACCGGTGTCCGCACAACACAGCATCCTTTTGGTCGGCGAATCGAATGTCGGCAAGACACACTACGGCGCGCAGTTCTTGAAGCGACTGATGGTCGAGTCATGCGCGCTCAAGCGCAATGGCGCCGCGACCAACCTGGAAGCCTTCACCACTGCGCTCAGCTGCTTGGCTGACGGAAAGGCGACCGACCACACTCCCGCCAGCACTTACGTTGAGAGCGTCTGGCCCATAAAGGACGATGCAGGCCGCACCGCGGAACTCGTATGGCCGGACTACGGCGGCGAGCAGGTGCGCAACCTTGTGAAGCAGCGGCGTATTCCTGCTGCGTGGCGTGAGCGCGTCCTGGCCACCACGGATTGGGTGGTGCTGCTTCGCTTGCACTCGCTGCGTGCGGAGGACGACCTGTTCTCCAGGCCGCTGCAGGCTTTTGCTGGCCCTGAGACCAAGGAAGTCACCGAGTACGAGTCGTCAGACCAGGCCAGGACGATCGAACTACTGCAGATGCTGCTCTACCTCGCCCAGCTGAACCTTGACCGCAAACTGCGCAAGCCTCGCCTGACGGTGTTGCTGAGCTGCTGGGACGAGCTTGAAACCAGCGAGCTGCCGGAGAAGTTGCTTGCAGCAATGCTGCCGATGTTCTGGTCGTTCATCCGGAGCAACTGGCAATCTCCCACGGTCATGGGTCTGTCGGCTCTGGAAAAGGCGCTCAGCAAGACCGAGTCGAATGAGGAATACGCGATTCGCGGCCCGGAGGAGTTCGGCTACGTCATCTTGCCTGATGGCAAGAAGGACAAGGACATCACGCTGCCTATCCAGCGGCTGATGGCCGAACCGGCCTGAGCGCAAATGCGAGTCGAACAGGCCGTCTACGGACAGGTTAGCGAGCGTGGGCATGGCTTGCGGGATTCGAGCGACAAATCTCGGCTTGCGGCGGAAATTTTTGGCCGGCTGGACCTTCCCGACGGCGTGCCCGGCGGGGTGCAGGGGTGGTCTCCGTTCGTCCGGGGCTTCCCCATTGCCGACCACTATGTGATTGCCAAGACGTTCCTGGACCCGAGCGCATCCCGCGGCGGCATGGTCCTGTCTCACGCGCTCATAGTGAGCTTGGACGACGTCTGCGACCTCGGTAGCCTGGCCCCGCTGTTCGGGCTTCTGGCAACGGCCGTAAACCAGTTCCCGATTTCGATCACGACTCTCGACCTTCAACTTGCTAGCAGTCATGAGCCGTATGCACCGGACCTGGTCGGAGCGGCCAACGCGCTGGCGACGCTGCAGCAGCTGCCGGTCGTCAGCGTAGGCGTGCCAGGATTTGAGGGTCTGGTCGATGCGCTGTGGCAGAACCTCAGCCCCGAGATGCGTCGCTCTTTTGCGTTTCGACTGAGCTTTGGGCCTGCCGACCTGGTGGAGCAGCCGCTGCCCACAATCGTCTGCACGCCTGAGCAGCTGCGCGCTCGCTGGCTGAAGCATGCTGTTGTCAATCCGGAGGACGCCGTGCCGGCGTCGGCGGTGGCTGCGGTGCTTTGTGGTCAACGGCCGCTTGCCCCCTTGGTGGCGCTCGCCTCCGACCTTGGGGTGACGCTTGCGACAGTCAAGGAATTGGGCCGCCTTGAACGGCTGCACGCCCTACTTGAAGGCAAGGGTGATTTCGATGACCTTCTTTCGGCGGTTCGCATGGTCGACGGGCTCTCCTCGGACCCGAAGGTTGGCGTTGCCACCAAAGGCGCTCTCCTGAGCAGGCTTGTTGGGCTCGTCCCTGCTGCCAGTGTGAGCCAGTTGCTCGTCTTGAGAAATCTCCTCTTGGCCGGGTTCCCGCAGGCCCAGCAGTTCTGGTCGGCGGTCGAGCTTGCTGTGGCCAAGCTGAAGTTCGAGCCGGCGCATGACGCGGAGCTCGGTGAACTCGCGCAAGCCGCTGGCGACCAGGACCTTGCGTTCGAACCGTGGCGTGCCGCCGCAACCGCGGGCATATTGACTGCCGCGCGCAAGGACGGTGCGCCAATCTACCAAGCGGTCTGGCGATGGGCCGATGGCAACGCGCCGGCGTTTTCTGCGCTCGTAGATGCTTTGCCGACTGAGCGCGCCTTTGAGCAGCGTCTCGCTGCTGCTGTGCCGAGGAAGCTCCATGTCGCCAAGCCAGAACAGTTGCTCGCGACTGTGTTGAAGAAGCGCTGGCTGATGGCCTATGGCACCATTCTGGCGGCGACGCTGGCGCCGCGTGACGCAGCGCGCCAGCAGCTCGAGGTCGACAAGGCAGCCGGCCATTCGGAAGGCCTGAAGGCTGCCCTTGGCCACGCTAGCGCTGCGCAGGTGCTTGAGTGCGCGGTCAACGAGAAAGACTCGCGCTTGGTGGACATGGCTGCGGACATGTCGGTTTCTGACCCCAAAGTGCTTTCCAGCATCCGTGGCAAGGACATCGCCGAGCAGAAGGTTTGGGCCTCTGCTATCAAGAAGAAGTCCTCACTGTGGAACGCGCCGAAGAAGGCCGCTGACGTTCGCGACACCGTCTTAGAGCAGCTTGTCGACGGGCATGCGGTCGATCCGAGCCTGCTCGAAGCCTTGGCGCACACACCGCTTGCGGATGTCTGTTCGTTCCCGCGACGAGCTGAGCTTTGGCATCGGCTGCCCCAACGAGATGCTTACCTGCAGGCAACAGCTGCCGGATGGCTAGAACATGCTGGGGCCAGCGGCAAAGCAACAGCTCCCGAAGACATGCTCGAGCGAGCCATAGTCGCGAGCCCTCAGCTGCCAGCTGTCCTTGGTAGGCCGTCTGTTTCAGTCGACGCAAGCCTTTCGATCATTGCGGCGCTTGCGTCGTTCTCGGAGCCGATGTTCATCACATGGCTCGAAACAATGCTGCGGGGCATGAGTGTGCTTTCCGCCGCTTCCTCGAAGCGACTGGGGACGCTCGTTGCGTCCCAGCGCTGGGACTGTGCTGCGAATACTCTCGCCGACTTCTATTCGACGCGTCGGCGCGCCGACCTTTTGCCGGCTCTCCGTGCGTGTTCGGGGTTGCTGGGCATGTTTACCCGCTGGCGGCTTGGCGTTTCTGCCCCGACGGTCACTGAGAAATGGGCTGCTCTGGAAGATGTAGCATGCGATCTCTACCCGGCCGGCCCTGATGACGAGCAGCTTTGGTCACGGGCAGGAGGTAAGAAGTCCGACCTTCCCGGGGGATCCCAGAGCGGCGCCGCCCGTTGGCATGCCGCGCTGAGTTCAGTTCGGTTCGGCGGTCGACCTAAAGCCGGAGAGCTTCTTTTCCATATGCTGAAGGACTTCCCCGACAACGAGCAGTTGCGGCTTTACGCCAACGACACCGACATTGTGGGCTATCGCTGACCCGCGTATCACAATCCATTTCAGTCATGACTTTGCCTGGCTACCACCAAGGACATGCGCTGCTGGTCGGCGTTTCTAAGTACCAACACATCTCATCCCTGCCGACCGCGATCCTGAACGACGTGAAGGACATCGCCGCGACGCTGTCGTCGGCTGACTACTGCGGCTACGCGCGGGACAACGTCGTGTCGCTGCTCAATGCCGATGCCACGCGACAAACAGTGTTGGATGGTCTGGGCGCTCTGGCCGCCCGCGCCGGGGAAGATGAAACTGTCTGCGTGTACTTCTCTGGCCACGGTGCAGTTCTGCCGAGCACCAGTGGCGATGACAGTGCGCTGCTAACCGTGGACAGTGACCTTGCCGACCTCGCCGGCACCGCCATCAGTTCCGGCGACCTGGCCGCCGCACTCGGCCAAATCAAGGCGAAGCGCGTCCTTGTTTTCATCGACTCCTGCCACGCTGGCGGCGCCGGCCTTTCCAAGGGCCTGACGGACAGCCAAGGCCACGAGTTCAAGTCTGGATACAGCCCAAGTGCTTTCGCCAAGCTCGCGGTCGGCACAGGGCGAGCCTTGATGGCATCGTGCCGCGCTGATGAGGAGTCCGGCGTCTTTATGGGAGCGAGGAACAGCATTTTCACCACTGCGTTGCTTGCAGGCCTAAAGGGCGCCGCGGACAGAGACAACAGCGGAGTCATCAAGGTCTTCGACCTGTTTGAGTACGTGGCCGAAGAGGTTCCTAAGGCTGTCTCGGACAACCAGCATCCCGTCTTTAAGGCTGACAATCTTGAGCAGAACTTCCCGATCGCGTTGAGTCGTGGCGGAAGGAAATCACCCGCCAGCGCTTCCACGCCGTCAATGCCGGTCGGTGCTGACCATTGGAGCCAGCTGGAGCAGTGCCTCATTGAGCTCTTCCCAACCGGGCCGCGTGAACATGAGTTGTGGACGCGGGCCGGTGGCGACCTTTCGAAGCTTATGCTCTATGGGTCGGGTCAAGCCATGTGGCATTCGGCGCTGCGGACCCTCAAGAATGGCGGAGGCGGAAAGAACATCAGCTTTGGATCGCTTGTAGCGGCGGCGAAGGAAGACTTCCCGAATCACCAGCTGCTGACATCGCTCGAGGACCACCGTTGAGCACAGCCGGCGAGGGGCTGAGCATTGACGTTGAACGACAACTTTGCGCGGCTCTTTAGTAGAACTCTACTTCCGCCTTGGGCGACATGAGTTTGCCGCGACACGAAGAAGCTGCCATTCGGACGTGTGCACGGCCAGCCACGCGGCCGAGTGACAGGTTGCGAGGGTGACGCAGCCATTCGCGGCCGGCGACGCTCAATGGCTGGTGTTGGCGGATGCTGCCGTTCAAGTTCGGCTACGCGAACGACTCACATCAGTCTGATCTTGTCATTGAAGAGAACCAGCTATTGTGCCGAATGGCGAACGCGCTTCCGGTAGGCGCCAATCACTGCTTCTGAGACTGAACAACTTGGCCGCCCTCTCTCGAGGCGGTTTGACAGCTGTGGGAGTCGACTCGAATAGCCCTAGCTGGATAGGCGTTTCAATCGGTCCGATTCCTCCCCAATCCAAGATGGGTAGGCGCTGCCCGGAGCGTCGGCTGATGACTGCCCAGGCCCGTACCTCGATCCAAGGTATGCCTGCCGATTGATATGCCAACCGCTTGATGGCGGACACCGCATGTGTATGCCAGACCTCTATGGCCAGGAGGAGCCGACCAGAGTTCGCGCAGTTCACGACCAAGTCTGGTATGTATCGCCGCCCAGCCGCTTTCAGCGGAGCTTCTGCCCGAACTGTCACGTGCACCCCTTTCTCTATCAAAGGAGTCGCACCCCGCCACGTCACGCCACCGTGAAACCACCCGTACACAATGTGGCCTGCTCGAAGCTGTTCTCGAAGCACATTGATTGCCATTCGGTGAGGGCTGTAGAGGCTCCTCGTCTTGGTTGCCCGCCGGTTCCCCGAGCGCTTGCGCGCATTACGCATGGCGCGAGACTGCAAATCTTGCTTCTTGCTCATGGCACACCTCAGTTGGTTCGGGTGCGGGTAAGCTGCCAGCGATGAAGTCAGATTTGCAGTCCTCAAACCTCCATGTACCGTCCGAGTCTGCGTTGACTCAGGCTGGTAAGGTAGCGCTCACATTTCTCGAAGAAACTGGTCAGACTGAACGAAACCAAGCCGTCCAAGTATTCCGCCATATGGCCCAAATCGCAGCTGAGCGGGGTCACGAACTATCGAACATCGAGTTCGAAACGGTGGCTTTGAAAGAGATCGTGGCGGCCAATACTCTCAAAGGGGCGAGTGCGTGGATGAGCCCGTTGTGGAAACAGTTGGAGGATCGCCAGGAGAGCTGGGGCCCAGGCCTGAGATCGACCGCGATTCAAATGGGCTACAGGTTCACGCCCAAACTAAGGAAACTCCATGGCTCTCCCGCCAAGTACCAGCTGACCGCGGATCCTGTAGAGATTGATGCCGGCGACAGGCATCCGACACCCACCCCGGATGGAGGAATCCGGTATACGCCCGCAGCAGTGGCGGCTCCGGGGGCGGTGATATCGGCTGGATTGCGTGGCGGAGTTGTGCGTCACACCCTCCCGCTAATCGTTTCCACGAGTGTCTTCGTGACTGTCGCAGTTTTTCTGCTTTTGTTCAGCGCGTGGTGGCTGGTGGTCACGGGACTGCGTTCGAACAGTCCTCTATCTACTGCGCATGTTTCCTACACGGTCATGTGGTGCTTCGTCTCATGGGTTGTGTGGCGTGTATTCAAGTTCATGAGTGAGCTTGCCGAACTCGGGATCGTCTTGGCTCCCGAGTTTCTGGTCCCGTTCAAAGAAGACCACGTTACCTTGGAACTCCAACCCAGAGATGGGAACAAGACGGGAGCGTTCGCATTCGTGCGCTACACCGCCACCTGTCCCCAATGCAAAGGACGTGTCTTGCTGCACGACGGGGGCGAGGAATTCAAAGGCCGAATCGTGGGTCGCTGCGGCAACTCACCGCGGGAACAGGTGTTTTCGTTTGATCAGAGGTTGCATGTTGGCCGTCCAATGCGCGGCTAGACTCAGAGTCGGCTCCAGACTGGTCAGAGTCACTCGCAAAGCTGGCCTCAGTGGCCGCTACCGCCGCGACCGGGCGTTCGAATGCACGGTCAACGAAGGTTCGCCTAGGCTCGCCGCTCGATCAGCACCACGGAGGCCCGCGAGTTGCCCTAGGAAGAGAGTCGGAAGTGGTCAAGCGCGTACCTGGCATTTCGCAACCTAAACTCACTGCAGCTACTCCAGTATGAAGCGGCCTTGCCGCCAATGGTGTAGGGGCGAGGGCCACAAGTAATACAACTTCAAGGAGTAGCAATGCGCCGAGCGATGGTTGTTATCGGTGTGGATAGGACAAGCGGCTCCGATTTCCCGCCACTCAATGCGGCCGCCGCAAGTGCTGCTGCGATGGCTTCGTGGGGCAGGTCGCAGGGGTTCGAGGTAGATGAGCTGACGGATGCCAATGAGTGCGAAGTCACTTTGGCGGAGATCTTCAACTGTGTGAGGAGGATCGTTGACAAGCGGGTCTACGAACAACTTGTCCTGTACTTCTCCGGGCACGGTTTGCTGTTGGCGCCGGACTCCGAGGCCTGGCTGCTGTCACAGGCGCCCGCCAATCCGAACGAGGCGGTAAACGTCACCCAATGCATCCGCCTCGCTCGTGTAAGTGGCATTCCCCATGTCGTTTTCGTGTCGGATGCCTGCCGGTCCATGCCGGCTACGTATGGATTGGCCATGGTGACGCCGGGAAGCGTCTTTCCGAGTGCGTCGCCACAGTCAAATGCGCCTGAGGTCGACACTTTCTATGCCACACTGCCAGGCAACCCGGCTTACGAGGTGCCTCCGGATCAGGCCGTACCGAGCTACCGGGCATTGCTCACTCACTGCCTGTTGCAGGCATTGAAGGGGGAGCCGCCCAGCCTCATAAGGCAAGTGCACCACGATGGCGCTAGCCTCCATGTGGTGGCGTCCCGAGAACTTAAGCGGCACTTGCTCAATGCCGTACCGAAGGCTGCACGGGCGGCGTCTATTCACCTCACGCAGTCGCCCGATATCCGTGTGGAGTCGGAACTGCCCCGATACTTGGCTGAAGTGACTCCACCGCCCGATTTCAGCGAGCGGCTCGCGGGACAGTTAATATCAAAATACGTAGGGGCGGCGGCCAAGACCGAGGCTTCGTCAGAGCCAAAGCTTGAGCTGACTCTCGCGGCGCGACTCTACGAGCAACTTGACCTGGCGCTGGGCTCGCCTGGAGTGCGGAAGCACAAACGGATGCGCGACAGCCTCACTCTTGGAGTCGAGGACCCAACGGCGGAGTTGCGGCGGATACTCACCGTCGCACCTGATCTCGATGCGAACATCGAAACCGGCTTCGCTTTTATTGGCATTGAAGCCGAACGCGCCTTCGTGCAACGAGGTCACTATCGCGCTCGGCTTACGTCTGGGCGGCAACTGCATCTGCTGCGCACTTCCCCACGTTTGGTAGAACCGACTCAGCAAGCGGACGCCGTACTCGTCCGCTTCACCGATGGGACTGGCATGTCGTTGTCCGTGCTTCCTGGCTTCATCGGCGTCGTGATCGCTGAAGCTGGCCGCATCATTACAGTGAACTATCGTCCATCTCCGGTAAACGAGTTGGGTTGGGAGACATACAGTGACCGCAGGGAGGAAGTGGAAGAAAGCAAGGCACTCATGGGCGCGCTCGCGCTCCACGGCCAACTTCGTTTGACCAAAGCCACCGTTAGAGCCGTGGCCAGCGAACTCCGGCGATACAAGCGAGTGGATCCAACACTTGGCTTGTTCGCTACGTATGCCTATGCGCTGTCGAACATCGACGCGGAAGTGGTTTCAGTCTATCGCCACATGTACCGCGATGGCCTGCCGGTACTGTTCGATGTGGCCATGCTGGCATCTCAAGCCCCGCAAGCGACCCAGCTCTCGCCAGCGGTGGCTGAGCCATTGAAGCGGCTGGATTTCGCGCCTTGGATGCCTTTGCTGTCACAGGGGTGGCTTCTGCTAGGAGAAATCGAAGAGTTGATGCCACCAGTCCTGCGGGAAGCTCGACGCTACCTCATGCCCGGCTTATGGACCCGGTTCGCCCCGGAGGGAATGGAGATCCTGGAAAGCAAGCTGGTGGTGGAGCGATGAGGTTGATCTTTGTTCATGGGATCGCTCAGCAGGGCAAGGATCCCGATCAGCTAAAGCAACTGTGGTACGAGGTCCTGCAGGACAACCTGCAACTTGCAGGAACGGCTTTACCCGCTAACGTAGAGATTGGATTCCCGTTCTACGGTGATGTGCTTTTCGGCTTGACTGCTCAATTGGCTCAAACACCGCCCCTCGGCGTGAAGCTGAAAGGATCGGCGTGGCCATCTGGGGATTCCGAACGGCTCGAGCTCGCGTTAGAACTTGCCAGCAATGCAGGGATTTCACGGCAGCAGATCGAAGCTCAGCTGTCGCCTATGATCCGGGAGAAGGGGCCTTTGCAGTGGGAATGGGTGCATGCCGTCCTGTCGGTTTTGGACCAGTCGGTCTTCATGGGCGACATCACCCTACAGCAGGCAACCGCTGAGGTCCATGCTTACCTGAACTACCCCGCCGTGTCGGAAGCGGTCGACGCGATATTGAGTGCTGCATTCGGAGGAGAGGAGCCGTGCGTCATTGTCGCGCACTCCTTGGGAACGGTAGTCACGTACCGCGTGCTCACCGCGCTGGCTGGCGCAGTTGATGTCAGAGCGCTGATCACGCTTGGGTCCCCACTTGGCTTAAACACTGTGCGCCGCAAGTTACCGAATCCTTTGGCTGTGCCCCGTCGTGTGAGGAAGTGGCAGAACGCGTACGACGACCGGGACGTCGTCGCGCTGCTTCCTCTTGACCAATCCCGTTGGGACGTTCAGCCTAGAATTGAGAACTTCAACGGTGTATGCAACGACACGGATAACGCGCACAGCATCTCTGGGTATTTGAACGACCGCCGCGTGGGTTCTTGGGTGGCGGACGCCTTGGCTCATCAAGCGTAAGCGGTCAGCGGAGTTTGCTGACACTTGCCGAGCCTCTGGAGTCGACAGTGGCAGCGAATGACGACCATCCGTGAAGAGCGCGATTCCACATCACTGCCTCGCTGATCGGCGCCCGCCGCAGAGGCGCCTTTCAAGTTGTCAGGCACGAGCACACTAGTGCGAGGGCTGACGCAGTGTCTGCGCGTTCAGACTCTTGTGCATGTCGCCATTTGCTACTTGTTGGTATGACGTGTGGAACTGGTTGCGTACCTGTCCGGAAGACCAACGCTACGCGGCAACGTTGCCGGCGATTCAAGTCTTCAGCCCTCGTCAGGCACGTACTCGAATAAGTCAGCTACGCCGACGCTGAAGTAATTGCAGAGCGCGTTGATGGCGTCGAGATCGACCCTGGTCGCAGTCTCCTGATACAGCAGCGTAATGGTGTTCCGGTGAAGGCCGGTGTCTCGCGCAACATCGCTGATCTTGAGCTTTCGCTCCCCCATCACGCGGGACAGGTGGCACTTGATCACATCACTCTCCGTGGCTTTTTTTCACTCAGGATGCAAAAAAGCACTTGACAGTGGCATTTAGGCGTCCATAATGTCGTTCAAGGTGACAAAAAACGATCCTTCGAGCGTTTTTGGCATCTGAATTGTCGCATTGGATGAAAGGAGTGACCAGTGTCTACAGCGACCTACCTCACCACGGACGAGCTTTCCGCTCGGATCAAGTACGACAGCCGAACGATCCGAGATCGGCTCAAGGACAGCGTTCTCATCGAAGGGCGTCACTACATTCGCCCCTTCGGTGGTCGTAAGACGCTTTACATCTGGGAGCACATCGAAGCCGATATGGCGATGGCGTCATCGGGCGGCTCTGCCACGATTCCGCTGGCCAATGGAGGCATGCTCCATGGGTAGTATCCGCCGCCTCGACAGCAAGGGCACGCTGTTCCTTGACTTCCGATACGCCGGACAACGTCTGCGCGAGTACACCGCTCTCGCGGACACGCCGATGAACCGCAAGCGCCTACAAAAGGCCCTTGAGCGCATCGAAGGCGAAATCGCCCTCGGCACGTTCGACTACGAGAAGACCTTCGGAAAGCCACTTCCGGCCAAGTCTGGCCATACGGACTCCGAAGCTTCGAGTAACGACGCTGAATCTTCTCAGCCAACCGCGCGCAGCGGCACTCCCTTGTTCAAGGACTTCGCCGACATGTGGTTTGCCGAGTGCGAAGTGTCCTGGCGCCGCAGCTACCGCGTCACGCAACGGGGATCGCTGGACCAGTATCTGATCCCGTACTTCGGGGACAAAGAGGTCGGCCACATCACCAAGGCAGACGTTCTGGCTTTTCGGGCATCACTCGCCAAAGTACCCGCCCGAAAAAGCCTCTCCACGCTGTCCAACCGTCGCATTAACTCCGTGATGAAGCCGCTGCGTCAGATCCTCAACGAGGCGGCCGACCGGCTGGAGTTTACGTCCGCGTTTCGCAACATCAAGCCGCTGAAGATGAAGCGAAGCGACGTCATGCCCTTCACGCTCGAGGAGGTCCAGCAGATCCTCACGACCGTGCGGGCCGACTTTGGCACCTACTTCACCGTGCGCTTCTTCACCGGCATGCGCACGGGGGAAGTCCATGGCCTGAAGTGGAAGTACATCGACTTCGAGCGCCGCCTGATCCTGGTTCGCGAGGCCATCGTGATGAAGGAGGAAGATGAGCTCAAGACCGATGGCAGCGTGCGCGACATCCAGATGACTGACCTGGTGTTCGATGCCCTGCAGGCGCAGTTCAAGGTCACCGGAAAACTCTCCGAGTTCGTGTTCTGCAACCGCAAGGGTGAGCCGATCGACAACCAGAATTTTCTGAATCGGGTCTGGTCGCCGCTGCTGCGCCATCTCAATATCCCTCACCGCAGGGCGTACCAGATGCGGCACACGGCAGCGACGTTGTGGCTCGCCGCGGGCGAAGCACCGGAGTGGATCGCGCGCCAGCTCGGCCACACCAGCACCGAGATGCTGTTCCGGGTGTACAGCCGCTACGTGCCGAATCTGACCCGCCGTGACGGCTCGGCGATGGAGCGGCTCTTGAAGCAGCACATCTCGGTCGCCCCGGTGCAGGGCCTGGTGGTGCGCCTGCCGGAAGAAGCGGCCATGTTGCCTGCGGCCCAGCAGGCAGGGGCGCACGCTGCATCAGCCGAGACCGCGGCCAACGATGTGCTCGATCCGTCGGCTCTCCTGTCGCAGCCTGGCGCGCCGCTTCAGAACGGGCAGGCCAGCTCGGCGCCGGCGGCCAACGAGGCGCAAGCCTTCGAAGTGCTGCCTGCGCCGCGCCGCCGCAAAAGTGCATCGGGTGCCGAAGGCCGGAATCGAGTCGGCACCGATCCGGGCGAGGCGGAGCTTGCTGCCTTGCTCAGGCCACCCCCGCTGCCGCCGTTCCTGAGGCACGGCTCATAGCGCAGCGCTGAGCGCCCAGGCGCTTTTTCGACCCACGAACCCTTACCAGCTGACTGTTGACCGGCCGGACCGATGAGTCCGCTGCACCGGTGAGGCGAAGCCTTGCCTGAAACAGCCCAAGCGTATCGAAACCACCACTCAGACCAGCCCGATCTCCGAACCCAAAACCCGAATTTCCGATTCATCACCAAGGACCAAGACCATGAACTCGAATCTCAAGACCATCGCCCAGATCAACAACCCGGCCGTTGACCAAGCAGCCCATGGCCTCACCGGTCACATCCAGCCGCACGCGGACCCGGTGGCCCACGCCCTGGCCATGCCGATCATCCTGCAGGAACTCTCCAGGAACATGGGCGAGTTCGAGAAGGACGTGCGCAGTCAGCTCTCGGCGCGCCTGAACAAGCAGGCGGCCAACGACAAGGCCCTCCCGGAAAACTCGACTCGCTCCGGCGCCGGTGCTGGCGCGGGCACCAACGGCTTCGCGCCCTACGCCGTCTCCCCCGGCGAAGAGATGCCCAACCTGCTGGGTGAACTCGCCGAGCCCGGCTCGGTGTTTCGCGTGAACACGCTGCTGAGTGCGGCTTTCCCGTTCGGCCCTGTGGGCCCGTACATGAACCAGCACGGCCAGATCTGCCCGCGCCGCGAGGGCAGTGTGTCGATTGCCCTGCTCGGTAGCGGTGACCAGACGCTCGTGCTGCCCGCGCCCACGGAGCAGACCAAGATCGCCGAGGCCGCTTCTCCCCGTGTGCGCTCGATCCGCGCCACCAAGACCCGGATGCCAGGTGTCCCGGGCGATGCCTTGCTGGTCACCGGCATCGATCAGCAGCGCTCGGGCCGCGGCTCGGGTCCCTGGCTGCTCGATCACCTGGGCTTGTCGGAGGGCATCACCGCCGACCTGAGCCACGCCATCCTGAGCCTGAAACCCGCTCACCAGGCCTTCTTCATGGCTGCGATCGCCCGGGCCGACATCGAGCAGGCGCTGGTGGCCCTGCTGCCCGAGGTGCGTGCGCGCAGCGTGGTTCACCCGTTGGCCTTGGGCGTGGTCGCGGCCGAGCAGGTCAACAGCCCGGAGCTGACCCGCGACGAAACCTCCCTCGTTCGCCTGGCCTGCCTGATCGCCGAGCTCGGCTCTCTGCATGCAGCGCCGGATCTGGCGTCCGGTGGTGGCTATTCCTCCAGTGAAGCCCTGGCCCGTGAACGCGAAGCCGAGCGCGCCGCGCACCCGCTGACCCAGCTCACGCTGCGCGGCCTGCTCACGCGCTTCATCAACCTGGAGCCGATGGGTGCTGAGGTGGATTGCCAGGGCGGCATGAAGCAAGCGGTCAACGACGGCGTCTGGCTGCAACTCCTGCTCTCTGATGCGGTGCACCAGCAGTACCGCATCGGCAGCAAATACGGCCCGCTGGGCAAGAACCCGGTGAACCCGCGGTTCGCGCTCATGGCGCAGACGTTCGGCGATGCCATGCGGCTGGCGCGCCGGGAAGCCTATGCCCGTCTGCGCGATTCGGATGGCGAAGCCCAGCAGCCGCTGCCGCTGGAGCCAGTGCCTACGCTGGTCACGGCGGCGCTGGCGCGGGTCCCGGCTGAACAGGTTGAACCTGATGCCCAGGCCGATGCCGAAGGCTCCGGCGATCTCTCCTCCGCAGAGACCGACGAGGACCAGCTCGCGCTCGCTCTCGACGAAGGTCCTCTCACCGAGATGCCCGAGATCGATGATTCCAGCATCGATGATTCTGCGGGGCTTTGGTCCCTGGCAATGTTCTCGGCCTCGAAACCTGCTCCGGTGCGCATCCCCGACCACGAGCGCCGTGCCTACGAAAACCGTTCCATCCCCTGGCCCCGCCCGAGCCTGGCCTGGGCGGCCGGCATGCTCGACGGCGACGGGTGCGTGGCCATCGTGAAGCAAACGTATCCGAACCGCGCCAGCACCTACCGCTTGGTGGTGCAGGTGACGCAGAACGACCTGCAGACCCTCAAGCACTTCCGGGTGTGCGTGGGCGTGCCCGAGCAGATCCATGAGGTCAAGCGCCGCATCAGCCACAACCGGCAGGTCTACGCCTTGATGTACTCCGGCCCCAAAGCCGTGCTGGTGCTGCAGCGCCTGGCGGCTCACCTGGTGCGCAAGCGGGCAGAAGCCGAAGTGGCCCTGTCCTTCATCGACAAAGGCCAGGTGGGCCGGCGCTTCGGGGTGCGGGGTGTGCCGCCTGCGATCGAGCAGATCCGCATCAGCCACTACAACAAGCTGCGCGCGTTGAAGTGAGGCCGGGGAGAGCAGACATGACCGACCCCAAGAAGACCGATTCCGAGAGGACCGATCCCGAGACCACCACCCCGATCGGCCCAGGCGTGTCCATGGTCGCCGCGGTGAGCCCGTACCTGAGCCCCAAGCCGGGTTGGGTACTGGCCCCGATGGCCCGGCGCCGACCGCCCAGCTTCACTGCAAAACCCGCGGAGGGCCGCTCGCGGCTGCTGCAGGACGGCAACTTCGTGGGCCTACCCCACTTCGCCGACAACTACGACCACGAGCTCCTGCTGCCCCCTGGCGTGGCCGAGCAGTTCAAGAAGCTCAAACAGCGCCTGGAGAAGGAGGCGGCTGAATCGCCCGAGACCGACGAAGACGGCCAGCACGTGGGTCGGCCGGAGGATCCGGCGCAGCGAGAGAGAGCGCGAGAACGAGAGCGAGAACAAGAGCGAGAGCGAGAGCGAGACCGGCAGGCGCTTGCTGCCAAGGCGGCCGAGCGACAGGAGCAGCAGACCCGGGAGAGGCTCGAGGCGGAACTGCGGCGCATGGGCGTCAACCCGGATCAGGGCGAGCTGCGGGCCCAGGTCGAGAAACTGCCGCTGACCCAGCGCCTGCGGGTGTACCGGGAAGAAGACGTGCAGCGCATGGCGGCCTCAGCGCAGAGCGTGGACACGGACGTGAATAAGCGCAATGAGCCGCTGGGCTACCTGCTCAAGGCCAAGGGCCCCTGGCGGCGGATCGGATCGCCGGAGTCGGTGGAGGCGATCCTGGCGTTGCAGGAGGATCATCCGCACTTCGGTGAAGTCATCGAGTTCGTGGCGAACCACGTGGCGCTGCAGAAGATGCGATTCGACGCAGGGGACGCCGGGACGGGGAATGCGCCGGCGAAGGGAAAGAAGGTCAGGGCGGGGAAGGGCGCGGGCAAAGGGCCAAGCTCGAGCCTTGAGGCGGCAGACCAGGTGAACGCGCCGGTGCCACCAGTGCGCCTGCCTCCCTTGCTGCTTTACGGCCCACCCGGTGTCGGTAAGACCCACTTCTGCGAATCCCTGGCCAAGGTGCTCGGGATGCCGGTGCGCCGCCACCCGATGGATCAGGCCGAGACCTCCTCAGCGCTGCTCGGCTCGGACGCGACCTGGGGTAACTCGCGCTATGGGCTGGTCTTCGATCTGCTGGGGCTGGGTGAATATGCCAATCCGCTCGTGATCCTGGATGAGCTGGACAAGGCGCAGGCGGTGAGCAAAACCACGGGCGGGTTCTCATCGCCGATCGGGGTGTTGCACTCACTGCTGGAGCCGGTCTCAGCTGCCAAGGTTCGGGACATCAGTCTGGACATGGAGCTCGATGCGAGCCAGATCGCCTGGATCGCCACGGCCAACTACCCCTGGTGGGTGCCGGCCACATTGCGATCGCGCTTCAAGGAGTTCCTGATCATGCCGCCGGATGCAGAGCAGGCGATTCAGTTGGCGAGGAGCGTGGTGAAGCACGCGCTGAAGGCTGCGGGGTTCGGGGCAGGGGAGCCGGATCGGCGAGTCGTGGTGGCGTTGGCGCACTTGAGTGCGCGGGAGATCTATCAGACGGCCTTGGGAGCCTCTGCCGCGGCGGCGCGCCGCGGATCGCACCAGATCGGGATGCAGGATCTGCCGATCGAACTTGGTGAGAATGAGGATCGCATGCAAGGTGGCGCTCGCTGGATGCACTAGCAATGCTCCCTCGCTAGCTTAACTTTGTGTCTTTGAAACCGGCAGCAGCCCAGTTTGAGCATGCTCAAAGTGATGGGTCAGCGACAATTTGCCCTGCAGCAGCCCAATGCATCGGGAGCGGGCATCGCAGGAGCACCCTTATTGATTATTGATGTCGACGCGACAAAACATGACGGCGTCCGTCGGTCAAAGCTACCAACTTGACGTGTTCGCTTGTGATCTCCTCAACGCGATAGCCATCGATCTCATCTCCAGGTCTCAGGACCATCACGTCATTTCCCGCTCGCAGAAAGGCGAATGGTCGCCCATCGCCAAGACTCTTTCCAGATATGCCGCCCAGTATCTCGAAAGGAACCGAGGGCGCTACAGACATGGCTGGGGAGCCCACGATAGCAACACTTGGTGATGGCGTTGTAGAGGCGGGATTGGGTGGTCTTGCGGAAGCCGAGATCGTCGAGGCGCTTGCATCGTTGGTCTCAGATCCCGTTCTAGAGCCAAGTGGCCCGAATGGATTCCACGCCATGGGATCGCGAGGGATGGTCGTCAAGGGCACCTGTGGAGTAGCACGCGGACTGGGCGCGGCCTCCAAAGGCTGCGGTGTTGCGAGTAGCGCTGGCTCCTCTTTGGAGGGCCAGTTCGGTCCTTGAGACGGGCTCTCATTGCCTTCTTCTGGGGAGAGAGACAAGCTCCAGTACGCGGAGAGAAAAAAGCTCAGGCTGGCGGCTCCGATCAAGCCCATCACCTGCCACCAACGGATGGGGCGATTCCCAGAGACCGATTCAGTCGACATTTGTAGAGCCGGCCGATGCGCGGTACAGCATCAGAAACTGAAATGTGGTGTCAACCTCCGTCGCCTGCAGATCAGGTCGTTCGACAGTCAGGCTATGAATGCCTAGGTGAGGGAAGGTCTCGGCCATGCTGTGCAGGAATGAGCGAATTCGAGGGTACGAATCACTCATCTGCACGGTCATCGTGTGCAAGCGAATCCCAGGCTTTGGATCTGGCGCCCATTGGTGGTCGACCTGGCCCAATCGTAGATTGTTGGCTCTCGCAACTTCGAAGATACCCTGCAAGTCTTGTAGGTGCTCTTCGTCCCTGGTGAGGGTCGGCGTGGGTTGGGGCAGCTTGAGCATCTCTTGCATCTCCCGTGCATCCGAATCATTGGCAACTTCGGCATGTGTCAGTGTCCTGAAGCGGTCAACCTCTGCCTGCATAACAAACGCGGCGGCTCCCAGCAAGAGGCCGAGTACGGCGCTGGAGGCGCCTACAAGCGCGCGCCACGGCATTCTCAATAGGAGGCCATCATGACGCTTGAGGCGGGGGACCTTCCAAAGGTTTGTCATTGCACCTTGCCCGTTGAGCTATTGACTGAAGGCTTAGCTCTGCTCGAACTCCAGTGCACCAAGAAGACCATTTGACGAGAATCCTTGTTGAGATCGTCCACCGGACTGTGGGAGACAAGTTCTACTGCCACTATGGGCTCGGTGCGACGAAGTCGGTCCAAGTAGTCGACCATGCCCGACTCGGTCAAGGCCACGGCCGTCACACGAGCAGTTCCATCGAAGCTTTGGCGTTCTTCTGGCGTCAGTGACAACAAAACGACTCGCCCTCCTGATGCTTTCCCAACGGTCTCGAACGCCCTCAGAAGATCCAGCCATCCTGCCTTTTGCAGCGCTGCGATATACCGACTTTCGTCACGGGCAGCCTCCAGACTTGCATGGCTTCTCTGCAGGCGAGATCTTTCTGCGTCACGTGCGGCCTGAACACTGCTCTCTACCTCCGCTGCCTGAGTCTGTGCATCGCGAAGGTGTGTGTAGCTGAGCGTCAGGGCCGCCGTTCCTGAGACCAGAAGCGTCAGCCCAACCATCAGTATCGATGCCTGGTGGCGACGCCATACAGAAACATCATCTAGTGCAAGATCAATACCGTTTGGTCGAAAGCGCACCATGCTCACACCTTGGATTCGAGTGAAACGTTGTTCGCAGCGCGCGGCCAACTGGTGCGATAGATGGCAATGTCAAGCACTTCGTCTGACGACCTCAGGAAGCGGCGGATCGCAGCTTTCAAGGCAGTGTCGTCTGCCTCAGAAGTGCCTTGAGGTGGGATCCACCCCCGCCACATGGCGCTAGGCGATCCATTGCTCCAGCGAAATAGCTGTACCTGTGGCGCCCGGCAACCCGTGCTCATGAGTTCTGTCCAGAGAATCAGAGCGTCCGCGGCGCTTGCATCTTGCCTGCGGTACTTTGCTGGCGCATCAAATACCCTTTGCATGAGCTGTGGAGACAGCGCCGCGGGCAAGCAGGAGCGTAGATGCAGCCTGCTTTCTTTTGCGAAACTAGAAATTGCCTCGTGAACCGAGCGGTTGGTGGACGACACCAGGAATGCGCCGGTAGGCGCCAACTTTTGCGAACGTGTGATCCGCTCACCGGGCTCTAGTCGCCACACATGATGTGCCCAGGTCTCGGCGATACCTTGCATTGCATGGTGAGGCGTCGTGGCGGTTTCCCCGGGAGGAAGCTTCATTAAGCCGACGAACACGTGAGCTGCGCTCAGTCGGACATCTAGCATGACGTCCGAGGGTTTGCCTGGGAAAAGCCCTCGCAAGTCAAGCCAGGCTTCGTCGAGCGCGTTGGAAATCGACCGACCATTCAGGATCTGTCGATGCGCGCGCGCAGCGACGTCGGCACGCTCGTCAGTGTGAGCGTGCTTGCGGCCCAGCCACCATGGCAGACGCTTTGGTTCTGTCAACTGCATGTTGATGTGATCGGCCGCCACATCAATGTTCAAAAGCCACTTCAAACTAGTTCGCGGGGGTAACCCGATTGATTTCGTCGACCGTCGTGACGCCAGATGTCACGAGTTCAAGTGCCGCGTCCCGCAGACTTTGAAAACCGTTCTTCAAGGCCGCTTGCTTGATCGCCGTGATGGACTCGTGCCGGAGCAGCAAATCGCGCATATCGTCATCGATATGAAGGGTCTCTGCGATGGCTGTTCGCCCTCGGTAGCCGGTTCCTCGGCAATGGGAGCAGCCGACAACATGCTTTAAGCGAAATCCTTCGTCGTGATTGGTGGTCTCGGGCAAGTATCTCCTTTCGTCATCTGTAGGTGACTCTAGAACGGCGCACGATGGACAAGTCGTGCGAACCAGTCTCTGAGCGACCACGCCTGTCAGGGCTGCTACCAGGCTGTAGCGATCAACACCCATGTTGGCGAATCGACCGATCACGTCAAACACGTTGTTGGCGTGGATCGTGGTGAATACCTGGTGACCAGTCAACGCGGCTTGCACCGCAATCTGCGCGGTATCGCTGTCACGAATCTCCCCTACCATGATCTTGTCTGGATCATGTCGAAGTACGGAGCGCAGACCTCTCGCAAAGGTGAGTCCCTTCTTCTCGTTTACCGGGATCTGAAGCACCCCCGGCAGTTGGTATTCGATGGGATCTTCAATCGTGACAATTTTGTCCAGGCCGGTATTGATCTCGGAGATCGCGGCGTACAAGGTGGTCGTCTTACCGCTGCCTGTCGGGCCGGTGACTAGAAGCAGGCCATAGGGCAGGCCAGAACAGCGGCGAATGAACAACTTTGTCTTGGAACCAAACTTCAGCGAATCCAGCGTGAGTGTCTGCAAGTGACCAGTCAGATGCTTTCGATCCAGAATCCTGAGTACGGCATCCTCGCCGAAGGCGTTGGGCATGATCGACACCCGAAAGTCGACCTCTCTCTGATCTATTGCCACACGAAATCGACCATCCTGAGGAACGCGTCGCTCGGAAATGTCGAGGTTGGAGAGCACCTTGATGCGCGAGATGACTTGATGCGCGGTTTCGGCGTTCTCCACCTGCTTGATCGTTTGAAGCACGCCATCCATGCGGTACTTCAGGCGCAAACTGTTGCCCTGGAGTTCGAAATGGATGTCTGAGGCATCTGATCGAAGTGCATCCAGTAGCGTGGAGTCGAGCAAGCGAACAGTGGGATTGCCGGTGGACTCGATGGTGGCGAGGGACAGGCTCAATGGCGGCTCGTCTGTATCAAGGCCACCGCTCCATCCGTTCATGTCCACTGAATCCATGGCGCGCTGACCTTGCTCCGCCATCAGAAGACGGTGGTCGAAGTCATCCTTGGTCGTCAGAACTCGGACAACCAAAGGTGCCGCAAGGTGTTCCAGGCGAGCTTCGATCCAGCGATGGCGATCAAGGTCGAGCGGGTTGTGTTGTACCCAGAAGATCACTTCCGCCATGCCGGCCCGGGGGCAGCGGGCCAGTATGGAGCCGCGCTTGGCGCAGTCAGAAAACCCCAAGAGACCGAAGTCAGGTTGCAACCCCTCTAGTGTCCCTCGGTCCATGGCCTGCATGCCGTAGTAGCGTGCTAGGTCATGCAGGGCCGCATCCGTTGAGTCTTGCAGGGACTCTGATGGCGTGATGTCGATTGGCGCCAGGTCGATCATTAGCAATTCACTCAATGCTGGAGGCCAAGTCAAAGATGGGTAGGTACATCATGATGACGATGCCGCCAACCAATACGCCAAAGATGATCATCATGATTGGCTCGATCAATCGGCTGGCGATGTCGATCTTCCTCTGTAGGGATCGCTCATAGAAGTCGGCCGTTCTGTCCAGCATCTCTGACAGCGAGCCGGAGCGTTCGGCCACGCCCAACATGCTGCTGGCGACGGCGTCAGAAAGTCCAGCCCTTGTAAGTGCGTCACTCAGCCCTGTACCCTCGCGGATAAGTTGCAGTGCATGTGCTAGCCGATCCTGATCTCTTGGCTCCAACAGCTCTTTGCAATAGGGAAGCGCTGTATGGATTGGGACGCCGCGGGAGGTGAGGATGGCCGCGGTGCGATACATCTGAAGATGCTGGAACTCCCGCGCGATCTGGTTGATCACGGGCAATGAGGCCAGCCACTTGCGGCGATTGGATGCGGTCTTGAGCTTCGATATCAGCCAGATCGCGGCGGCAGTGAGCACGGCGAACATGGCATATGTCTTGCCGGTGTTTTGCGCAACGAAGCGTCCCCAGTCCATCATCAGCCGTGAAAGGAGTGGCAGATCACGACCGTTGATGTCGATGAGCGCAGCAAAGCGGGGGACCACTACGCTCAAAAGCAACACGACCACGATCGTGCCGACGATCAGCAGCAACAAGGGATATACGCTTGCGCCTACCACGCGATCGCGAACGGCGCGCAAGCCCTCTTGGTGCTTGGCGTATCGCCTGAGTCCAAGGGCCAGATCTCCGGTTTGTTCACTGGCCGCGACGGTGGCGATCAGCAGATCAGGGAATCCGCTGGATCGCTTGAGCGAATCCGACAGCGAGTGTCCTTGCGTGATGTGCTGGATCAATTGATCGATTAACGATCTCGTGGATTGGGCTCGCTCACGCGAGCGCAACGCTTGCAGGGACTCCTTGACCGTCACTCCCGCATCGAGAAGAGTGGACAGATCCAGCGCAAATGCGATGACGTCGACACGATGTCGTGGACTGCTGAGGCCATCCAGCAATCGAAACCGGCGTTGGGTAACAGGGTCGCAACGCAGGACCGACATTCCTTGTCTGGCGATGCGCTCTCGCGCAAGCTCGCTGGAGTCGACGTCTATCGTGATCGACCGGAGTTGTCCTGTTTCGTCGACGCCGATCACACGGTGTTCCACGATGTCTCTCTACGAAGGTATTGCTGCACTGATCCGCAACTCAATCCCTGTCGGACAGTGCGATATCGCGGTCTTCGCCGCTTCCTCCCGCTTTGCCGTCAGCACCCAGCGAGACGATTTCCACATCTTGTAGTGATGCTGCAGGTCGATAGATGTATCCCCTGTCCCATGGATCCATGGGAACCGTGCCCTTGAGGTATGGGCCTTGCCAGCGGGCAACCCCGGGGGGTGGTGTGGACAGGGCGTCGAGTCCTTGCTCCACTGTGGGATAGCGACCCACATCGAGGCGGTATTGCTCGAGGGCTTTCTCAAGCGCAACCATCTGTGCTTTGGCGACCTTGGCTTTAGATTTGCCCACCGTGTTGAAGTATCGCGGGACCACCAGGCCAGACAGCAGGCCGATGATGACGATCACGACCAGCAGTTCCAGAAGCGTGAAGCCACGCTGGCGCGCGTTTGGCAACCGCGCGCCAAGATGTGATGCAGTAGACATGACGTAGATGGTGTGACAGCGCGCCGCACGAGCCGTGCGACCAACGAAACAAAAGTTCTTGTGAAAGCTTCGCGAGCCACCTTCCCAGAAGGCTCACGCATGGGATCCATTATTCACGGACTACGCCCATGCCATGTCAATCGATTACCCCCTAGGAGTAAATTCGTACAACGAGTGCATGCTCGCCAAGCTGTAGCAAGTTGGCGACATCGGTAGGTCCCTCATCGCACTCCTGAGCGCTTTGCACTAGCATGCATCAGCGCGCAAACAATGCAAGAGAGATAGACGCGATTGGTTGGCCTTGGAGGCGCGTGGAGGCGGGGTGGCAGGTGCACTCAAGCACTCCGTATTGGGGAGGCAGTCTGCGAAGTACGGACTGCTAGCGAAAAGTAGCTAGGAAATGCTCATGTACTTCGGGGAGAGGCGTACTGACGCCAACGCTTGGGTAGCGCGTTTGGCACTTAGGTGTTGTTTGGCGCTACCGATCGGCCTCAGCATCACCGCTTGTGCCAGCTACCACAACGTGGTTGGCAAGGCGAAAATCGCGCAAGACCTTCGCGAGGAGGGTGTCCAGTCTCTAGGGGTTGCGGCGAAGACCGCCCCGCGCGACGCTGAATATCAGATCGACTTTCTCAATCATCGCGACCGCGTGGCGGATCACTTCCTCAAGGAGGCGGATGCATTGCGCGCTGAGGGGAGCCTGAGCGCTGCTCGCGAGGCATACGAAAGGGTTCTCCGCCTTGACCCTGGCCATGCTCGTGCCGCAGAAGGTTTGCTGGCGTTGCAACGCGATGCACGTCACGAGAAAACGCTTGTCGAGGCAGAACGTCTTTTCGAGCAGGAGAGGTTCGATTCCGCGCTAGAGCGTGTGGATGCGGTACTGGTGGGCAATCCCCAGCATCGCAAGGCGTTGCATCTCAGGAACGTATTGCGCGACGCCAAGCATGAGCACGAAGCGGCGCGAGAGCGAGACCGCTTGGCTCGCAGTGTTCTCGATGCCCGCGTCACACTGCAACTGCGAGAGTCCACCTTGCGTATGGCCTTCGAGGCGTTGTCGCGATCCACGCAGCTCAACATCCTGGTAGATAAGGATGTCAGGCAAGACGCGAAGATCACCATTTATGTCCGGGATGTTTCCGTATCGGATGCCATCGATCTGATCCTGCTTCAGAACCAACTGGACAAGCGGGTCGTCAACGGCAACACCATTCTTGTCTACCCCGCCAATGGGGCCAAGCAAGCTGAGTATGAGGACCTCACGATCCGCAGCTTTCGTGTCACCAACGCCGATCTCAAGCACCTGAGTGGCGTGCTGAAAACAATGCTTCGACTCAAGGAGGTGGCGGCTGATGAGAAGACCGGCATCCTTGTGGTTCGCGATACACCCGAGCGACTGCGTCTTACCGAACGCCTTATTGCCGCGCACGATCTGCCGGATCCAGAAATCATGCTGGAGGTGCAGGTCCTGGAAGTCTCCAGCAGCCGCAGCAGCAACATCGGTTTCAAGCCACCTACCAGCCTCACGCTGACCACTCCAGGGTCTGCAAGCGCGCCACTGACCTTGGGCCAGCTCAACAATCTCACAAGCCGTGATTTGTTGACCTCGCAGTTGTCTGCTGCCTTGAACTTCAAACTCGAGGATGGCGACGTCAAGACACTGGCCAGCCCACGGATTCGTGCGCGCAGCAGGGAGAAGGCCAAGATCATGATTGGTGATCGTGTCCCCACGGTGACCAACACGGTTACCCCCATTTCCACGGGCTCTTCGGTGGTCACCGGTACGGTGACCTACCAGGATGTGGGTCTCAAGCTCGAATTTGAACCCGAGGTCTACAGCAACAGCGAAGTGGGCATCAAACTGAGTCTGGAGGTGTCGAACATTGCGCAGTCGTTTACCGATGCCAACGGCAGCCGCTCGTATCAGATCGGTACGAGAAACGCGAGCACCAACCTACGTCTGAAAGATGGGGAGACCCAGGTTCTTGGGGGGTTGATCTCGGACCAAGAGCGCAACACAGCCTCGTTGGTGCCGGGCCTGGGGCATCTGCCCATCGTCGGTCGCTTGTTCGGCAACAACGATGGCGAGAATTCTCGCTCCGAGATCGTGCTGGCGATCACGCCCAGGATCGTTCGCGATATTCCTATCGCGGCACTGGAGTCGCGACAAATCTTTTCCGGCACAGTCAACTCGATTCGGGAGCGCCCAATCCTGGTCGATCCGATACCGGAGCTTCGCATCTCAGGTGCTGTGGGTGCGCCGAATGCGGGTGGTGGACGCGGCGCGCCCATAGCGGGCGCGGAGGGTGCGGGTCAGCCATCGGGCATCGCTCCTTCGCCCCCAGGTCAGGTGTTGTTCAACCCGGCCTCGCCCGTTGTACCGGGCGCGCCTGTGCCAGCCGCAGGTGCCTTGCTCCCACCGCCGCCGCCCTTGGTGGTCAGGCCACCCGTCTCTCGGTAGGTTCTCGCGCAAGCCAGTGGAAAGCTTACGGATGTGGACCTTCAATGCCATCGCGAGCAAAGCCCGCCATCGACAGATGCGAGGCTTCACGTTGATTGAGATCCTGGCCGTCTTCCTGTTGCTTGCCTTGCTGTTGAGCCTGGCCGCGCCGAGGTATCTCTCCACCGTGGATCGATCCCGCGAAAAGGCCAGGCTGCAGAACCAGAGCACCATCCGCGACGCTCTGGACAAGTTTCGGGCGGATCAGGGACGCTATCCCACCGAGCTCACGGAGCTGGTGCAACGCCAGTATCTGCGCGCCATCCCGATCGATCCCGTCAGTGGGACAGCCAACTGGGGGCCTCTTCTTCATCCTACGGGCTTAGAGGCCGGTGTTTACGATGTGGCGGCCCCAAAGTCGAGCGAGGAGCCTGATTGATGCAGCGTCTCGTATCGACGCGACCTGACCGCGATTTCTGCCAGCGAGGATTTACGCTGGTGGAGCTTCTGGTCACGCTGGCACTCGTTGGCGTCGCAGCTGTCGTGGTGTTGCCGATGGCCAGCTTGGTGGAGCAGCGGGCCAAGGAGGCCGAGTTGCGACAGGCGTTGCGAGTCTTGCGAACCGCGATTGACGAGTACAAAACCGCCGCGGACGCGGGGCTGATTGCCAAGAGGACTGGCGCCTCAGGGTATCCCCCCGATCTGGATACCTTGGTCAAGGGTGCTCCCAGAACATCCACCTTCGGATTCAATTCATCGGCCATGGTGTTTCTGCGCTCGATTCCGCGCGACCCTTTCCACTCCGACAAGACAGTGCCGGCCTCCAGGACTTGGGATCTACGGCGCTATGGTGCTCAGGCGGGAGACCACGCACCCGGTGACGACGTTTTTGATGTGTCGTCGCGTGCTGACGGTCAGGCCTTGGATGGGAGTTGGTTGCGTGACTGGTAGGCCGATCTCGATGTCATCGCGCCCACATCAGACGGGGGTGGTCTTGATGGGGGCCCTGTTGTTCATCCTAGTCGCCACGCTGGCAGCGAGCAGTCTTGTGGCGATCCAACAAACCCATACTCAGCGGGAGAGGGAGAAGCAGTTGCTTTTTGTCGGCGATCAGTATCGACGAGCAATCAGCTCCTACCGCGGAGTATTTCCTGCAGGCGGCTCGCGTGCTTGGCCTCGCAGCATCGAGGATCTGCTCAACGACACTCGATTTCCCAGCCCGGTACACCACCTGCGCCAAGCCTATCCCGATCCGATGACAGGTCAGGTTGATTGGGAACTCATCGTAGAGAACAACGGTGTGGTTGGGATTCGGAGCCGATCGACGCTCAAGCCAATCAAGGAGGTTGGGTTCTCAAACGACTATCGCGATTTTGAGCGGCGTGGAGCCTACCGTGAATGGGAGTTCAGGGTCCGTGTACCTTGAGCCTTCATAAAGTGACTGGTGCGAATCAAGGTGCAGCTGGGCGTACAAGAAGATGATCGACTTCAGGGTGGAAACGAAAAATGAAGAGAGGGGCAACACGGTGAGCTACACGCTGGACGGCGCGGGCAGACGGGTGGCGGAGGAGGTGAAGGATCCGGGAGGGGGCCTGCGGCGCAGCATAAGCCGCAGCTTCGATGCCTTGAACCGGCTGCAGCAGATCACGGGCGCAGCGCAGTGATTTAAAGAATGATGGGCGATACAGGGTGGGAACAAAAAGTGAATGAAATTTGGAACAAAGAGAGCTTGGGTCTGTGGGCCAGTGTGAAGCGGACATTGAGAAAGGCTGCACACGCGTTGTCAAATGCGTGGACGCTTGCGGGGCCCATGTGGCAACCCGACGTAGAGGCCAAACGACTGTTCTGTGCGTTGGTCCTGCTGCTTGGATGTGCCTTCTCTGCGTGGGCGGATTTCTCTCCAAACCTTGAAGGTCACACCTGCAGCGGGGGCAGCTGTATTACCTACCGCTGGTATCACTGGGGTGGACCAGAGTTCCCAACTCAGCAGCAAGCCTGTCAGTACGGGGGAACACAGTACAACCCGCCGATATTGATGAACTGGTGCGCCAGTAATGGATACTGCAGACAAGCTCCTGAATCAAATCCTTGTGCCGGGTATGCGTATACCTCCCTCTACACCCGTCAAGTTGCCGGTGTATGTCCCGCCAACAGCTTTGCGGTGGGACCCCTGTGCCGATGCGATGGCGGCTACGTAGAGAATGGGAATCAAACCGCATGTGTTGCTGCGCCGGCGTGTCCTGCTGGAGAGACGCGTTCGCCTCAAGACAGCATCTGCTACGCGAACAGCGGCTTCGTGGAAGAGGAGATGGCTGCTCTCAAGCCCGGCGATCAGCGTTGTGAGGCGGAGGGCGTGGTTGGGAACCCAATTCGGGTGACGACAGGCGCGAAGCTGCATCGTGAGCTTAGCGGTATGGGTGTGGGCGGGCAGGAGCTGGCACTCTCCTACAGCAGCGATCTAGCGATCCAAGCCGTGGCAGCGGCCCGCGCGGTCAGCACACTGGGCGCCTCGCCCATCGTCGGCGGGCACTGGCAGTCCAGCCTGCACCGCCAACTCCACTTCCCGGGCAAGGGTTTGAGCATTCAGCTGCACCGAGGAGATGGTCACGCCACCAACTTCCGCTACGACCAGGTAAGCAAGATCTACGTGGCCGATGCCGGCTCGAGCTACTCCCTGAGCTACGCCGGCGGTCTATATCGTGTTGTGAACCGAGACGGCTTCGTCGAGACCTACAACAGTGCCGGCAAGATCACTCGCTATGAAGGTATTGATGGCAGCCAGCTGACGTTTGCCTACAGCACGGCCACCTCGGCCGACGCACCCGGGGCGGGCTACCTGTTGGAAGTGACGGACCAGAACACGCGCGTCATGCGCTTCGCATACAACGCCAACGGGCGACTCGTTCGCGTGACCGACCCCAGCACCCGCGAACTCAAACTGAGCTACGACGCCAACGGTCTGCTTGCCACCATCGAGTGGCCCGACACCCAGATCAAGACCTTCCTGTACGAGAACGGCAGCTTCGCCCACGCCCTCACCGGTGTCGTGGATGAGCGCGGTACGCGCCTGTCCACCTTCACCTACGACGGCGCCGGCCGCGCCACCAGCACCGAGCGCGCTGGTGGGGTCAACCGCTACGAGGTGAGCTACGGCACACCGCCCGGGGTGAGCACGCAGATGCAGAGCGATCCCACCACGGGCTACAGCATCCGCCGCCAGGCGGCGGTGGCGCCGCAAGGTACGCAGGTGACGGGTCCGAATGGGCAGCTAGGCGATGTCGGCGCAGCGCTCATCGATGGCGTGGCGCACGTGACTTCCAGTAGCCAGCCGGCGGGCTCGGGCTGTGCGGCGGCCAGCAGCCACAAGGGCTATGACAGCGTGGGCAACACCATCGTTGAAGACAACTTCAGCGGTGAGCGCAGCTGCATGGCGTACGACAGCCTGAACAGGATGACGACGCGCGTCGATGGGCTAGCCACGAGCGTGAGCTGCGCCAGCGTGCTGCCCACGGGCTCGACGCTGCCAGGTGGGGCCCGGCGAACGGACTATGAGTGGCACCCGGATTGGAATCTGCCGACCAAGGTGACGCAGCCCGGGCGCATGACGCGCACGGTCTACCAGGGCCAGCCCGATCCGACGGCGGGCAATGCGATCGCCAGCTGCTCGGCCGCGCCGCTCATGAGCCACGGCAAAACGCTGCCATTGGTGTGTAAGCGCGTGGAGCAAGCGCTGGATGGAGCGGGGTCGGTTGATGCCGCGATAGCCGCGCAGATCCAGACGATGAGCTACGACGTCGATGGTCGACTGCGCAGTCACACCGACTCGAGGAGTCAGGTCATGGGCTACAGCTACCACGCCAGCACCAGCTACATCAGTCCGGCAGGAGACCCGATCGACGACGACTTCGACAAGGTCACGCTATTGCTCAAGGGTAATGGGCTACCAGGGTCGAGAGCAGTATTAGACGGCAGCTCCAGGCAGACTCCGATTGGAGTATTCGGCAACACCAGTATCAGTAATGCGCAGAGTGTGTTCGGTGGCACGTCGATTACCTTTAACGGTATTGGCGACTACATCACCGTGCCCCATGACGCGACAAATTCTCTGTCGACAGGGGACTTCACTGTTGAGATGTTTGTCTACAAGGTCGCTAACAATTCAAACGCGAGCCGACTGTGGAACGGAAACGGAGACTCTATTGATAGCCCCGCAATATTGGTCTACGGAAATGGTGACTTGGGGGTGTACCTCTCTACGTCAGGTTCCGCTTGGGAGTATTCGGAGCCCGCAGTCGCCACCCTCGCGAACGGTCAGTGGTATCACTTGGCTGTTGTGAGATCAGGAGGGTCAGTCTTCACATTTGTCAATGGAGTGAAATACACGATCACTACAACGCTTGGCAAAAGCACGCCCTTGTATGTGAAATCCTCAAACACCCGCTCAATCGGAGGTCAATCTGCAAGTCAATCTGGAACTAACCGAAGCTTGAATGGCTACATCGACGAGTTCCGCATCACGCGAGGCAAGGCACGCTACACCGAAAGCTTCACCCCGCCCACGGCTGAGTTCCCCGCTCATGCACCACAGTACAGTCCGAACGACGTGGGCCACAGCAAGGGAGACCTGGCGAGCGTGACGAACGCGGCGGGTCACGTGACGCGGTACACGAAGTACGACAGGGCCGGTCGAGTGCGGCAGATGATTGATCCGAAGGGTGTGGTGAGCGATATCACGTACACGCCGCGCGGGTGGTTGAGCAGCGTGTCGAGCACTCCACCTGGGGGCGCGGCGCGTACCACCACTTACAGCTACGACAACGCGGGCCAGCTCACAAGCGTGAGCCAGCCCGACGGGACGACGCTGAGCTACGTCTACGACGCAGCGCAGAGGTTGGTGGGGGTGAGCGACGAGCGGGGCAACACGGTGAGCTACACGCTGGACAACATGGGTAACCGGGTGGGTGAGGAGGTGAAGGACCCGGGAGGTGTTCTGAGGCGCAGCATCAGCCGCAGCTTCGACCCCTTGAACCGGCTGCAACAGATCACGGGTGCAGCGCAGTGAGATCAACAGGGAGGACAGAGATGAGCAAGAAGAGGAAGAAGTACACCCCGGCCTTGCTGGCCTTGAGCGCCCTGGCCGCACTGAGCACCAGCGCTGCTGCGCAGACGCCGCCGCCTGCGATGACCTGGCAGTATGGCTACGACGCGATGGGGCGGCTGCACACGGTGGTGAACCCCAATGCCCACAGCAGCCACATCATCTACGACAGCCTGGGGCGCCCCCAGCAAAGCCAGCAGCCGCCCAACGAAGGCACAACGACGCCCACCGTCATCGACCTGCAGCACAACGGGGGTGATCACCTCACCCAGGTGACGGACCCGCGAGGCCTGGCCACCAGCTACAGCCGCAACGGCCTGGGCGACGTGGTGAGCCTGGTGAGCCCGGACACAGGCACCAGCAGCTTCACCCGCGACGCCAAGGGCAACGTGCTCACGCGCACCGATGCGCGCGGCAAGACCACCACGTACACCTACGACAGCCTGGAGCGGCTCAAGACCGTCAGCTACCCCACGGGGGTGGGCACCGTCTTCGAATACGACGGAGGAGCCAGCCCCACGGCGGCGGCGCTGGGTGAGCTCACCAAGATCACCGATGAGTCGGGCAGCACGAGCTACACGCACGACGCGCTGGGGCGAATCACCGCCAAGACCACGGTGATCGGTGCCAAGAGCTTCACTGTGGTCTACGGCTGGGGTGATGCGGGCAGCGCGCTGGACAAGCTCACCAGCATCACCTACCCCAGCGGCAGCCGCGTCAACTACGCCTACGACAGCCACGGGGATGTGAGCGCGATCAGCGTGAGCCCGGTCAACGCCAACGGGGTGGGCACCAGCGGCGCCAGTCTGGCCCTGCTCAGCGCCGTCGCCTACAACGCCGATCGCAATCTCGCGGGCTGGCTCTGGAGCGATGGCAAGGCGCGCAGCATCGCCTACAACGCCTACGGGCTCATCAGCGGCTACAGCCTGGGTGACCCGCAGGGTACGGGCAACAAAGCGGGGGTGATGAGAACGCTCACGCGAGATGCGGGCGGGCGCATCACGGGCTACAGCCACACCAACAACGCCACGGCACAGACGGCGCTCGAGCAAGGCTTCAGTTACGACAAACTGAACCGGCTCCTGAGCGCCAGCCTGGGTGGCTCGAGCACGCAGTACAGCTACGACGCCACGGGCAATCGCACGAGCAAGACCATTGGCGGCAACAGCTACGCCAACACGATTGCAGCCAACAGCAACCGGCTCACGCAGAGCAGTGATGTCAACGGAACGCTCAGCGTGAGCCACGACGCGGTGGGCAACATCACCGCGCAGGGAGCGCAGACGCTCACCTACAGCGACCGCGGGCGCCTGGCCAGCGTCACCAACGCGGGGGGCACGACAACGTACCTGTACAACGGGCTGGAGCAGCGCGCGAGCAAGAGTGGTGGGCTGGTGCCCACGGGCAAGGCGCACTACGTCTACGACGAGGCCGGGCGCTTGCTGGGTGAGTACGACGTCAATGGGGTGCCGCTGTACGAGACGATCTACCTCAACGGCTACCCGGTGGGGGTGCTCAAGCAAGCGGGCAGTGCGGCCAACGCGGACCTGAGCGTGCAGCTGTACAACCTGCATGCGGACCACATCGCCACGGCGCGCCTGATCACGCGCCAGGATCACACCATCGTGTGGCGGTGGGACACGGCAGAGGCCTTCGGGGGCACGCCCGCGGATGAGAACCCATCGGGCCTGGGCGTGTTCACGTACCACCCGCGCTTCCCCGGGCAGGTCTTCGATGCCGAGAGCGGGCTGCTGCAGAACTGGCACCGGGACTACAACGCCCGCCTGGGGCGGTACATGCAGTCCGACCCCATCGGGCTCGACGGGGGCATCAATACCTACGCCTATGTGGGCGGCGATCCAGTAAGCAACATCGACCCGCGCGGTGAGTTCTTCTTCGTGCCCATGCTGGCAGCGGCGGGCTGGGGTGCCTTGACGGACGTTGCGCTGCAACTCGCTGCGAACGGCGGGCACTTCGGGTGTGTGAACTGGAAGCAGGTGGGAGTGTCTGCGGGCATTGGCGCGCTTACTGGAGGGGCAGGGAGCTATCTTGCCAAGCTGCAGCAATTGCGGGCGGCGAAGGAAACGAGCTACCTCTACAGAGGTGTTCACGCCGGTCATCCAGCGCTTGGCGCCGCTAAGCGTGGACGTGTTGTGCCGGGAAACGTGAACGGAACGGTGTCGGCAGAAGCACATAACCTTGGAGGACAAGCAGCGAACAGTTCCATGACTTCATGGACGCGCGATCGCGCGATTGCGGCGACCCACGCCGCTAAGAACGGTCCTGGCGGTGTTGTATTGCGAGTTCCGCAAGGAGCCCCGTCCCGAGGTGCCGGTTGGTCATGGGAGTGGTCACCCGATGTGTGGGGTGAGTCCGAAGTTCTATTGCGTGGGGTTCGAACCGGTGTCGAGGTACTTAAATGAGTGTGACCACTGCTGAGTTGCTCCAGAAGGTGCAATCGGTGCTCGAGCAAGAATGCGCATCAAAGGCCGAAGCCCTTCTGCAAGATACAGAAACTCGCTTGGTCGATGGAGCGCCCACCCGTGAAGAGGTTAGAGACCTCTTGCCGACCCTAACGGCGAGACTAGTGAATTCGACCCGTACCGGGAAGCGAATCTTTGGCTTGGATCAGCTCATCGCCAAGCTCGGGCAGTTGGATCCCTCCGTCGTGGTGATCGGCTATGGATTCATCGCTCCGAAGGTGGCTGGGAATGTCTATCTTGCTGATGAGTCCGGCGAAGCCTTCGGTGCAGCAATAGTTGATCTCTAGCCTTTTCTGCGAAGGGGATCGAGAAGTCGGAGGTTGGAACTTGCCATGCGCTTTACACGAAAGTCGCGACGTCAACGGCATCTCAAGCGTGAGCCACAACGTGGTGGACGAGGGCTTCGGCGGATTGATGATCAAGAAGACAGATTCGATCGGGGAGTAAAAATGATCCGATTGACACCGGCATGGCCGCGTATGCGCGTGCTGCGTCCAGTGATGGCGGTTTTGTGTGCGTTGAAGTCCCCCCGCACACTTTTCTCTTCGCGCACATCTGCAACCGCGCCCGGGCTTTTGCTCAACTTTGTGACTGACCGGTCACGTTTTGATCGTTTCGGGCTAGCATGCCCCCATGCCCAGCCGATCCCCGACCACCGGCCTGATGGCCTTCATCGCGTTCACCGCCATCGCCGCCGCCCTCGGCGCCTGGGCGTCCGCCGACGCCCGCACCTTCTACGCCGCGCTCACGCAGCCCCCGTGGGCGCCGCCCGGCAGCGTGTTCGGGCCGGTCTGGACCGTGCTCTACCTGTCGATGGCCGTGGCCGCCTGGCTGGTCTGGCGCCGCCACGGCTGGCAGGGCGCGCGCTGGGCGCTCGGCCTCTACGGGGTGCAGCTCGTGGCCAACGCGCTCTGGAGCTGGCTGTTCTTCGGCTGGCGCCTGGGCTACTGGGCCTTTGCCGACGTGGTGCTGTTGTGGCTGCTCATCGCCGCCACCGTGGCCGCGTTCTTCACCCGCCACCGCGGCGCCGCGCTGTTGCTGCTGCCCTATTGGGCCTGGGTGAGCTTCGCCACCGCGCTCACCTGGACGGTGTGGCGCGCCAACCCCGCGCTGCTGGGCACCTGAACCCGCGTCCCCATGAGCGCCCTGGTCTGGCTCAAGCGCGACCTGCGTTGGCACGACCACGCGCCGCTGGCCACCGCGGCCCTGCACGAGCAGGCGCTCGCGCTCTACATCGTCGAACCCGAGTGGCTGGCCAGCCCGGGCTTCGACCCGCAGCACCTGGCCTTTGCGCTGGCCTGCCTGGCCGAGCTGCGCGCCACGCTCGGCGCGCGCGGGCTGCCGCTGCTGGTGCGCGTGGGCCCGGCTGTGGACGTGCTGGCGCAGCTGCGGCGCGAGTACCCGTACCGCCATCTGCTGAGCCACGAAGAAACCGGCGAGGGCTGGAGCTATGCGCGCGACCGCGCCGTGGCCGCGTGGTGCCGCGCGCAGGGCGTGGTGTGGACCGAGTCGCCGCAGACCGGCGTGGTGCGCCGCCTGCGCGACCGCAAGGGCTGGGCCGCGCGCTGGCACGCGCGCATGGACGCGCCCGAGGTGGCCATGCCCGAGGGCTTTGCGGGCGCGCGCATCGACACCCCCGACGGACCCACGCTGGCCTCGCTCGGCCTGCCACCCGCGCGGCCCTTGCCCGCGGCCGGTGAACGCGCGGCCCTGGACCTGCTCGACGGCTTCCTGGCCGGCCGCGGCCGCGTTTACCGGCGCGCGCTCTCGAGCCCGCTGAGCGCGGCCGAGGGTTGCAGCCGCCTGAGTCCGCACCTGGCCTTCGGCACCGTCTCGATGCGCCATGTGCACCAGGCCACCGAGGCCACCATCGCGAACACGCCCGACCGCACGCTGGCCCACGCGCTGCGCGGCTTCGCGGGCCGCCTGCGCTGGCACTGCCACTTCATGCAGAAGCTCGAAGACGAGCCCGCGATCGAACACCGCAATTTCGCGCGCGTGTGCGACGGCCTGCGCGAAGACGCCTTCGACCGCGAGCGCTTCGAGGCCTGGTGCGAGGGCCGCTCCGGCTTTCCCATGGTCGACGCCTGCATGCGCAGCCTGCGCGCCACCGGCTGGCTCAACTTCCGCATGCGCGCCATGCTGGTGAGCTTCGCGGCCTACCACCTGTGGCTGCACTGGCGCGAGCCGGGTCTGTTCCTCGCGCGCCAGTTCCTGGACTACGAGCCCGGCATCCACTGGAGCCAGATGCAGATGCAGAGCGGCACCACGGGCATCAACACGCTGCGCATCTACTCGCCCACCAAGCAGGCCATGGACCACGACCCCGAGGGCGTGTTCATCCGCCGCTGGGTGCCCGAGTTCGGCACGCCCGCCTACCCGCGGCCCATCGTGGACGAACGCGCCGCGCTGCGCCTGGCGCGCGAGCGCCTGTACGCGCTGCGCGCCACGCCCGAAGCGCGCGCCGAGGCCGACGCGGTGCAGCAGCGCCACGGCTCGCGCAAGGCGGGCCTGCCGCCCTCGGGCGCGCGCGCGCCGCGCGCACGCCGCCGTGCCGAAGCCGAGGCCTCGCCCCTGCAGCAGGAGCTGTTCCGGTGAGCGCGCGCGACGACGGCAAAGGCTTCAAGGGCAACAAGCGCGACCTGCCGAGCAAGCCCTGCGCGGTGTGCGGCCGGCCCATGGTCTGGCGCCGCGCCTGGGCCAAGAACTGGGACTCGGTGCGCTATTGCTCCGACGCCTGCCGCGCGCGCAAGAACGCGTCCTGAAACCTCTCCCTTCACCATGACCCAACCCTGTCGACACCTGGTGGTCGTGCTCGGCGACCAGCTCAATCGCGACGCCAGCGCCTTCGACGGCTTCGACCCCGCGCTCGACCGCGTGTGGATGTGCGAAGCCGCCGAAGAAAGCACGCACGTCTGGAGCAGCCAGCAGCGCACCGTGCAGTTCCTGGCCGCCATGCGCCACTTCGCGCAGGCGCTGCGCGGCGAAGGCCTGCCGCTGCATTACGAAACCCTGCGCGAAGGCGGCCTGGCCGACGTACTGCGCGAAGCCATCGCGCATTGGCGGCCCGCGCGCGTGCGCCTCACCCAGCCCGGCGACTGGCGCGTGCTGCAGGCGCTGCGGGCCGCCGCGGGCGACACGCCGCTGGACCTCACCGAAGACCGCCATTTCCTGTGCAGCAGCGCGCGCTTCGCCGCGCACGCGCGCGGCCGGCGCCAGCTGCGCATGGAGTTCTTCTACCGCGAGATGCGGCGCGAGCACGGCGTGCTCATGGACGGCGACCAGCCCTGCGGCGGCGCCTGGAACTACGACGCCGACAACCGCGAGGCCTTCGGCCCCAATGGCCCGGGCTTTCTGCCGCCGCCCACACGCTTCGAGCCCGATGCGATCACGCGCGAGGTGATCGCGCTGGTGCAGCAGCGCTTCGCCGACCACCCGGGCCAGGCCGACCCTTTCGGCTGGCCCGTCAACCGCGCGCAGGCGCTGCAGGCCTTGCAGGTGTTCATCGACGAGCGCCTGCCGCACTTCGGCCGCTGGCAGGACGCCATGTGGACCGGCGAGCCCTGGCTCTACCACGCCCACCTGGCCGCCGCGCTCAACCTCAAGCTGCTGAACCCGCGCGAGGTGATCGCCGCGGCCGAGGCCGCGTGGCGCGGGGGCCGCGTGCCGCTCGAATCGGCCGAGGGCTTCATTCGCCAGATCCTGGGCTGGCGCGAGTACGTGCGCGGCATCTACTGGCTGCGTATGCCCGACTACGCCGAGCAGAACGCGCTGGCCGCGCCGCACGACCTGCCCGCCTGGTTCTGGACCGGCGACACACCCATGCGCTGCCTGGCCGACGCCATCGGCCAGACCCTGCGCCACGGCTACGCGCACCACATCCAGCGCCTGATGGTCACGGGCCTGTTCGCGCTGCTCTACGGCGTGCAGCCGCAGCAGGTGCACGCCTGGTACCTGAGCGTCTACGTGGACGCGGTGGAGTGGGTGGAGCTGCCCAACACCCTGGGCATGAGCCAGTACGCCGACGGTGGCCTGCTCGCGAGCAAGCCCTACATCGCCACCGGCCGCTACATCGAGCGCATGAGCGACCACTGCCGCGGCTGCCGCTTCGATCCGGGCCAGCGCACGGGCGAGCGCGCCTGCCCGTTCACCACGCTCTACTGGGACTTCCTGCTGCGCCACGAGGCGCGCTTTGCCTCGCACCCGCGGCTTGCGCTGCAGGTGAAGAACCTCGCGCGCATCGGCCCCGCCGAGCGCGAGGCCATCGTGGCGCGCGCCGACGCGGTCCGCGCCGGGAGCGTGGCATGAGTGCGCCCCAGCCCTTCGAGCCCACGCGCGAGGCCGCGCACGCGCGCCTTGCGGCCCTGCAACCCGAGGCCTATGCGCGCAGCCGCAACCACCTCGAAGGCGCGGTCACGCACCTGTCGCCCTACCTCACGCACGGCCTGCTGGGGCTGGCCGAGGTGCTGCAGGCGCTGCGCGAGCGCCACGGCCTCGACGAGTCCCACAAGCTGGTGCAGGAGCTGGGCTGGCGCGCCTATTTCCACCACGTGTGGCGCCACCGCGGCGAGGCCATCTTCGCCTCGCTGCACGCCGGCCCCTTGCCCGACGACGCCTACGCGCCCACGCTGCCCGAGGACATCCGCCGCGGCGCCACCGGCGTGCCCGCGATCGACCGCGCGGTGCGCACGCTCTACGCCACCGGCTACCTGCACAACCACGCGCGCCTGTGGCTCGCGAGCTACGTGGTGCACCTGCGCAAGGTGCACTGGCGCGCGGGCGCCGACTGGCTCTACGGCCACCTGCTCGACGGCGACCTCGCGAGCAACCACCTGAGCTGGCAGTGGGTGGCCGGCACCGGCAGCCACAAGCCCTACCTGTTCAACGCCGACAACGTGGCGCGTTTTGCGCCGCGCGAGTGGCACAGCGCGGGCAGCGCGATCGACCTGAGCTACGAAGCGCTCGACGCGCTCGCGCGCCGCCCGCGCGAGGTGGGCGGCGGCCGCGGCGAGCCGGTGGACGAGCCCGCGCTGCACCGCACCCCGCCCCCGGGCCTGGCCACCGCGGCCGGGCCGCTGCCGCCCGCGGCCGCGCTGGTGCATCCCTGGTCGCTGGCCGGCGCGCCACCGGGTGGCCCCGCGGCGGGCGTGTTCTTCGCGGACTTTCACGCGCGCTGGCCCTGGAGCGAGCGGCGCTGGCGCTTCGCGGCCGATCGGCTGCAGCAGATCGCCGGCGTGCCGCACTGGTGCGAAGGCCCGGTGCCCGCGGGCGCCACGGCCTGGGCCGATCCGCACGCCGCGCCCTGGCTGGCCGGCGCGCGCGCCATGCCCGTGGCCGCGGCCTTCGACGAGCCGGCGCGCGCCTGCGCCTCGTTCACGCAGTACTGGCGCGGCACCCGCATGGCCCGCGCCGGCAGCGGCGCGCGGGCATGAAAAAAGGCCCGCGTGGCGGGCCTTTCGGGGCAGGTCGGTGATCGCTCAGATCTTGGCCGACGTGATGTAGCTGTCGTAGCGCCATTCCGAGAAGCGGCTCCACAGGATCTGGTCGCGCTGGAAGGCGCGCATGTCCTGGTGGATCTTCTTGAACTCGGGCGACTTGGCCTCGTGCTCGGCGAACACTTCCATCGCGGTCTTGAAGCCGGCGTCCATCACGGCCTTGGGGAAGGCGATGAGCTTGGTGCCCGAGGCCACCAGGCGCTTGAGCGCCAGCGGGTTCTGGGCGTCGTACTTGGCGGTCATGTCGCGCGCGGCCACGGCACCCGCGGCACGCACGATGGCCTTGTTCTCGGGCGACAGCGCGTCGAAGGCCTTCTTGTTGATGAAGAACTCGAGCTCGGCGCCGCCTTCCCACCAGCCGGGGTAGTGGTAGAAGGGCGCGACCTTGTTGAAGCCCAGGCGCTCGTCGTCGAAGGGGCCGACGAACTCGGTGGCGTCCAGCGTGCCTTTTTCCAGCGCCTGGTACACCTCGCCGGCGGGCATGTTCTGCGCCACCACGCCCAGCTTGGCCATGGACTCGCCGAACAGGCCGCCGCCCATGCGCATCTTCAGGCCCTTGAGGTCGGCCACGGTCTTGATCTCTTTGCGGTACCAGCCGCCCATCTGGGTGCCGGTGTTGCCCGAGCTCATCGAGACGATGTTGTACTTGGCGTAGAACTCGTCCATGAGCTTGCGGCCGTTGCCGTGCTCCATCCAGGCGTCCATGTGGCGCGCGGTCAGGCCGAAGGGCACGGCGCAGCCGAAGGCGAAGATCGAGTCCTTGCCGGTGAAGTAGTAGGGCGCGGTCTGCGCCATCTCGATGGTGTTGTCCTGGATCGCGTCGACCACGCCGAAGGCCGGCACGATTTCGCCGGCGGCGTGCACCGAGACTTCGAACTTGCCGCCCGACAGGGCCTTGACGGTTTCGGAGAACTTCTCGGCCGAGCCGAAGATGGTCGGCAGCGACTTGGGGAAGCTCGAGGCCAGGCGCCAGCGCACGGCGGCCTGGGCATGCACCGCGGGGGCGATGCCGGTGGCGAGCACGCCGGCCAAGCCAGCGTTCTTGATGACGGAACGACGATCCATGTATTGACTCCTCGGGAACGGATCAGCGGGGCTTGTGACCCCTGTTGGCGGGAACCGGGCAGTATGCCAGCATGCGCCCAGGCCCGTGCCGCGGGCAACGGCCCCGCGGATCGCGAACGGCACCGCCCGCTTCGCCCTGCGCGAGCCAGAGAGCCGGGTCACCCCCGGATGAGTGGGGCAGCCGGGTGCGGCCCCAGGGCCCTGGCCTTTGCGGCCCGGCGCGCGGCCTTGGCCTCGTCGCGGATGTCGTTTCGGACGCCGCGGACCTCCTCGACCAGATCCTTGTGGTCCTCCCGGGTCAGCGCGCCGGCGCGAAGCAACTTGTTCAGCGTGCGCTCAAGCCGCTTGGCAACGCGCGGGTCCTTGATCTGGTCGATGGTGGACGCCCGCTCGTGGTTGGCCGCGCGCATGAGGTGGTACACCGAACGCTGCGACAACGCGCCCTTGTGCCACAGGCGCTTGGCCGTGCCACCCAGTGAGGCAACCACATCCGCGTGACCTTTGCGGAAGGCCTCGTTCATCGCGGTGCCGAGGGTCGAGCGCGCTTCGAGGATGGCCAGCACGTCCTTCTCCGTCAGCAGCTTGAGCTGGAAGGCCCGCTCCAGCACGGGCTCCATCATCGCGAAGGCCTGACCATGGCCCAGTGCGGCCGCCATGTTCAGCGCCGGAAAGTGGTGGCTGTCGGCCGCGGTCAGCAAATGGCGGCATTGCGCCGGGGTGGGCTTGGTGTGTTCGATGAAGCCGATCAGTCCTTGCAGGCCGGGAGGCTCGAGCCCGTGCTTGATCAGGGTCTGCACCACGTGTGGATGCCAGCTGTGGGGCAGGTTCGCAAATGCCATCGATACCGAGCGGTCGGCTGCGCGGCGCACCACGCTGTGCTCGGGAAACAAAGGGTCGTCGATGGGCGTGACCCGGACCAGCGGGGGCACGCCAAAGCCCTTCTGTTCGCGGAAGTACAGCGGCTGCACCCGTTCAAAGTCCCAGAACAGGGCGTTGAAATCGAACGGCGTGCGGCTGAAGGTGCTCACGTTGGTGAAGTTGGGGTCCCAGCACTCCACGCCGGGATTGTTCGGGTCGCTGGCGTCGAAGCGCAGGGCCATCGAATGGGTCTCGGTTTGGAACATTGCCACCACCGTGGTCCTGCCTTCGAGGGCCATCTGCCGGAACTGCTCTTCGACGAAGGGCCGCCACAGCGTCCTGTCCACCAGGTGCGTTTGTCGCGCCCGATCGTCCAGGTCGGCGCAGAGCTGTTCCGTGTCGGGCGTCACCGTGCGCTGGATGCCGGTGATGCTGGCCATGGGGTCTTCGGGCGCGTCGTCGAGGAACCGGGGGCGGCCCCAGAGCCGCACCTTCTCCATCGACAGGTGGCGGCACACATAGGGGTCGTCCGCTTTGTCCTGCCGCGCCACCAGCCCATTGAAGTTCAGCGGTCGAAACCGCAAGCCAACCGCCCGGTGCTGTGCACCGCTGGTCTCGGTCGATGCGGGCTTTCGCCCGTCGGGGTGCTGCACGCTCCATGCGCATTCCTTGGGCAGCAGCAGTTCCAGCTCGCGCGGCACCATCGCCCCCAGGTCCAGCGACCGCAGGCCCGGCAGGCCGCGGGCGTCCAACTGCCGGCCTCGGTAGTGCGGCACCCGCAGCGTGGTGACCGTGTCGACATGCCGCAGCCAGCCGGGCAGCTGGCGCAGGCCCGCCGGCAGCACCAGGGTCTGCAGCGGGTACCCCCGGGCCGCGCGCAACCCCGTGCAGGCCGCCAGGACGCGCTCCAGCGTGCCGTCCGCGCCGGCGCGCGCGATGGGCTCTCGGTGTTCGCTCAGGTCCAGTTCGCCCCGGTCGCCGTGTGCACAACGGTCCAGCGCCTGCAACAGGTCCTCGTTGAGCCGGCCCCGTGCCGTGTTCAGGGCTTCGCGCCAGGTCTGCGCTGCCGTGTCTGCGCGCAGCGGCGATGCGTCGACATGGCTGTCGTGCGTGAGCCGGGTGGGTGAAGACAGGGATCGGACACGGCCGCTGCTGTGCATGGTGAAGCCCTCGTTGTGGATGGTCCCCCTGCTGGCCCAGAGGCGCCCGGTGCTTGGGCGCATACCCAGCACAGTGTGATGAAGATTTCATGCCCGCTGACCGGCCAGACGGCTTACCCCGTTCAGCGACACCCACGCCATTTGCCATGCACCGCTACACCCGATCCATGCCCTGGGACCAACGCCTGGCCCGCCACCTGCTCGACGCCGCCCACCACCTGGCGGGCATCGACCGCCATGCCCGGCGCGTGGCCGACCGCGCCGCGCACCAGCAGCCGCTGCGATACGCCGACAAGGTGGCTGCCGACCAGCAGGCCGATGCGGCGCGGCTCGCCAACGCGCTGTGCATCGGCGCGGCGCTGGCGGCGCACGATGCGGCGCTCGCCGCGATCGGCACCGGCGAGGCCGACCCCGACGCCCTGCAGGCCCTGGCCCTGGATGCGATGCGCCTGCTCGCCGAGCGCGACGCCATCGACGGCGATGCCCTGCGCGCGTTCGCCCATGCCGACCCGCGTTACGTGGACAGCTGGCGTGAGGATTGGCCCGAGGCGTTGCCCCGCTGGCCCGACGAGGCCGTGATGTGCCGTGCCGCCATCGGCCAGGCCTTCATCGATGCCCAGCTGGCGGCCCCCGAAGGTGCGCGCCTGGCGTTCGCGGTCACGCGCGACGCGGTGCTGGATTGGCGCTACGTATGAGCCCGCCCGCTGGAGGATCAGGCAAGGCATTCGCAGGATCGGGCTAACGGCCGCCCGGAGCGGCGGTGAACACTCTCGCGGTCCCGGTGGCGCGTGCGCCGCCGGATCGTGCATGTTCGTTCACCCCCCTTTCCCGGGAGACCCCCATGACCCGATTGCAAGTCAATGGCCGCGACCACGCGCTCGACGTGGACCCCGGCACCCCCGTGCTCTGGGCCCTGCGCGACACGCTGGGCATGACCGGCACCAAGTTCGGCTGCGGCGCGGCGCTCTGCGGCGCCTGCACCGTGCACATCGACGGCCAGGCCGTGCGTTCGTGCATCACCCCCGTCTCGGCCGCCGAAGGCAAGCCCATCACCACCATCGAAGCCGTCACCGACGGCAGCGACCGGATCGGCAAGGCGGTGCACGCGGCCTGGGTCAAGCACGACGTGGCCCAGTGCGGCTACTGCCAGAGCGGCCAGATCATGAGCGCCACCGCCTTCCTCAAGTCGCTGCCCAAGGGCAAGCAGCCCAGCGCGCCAGAGATCGACGCCGCCATGGCCGGCAACGTGTGCCGCTGCGGCACCTACGCGCGCATCCGCGCCGCCGTGGCCGACGCCGCGCGCGCCATCGCCTGAGCAAGGAGCACCGCATGTTGTCCCACCTCTCCGCCGAGATGCCGCGCGCGCTGCAACACCTGGTGTCGCGCCAGCACCCCGCCGCCGACGGCGCGGCCGAACTGCCGCGCCGCGGCTTCCTCAAGCTCGCGCTGGGCAGCGGCTTTGCGCTCGGCGTCGCGCCGCAGACCGTGTTCGCACAGGCCGACAAGCCCGCCGAGCCCGCAGGCCTCAAGCCCACGCAGCAGCCCGCGGCCTTCGTGCAGATCGCGCGCGACGGCACCGTGACCGTCACCGTGAACCGGCTCGAGTTCGGCCAGGGCGTGCAGACCGCGCTGCCGCTGGTGCTCGCCGAAGAACTCGATGCCGACTGGTCCAAGGTGCGCAGCCAGCTCGGCACCAACGACATGGCCTATGCCGATCCGCTGTTCGGCATGCACCTCACGGGTGGCTCCACCGCGCTCAAGCACAGCTACACGCAGTACCGCGAGCTCGGCGCGCGCGCCCGCGCCATGCTGGTGTCGGCCGCGGCCGCGCGCTGGAACACCGACGCGGCGCGCCTGCGCACCGAGGCCGGCCACGTGATCGGCCCGGGCGGGCGCAAGCTCGCGTACGGCGCGCTCGCCGACGAGGCGATGAAGCAGCCCGTGCCCGAGAAGGTCGCGCTCAAGGACCCCAAACAGTTCAAACTGATCGGCCAGCCCACCACGCGCCTGGACGCGCGCGCCAAGAGCAGCGGCCGGCAGGACTTCGGCATCGACGTGCGCCGCCCCGGCCAGCTCACCGCGGTGATCGCCCGCCCGCCCGTGTTCGGTGCCAAGCTGCGCAGCGTCAACGACAGCGCCGCGCGCGCCGTCAAGGGCGTGAAGGCCGTGCTGCGCGTGCCGCTGGACCGCGGCGGTGAAGGCGTGGCCGTGGTCGCCGACGGCTACTGGCCCGCCAAGACCGCGCGCGACGCGCTGCAGCTCGACTGGGCCACCGACGCGGTGGAGAAGGTCGACAGCGAACGCCAGCTCGCCCAGTACCGCGAGCTCGCGCGCCAGCCCGGCGCCAAGCACTTCGACGCCGACATGGCGCCGCTGGCCAGCGCGCCGCGCCGCATCGAGGCCGAGTTCGTCTTCCCCTACCTCGCGCACGCGCCCATGGAGCCGCTCAACTGCACGGTGGAGATCGGCGAGCAGGGCGCCACGCTGTGGGTGGGCTCGCAGATGCCGGGCCTGGACGGCATGGCGGCCGCGCGCGTGCTGGGCCTGAAGCCCGAGCAGGTGCGCGTGAACGTGCAATCGGCCGGCGGTGGCTTCGGCCGCCGCGCCATCCCGAGCAGCGAATACGTGGTCGAGGCCTGTGCCATCGCCAAGGCCGCGCAGGCCGCGGGCCTGAAGGCGCCGGTGCGCACCGTGTGGAGCCGCGAGGACGACATCAAGGGCGGCTACTACCGCCCCATGCACGTGCACCGCGCGCAGATCGGCTTCGACGAGCGCGGCCGCGTGCTCGCCTGGGACCACACGATCGTGGGCCAGTCCATCATCGGCGGCACCTTCTTCGAACAGATGATGGTCAAGAACGGCGTCGACCAGACCGCGGTCGAAGGCATGCGCGCGCCGTACCCGCTGCCCATGCGGCTCACGGTGCACCACCCCAAGGTGAACGTGCCGGTGCTGTGGTGGCGCAGTGTGGGCTCGACCCACACGGCCTTCGTCATGGAAACGCTGATCGACCAGATCGCGCGCGAGACGCAGCAGGACCCGGTGGCCTACCGCATGGCCCTGTTCGGCGACGCGCACCCGCGCCACCGCGCGGCGCTGCAGCTCGCGGTGGACAAGAGCGGCTACCGCCAGCGCACGCTGCCCGCGGGCCGCGCCTGGGGCGTGGCGGTGCACGAGAGCTTCGACTCGGTGGTGGCCTATGTGGTCGAGGCTTCGGTGAAAGACGGCGAGCCCGTGCTGCACAAGATCACCGCCGGCGTGCACTGCAACCTGGTGGTCAACCCGCGCACCGTGGAAGCCCAGGTGCAGGGCGCGGCGCTCATGGGCCTGGGCATGTGCCTGCCCGGCGCGGCCATCACCCTCAAGGACGGCGTGGTCGAGCAGAGCAACTTCGGCGACTACCGCGTGGCGCGCATCACCGAGATGCCCGAGGTGGCGGTGCACACCGTGCCCAGCGCCGACCCGCCCACGGGCATGGGCGAGCCCGGCCTGCCGCCGCTGGCGCCGGCCTTCGCGAACGCGATCGCCCGGCTCACCGGCAAGCCGCTGCGCGAGCTGCCCTTCAAGCTGGGGTGACACCCCCGCCGCGCTGCGCGCGACCCCCTCGAGGGGGCGGCGCCAGCGGCCCGGCAAAGCCGGTTCCGCGGCGCCCCTGGGTTGCGGGGCGTCAGGCGGCGGTGACGGGGATGTAGCCCTCGCTGCGGCCGCGCGCGCGTTCCACGTCGCGCAGCGGGGGCAGGCCGAACTGGCGGCTGTACTCGCGGCTGAACTGCGAGGGACTCTGGTAGCCCACGCGGTAGCCCGCGCTGCCCACGTCGAGGTCGTCCACCAGCATCAGGCGTCGCGCCTCCTGCAGGCGCAGCCGCTTCTGGTACTGCAGCGGCGACATCGCCGTGGCCTGCTGGAAGTGGTGGTGCAGCGACGAGGCGCTCATGCCCACGTGCTGCGCCAGGGCCTCGATGCGCAGCGGCTGCGCGTAGTGCTGGCGCAGCCAGGCGATGGCCTTGGCGATGCGGTTGGCCGGGCTGTTGGCCGAGGCGATGCGCAGCAGCGTCGGGCCGTGCGGCCCGGTGAGCAGGCGGTAGAGGATCTCCTGCTCGATTAGGGGCGCGAGCGAGGCGATGTCCTGCGGGCGCTCGAGCAGGCGCACCAGGCGCAGCGTGGCGTCGAGCAGCTCGGCCGGCGCCTTGTGCACGGCCACGCCGCGCCCGCCCTCGGCGCGCAGCGCCTCGGGCGGCAGGCTCACGCGCGAGAGCACCTCCTGCAGCCGCCCGGGGTCGATCGCCATGCCCAGCGCGAGCTTGGGCCGCTCGGGCGTGGCCTCGACGATGCACGAGACCACGGGCAGGTCCAGCGTCACCAGCAGGCAGTCGCCCGCGCCGTAGTGGTAGACCTCGTCGCCCAGCGTGAGCCGCTTGCTGCCCTGGGTGACGAGCGCAAAACACGGCCACTGCGCAATGTGCAGCGGCAGCGAAGGCGAGCTCTGGCGCGCGAAGAACAGGTGGTCGACCGCGGTCGGCGTGAGGCCGTCGGCCTCGGTGGATCGGGCAATCGCGTCGTTGATCTCGCGCAGGGCGTCCTGGGGTGGCAGCATGGTGAGGCTCTGGGGCAGGGCGGAGCCGCGATGATCGGGCATGCGCCGCGCGGGCGTGCGCCGCTGGGGTTTTGTCTGGCCGTGGTTTGCAGGAATGGGCAAGCTTCGCGGAGCATCGTGACAGCCGCCCGTCGGGGCGGCGTCACAATCGCCGCGGTCCATCCGTCTGGTGCGTCATGACCCCCGAACCCGACCCCTTCGTGCGCCTGCGCCCCCGGCTGCGTGGCATCGCCTACCGCATGCTCGGCAGCGCCGCCGACGCCGAGGAGGTGGTGCAGGACGCCTGGCTGCGCTGGCACCAGACCGAGCGCGCGGGCGTGGACAACGCCGAGGCCTGGCTGGTCTCGGTCACCACGCGGCTGGCCATCGACCGCCTGCGCGCCGCGCAGTCACGGCGCGAGGACTACGTGGGCTTCTGGCTGCCCGAGCCCATCCTCACCGACGCGCCGCACTCGCCCGAGCAGATGCTCGAACGCGCCGACGACATTTCGGTGGCCTTCCTGATGGTGCTCGAGCGCCTCACGCCCGAATCGCGCGCGGCCTTCCTGCTGCGCGAGGTCTTCGAGGCCGACTACGGCGAGATCGCGACCGCGCTCGGCAAGAGCGAGGCCGCGGTGCGCCAGCTCGTGCACCGCGCGCGCGTGCAGGTGAAAGACGGCCGCGCGCGCCGGCCGGTGCCGGCCGATGAACAGCGGCGCCTGCTGCAGGCCTTCGCCGATGCGGCCGCGAATGGCGACATCGCGGGCCTGAAGGCGGTGCTGGCCGAAGACGCGCAGCTCGTGAGCGACGGCGGTGGCAAGGTCGCCAGCTTCGGTGTGCCGCTGCTCGGCGGCCAGCGCATCGCCCAGCTGTACCTGGCTGCGGCGCTGCGTTTTCCGCAGCGCGTGCGTTATGCGCTGGTGCGACTCAACGGCGAATGGGGCCTGCTGCGCTGGATCGATGGCGCGCTCGAATCGGCGCAGAGCCTGCAGATCGCGGATGGCCGGGTCGTGGGCATCCACGTGCAGCGCAACCCCGACAAGCTCGCGCGGTTGGCGCAGGGGCTCAGCGGCGGGACCGCTTCGGCCTGAGCGGCGCCGGCACCGCAGCAGTGGGCGCCGCGCCCGCCACAGCGCCCAGCGCGTCCGCGCGCAGGATCTCGGCCAGCCGCAGCGCGGCCGGGCCGGCGGCGCTGCGGTCGCCGAAGATCAGGTACAGGTCGGCGAAGCGCTCGCCGCCGTGGCGCATGGGCAGCGGCTTGAGCTGGCCCGAGCGCAGCTCGTCGCCGATGCGTTCCTCGGGCAACCAGGCGAAACCGTGGCCGCGGCGCGCGGCCTCGATCGAGGTCGACAGGTGCCCCACGGTCCAGCGCTGCGGCGCCTGCAGGCTGGTGGCGGTGGTGCGCTCGGGGCTGGTCTCGCGCACCACGAGGTGGCGGTGCTGGCGCAGGTCGCGCAGCGTGACCGCGCGGCCCAGCCGGTGCAGCGCGTGGTCGGGGTGCGCCACGAGCAGGAAGCGCACGCGCATCAGGTGCTCGCCCTCGTAGCCCTGCGGCACGCTGCCGTAGATGGCCAGGTCGGTCTTGCCTTCGTCGAGCAGCGTGGTGCGGTGCCCGAGCACGGCCTCCAACACCTCCACGCGCGTGTGCGAGGCGCTCTGGCCGAAGCGCTCCAGGCAATCGAACAGGCGCTGGTTGGGGTAGATCACCTCCACCGCGAGCCGCAGCTCGGCCTCCCAGCCCAGCGACAGGCAGCCCGAGGCCGACTCCAGTGCCTGCGCCTCGGCCACCAGGTAGCGCGCGCGCTGGTACAGCTGCTCGCCCGTGGGCGTGAGCCGCGCCTTGCGGCCGTCGAGTTCGAACACCTGAACGCCCAGCTGCGACTGGATCTGCTGCACCGCGTAGGTCACCGACGACTGGCTGCGGTGCAGCCGTTCGGCCGCGCGCGCATGGCTGCCCGCCTCCACCACGGCCACCAGGGCGTTCCATTGGTCGAGCGTGACGCGGGGGTGGTTCATGGCGTGATGTATCGGCTGGTTCGATGGATCAGAGCGAGATTTTGCGCTTTTCCATGGACTCAGCCGATGTTTCAATGCCTGCATGGCCCCCGGCCACCCACCCCTTCAAGGAAACACCGCCATGTCCACCCTGCTCCTGATCCGCTCCAGCCTGTTGCAAGACAACAGCCAGTCCAACCGCCTTGCCGACCGCTTCGTGGCGCAATGGCAGGCCGCGAACCCGCAAGGCCGCGTCGTGGTGCGCGACCTCGCCGCGCAGCCGCTGCCCCACCTGAGCCTGGCGCACGTGGGCGCGTTCGGCACGCCCGCCGAGCAGCGCACGCCCGAGCAGCAGGCGCTGGTGGCCGCGTCCGATGCGCTGATCGCCGAGCTGCAAGGCGCCGACGTGATCGCCCTGGGCCTGCCGCTCTACAACTTCGGCATCCCGTCCACGCTGAAGGCCTACTTCGACCAGATCGCGCGCGCCGGCATCACCTTCCGCTACACCGCCAACGGCCCCGAGGGCCTGGTCAAGGGCAAGCAGGTCTACGTGTTCGCCGCGCGCGGCGGTCTCTACAAGGGCCAGCCGCACGACACGCAGACGCCTTTCGTGCGCAACTTCCTGGGCTTCCTGGGCATGAGCGACGTGCGCTTCGTGCACGCCGAAGGCCTGGCCATGGGCGACGAACCGCGCGGCCGCGCGCTGGCCGCGGCCGAGGCCGAGGTGGACGCCCTGCTCGAGCCCGTCGCGGCCTGAGGCCGGCCGCGCGGCGGCCCGCTCAGCGCGCCGCCTTCACCGCAGCCGCCAGAAAACGCAGGAAGCGCGGGTCGCTGGCGTAGGCCACGTTCACGCGCACGGCCGCCACGTCGGCCCGGCGCTCGGGGAAGAACACCGAGCCCGGGGCCAGGAAGATGCCCGCCTTCGCGGCCTGCCGCGCCAGCGCCAGCTCGGACAGGCCGCGCGGCAGCGTGGCCCACAGGTAGTAGCCCGCCGGGTCGGCGGGCTGCACCTGCACCCCGGCGCGCGTGAGCGCCCGCGTGGCCGGCAGGAAGGCCTCGGACAGGCGCGCCTTCAGCCGGTTGAGGTGGCGCCGGTACTGGCCGGTGGTGACCAGCTGGTGCACCACGCGCTCGACGAAATCCGAGGTCGAGACGATGGTCACCATCTTGAGATCGCACAGCGCGCCGATGTGCTGCGCCGGCCCCGCGATGTAGCCCACGCGCAGGCCGGCCGACAGCGTCTTGGAAAAACTGCTCACGTAGATCACGCGCTCGAGCTGGTCGAGCGCGGCCAGCCGCGGCGCGCCCGCGGGCTGCAGATCGGCGAAGGGGTCGTCCTCCACCACCAGGCAGTCGTGCTCGGCCGCGAGCTGCAGCAGCTTGTGCGCCTTGGGCAGGCTCAGCGAGCCGCCCGTGGGGTTGTGCGCGAGCGACTGGGTGAAGAACACCCGCGGCCGGTGGGCCCGCAGCAGCGCCTCCAGCACGCCGAGGTCGGGCCCGTCGGGCAGGCGCGGCACGCCCAGCAGCTTCACCTTGGCCAGCTTGAGCTTGCCGAACAGCGGGTAGTAGCCCGGCGAGTCGACCAGCACCGTGTCGCCGGGCTCGAGCAGGTGGCGCACGATCAGGTCGAGCGCGTGGTTGGCGCCCTGGGTCAGCAGCACCTGGCGCGCGTGCACGTGGATCGCGCGTTCGTTGAGCAGCCGCGCCACCGTGTCGCGCAAGGGCGCATAGCCCCAGGGCGAGCCGTAGCCGTGACCCGGGTCGGGCGCGTCGCTGCCGCGCGCGAGCTTGAGCTGGCGCGCGATGTCCGAGCCTTCCATCCACGAGGCCGGCGGGCGCCCGTCGCCCACGCGCACCTCGTAGTGCTGTTCGAGCTGCTCGCGCAGCAGCGACACCACGTCCACCGCTTCGCTCACGTGCGAAGGCGCCGCCGCGGTGCGCGAGCGCGCGAGGCGGCGCACGTAGAAGCCCGAGCCTGGGCGCGCCTCGGCGTAGCCGCGCGCCACCAGCCGGTTGTAGGCCTCGACCACGGTGTTCACGCCCAGGCCTTCCTTGGCCGCGGCGTCGCGCACCGATCGCAGGCGGCTGCCCGCGGGCAGGCCCCCCTGTTCGATGGCCTGCGCCAGCCGTGCGGTGAGGGCCTCGGCCTTGGTGTGCGGGGTGGGCGTTTCCATGCGCGGGCCTCGGGGATTGTGTCCATCGACCGATGGACACAGTTTGTGGATCTGTGTCCAAACTGTACCCATGCTCATGGGCGCGCGTCCATAGACTTTTGCGCAGCGCAGGCCTTGCGCACGACCCGGCCGATGGGCGGGCGAACAACCACAAGCCTCTGGAGACAAGCCATGAAACCCCCAGCGATCCCACGCCGCGGTCTGCTCAAGACCGCCCTGGCCGCCAGCGCGGCCGCCCCCCTGGCGCTGCACGCGCAGTCGCCCGCCGTCACCTGGCGCATGCAGGCCCTGTGGGACGGCGGCACCACGCCGCAGAAGTACGAAGAGCGCTTCGTGGCGCGCGTGGCCGAACTCACGGGCGGGCGCTTCAAGATCAACCTGTTCGCGGCCGGGCAGATCGTGCCCGCTGCCCAGGCCTTCGACGCCGTGCGCGGCGGTGCCTTCGAAATGATGAAGACCTTCGACGGCTACGAGGCCGGCAAGATTCCTGCCTTCGCCTTCACCAGCACCATCCCCTTCGGCTTTGCCGAGAGCGACGAGTACGAGGCCTGGTTCTATGAGCGCGGCGGTCTCGAGTTGGTGCGCCAGGCCTACGCGCCCGCGGGCCTGCACTACATCGCGCCCACGGTGTACGGCCAGGAGCCGCTGCACTCCAAGGTGCCGATCCGCAAGATCGCCGACCTCGCGGGCAAGAAGGGCCGCTTCGTGGGCCTGGCCTCCACCGTGATGGGCGCGATGGGTGTGGCGGTGACGCCGCTGCCCACGGGCGAGGTGTATTCCGCGCTCGACAAGGGCGTGATCGACATGGCCGACCGCGGCGACCTCACCGCCAACTTCGAGGCCGGCCTGGCCGAGGTGGCCAAGTTCGTGGTGGTGCCGGGCTTTCACCAGCCCACCACCGCCACCGCCTACGTGGCCAACCGCGGTGCGCACGACCGCCTGCCCGCCGAGTTCAAGGTGGCGCTCGCGGGGGCCGCGCGCGAGGTCTCGGCCTCGCTGCGCCAGCACATCCTGGTGAGCGACGCCACGGTGCTCGCGAAGTACGCGGCCAAGGGCTGCGAAATCATCCGCTTCAACCCGGCCGACGTGGCCGCCGCACGGCCCAAGGCCATGGAGGCCTGGCGCACCGCCACCAAGGGCGACGCCCTGGCCACGCGCATCCTGGACAGCCAGGTCGCGTTCATGAAAGAGCTCGGCCTGCTGGGCTGAACCCCGCCGCCGCGGACCGCGCCGCCGCCCCCGCGGCGGCGTGGCGCCGCGCGCCCCGACCCAGGAGACCCGGCATGCCCGTCTGGCTGTCTGCCACCACCCGCGCCATCACCACCGCCAACCGCTGGCTGTTCCAGATCACCGTCTGGGGCATGGCCATCGTGGTGCCGGTGATGCTCTATGAGGTGGTGATGCGCTACTGCTTCAACGCCCCCACGGTGTGGGGCATGGAACTGGCCGTGCTGCTGTTCGGCCCCTACTTCCTGTTCGGCGGGCCCTACCTGCTGCACCTCAAGGGCCACGTGGCGCTCGACCTGCTGCGCCAGCGCCTGAGCCCCGCCTGGACGCGCCGGCTCGACCTGGTGAACTACCCGGTGATCGTGGTGTTCTGCGCCATCCTGCTGTACTTCAGCGTGCCCGCGGCGCTCAGCGCCTTCGAGTACCGCGAGACCAGCTTCTCGGCCTGGAACCCGCCCGTGTGGCCGGTGAAGGCCGCGGTGCCGGTCGCGCTGCTGCTGATGCTGCTGCAGGCGCTGGTGGAGTTCGTGCACGCCCTCTGTGGCGAACCGGTGCAGGGGGCGGCATGAGCGGCAACCTGGTGCTCTTGCTGATGTTCGGCAGCCTCACGCTGTTCATGCTCAGCGGCCTGCCCATCGCCTTCGTGCTGGGCGGCCTGTCGCTGTTGTTCACCGTGACGCTGTGGGAGCCCAGCGCGGTCATCGTGCTGGTGCTGCAGATCTTCGACACGATGAAGTCGGAGGCGCTGCTGGCGATCCCGTTGTTCATCCTGATGGCCTGCGTGCTGCAGCGCTCGGGCGTGATCGAAGACCTCTACCGCGCCATGGCGCTGTGGTTCGGCGGCCTGCGCGGCGGCCTGGCCATCGGCACCGTGATCATCTGCGTGGTGATGGCGGCCATGACCGGCGTGGTGGGCGCGGCCGTCACGGCGATGGGCATTCTCGCGCTGCCCGAGATGCTGCGCCGTGGCTACCAGCCCCAGCTCGCACTGGGCACCATCTGCGCCGCCGGCACGCTGGGCATCCTCATCCCGCCCTCGGTGCTGACCATCGTCTACGCGGTCACGGCGCAGGTCTCGATCGGCCAGATGCTGATCGCCGGCATCGTGCCCGGGCTGATCCTGGCGGTGCTCTACATCGCCTACATCGTGGTGGTGGGCTGGCTCAAACCCGAGTGGGTGCCGCTGGAGGCGGGCGCGCAGCGCGCGCCGCTGCGCGACAAGCTGCTCGCGCTCAAGGCCCTGGTGTTCCCTTCGATGCTGATCGTGCTGATCCTGGGTTCGATCTTCTTCGGCGTGGCCACGCCCACCGAATCGGCCGCCGTGGGTGTGGCCGGCGCCATGGTACCGGCCCTGCTCAAGCGCCGGCTGCGCCTGCCCATGCTGCGCGAGGCAGGCGTGGACGCGCTCAAGGCCACCTCGATGATCCTGTGGATCACCATCGGGGCCAAGGCCTACGTGGCGATCTTCACCGGCCTCGGCGGCGCCGACACCCTGCTCGAGTTCATCAAGGGCCTGGAGGTGAACCGCTGGGTGGTGCTCGCGGCCATGATGCTGCTGCTGATCTTCCTGGGCACGGTGCTCGACGAGCTGGGCATCATCCTGCTCACCGTGCCGGTGTTCCTGCCCATCGTGCGCCTGCTCGGCTTCGACGAGATCTGGTTCGGCGTGCTCTACGCGATCACGATCCAGATGGGCTACATCAGCCCGCCCTTCGGCTACACGCTGTTCTACATCAAGGGCACGCTGCCCAAGCACCTGGACATGGGCCACGTGTACCGCGGCATCCTGCCCTTCTTCGGCTTGCAGTTCGTGGGCCTGCTGGTCTGCGCCGCCTTCCCCGACCTCATCACCTGGTTGCCGCGCCTGATGGCGGCGCGCTGATCCCTTTCCCTTTCTTCCTCCGCACGAGACCGCCCATGAGCACTCCCGCATCCAGCAGCCGCATCGCCGGCTTTCACAAGCTGCCCATCGCCGATCGTGTCGAGGCCGTGGCGCGCTTCGCCGGCCTCGAGCCGGGCGAGTGCGCGCACCTGCTCGACACCGGCAACCTGCCCGCCGAACTCGCCGACCACCTGATCGAGAACGTGGTGGGCACCATGAACATCCCGGTGGGCATCGCGACCAACATGCGCATCGATGGCGAAGACCGGCTCATTCCCATGGCCACCGAAGAATCCTCGGTGGTGGCCGCGGTGTGCAATGCCGCGCGCCAGTGTTACGACGCCGGGGGCTTCACCACCTCGATGTCGGGCACGCTGATGATTGCCCAGATCCAGCTCACCGGCGTGGGCGATCCGCAGCTCGCGCGGCTGCGCATCCTTGAGCGCAAGGCCGAAGTGCAGGCCAGCTGCGACGCCTGCGACCCCGTGCTGCTGCAGCTCGGCGGCGGCTTCCGCGACCTCGAGGTGCGCGTGCTCGAGACGCGCGGCGGCACCATGGTGATCACGCACATCGTGGTCGACACGCGCGACGCCATGGGCGCGAACGCGGTGAACACCATGGCCGAGAAACTCGCCCCCCAGATCGCGGGCTGGACCGGGGGGCGCACCAACCTGCGCATCCTCTCCAACCTCGCCGACCGGCGCCTGGCGCGCGCGCGTTGCGTGTGGCCGCTGGCCGCCATCGGCGGCGAAGCGGTGCGCGACGGCATGCTCTCGGCCTACCACTTCGCCGATGCCGACCCCTACCGCGCGGCCACGCACAACAAGGGCATCATGAACGGCATCAGCGCGGTGGTGCTGGCCACGGGCAACGACACCCGCGCGGTGGAGGCCGGCGCCCACGCCTACGCCGCGCGCAACGGCCGCTACGCCAGCCTCACGCACTGGGAGGTCACGGCCGAAGGCGATCTGGCGGGCAGTATCGAACTGCCCATGGCCGTGGGCCTGGTGGGCGGCGCCACCAAGCTGCACCCCACGGCCAAGATCGCGCTCAAGGTGCTGGGCGTGCGCAGCGCCGAAGCGCTGGCGCGCACCATCGCGGCCGTGGGCCTGGCGCAGAACTTCTCCGCCATGAAGGCGCTGGCCACCACCGGCATCCAGAAGGGGCACATGGCGCTGCACGCACAGAACATTGCCATGATGGCCGGCGCCCTCGGCGAGGAAATCGAGCGCGTGGCGCGCGTGCTGGTGGCCAAGGGCACGGTGCGCATCGATGTGGCCGAGGCAGAACTGAAGGCCCTGCGCGCGGGCTGAGGCGCACCGCCGCTAGGCGAAGCGCGCCAGCCGCGCCTTGAGTGCGGCCAGCAGCGGCACCGCCGCCGGCGTGAGCACGCTGCCGCGGCGCGCGATGGAGAAGAACTCGATCGACACCGCGGGCGGCCCGATGCGGTGCACGTCGACCGCGTGGCGCTCGCAGGTGCCGCGCACGAACGCGGGCAGCACGGCCACGCCCAGGCCGGCCTCCGCCATGGCGATCACGGTGTGCAGGTTGGCGAAAGTGGGGCGGTCTTCGGCCGGGGCAGCGGGCGCGAGCTGGGCGTCCACGATCTGCTGGATGGCGTTGCCGGGTGGCAGCGCCAGCAGGCGCACCTTGCGCAAGGCGGCCCAGCTCAGGGTGCCACGCGCCCCCAGCAGCGGCTGCAGGCTGCCGCGCGCGCCCACGCACACCAGGGGCAGGCGCAGCAGCCGCTCGCGCACCGTGGTGGGCGAGGGCCGGAACAGGATGCCCAGGCCCAGGTCGACCTCGCCGCTGTCCACCAGGGGCTGGATCTGGCGCCGGTCCACGTCTTTCACCACCACACGCAGCTGCGGGTGGCTGTGCGCCAGTTCGCCGCAGACCTGGGGCAGCACGTCGGCGGCCACCAGCGGTGTGGCCGCCACGCTCACGGTGCGCGCGGCTTCGGCCGTGAGCTTGCCCAGCTGGCCGCTGACCTCGCGGAAGTCGCGCAGCGTGCGTTCGGCCAGCGGCAGCAGGCGCGCGCCGCCCTCGGTGAGCGACACCGAGCGCGTGGTGCGCTCGAACAGCCGGCAGTCGAGCTGCGTTTCCATGTCGCGCAGCATCAGGCTCAGGCCGGCCTGGGTGATGTGGATCTGGTCGGCCGCGCGCGTGAGGTTGCGCCAGCGCGCGATCGCCACGAAGGCCTCGAGTTGGCGCAGGCTGAGATTCATAAGCGCAGCATATCAGTCGATCAGATAGTCAAACTTCACCGGCGGGCCCCGGCGCGCTCCAATGCCGCTTCATGAAAGGCGGTGACATGGCGAAGCGGTTGCGGGTGGCGGTGATCGGTGCGGGCATTGGCGGGTTGACGGCGGCGCTGGCGCTGCTGCGCGAAGGCGCCGAAGTGCAGGTGTTCGAGCAGGCCCCGGCCTTTGGCGAGGTGGGGGCCGGTATCCAGGTGAGCGCGAATGGCACGCGCTGCCTGTTCGCGCTGGGCCTGGAGGCCGCGGTGCGCGAGGTGGCGAGCGCGCCTGCGGGCAAGCAGATCCGCCTTTGGAGCACCGGGCAGCGCTGGACGCTGTTCGACCTCGGCGAGAGCTCGGTGGCGCGTTACGGCTATCCCTACCTCATGCTGCACCGCGCCGACCTGCACCGGGTGCTCGCCGAGGCGGTGCTCGCGGCGCAGCCGGGCTGCATCCATGCGGGCGGGCGCTACCTTCGCCACGAGGAACAGGGCGACGGCGTGTGGCTCGAGGTCGAAGGCCACGGGGCGCAGCACTTTGACGCCCTGATCGGCGCCGACGGAATCCACTCGGCCTGCCGCGAGCGCCTGTTCGGCGCTGGCGTGCCCTGGTTCACCGGCTGCATGGCCTGGCGCGGCCTGGTGCCGATGTCGCGCCTGCCCGCGCACCTGGCTGCGCCCGTGGGCACCAACTGGGTGGGGCCGGGGGCGCACGTGGTCACCTACCCGGTGCGCCGCGGCGAGTTGCTCAACTTCGTCGGTGTGGTCGAGAAGCCCGGCTGGACCGACGAGTCGTGGAACACCCGCGGCACGGTCGACGAATGCCTGCGCGACTTCGCGCACTGGCACGAGGACGTGCACGCCATCGTGCGCGCCATCGAACAGCCGTACCGCTGGGCGCTGCTGGGGCGCGATCCCATGCCGCGCTGGAGCGAGGGCCGCGCCACGCTGGTTGGCGACGCCTGCCACCCCACGCTGCCCTTCCTCGCGCAGGGCGCGATGATGGCCATCGAAGACGGCGTGGTGGTGGCGCGCTGTCTTGCCGCCCGGCCCGACGACCCGGCCGAGGCCTTCCGCCGCTTCGAGGCGTTGCGCCACGAGCGCACCGCGCGCATCGTGCGCGGCTCGGCCGACAACGCGCGCCGCTTTCACGACCCGCGCCTGGCCAGTGCCGAGGGCGCGGCCGATTACGTGAACCGCGAATGGTCGCCCGAGCGCGTGCAGCAGCGCTACGACTGGCTGTTCTCCTACGACGCCACCAGCGTCGACGTGGAGACGGCGCCGCATCCCGCTTGATCCGGCGCGGGCGATCTGTCAAGAGGGCATTCCATATGTTGCGGTTGCAACGTTGCAGTAGGAACATTTGCCGCAGCGGACAAAAAGATCCGGGCGCTCATCCACCCCCGAAGGAGACAACATGATCCAACGACGTCAGTTCCTGCAATCGTCGGCCGCCGTGGCGCTGGGCAGTGCGCTGTCCGGCGTCCATGCCCAGGCGCCGGTCACCCTGCGCTTCCACACCTTCATGGCGCCCACGTCCAACGTGTGGACGCTCATGCTCAAGCCCTGGATGGAGAAAGTCGAAAAAGACGCGGGCGGGCGCATCCGCTTCGAGGCCTACCCGGCCATGCAGATGGGCGGCACGCCGCCACAGCTCTACGACCAGGCCCGCGACGGCGTGGTCGACATCGTCTGGACCCTGCCCGGCTACATGCCCGGTCGCTTCGTGCGCGGCGAGGTGTTCGAGCTGCCTTTCATGATGTCCGAGGCCGGCGCCACCTCGCGCGCCTACTGGGAGTACATCCAGACCCAGGCGCCCGACGAGTTCAAGGACACCAAGGTGCTCGCGCTGCACGTGCACGGCCGCGGCTCGTTCCACACCACGCAGCCGATCAGGACGGTGTCCGATCTCAAGGGCATGAAGCTGCGAGCGCCGTCGCGCCTGATCACGCGCCAGCTCTCCACCTACGGCGCGGTGCCGGTGGGCATGCCCTTGCCAGGCATCCCCGACGCCTTGTCCAAGGGCACCATCCAGGGCGTGGCCACGGCCTGGGACGTGGTGCCGTCGGTCAAGGTGCACGAGCTCACCAAGTTTTCGACCGACTTCGCCGACGACGTGCCCGGCTTCTACACCGGCACTTTTGTGATGGCGATGAACCGCAGCAAGTACGAGTCGCTGCCGCCGGATCTGAAGAAGGTGATCGACGCGAACTCGGGCATCGAGACCTCGGCGCAGTTCGGCACCATCACCCAGTCCAGCGACGCGATCGGCCGCAAGGCCGTGGCCGACCGCGGCAACACCATCCACACCATCTCCAAGGCCGATGCGCAGGAGTTCATCCGCCTCGCGGGTCCGGTGAAAGAAGAGTGGGTGGCCGACATGAACAAGCGCGGCTACGACGGCGAGAGGCTGCTGCAGACGGCCAAGTCGCTGATCGCCAAGTACTCGAAGAGCTGAGACAAGAGAAAGGAAGCGCCATGTTCATCCTGAACACCTGGTACATCGCCGCCTGGGGCCACGAGGTCGCCGACAAACCCTTCGCGCGCCGCATCTGCGACCAGCCGGTGGTGCTGTTCCGGGACAAACAGACGCAGCAGATCGCGGCGCTCGAGGACAAGTGCTGCCACCGCGCCGCGCCGCTGTCCATGGGCGTGGTGGTGGACGCCGGCCTGCAGTGCGGCTACCACGGCGTGGTGCACGACTGCGCGGGCCGCTGTGTGCACATTCCCGGGCAGGACAAGATCCCCGCGCGCGCCAAGGTCCGCGCCTACCCGGTGGTCGAGAAGAACGAGTTCATCTGGATCTGGATGGGCGACCCCGAGCTCGCCGACCCGTCGAAGATCGTCGACTACCCCTACAACGACGACCACGCCAATTGGCCCCACCACCGCGGCTTCTATCACATCAAGGCCGGCTACATGCTCATGGTGGACAACCTCATGGACCTGACCCACCTGGGTTACGTGCACGGCTCCACCATCGGCGGCAACCCGCTCACGCACGTCGAGGCGCTGATGGACGTCACCAAGACCGACGACAGCATCAAGTACGTGCGCTGGATGCTCAACTCGGTGCCGCCGCCGACCTACCTCGCCGCCGTGCCGTTCCAGGGCCGCGTCGACCGCTGGCAGGAGTTCGAGTTCTCGCCGCCGAGCAATGTGCTGCAGTGGAGCGGCGCGGTCGACGCCGGCACCGGCGCGCGTGAGCACGGGCACCGCAGCGGCGGCTTCTCGCTGCGCATCTTCCACGGCCTCACGCCCGAGACCGAGAACACGTGCTTTTATTTCTTTGCACCGGCCAACGGCTATCGGCCCGAAGACGAGGCGGCCACCGCGGCGCTGATGGACCACATCTCCGAAGCCTTCATGGAAGACAAGCTGATCTGCGAAGGGCAGCAGGCGCGCCTGAACGAGCTCGGCGAAGACGGCCTGGTCGACATCGTGTCCGACGCCACCCGCGTGCAGTTGCGCCGCATCGTGCGCCGCATGGCCGAGGCCGAGGCGCGGCAGGTGGCCCACAAGGCGCAGCAGGACGCCGCGGTCCGCCCGGTGGTGCCGATTCAGCCCGCGACCGCGACGCCGGGTTGAGGGCGACCCGGTCATGAGCGGCCTCGACGTGAGGGTCGCGCGCAAGACGCTCGACGGCGCGGCCGTGGCGGTGTTCGAGCTGCGTGCGATCGATGGCAGTGAGCTGCCGCCTTTCAGCGCCGGTGCGCACGTGGACGTGTACCTGCCCGGTGGTGCGGTGCGCCAGTACTCGCTGTGCAACGCGCCCTGGGAACGCGACCGCTACCTGCTTGGCGTGCAGCGTGCCGCGCCCTCGCGCGGCGGGTCGGTGGCGCTACACGAAGCGGTGCACGAAGGCGCGGTGCTGCAGATCGGCACGCCGCGCAACCTGTTCGCGCTCGCGCCGGCTTCGCACACGCTGCTGCTGGGCGCGGGCATCGGCATCACGCCGCTGCTGGCCATGGCCGAGCAGCTGCACGCCGATGGCGCTTCCTTCGCGCTGCACTACAGCGTGCGCCATGCGGCGACGGCCGCCTTTCGCGAGCGGCTCGCCACCGCGGGCTATGCCGACCGCGTGCATGTGCACGCCAGCGGCGACCCGGGCTGCGCGCGCATCGCGCTCGAGCGCGTGCTGGCCCGGCCCGATGCGCGCGCGCGCCTGTGCGTGTGCGGCCCGGCGGGCTACATCGCCGACGTGCTGGCCGCGGCCCGCGCGCAGGGCTGGCGCGATGAACAGGTGTGCGTGGAGCGCTTCAGCGCCGAATCGCCCGCGGTGCAGGCCGGCGATGCCGCCTTCGACGTGGTCGTGGCCAGCAGCGGCCTGCGCGTGCGCGTGGCGCCGGGCCGCGCGGTGCACGAAGCGCTGGCCGAGGCCGGCGTGGAGGTGCCGGTGTCGTGCGAGCAAGGCGTCTGCGGCACCTGCGTCACGCGCGTGCTGGCGGGCGTGCCCGACCACCGCGACAGCTACCTTGACGAACGCGAGCGCGCCAGCGGCCAGTGCATGGCGCTGTGCTGCTCGCGCGCCAAAACCCCCGAGCTCGTGCTCGATCTTTGAGGACTTCGACAGTGCAGGAAAGCGTCATCGACCTGAACACGCCCGACGGCGTGATGAACACCGAGCGGTTCGTGCCCGACGGACCCGGGCCGCACCCGGTGGTGCTGTTCTACATGGACGCTTTCGGCGTGCGCGACGAACTGCGCGATATGGCGCGCCGCCTGGCCGGCCTGGGCTACCTGGTGCTCATGCCCAACCTCTATTACCGCGAGACGCGCCGCTTCGTGCTGCAGCCCGGCGAGGCCGGCATGGACATCCTGCGCGCCATGATGGGCCGCCTGAGCATCGCGATGGTGCAGCGCGACACCGGCGCGATGCTCGACTTCGTGGACAGCGACCGCGCGGCGCGGCGCGAGCGCATCGGCGCCGTGGGCTATTGCATGAGCGGCCCCTTCGTCATCGGTGCGGCCGATCGCTACCCCGATCGCATCGCCGCCATCGCGTCCATCCACGGCGCCAACATGGTCACCGAGGCGCCCGATTCGCCGCACCGCCTTGCAGCGCGCCTGCGCTGCGAGACCTACGTGGCCTGCGCCGAGATCGACAAATGGGCGCCGCCGGCCGAGATGGCCGAGCTCGAACGGCAGCTGCGCGCCAGCGGTGCGCCGCACACGCTCGAGTGGTACCCGGGCGCCCAGCACGGCTTCGTGTTTCCGCAGCGCGCGCACGCCTACGACGCCGTCAGCGCGGAGCGCCATTGGCAACGCCTCGAAGCGCTGTTCGCGCGCTGCCTCTGAAGGGCGGGGGCGGGCGCCGCCCCCGCGGCGTGTCAGCCCACGCGCTGCACCGCCGGGCGCGCGGCCACGGCCTTGAGCCAGCGATCGATCGCGGGCGTGTCGCCCAGCGCGCCATCCGACCAGCCCTTGACGCGCTGCAGCCAGCCCGCGGTGGAGCAGAAGGTGGGGATGTCGGCGATCGAGTAATCGCCGCAGATGTACTCGTTCTGCTGCAGCCGCCGCTCGAGCACCTTGAAGAGCCGCACCGCCTCGGTGTTGAAGCGCTCGACCGTGCCGGGCACGCGATCGGGCAGATCGCTGTAGTGATGCAACTGCGGCAGCGTGCCGCCCACCGAGCCCGTGCCCCAGACCAGCCAGGCCAGCACGTCGTAGCGCTTCGCGCCCGCGGCGGGCAACAGCCGGCCGCTCTTCTCCGCCAGGTAGGTGAGGATGGCCGCGGTCTCGAACACCGGTACCGGGCCGTCCGCCGTGTGGTCGACGATGGCGGGGATCTTGTTGTTCGGCGAGATGGCGAGGAACTTCGGGTCGAACTGCTCGCCCTTTTTGATGTCGACGGTGACGGCCTGGTAGGCCTCGCCCGACTCCTCGAGCATGATCTGCGCCTTGCGCGCGTTGGGGCCGGGGTAGGTGTAGAAGGTGATCATGCCGTTCCCTCAGGCCGCCACGGTCTTGGCGTCGATCAGCTCGATCTTGTAGCCGTCCGGGTCCTGCACGAAGGCCAGGTGGAGCGTGTCGTTCTTCATCGGGCCGGCCTCACGCACGATGTTCGCGCCCTTGGCCTTGAGATCCGCGCAGACGGCATAGAGGTCGTCCACCGCGATGGCGATGTGGCCGTAGCCGCCACCGAGCTCATAGGGCTTGTCCTGGTCCCAGTTGTGCGTCAGCTCGATCACGGCGTGGTCGATCTCGGCGCCGTAGCCCACGAAGGCCAGCGAAAAGCGGCCTTCGGGGTAGTCCTTGCGGCGCAGCAGCTTCATGCCCAGCAGGCGGGTGTAGAAGTCCAGCGACTGCTCCAGGTCGCGCACGCGCACCATGGTGTGCATCACGCGGTGCCGGGGATGCTGCGCGGGTTGTTGCTCGGGGCTGCTCATGACGGTTGTCTCCTTCGTGGCGGGGTTGTCCGGTTCGTGGCCTCGATCGGTTTGCAGTTGGTATTGCAACGTTGAGGTTGCAACATTATGCTCAGGCCTTCCGCATTCAACAAGCCCCCATTCAGGAGACCGCCATGGCCACCGCCATCCCCTTCACGCCGCACGCCGACGAGGCCGTTCTCAGCCGCATCCGCCGCCAGCTCGCCGAATACCGCTGGCCGCATGTGCCGCCCGGCCTGGGCTGGTCTTGCGGGGCCGAGGCGGAAACGGTGCGCCACCTGGCGGACCGCTGGCTGAACCACTTCGATTGGCGCGCCGAGGAAGCGCGGCTGAACCAGCGCGAGCACTTCAAAGCCGAGGCCGCAGGCACGGTGCTGCATGGCGTGCACGTGCGTGCTGCCCGCGCCAGCGACCGCGCACCGCTGGTGCTGGTGCACGGCTGGCCGGGCAGCTTTCTCGAATACCTCGAGGTGGCGGACCGCGTGGCCGGCGCGGACGACGGCGGCCGCGACGTGGTGGTGGTCTCGCTGCCCGGGACCGGTTATTCGGACACGCCCGAACAGCCCATGGGACCGCGCGCGGTGGCCCGCTCGGTGCATGCGCTCATGACCGAGGTGCTCGGCCATGCGCGCTACGTGGCACACGGCGCCGACTGGGGCTCCATCGTGTCCGCCTGGCTGGGCTTCGACCAGCCCGCGCACTGCGCGGGGGTGCACATGACCATGGTCAGCCCGCGCTTCGTGGCCGGCCTGGTCAAGGAGCCCGAGGAGCAGGCCTGGCTCGCGGGCTTTCGCGAGCGCTTCGAGGACGACGGCGCCTACTTCCGCCTGCAGACCACGCGACCGGCGACCGCGGGCTTCCTGCTGGCCGACAACCCGGTGGGGCTGCTCGCGTGGATGCTCGAAAAGTTCGCCGCCTGGAGCGACCCGGCGCAGGGCGATCCGTCGGCGTTGTTCCGCACGCCCGAGCTGGCCGACCGGCTGCTGCGCAACGTGATGCTCTACCTGGTCACCGGCACCGCCGCGTCGTCGATCTGGATCTACCGCGCGCTCACCGCCGAAGGCCCGCCCGGCTACCCCGGTGGCCAGCGCGTGAACGTGCCGGTGGCCTTCGCCGCCACGCGCGACCCGATGTTCGTGCCCCCGCCGCGCGGCCTGGTGGAGAAGGCCTACAACGTGGTGCGCTGGACCGCGCTGCCGCGCGGCGGCCACTTCCCCGGCCTGGAGGTGCCCGAGCTGCTCGCCGACGACATCGCGGCGTTCGCCAACGGCCTGTGAAGGCGGGGCTGCCCGGGGAGCTTGTACAGTACATCCGTTGTCACAGCACGTGACCAGGGACCATCGGAATGAGCAAGACGGCGGGCAAGCCTGCGGCAGCGGGCAAGGCGAAAGAGAAGGCGAAAGAGAAGGCGGCACCCCGTAGCCGCCCCAAGCGGGAGGTGCTCAACCTCTCGTACTACGTCACGTATTACTTCACCGTCCTGGCCAACAAGCTGTCCAGCGGCGCGTCGCGGCTTTACCTCAAGCGCTTCGACATCGGCATCATCGAATGGCGCGTGCTCGCGATGGTGGCGATCGAGCCTGGCATCGCGTCCGCGCGCGTGACCACGGTGATCGGCATCGACAAGGCCTCGGTGAGCCGCGAGTCGCGCCGCCTGGAAGAAAAGGGCTACCTCAGCGTCACCGTCGACCCGACCAATGCGCGCCGCAACGTGCTCGAGCTCACGCCCGCGGGCTACGAGTTGCACGACCGCATCATCCAGGTGGCGCTCGAGCGCGAGCGCCGCCTGCTGTCCGACCTGAGCCCCGAGGAGATCGACGTGCTCGTCGACCTGCTGCAGCGGACCACGGCCCGCATTCCCTACGTCAACGAGTACGACCCCGAGTCGACCGCCGCCGCGGTGACCAAGCCGGCGCACCGCAAGAACACGCACACGCGCTGAGCGCTGGCCCCCGGTTTCAGAGGTCGAGCACCAGGCGCGCCGAGCGCGCCCGTGAACAGCATGGCGTCATGTGCGTGTTGGCCGCTTTCTCTTCGTCGGTTTGGTATTCGTCGCGATGCTCCGGCACGCCCTCGATCACCGCCACCAGGCAGGTACCGCAAATGCCCTGCTCGCACGACAGCGGCACCGCCACCCCCGCCTCCATCAGCACCTGCGCGGCGCTGCGTCCTTCGGGCACGAGCACGGTCACGCCGCTGCGGCGGGCCTCCAGGGCGAAGGCGCCGCCTGACTGTTCCACCTCGGCCTTGAAATGCTCGACATGCATCTGGTCCGCCGGCCAGTCGCGGGCGGCCGCGCCAGCGCTGACGTGGGCGATGAAGCCTTCCGGTCCGCAGCAGTACACGTGCGCCTGGCGGTCGGCGAACAGGGCGTCCAGCGACAGGCGCTGGGCGTCGGGGCCGTCGTCGAGGTGCAGCCGCAGCGCAGCGCCGAAGCCGCTGCCCTCGATCTCGGCCACGAAGGCCGCACGGTCGCGGCTGCGCGCACAGTAGTGCAGCGTGAACGGCGTGCCCCGCGCGTGCAGTGCGTGCGCCATGGCCAGCAGCGGCGTGATCCCGATGCCCCCGGCCGCCAGCACCACCGGGCGGTCGTCGCTGGCGAGTGCAAACTGGTTGCGGGGGCGGCCGACCTGCAGCAGCCGGCCCTCGATCAGGTCGCGGTGCACCGCGAGCGAGCCGCCCCGCGAGGCCGGATCGCGCAATACCCCGAGCCGGTAGCGGTGGCGCTCGCCCGGCGGGTTGCAAAGCGAGTACTGGCGCACCAGCCCCGGGGCCACCTCCACGTCCAGGTGTGCGCCCGCATCAAAAGGCGGCAGCTCGCCACCGTCGGCAGGCACCAGCTCGAGCGCGACGATGTCGGTGGCGGCGGCTTCGCGCCGCGCGATGCGAACGCTCATGCGTTCGCCGTCATGGGGGGCGCTCATTGCGGCCGTGCGTCTTCGCTGAGCAGGCGGTCGAGCACGCGGCGGTAGCGCGTCGGGCCTGCGTCGATGGCGAGCAGCACGGGCGAGAGCGGCGTGCGCGACTGGTCCATCAGGCGCTGCTGGGCCTCGATCACGGGCACGTCCTGTTCGGCAAAGGCGAAGGTGCGCATCTCGAAGATCTTGTCGCGGATCGCGCTGTTCTTTTCGTCGCCCTCGGTGAGCACGTTCCAGCGCGCGGCGGAGTAGTGGTAGTGCGTGGTGCGCTCGGTCTCCGGCGTGAGCAGGTGCAGGGCGAAGTAGCCCGTGCCTTTTTCCTTGGGCTCGCCCGGCTTGCTCACGCCGAACTCCAGGATCATGTAGCAGGGCGCATACCAGCTGATCGTGCTCCACTGGTCGCCGCGCTCGAAGCCGGGCGGGCTCATCATCTTGAGAATGCCCGGGGTGTCGGCGTTCTTCGAGGGGCGGCTCACCGCCACCACATCGCCCGTTTGCTCCACCTTGATGTCGGCTTCGACGGTATCGGCATTGCCCAGGATGCCCGCGTGCACGTACGACGTGTGGCTGAGGTCGAGCAGGTTGTCCACCACCAGCTCGTAGTTGGCTTTCACCGACAGGTAGCCGGGGCGGGTAATGTGCAGGTCCGGCCGGTCGTCCAGGCAGCTGTAGTCCGGAATCTTCGACGGGTCGGGTGTCTTGTCGCCCATCCAGATCCACAACAGCGTGTGGCGTTCCACCACCGTGTAGGCCTTGAGGTGGGCCGCGGCCGGGATGGTGCAGTTGCCGTGCGGATTCTTCACGCACTTGCCATCGGCGCCGAACTCCAGGCCGTGGTAGATGCATTGCACCCGGTCGCCCGCCATCAGCTTGCCCATGGACAGCGGCGCGAATCGGTGCGAACAGCGGTCGGTCATGGCCGCGATGCCGCCGTCCTCCTTGCGGAAGAACACGATGGGCTCGTTGAGCAGGGTGCGCGCCACCATCTTGCCGGGCTCGAGGTCGGCCGACCACATGGCCACGTACCACGTGTTGCGGATGAAGCGGTCGGCGGCCTTGGCCGGCATGGCGGCACGGACCAGGGGTTGTTCGGTGGCGGGAGCGGTGGTGGCCTGGTTCATGGAAGGTCCTTGTCTCTTCTGGGGGGAGGGCGGAGCGGGGGCGGGCCCGCCCGGCGGAAAACCGGGATGCCGATAGGCTAGCCCAGCGCCCGAACGCGTCGCAAGCGAGAGTTCTTCATGCGGTCATGAGGTGGACTGTTGGCTCGGCGGCAGCGCCACAGGTTCGCTCATGCACGCATGAAGAACTCTCGTTGGCGCCTCCCGAACCCCGTGGCTAGTATCCGCGCCCATTCGAGACACCGCCGATGAGCCCGATCCTGCTGCAAACCCAACACCTCACGAAAGCGTTCAAGGGCTTCACCGCCGTGAACGGCGTGAACCTCACCGTGCGCCGGGGGACGATCCATGCCCTGATCGGACCCAACGGCGCGGGCAAGACCACCTGCTTCAACCTGCTGACCAAGTTCCTCGAGCCCAGCGATGGCCGCATCGTGTTCGATGGCCATGACATCACCCGAGAAGCACCCGCCGACATCGCCCGCCGCGGCGTGATCCGCTCGTTCCAGATCTCGGCGGTGTTTCCGCACCTCACAGTGCTCGAAAACGTGCGCCTGGGCCTTCAGCGCCAGCTCGGAACCACGTACCACTTCTGGCGCAGCGAGGCGTCGCTGCGTCCGCTGCACGCGCGGGCCCTCGAGCTGCTGGACGAGGTGGGGCTGGCGCCGTTCGCGAATGAAACCTGTGTCAACCTGTCCTACGGCCGCAAGCGGGCGCTCGAGATCGCCACCACGTTGGCGATGGACCCGGTGCTCATGCTGCTGGACGAGCCCACCCAGGGCATGGGCCACGAGGACGTGCACCGCGTCACCGAACTGATCCGGCGCGTGGCCGTGGGCCGGACGGTGCTCATGGTGGAGCACAACATGAACGTCGTCTCGACGATCGCCGACACCATCACGGTGTTGCAGCGCGGCGCCGTGCTGGCCGAAGGCAATTACGCCGACGTGTCGACCAATCCGGCCGTGCTTGAGGCCTACATGGGGTCCGAAGCCACCAGCCTGCAGGGGGTGCACTGAGATGGGCACCGCATTGCGCATCACCGGGCTGCACGCCTGGTACGGCGAATCCCATGTGCTGCACGGCGTGGACCTTGAGGTTCGCGAGGGCGAGGTGGTCACCCTGCTGGGGCGCAACGGCGCGGGGCGCACCAGCACCTTGCGCGCCATTCTCGGACTCACGGGTTCGCGCCGCGGGAGCATCGAGGTGTTTGGCCGCGAGACCATTGGCCTGCCGACCCACCGGATCGCCCCGCTGGGCATCGGCTACTGCCCCGAGGAGCGCGGCATTTTCGCCAGCCTGTCGGTGGAGGAGAACCTGCTGCTGCCGCCGCGGCTGCGCAATGCCGCCGGGGGCATGAGCGTGGAGGAAATCCACGAGCTGTTCCCCAACCTCGCCGAGCGGCGCCAGAGCCCGGGCACACGCCTGTCGGGCGGTGAGCAGCAGATGCTGGCTGTCGGTCGCATCCTGCGCACCGGTGCGCGCTTGCTGCTGCTCGACGAAATCTCCGAAGGGTTGGCGCCGGTGATCGTGCAGGCACTGGCCGCCATGATCCGCACGCTGCGTGCCAAGGGCTACACCGTGCTCATGGTGGAGCAGAACTTCCGCTTTGCCGCGCCGCTGGCCGATCGCTTCTACGTGATGGAGCACGGCCGCGTGGTGGAAGCCTTTGCCGCGCCAGAACTGAATGCCAGGATGCCTCAGCTGCAAGAGCTGCTGGGCGTGTGAGCAAAGCCATGCAATTGTTCGATATCCCCGCCTCCGTTCTGCTCAGCCAACTGTTGCTTGGCCTGGTCAATGGCTCGTTCTACGCCATCCTCAGCCTGGGCCTCGCCGTCATCTTCGGCCTGCTGCACGTCATCAACTTCGCGCACGGCGCCTTGTTCATGCTCGGCGCGGTGCTCACCTGGGTCGGCCTCAACCAGTTCGGCATCAATTACTGGGCCATGCTGGTGATCGCACCCTTGCTCGTGGGCGTGTTTGGTGTCGCGATCGAGCGGCTGCTGCTGCGCTGGATCTACAAGCTCGACCACCTCTACGGCATGCTGCTCACCCTGGGCGTCACGCTCGTGCTCGAAGGTGTGCTGCGCGCCATCTACGGCGCTTCGGGCTTGCCCTACAGCCCGCCGCCCGCCTTGCAGGGGGCCACGCAACTGGGCTTCATGTTCCTGCCCAACTACCGCATCTGGGTGGTGGTCGCTTCGCTGGCCGTGTGCTTCGGCACCTGGTTCCTCATCGAGCGGACGCGCCTCGGCGCCTACCTGCGCGCCGGCACCGAGAACCCGCGCCTGGTCGAGGCCTTCGGCGTCAACGTGCCGCTGATGGTGATGCTCACCTACGCCTTCGGCGTGGCCCTGGCGGGCTTTGCGGGGGTGCTCGCCGCACCGGTGATGCAGGTGTCGCCGCTCATGGGGCAGAACCTGATCATCGTGGTCTTCGCGGTGGTGGTGATCGGCGGCATGGGCTCGATCATGGGCTCCATCCTCACCGGCCTGGGGCTGGGTGTGCTCGAAGGTCTGACCAAGGTGGTTTATCCCGAAGCGTCCGCCACCGTGGTCTTCGTGGTCATGGTGGTGGTGCTGCTGCTGCGGCCTGCCGGCCTGTTCGGAAAGGAGCGCTGAGATGAAGCGCCTGCATCGCTGGGGCTACGGCCTCGTCCTCGTCGGGCTGCTGGTGGCCCCGCTGCTCGGCGCGTACCCGGTCTTCGTCATGAAGGTGCTGTGCTTCGCGCTGTTTGCCTCGGCCTTCAACCTGCTGCTCGGGTACGCGGGGCTGCTGTCGTTCGGACACGCGGCCTTCCTGGGGGGATCGGCCTACCTCGCCGGCCACGCCATGAAGGCCTGGGGCTGGCCGCCCGAGGTCGGCCTGATCGCCGGCACCGCAGCCGGCGCGCTGCTGGGATGGGTGTTCGGTGCCATCGCCATCCGGCGTCAGGGCATCTACTTCTCGATGATCACGCTCGCGCTGGCCCAGTTGGTGTACTTCATCGCGGTGCAGACACCCGCCACCGGTGGTGAGGACGGCCTGCAGGGCGTGCCGCGCGGCACGCTGTTCGGACTCATCGACCTGCGCAACGACCTCAACATGTACTACGTGACCGTGGCGATCGTGGTGGCTGCCTACCTGCTGATCATGCGTACCACGACCTCGCCCTTCGGCCAGGTGCTCAAGGGGGTGCGCGAGAACGAGGCGCGCGCCACCTCGCTCGGCTACGACGCCAACCGCGTCAAGCTCACCGCGTTCGTGCTGTCGGCGGCCTTGTCGGGGCTGGCCGGTTCTTTGAAGACGCTGGTGCTCGGTTTTGCCACGCTGACCGATGTGCACTGGCTCACCTCGGGGCAGGTGATCCTCATGACCATGATCGGCGGCGTGGGCACGCTGTTCGGTCCTGTGGTCGGCTCCACGCTGGTGCTGCTGCTCGAAGGCAAGCTCGGGCAGTTCGGCAGCCTGCTCACCCAGCTCAGCGGGTGGGAGGGGTTCACGGCCCTGGGCCAGTCGGTCACCACGGCCATGGGCGTGATGTTCATTTTCTGCGTGCTGGCCTTCCGCCGCGGCATCATGGGCCTGCGTGCCGGCAAGCGCCGGCCGGCAGCCGGACAGGACGGCGCATGAGCGAAGCTGCCCTGCAGTTTGCCCGCGCCGACGACGGCACGCGCATCGCCTTCCGGCTGCGCGAGGTCTCGGCCGCGCGGCCCCGCGTGGCCTTCCTGCATTCGCTGGGCATGGACCACGCGCTGTGGACACCGGTGGCCGAACGCCTGGGCGACAGCGCCAGCCTGCTCTGCCTGGACCTGCGTGGGCACGGCCGCTCCGACAAGCCGCCGCCGCCGTATGGCACCGAGCGCCTGGCCCGCGACCTGCGTGGCGTGCTGGATCACCTGGGGTGGGAGCGCACCGTGCTCGTCGGGGCGTCGCTCGGGGGCTGTGTGTCGCTGCAGTTCGCCGCCGACCACGCCGACCGGCTGTGTGCGCTGGGCCTGGTGGACACCACGGCCTGGTACGGCCCGGATGCTCCGATGACGTGGAACGCGCGCGCGCGCCGGGCCCGGGAAGAGGGGCTGGCGGCCATGATCCCGTTCCAGGAAACGCGGTGGTTCACCGACGCCTTCCGCGTCGCGCGACCCGATGCGGTGGAGCGCTGCGTGCACACTTTTCTGGGCAACGATGTGCCCGCTTTCGCAGCGATGTCGGAAATGCTGGGCCGCTTCGACGGACGCAACCTGCTGCCGCGCATCGGCGTGCCCACGGCCATCCTCGTGGGTGAGGAGGACTACGCCACGCCGGTGGCAATGTCGCAGGCGCTGCAGCGCGGCATCCTCGACGCACGGCTCACCGTGGTCCCCTCGGCCCGTCACCTGGTGCAGATCGAGCGCCCCGACGCCGTAGCGAACATGGTGATGCGCCTGCTGACGCTGGTCGAGACCGCCTGAGCCGATCAGGCGCCCGGCGCCTCGGGCGCGCCGCCTTCCATGTCGTGCCAGCGCGCGCGCAGCGCGTCGCGCCGCAACTTGCCGCGCGCGTTGCGCGGCAGGGTGTCGATCGCGCAAACCGCCTTGGGCCGCTTCTCGCGCGGCAGCAGCGCCGCCGCGTGCGCGAGCAGTGCGGCGGTGTCGGTGTGGCTGCCCTCTCGCAGCACCACGAAGCACACAGCCTCTTGGCCGTAGATGGGATCGCTCACGCCCACGGCCGCGGCCTCGGCCACCGCCGGGTGTTGCAGCAAGGCGTCCTCGATCTCGCCAGGCGAGAGCTTGACGCCGCCGCGGATCACGAGATCGTCCATGCGACCCAGCAGGCGCACGAAGCCATCGCGGTCGCGCAGCGCCAGATCGCGGGTGGCGAAGCGACCACCGCGAATCGGCTGCAGCGCACCATCGGCCTGCAGCGTGCCCAGGGCCAGCTTGGCACCTTCGATCACCACCTCGCCCGGCTCGCCCGCCGCGCACGTGCGACCGGTCGCGTCCACGATGCGCAAGGCGATGCCGGGCACCGGTTTGCCGGCAGTGCCCACCCGCCGGTCACCCAGCCGATTGCCGCAGATCCAGCCGCCTTCGGACGAACCGTACAGGTTGAGCACGGTGATGCCGGTCTCGCGCTCGAAGCGTTCCCAGGTGCGTTGGGCCAGCGGCGCCGAACTCGACGACATCACGCGCAGGCCTTGCGCGCTGGCCCGCAGGCGCTCGAGCGGCTGGCTCAGCAGGATATTCAGCACGGTGGGTACCCCGGCCGCCACGGTGATGCGGTGCTGCGCAATCCAGTCGGCGAAGCGCGACGCCGAGAACTGCCGCGCCAGGCACAACGAGAGCCCGGTCTGGAGAAACGGCATGAGCGTGAGGATCTGCGGCGAATACCAGCTCAGCGAGCGGTAGTCCAGCAGACGGTCGTCGCCACGCAGGTCGAGCAGTGCGCTGCTGACCAGGCCGTTGAGCCAGTACGAGGCGTGGTCATGCATCACGATCTTCATGCGACCGCTGCTGCCCGAGGTGCAGCAGGCTGCGGCGACATCCCCGGGTGTCGGGCCCAGACCCCGCAGCCGGGCGGCGGCTCCAGGGTCGGCCGCGGTGAGCGTGATCGCCGTGGCCTGGCCCGGCACCGGTGGCCATTGGCTGAAGCGCGCGCAGGGCACGGCGCTGGCCGGGATGTCGACCACCCCGATGCGCTGGCCGTGCAGCACCAGCGCCGGCTGCAGCGTGTTGAATGCGGCTTGCGTGCTGGCCGCGCCGATCTGCGAAATGTCGAACGGGCAGACCACGGCGGCCAGGCGCCACAGCGCGAGCCAGACAACCAGCGTCTCGATCGGGCCGTCGGCGATCAGGACCACGCGCGTGCCGCGGTGCACGCCGAGGTCCCGCAGCTGCAGCGCCACGCCGTCCACCAGGCGCGCCAGCTCGCCGAAGTCCAGCGACTGGTCCCGATCCACGTCGACCAGGGCCGGGCGCCGTGGGCTGCTGGCCGCGTGGGCGGCCAGCAGGCACTCCACCGGCTGCCAGTCGACCAGGGCGTCGCAGCGCTCCATGGACGGCGGCATCAGGCGCTGGCGCCGTCTGCCTTCGGCAGGCTCAGATTGGCCAGGGCCCACTCACGGAACAGCTCCACGCGCCGCAGCTTGGACTTGGCCGCGGTCGAGGCGAGGAAGTAGCTGGAACTGGACGCCACGCGTGTGCCGAAGGGGGCCACCAGGGTGCCCCGGGCCAGGTCGCGGTCGATCAGCGGCGTGCGTCCGATGGCCAGGCCCATACCTTCCACGGCCGCAGCTTGCGAGGTGAGCTGCAACTGGAACACGGACTCGCCCGCGAAACGCACATGGCTGTGCCCCGCGGCATCGAGCCAGGCGGGCCAGTCGTCCTGGTAAAGCGAGTAGAAGTAGGTGCGGATCCGCACGAAGCGGGCCAGCCGCTCCGCCTCGCTGCCCTCGCTGCCCAGGCTTTCCAGCAACTGCGGGGAGCAGACCGGGAAGAAGGTCTCGCCGTGCAGCAGGTCCGCACGCATGCCGCTCCAGCGTCCCGAGCCGTAGCGGATCGACACGTCGTGCGTGTTGTTGTCGAACTCGTCGAAGTTGGCGCTGGTGGACAGGTGCACCGTGATGTCCGGGTGGCGGCGCTGGAAATCGGGCAGGCGCGGGATCAGGCAGTGCACCGCATAGGCCGGCAGGCAGGCGATGACCAGCACCGTGTTCACCACCTTCTTGCGCGTGTTGTCGCTGGCGATGGCCAGCATGCTGATGGCTTCACTCACCGAGCGCAGGTACTCCGTGGCCGCGGGGGTGAGCGCCAGGGTGTTGCGCTTGCGGGTGAACAGCTTGATCTCCAGCCGGTCCTCGAGAGCCTTGATCTGGTGGCTGATGGCGGTCTGCGTGACCGACAGCTCTTGCGCGGCGCGCGTGAAGCTCAGGTGACGCGCTGCGGACTCGAATGCCAGCAGGCTCTGCAAGGAAGGAATGAAGGGTCTCATGCGGGTGCTCTCAAGTGCTGCGGCCCGGCTTCTTCCGTCCGGCGTCGATGTGTCGGCGCGGGATGATCCCTGCGCTCTTCCAACCCTGCATTCCCTATTGACCCAGCGGCGCAATGGTAGCGGCAGGCTGGGCCCGGCGCGGCGCGGTGAGCGGTCATCGCGCGCGTCCCGTGAGTTTGAAGCTGCCTTGTGCGCTCGCCAGCAGCAGGGTGCCGTCGAGCCAGGCCTCGCCGCGCGCAAAGAACAGCGTGCGCGCGCGCTGCACCAGAAAGCCCTTGGCCACCACCACGCCGCTGGCGCCCTTGTTGATGAAGTTCACCGTGAGCGAGACGGTGTGGCCGTGCAGGGGTTCGTGCGCCGGCGGGCTGTAGAGACCCGCGTAGCCGCAGGCCACATCCAGCAGGGTGGACAGCACGCCGCCCTGCAGCACGCCTTGCCGGTTGAGCAGGCAGGGCTGAACCGGCAACTCGAACTCGGCATAGCCTTCGCACCATTGCGTCTGCCGCACGCCGATCAGTTCGAGGAACGGGTTGTCGACCACCGACTCGGGCGCGTCGTGGTGGGCTGAGCCGGCGTGGGGGGATCGCGGTGCTTGCATGAGAAAAGCTTAGGCACAGCGCCGGCGCTTCACCACTGAAACCCATTCATGGCGTCATGAGGCGTTCTCACCCGCCGTGTGCGCGAATGAGGGGCTCTCATGGCCGGATGAAAAACTATCGCTCGCACGCCCCGGACCCCACCAGTACTCTCCGCCGCACCCGACCAAGCCCACGCAGGCCTGCGTGCGCCCCCCGGGCTCCATTCACGAACACGCAGCAGGAGATGAACATGAAATCCTTCCCCGGCGCCAAGTCCGCGCTCTTCCTGGGCGCCGCCCTGTGCCTGGCCGCACCGGTGCATGCGCAGTACACGCAAGACGTGGTCAAGATCGGTTTCGCCACCGACATGTCCGGCCTGTTCTCCGACATCGACGGCGCGGGTGGCGTGGAGGCCGTGCGCATGGCGATTGCCGACTTCGGCGGTCAGGTGAATGGCAAGAAGATCGAGCTGATGTTCGTGGACCACCAGAACAAGCCCGACATCGCGTCCACCAAAGCGCGGGAGTGGATCGACGTGAACCAGGTCGATCTGTTGCTGGGCGGGGTGAACTCCGCCGTCGGCCTGGCCATGTCCAAGGTGTCGGCCGAGAAGAAGACGGTCTACATCTCGGTGGGCGCCGGTACCGCCCGCCTCACCAACGAGGAGTGCACGCCCTACACCGTGAACTACGCGCTCGACACCATCGCGCAGGCGCGTGTGGCCGGCCGGGCGGTGACGGATGCGGGCGGCAAGTCCTGGTACTTCCTGGTGGCCGACTACGCCTTCGGCCATTCGCTGGAGAAGGACACCTCCGAGGTGGTGAAGTCCGCCGGGGGGCAGGTGCAGGGCTCGGTGCGCCACCCGGTGTCGGCGTCGGACTTTTCCTCGTTCCTGATGCAGGCGCAGGCGTCGCGGGCGCAGGTGCTGGGCCTGGCCAATGCGGGCAGCGATCTGCACAACTCGGTCAAGGCCGCCGCCGAGTTCGGCGTCAACCGCAACATGCGCATGACCGCCATGATGCAGTTCATCTCGGACACCCACACCATGGGCCTGCAGGCCACCCAGGGCATGTACCTGTCCGAGGCCTGGTACTGGGACCTGAACGAGGAAACCCGCGCCTGGTCGCGCCGCTTCTTCGAGAAGACCAAGCGCATGCCCTCGGTGCTGCAGGCCGGGGCCTACTCGGCCACCACCACCTACCTCAACGCGGTGAAGGCGGTGGGCACCGACAACGCCGACAAGGTCATGGCGCAGCTCAAGACCGCGAAGATCAACGACTTCTTCGCCAAGAACGGCTACATCCGCCCCGACGGCCGCATGGTGCACGACTACTACCTGATGCAGGTGAAGAAGCCATCCGAATCCAAGTACCCCTGGGATTACTACAACCTGGTGGCCACGGTGAAGGGCGAAGACGCCTTCAACACCAAGGCCGAATCGAAGTGCGCGCTGTGGAAGTGATCGCGGCGCACTGATCCCCGGTCCCTTGCACGCCGACCTCCGCCGCGGGTGGGGTCGGCGTTTTCGTTCAGGAGCATCCCATGCAATTCATCCAGGCGCCCGGCCTGCCCGCGCCCGCAGGCCACTACGCGCAGGCCGTGCGGGCCAACGGTTTCGTGTTCGTGTCGGGCATGCTGCCCGACCCCGCCCTGCCGGACTTCGATTCGCAGGTGCGCGACGTGTTGCAGCGCTGCCATCAGGTGTTGCAGGCCGCGGGATGCGACTGGCCCCAGGTGGTGCAGTGCACCGCCTACCTCGCGGGCGTTGGCCACTGGCCAGCATTCAATGCGGTCTATGCGCAGGTGCTGGGCCCGCATCGCCCGGCGCGGGCCGTGGTGCCGGTGCCCGAGCTGCACCATGGCTGCCTGATCGAGCTGCAGCTGGTTGCCGTGACCACCGCCGAATGAGACCCCCTCATGCGGCGATGAAAAACAATCGCTCGCCGCGTCGAGGCCGCCCTCCTAGACTGCACGCAGCCACTTCCTGGCCATTCAATTTGCGAACCACGATGGACACCCGAACCTCCCCTTCCGACGCCCGCACCGAACGCCTGCAGATGTACATCGGTGGGCAATGGGTCGATGGCAGCAGCGGCCGCACGCTCGACAGCCTCAACCCCTACACCCAGCAGGTCTGGGCCACCGTTCCCGATGCCGGCGAAGCCGACGTGAAAGCCGCCATCGCGGCTGCCCGTGACGCCTTCGACAACGGGCCGTGGCGCCGCACCACGCCGCAACAGCGGGCCGCGCTGATGCGCAAGCTCGGTGACCTGATCGCGCGCGACGCCGAGCGCATGGCGCGCATCGAGTCGATGGACAACGGCAAGCTGCTGCGCGAGATGCTCGGCCAGTGGAATTACCTGCCCCAGTGGATGTACCACTACGCCGGCATGGCCACGCAGAGCCAGGGCGACGTGTTGCCCAGCGACCGACCCAACTTCATCGCCTTCACGCGCAAGGAACCCATCGGGGTCGTCGCGGCCATCACGCCGTGGAACTCGCCCTGCCTGCTCATGATGTTCAAGCTCGCACCGGCGCTCGCTGCCGGCTGCACCTTCGTGGTGAAGCCCTCGGAGCACACCCCGGTGTCCACGCTGCGCTTCGCCGAGCTGGTGGAGGAGGCGGGGTTTCCGCCAGGCGTCTTCAACGTCGTCACGGGTGGGGCCGACGCGGGGCGCTGGCTGGTGTCCAGCCCCGACATCGACAAGATCAGCTTCACTGGCTCGGACGGCGTGGGCAAGGCCATCGCACGGGCCGGCGCCGAGAACCTCACGCGCGTGTCGCTCGAGCTCGGCGGCAAGTCGCCGCAGGTGGTGTTCGAGGACTGTGACATCGAGGCGGCGGTCAACGGCGTCATCTCCGGCGTGTACGCGGCCACTGGCCAGACCTGCATGGCGGGCTCGCGTCTCGTGGTGCACCGATCCATCCACGACCAGGTGGTCGAGCGGCTGGTGGCCCGCGCGCGCAGCATCAAGCTCGGCGACCCGCTGGACCTGGCCAGCGAAATGGGACCGGCCGCCACCGGCCAGCAGTTCAACAAGATCCTGTCGATGGTGAAGGCGGCCGAGGCCGAAGGGGCCTGCCTGGCCTACGGCGGCCGCCAGGACGCGCTGGGCGGCTACTTCGTGCAGCCCACGATCCTCACCCAGGTGCACAACGGCATGGACATCGCGCGCGAGGAGGTGTTCGGGCCGGTGCTGTCGGTGATCACCTTCGACACCGAAGAGGAAGCGATCCGCATCGCCAACGACACGCGCTACGGCCTGGCCGCCGGCATATGGACGCAGAACGTGCAGCGCGCGCACCGCGTGGCCACGCAGCTGCGCGCCGGCAGCGTCTGGGTCAATGCCTACCGCGTCACCGCACCGTTCGCGCCCTTTGGCGGCTTCAAGCACAGCGGCATCGGCCGCGAGAACGGGCAGGACGGGCTCGACGCCTTCCTCGAAACCAAGACCGTGTGGGTGGAGCTGAGCGGCAACCTGCGCGATCCGTTCAAGCTGGGTTGACGCCGCGATGAGCATGGAATCGCTGGGTCGTTTCGACCATGTGATCGTGGGCGCCGGTTCGGCCGGCTGCGTGCTGGCCAACCGGCTGTCCGCCGATCCCGCTGTGCGCGTGGCGCTGATCGAAGCGGGCGAGACCGATTGGTACCCGTGGATCCACATCCCGATCGGCTACTTCTACACCATCAACAACCCGCGCACCGACTGGTGCTACACGGCCGAGCCCGACGCCAACCTCGCGGGCCGCGGCATCAAGTACCCCCGCGGCCGCGTGCTGGGGGGCTCATCGTCCATCAACGCCATGGTCTACATCCGCGGCCAGGCCGCCGATTTCGACGGCTGGGCCGCGATGGGCAACCGCGGGTGGTCGTGGTCCGAGGTGCTGCCCTACTTCAAGCGCTCCGAGGACCACCACCGCGGCGCCAGCGCCGCGCACGGCAGCGGGGGCGAGCTGCGCGTGGAGGGGTTGCGCGCCGGGTGGGAGGTGCTCGACGCCTTCTGCGACGCGGCCGTGCAGTGCGGCATTCCCCGCAGCGACGACTTCAACACCGGCGACAACGAGGGCGTGGGCTACTTCGAGGTGACGCAAAAGCGCGGGGTTCGCATGAGCACCGCGCGCGCCTTCCTCAAGCCCGCGCGCCAGCGTCCGAACCTCACGGTGTTCACCCGCACCCAGGTGCTGCGCGTGGCGTTCGAGGGCCGCCGTGCCACCGGTCTGGTGGTGCGGCGCGGCGGGCAGGACCTGCGGATCGAGGCGGCGCGCGAGGTCATCCTCTCGGGCGGCACCATCGGCTCGGCCCAGGTGCTGCAGTTGTCGGGCGTGGGCGATGCCCAGGCCCTGCAGCGCCTGGGCATCCCGAGCGTGCAACACCTGCCCGGCGTCGGCGCCAACCTGCAGGACCACATCGCCGCGCGCACCATGCTGCGCGTGAAGGACACCGTCACCCTCAACCAGCAGGCCTCGAGCCTGTGGGGCAAGGCGCTGATGGGCCTGGACTATGCGCTGCGCCGCCGTGGCCCGTTGACGATCCCGCCCGCCCTGGTGAATGCCTTCGTGCGCAGTGATCCGTCGCAGCCCACACCCGACCTGCAGTTCGTCTGTTACCCCATCACCTACGACAAGCTCGGCGACCCGCCGCACGCGTTCCCGGGGTTCACCGCGGGTGTCTGCATGCTGCACCCGGAGAGCCGGGGCAGCGTGCGCCTCAAGAGCCCGGACCCGCTGGCCGCGCCGGCCATCCAGCTGAACTTCCTCGACACCGAGCGCGATTGCCGAACGGTGGTGAAGGGGCTGCGGATGCTGCGCGAGGTGTGCCAGGCGCCGGCCATGCAACGCTTCGCCCCCGAGGAGTTTCTGCCCGGCCACCAGGTGCAGGGCGACGACGAACTGCTCGATGGCATCCGCAAGATGGCGGGTACCATCTTTCATCCTGTGGGCACCTGCCGCATGGGGCAGGACGATCAGGCCGTGGTGGACGAGCGGCTGCGGGTGCACGGGGTGCAGGGGCTTCGCGTCGTCGACGCGTCCATCATGCCGCGCATCATTTCGGGCAACACCAATGCCACGGCGATCATGATCGGGGAGAAGGGGGCGGACATGATTCGCGAGGACGCGCGCCGCTGAGGGGCGCCGCCGGGGCGTGGCCCCGGCCCACTTCCTGACACCGGCCCCTCGAGGGCCGGTTGTCTTTGGGGGTGCTCAGCCCGCCCGCAGGGCGAGCACCGCGGCCAGCACGGCCACCGAGGCGGCCGTGGCCGAAACGGCGGCCGCGATCACCGCGATGGTGTTTGCGCTGGTGCCGGCGGTGGCCGGTACCTGGGCCGTCGGGACCAGGGCCGGTGCCGCCTGGGGTGCGGTGGCGGGCGCTGCCGCCGGGCGCATTGGCTGCGCCGCGGTGTCGCCGGCGCCGTCCGCAGGCGCCGACAGCTCGCGCACGAAGCGGGTGAAGAAATCGTCCGCCATGCGCCGGGTCACGCCGTCGATCAGGCGCGCGCCGACCTGGGCCAGCCGTCCGCCCACCTGGGCGTTGGCGCGATAGCGCAGGCGGGTGCCCTCGGCCACGTCATCCAGCGCCACCGAGGCACTCCCCTTGCCGAAGCCCGCGACGCCGCCCGAGCCCTCGAAGTTCAGGGCGTAGGAGGTGGGGGGCTGCACGTCGCGCAGCTCGAGCTTGCCCGCGAAGCGCGCGCGCACCGGCCCCACCGTGGCCGCCATGGCCACGCGGTAGCGGTTGTCGCCGTCGGCTTCGAAGGTGTCGCAACCCGCCAGACAGCGTTGCAACACGCGCGGGTCGTTGAGGGCCCGCCACACGGTGTCGCGGTCGGCCTGGAGGATTTTTTCGCCTTGGATGTCCATGGTGTTCTTCGTTGTGCGGGTCACGGCGCCGCGTGGGTGGGCGCGCGCAAGCGCTCGGCCGCGAGCTTCACGGCTTTCACGATCTCGGGATACGCGCCACAGCGACAGAGGTTGCCGGCCAGGTGGTTGCGGATCTCGTGGTCCTGGGGTTCGGGGTTGTGCGCGAGCAATTGCTTCGCCATCAGGATGAAGCCGGGCGTGCAGAAGCCGCACTGGAACGCGCCAGCGTCGATGAAGGCCTGCTGCACCGGGTCGAGCTGACCGTCGCGCGCCAGGCCTTCGATGGTCGCCACCTCGGCGCCGTCGGCGTGCATGGCGGGGAAGATGCAGCCGGTGACGGCCTGGCCGTTGACGACCACGGTGCAGCAGCCGCAAAGGCCCTGGCCGCAGCTTTCGCGCGCGCCGTGCAGGCCGCAGTCGCGCACCACCTCGACCAGCGAGTGGTAAGCCTCGACCTGGCGTGCCACAGGCTCACCGTTGAGATGGAACTGGATCAGGGTGCTGGTGGTGCTCATGGGGTCGTGCCTCAATCGGCCAGGGTTTCGCCGCGCTGCGCGGCCAGCGCGCGCATCACCGATTCGGGCGTGATGGGCAGCGAAAAGATGCGAACGCCCACGGCGTCGTGGATGGCCTCCGCCACGGCCGAAGCGACGCCGAAGCAGCCGCTTTCGCCCAGGCCTTTGGCGCCATAGGGGCCCGATGCCTGTTGTGCGTCCACCGCCTCGCAGCCGAAGGCCTCGGGGATGTCGTGGATGCCCGGGATCTTGTACTCGGAGAACGAGGCGTTGCGCAGCCGGCCCTCGGCATCGAACTCCATCTTCTCCAGGTGGGTCATGCCGAGCTGCATGATCGCCGCGCCGGAGATCTGCGACTCGACCACCTTGGGATTGAGTGGCGTGCCGCAATCGACCACGTTCTCGATGCGCAGCAGGCGGAAGTGGCCCGTCTCGGTGTCCACCTCGACCTCGACGCCCGTGCCTCCGATCATCCAGTTGGGCGTGATGTCGGGCGATCGGCCTTGCGCATCGGGCGACTGGTATGGCGGCATGAAGGTGCCCGTGCCCACCAGCGTGCCCGCGGGCATGCCGTACTTCTTGCGCAGCAGCAGGCCCGCATCGGCGATGCCCTGGAACGGAAGGCCGAGCTGCTGCGCGAGCGCCGCCAGCTGGTCCAGCAGGTCCTGCGCGGCCAGGCGCACGGCGTGACCCATGTGGAAGGTCGAGCGCGAGCCCAGGGTGGCCATGTCGTAAGGCGTCACGTCGGTGTCCGGGTGCACCACACGGATCTGCTCGGCCTTGAGGCCCAGGGCGTCGGCGGCCACCAGCGCCATGGCGGTGTCCGAGCCCTGTCCCATGTCCACGGTGCTGATCAGGAGCACACAGCTGCCGTCGCCCCCCAGGGTGATGGTGGCCACCGATGTGGTGGGGGCCACCAGGGCCTTGAAGCCCAGGCCGATGCCGCGGCCGCGCCGCACGGTGCCCGTGCCCCGGTCGATCGGCTGCTCCCATTGCATGCGGCGCGCCACCGCGTCGAGCACCTGGCGCAGTGCGGCGTCTTTCATGACCGTGCCCGTGGCGTGCGGTCGTCCGTTTTCCAACAGGTTCAAGCGCCGGAATGCCAGGGGGTCCATGCCCAGCGCCCGCGCGATCAGGTCGGCCTGGCATTCGTAGCCCCACACCACCTGCGTGATGCCGAAGCCGCGGAACGCACCGGCGGGCGGCAGGTGCGTATAGACCTGGTAGGAGTCGATGTCGAGGTTGGCAATGTCGTACGGACCGCCGGCGGTGAAGCCCGACTTCTGCGTCACGCGCGGGCCGATGTCGGCGTAGGCCCCACCGTTCCAGTACACCTCGCAGTGGCGACCTGTGATGCGGCCCTCGGCATCCACCGCGCTGCGGATGCGGAAGGTGGTGGCGTGCTTGGTGATGGTGTAGAACTGCTCTTCCATCGTCAGCGCCAGACGCACCGGGCGCCGCGCGATGAGCGCCAGCGCCACGGTCAGCGCCTCGAGCTTGATGTAGAGCTTGGCGCCGAAGCCGCCGCCGAGCAGGCGCGTCTTCACCTGCACCTGGTTCTCGCGCCAGCCCAGCAGGCGCGCGATCTCGATGCGAACGAACGACGGGCTCTGCGAAGCGGTGTGGATCACGATGCCTTCGCCCTGGGGCTCAGCCACCGTCACCATGGGCTCCATGGGCACGTGCATGACCTGCTGGGTCTTGAAGGTGTGGTCGAACACCTGCGCCGCTTCGGCAAAGGCCTTGGCCACGTCGCCGTGACGCAGCCGGTAGTCGAGGGCGACGTTGGTGCCCTTGCGGCCGGCCAGGTGCTTGAGATCGGGAAAGGTGCCGGCGGGCTTGAGCGCGTCGTGCACCAGCACCGTCGACGTGGCCGCCTCGACCTCGTCGAATACCGCGGGCAGCACCTCGTAGTCCACCACCACCAGCCCGGCCGCGGCTTCGGCGGCGTGCGGATCACCCGCCAGCACCACGGCGACGGGTTCACCCACGTGACGCACCTTCTCGATGGCGAGGATGGGTTGGTCATGGAACGCCGGGCCGTAGTGCGGATCGGGGATCCGTCGGATCACGTCCTGCGCCGTGATCACATGCGTTACGCCAGGCATGTCCTGGGCGGCCCGGGTGTCGATACCGAGGATGCGCGCGTGCGCGTGCGGACTGCGTACCACCTTGGCGTGCAGCATGCGTGGCAGCTCGACGTTGTGCGTGTAGTCGGCGGTGCCGGTGACTTTGGCCACCGATTCGAGGCGGTCCATGCGCCGGCCCACCTGGGGGTCTGGCGTGCGAATGTCGCTCATGCGTGGCTCCGGTTGCGGTTCAGGGCGTTCTGCACGGCGCGGGGCAAGGCCACGCGCAACAGTTGGCGCTTGTAGGCCGCGCTGCCGTGCGAGTCGGCCACCAGCGGCGCCTCGGCCACCGCGGCCTCGGCCGCCTCGCGCAGCACCGGCGCGCTCAGGCCGCGCTGCTCCAGGATGGTCTGTGCGTTGCGCAGCGGCGTCGGGCAGTCGGTGGCGGCCCCGGTGAAGATGCGTGCGTGCGTGACGCGCTCGCCTTGCAGGCCCAGCACCACGGCCAGACCCAGCGCAGGCCAGTCGTGGGCCGCGCGCGTCGTGAGCTTGAGGTAGGCCCCGGGTCCGGCCTGCGGCGGCACGCGCAATTCGGTGATCAGTTCGTCGCGCCGCACCACGGTCTCGTAGTAGCCGGTGCACAGGGCCGCGGCAGGAACCTCGCGCACCCCTTGCGGCCCGCTGATGACGACCGTGGCATCGAGCGCCGCCATCACGGGCGGCATGTCCATGTGCGGATCGGCGTGGCTGAGATTGCCGCCGATGGTGGCCACGGCGCGCACCCGGGGATTGGCCACGCCACGCAAGGCGTGCGCCAGCATTGGCCAGCCCTCGCGCACGGCGGGGTGGGCTTCGATGTCCGCCAGTCGCGCCATGCCGCCGATGCGCAGGCTGCCATCGGCCTGGCGCGCGATGCGGGCGTGCTGGTCGCCGATGCGCTGCAGGCTGACCAGCCGCGTGGGCCGCAGCACGCCCGCTTTCATCATCAGCATCACCGCCGTGCCGCCGCCCACCGGGCGCACGTTGGGGTCTTCGGGGTCGAGCAGGGACAGCGCTTCGTCGAGCGAGTACGGGAGCAGGAATTCGAACGGGGTCATGGCGACACCTGGGCGCAGAGGTCGAGGAGTGCCTGGGCGACCCGGTCGGGCACCTCAAGCGGTGTGAGGTGGCGCGCGCCTTCGATCACGTCGAGCGTCGCCCTGGGGATCGCCTCGTGCATCGCGCGCGACATGGCGACCGGCGCGGCGTAGTCTTCTTCGCCGACCTGGATCAGCGTGGGCACGCGGATCCCCGCGAGCGAGGCCCTGGCATCGAAGCCGCCGAGCATGCGGCAGGCCTGCACGTAGCCTTCGAGATCGTTGCGCAGGAACACGTCGACCCAGTGCTGCACCTGGGCCGGTTCGCGTTCGCGAAAACCGTCGCTGAACCAGCGCGTGACCTGGAAGTCGGTGAGCGACGCCAGGCCCTGCGCGAGCGCCTTTTGCGCGCGGGCCTCCCAATCGGTCGGTGCCGTGGGGCCGTACCATGCGGTGGTGTCGATCAGGGCCAGGCCGGCGGTGCGTTGCGGGTGGTCGATGGCGAACTGCAGCGCCACGCAGCCGCCCATGGACGCGCCGCCGACCACCACGCGGTTCAGGCCGAGTTGCGCGAGCACCTCGCGCAGGTCTTGCGACATGCGCGCGGTGCTCGCCGGTGTGCGGGCCGTGCCCGATCGGCCGTGGCCGCGGGCGTCGATCGCCACCAGCGAGGCGCGATCGCCCAGGCGCTGCGCCACCGCGTTCCAGAAGCTGTGGTCCATGCCCAGCGAGTGCACCAGTGCCATCACGGGCGCACCGGCCGGAGCCATGCGGGCTTGGTAGGCGATGGGGACACCATCGCTGGCGTTCAGCAGTGCGCCGGGAACTTCGTTCTTCATAGGGCGCGGATTCTGGCCAGCGCCCCCTGGGCTGACAAACGAGAAATATCGGTGGAGCGAATGAAAGTCTTTCATGCCTGAGCCGCGAGCGTCACAGGCCTGCGGCCCCGGCCCGAGGGCGCATGAATCTTCTTCATGGTGATGCCCGAGATAAATCGTTTGCGCGTCGCGCGCGTCTCCCAAAGCATCGCGCCCCTGAAACCAACAACGAGGAGACAAGGATGCGCCCCTTCCAACCCGACCGACGCCGCGCCCTGCGGATGGCAACGCTGCTGGCTGCGCCCGCCTTCATGCCCGGCACTCTGCTGGCGCAGGACTACCCGAGCCGACCGATCCGTGTGATCGTGCCCTTCGCACCGGGTGGAGTGGTCGACATCACGGCACGCCTGCTCACCCAGAAGCTGACCGAACGCCTGGGCTGGAACTTCGTGGTCGACAACCGGCCGGGCGGCAACGGCTTCATCGCCGTTTCGGCCGCGGCCAAGGCCGCACCGGATGGCTACACCCTGCTGGCCGCGCACACCGGCGAGTTCGCGGTGAACCCGGGCCTCTTCCCCAACGTGCCCTACGAACTCGACCGCGACTTCGCGCCCATCACCATGATCAGCGACACCCCGATGCTGCTGGTGGCCAACGCGCAGCAGCCGTTCAACACGGTGGCGGAACTGGTGGCCGCGGCGCGCAAGGCGCCGGGCAGCATCACCTTTTCTTCGCCGGGCAACGGCAGCATCAACCACCTGGCGGGTGAATGGTTCGCGGTGGAAGCGGGCGCCAAGCTGCTGCATGTGCCCTATCGCGGCGGCGCGCCTGCCATGGCGGCCGTGGCCTCGGGCGAGGTGGCGCTCGGTGTGGTCGCGATCCCCGCGGTGCTGCCACACCTGCAGGCCGGCCGCGTGAAGGTGCTGGGCCTGACGACCGCGCGCCGCTCAGGCTTCAACAAGGACTGGGTGCCCGCGGCCGAAGCGGGCGTGAAGAACGTGGACGCCTCCAACTGGGTGGGCCTGTTCGCGCCCAAGGGCGTGCCGGCCGACGTCCTGGCGCGGCTGCACGCCGAGGTGGTGAAGACGCTGGAGCAGCCCGACGTGAAGAAGCGCTTTGCCGAAGCCGGCGCCGAACTGGGAGGCATGTCATCGGCCGACTTCGCGCAGCGCATCCGCAGCGACGCGGCGCGCTACAAGGACATCGTCCAGAAGGCCGGCATCCGGCCCGAGTGATTGGGGCAGGCGGTGGGCGCGGCGCCCAAGGCGGCGAATGTCCCGCGCCCTGAATGCGCCAGGGGGTTCCCTTAGGATCGGCGGCTCTTTTCGATCCATTGCCCGAGGAACATTCCCATGAAAACCCGTGCCGCCGTCGCCTGGAAAGCAGGCGCTCCCCTCACCATTGAAGAACTCGACCTCGAAGGCCCGCGCGCGGGCGAGGTGCTGGTGGAGATCAAGGCCACGGGCATTTGCCACACCGACTACTACACGCTCTCGGGCGCGGACCCCGAGGGCCTGTTCCCCGCGGTGCTGGGCCACGAGGGCGCGGGCGTGGTGCTCGAGGTGGGCGCGGGCGTGACCTCGCTCAAGCCCGGCGATCACGTGATCCCGCTCTACACGCCCGAGTGCCGCCAGTGCAAGTTCTGCCTGAGCCGCAAGACCAACCTGTGCCAGCTCATCCGCGGCACGCAGGGCAAGGGCCTGATGCCCGACGGCACTTCGCGCTTCTCGCTCAACGGCAAGCCCATCCTGCACTACATGGGCACGAGCACCTTCAGCAACCACATCGTCGCGCCAGAGATCGCGCTGGCCAAGATCCGGCCCGACGCGCCCTTCGACAAGGTCTGCTACATCGGCTGCGGCGTCACCACCGGCGTGGGCGCGGTGATCTACACCGCCAAGGTGGAGGCGGGCGCCAACGTGGTGGTGTTCGGCCTCGGCGGCATCGGCCTGAACGTGATCCAGGGCGCGAAGATGGTGGGCGCCGACAAGATCATCGGCATCGACCTGAACCCCGCGCGCGAGGCCATGGCGCGCAAGTTCGGCATGACGCACTTCATCAACCCCAAGGAGGTGCCGAACGTGGTCGATGCCATCGTGCAGCTCACCGACGGCGGCGCCGACTACTCGTTCGAGTGCATCGGCAACACGCAGGTGATGCGCCAGGCGCTCGAGTGCACGCACAAGGGCTGGGGCCGCAGCATCATCATCGGGGTGGCCGAGGCGGGCGCCGAGATCAGCACGCGCCCGTTCCAGCTCGTCACCGGCCGCAAGTGGGAAGGCTCGGCCTTCGGTGGCGCGCGCGGCCGCACCGACGTGCCCAAGATCGTCGACTGGTACATGGAAGGCAAGCTCAACATCGACGACCTCATCACGCACACGCTCAAGCTCGAAGACATCAACAAGGGCTTCGACCTGATGAAGGCCGGCGAGTCCATCCGTTCGGTGGTCGTGTTCTGAGATGGCCGGGATCAAGACGCTGGAGACGCACCGCTGCTTCGGCGGCGTGCAGGGCTTCCACGAACACGACTCGGCGCAGATCGGCCTGCCCATGCGCTTCGGCGTGTTCGTGCCGCCGCAGGCCGAACAGGGCCCGCGGCCCGTGCTGTTCTGCCTGGCCGGCCTCACCTGCAACGAGCAGACGTTTGCGATCAAGGCCGGCGCGCAGCAGCACGCGGCCGCGCACGGCCTGATCCTGATCACGCCCGACACCAGTCCGCGCGGCACCGGCGTGGCCGAGGCCGACGCGCACTGGGACTTCGGCCACGGCGCGGGCTTCTACCTCGATGCCACGCAGCCGCCTTATGCCACGCACTGGCGCATGGAGAGCTGGCTCATGGACGAGCTGCCGGGCGTGCTCGCGGCGCACTTCCCGGTGCAGGCCGATCGCGCAGGCATCCTCGGCCATTCCATGGGCGGGCACGGCGCGCTCACGCTGGCGCTGCGCCATCCGGGGCGCTTTCAGAGCGTGTCGGCCTTCGCGCCGATCAGCGCGCCCACCGAAGTGCCCTGGGGCCACAAAGCCTTCGGCGGCTACCTGGGCGACGACCGCGCCGCCTGGGCCAGGCACGACGCGGTGAAACTCATCGAAGCCGGTGTGCGCGCGCCCTCGCTGCTGGTGGACCAGGGCTTGGACGACAACTTCCTGGCCCAGCAGCTCGCGCCCGATCGGCTCGAATCCGCATGCACCGCGGCCGGCCAGCCGCTCACGCTGCGCCGCCACGCGGGCTACGACCACGGCTACTTCTTCATCCAGAGCTTCGTGGGCGAGCACATCGCGCACCACGCGGCGGCGCTGAACGGCTGAGGCCGCGCCTCAGCCAATGCCGAGTTCGCGCCGGCGGGTCTGCATCAGGTCCTGGCCGTCGCGCAGGCCGATGTGCCAGCCCGGCTTGGGCGCGAGCGCCGGGTACTTCACGTCCACGATCTGCTTCCAGTCCTGGATCAGGTCGCGGCGCGCGATGCGCCACTCGCCCTGGCGCCGCTCCATGCGGTCCAGGTAGCGCGACGAGGTGAACATGTCCATCGCCGTGCCCTCGTCGCCCGCCGCACCGCCGGTGAGCTGCGCGAGCTGCGACTTGGCGTGGGCCGGGTACTGCTGGATGGTGCGCACATAGGTTTCCACCAGTGCCAGGTCGGGGCCGGCGAACTCGATCAGCAGGTTGCCGATGAAGTGGCTGGAGACCGCGATCGGCTGGTGCCGCACGAGGATCCAGTCCACCAGCCCCTCGACCGGGCCGATGTAGGGGCCGTGGCTGTCGATCGCGCCGGGCCAGAACACGGCCAGCATGCCCGGGGCGTCGAGCCGGTCGACCGCGCGGCACCAGCGGTGCTGCACGTCCTGGATCTGCAGCCGGTCGGCCACGCGTTGCGGGGTGTAGTCGGGGTGGTGCATCGCCATCATCCCGCGCGCAGGTTCACGCGCGTGGCCAGTTCGCGCACCTGTGCCGCCTCGCGCTGCACCAGGGCGCCCAGCTCGTCGGCACTGCCGCCCACCGGCACGATGCCGTAGCCCTCCAGGCGCGCCAGCACCGCGGGCTCTGCGAGCATGGCGTTGAGCGCGGCGTTGATGCGCTCCACCACCGGGCGCGGCGTGCCCGCGGGCGCGCCGACACAGAACCACGGCGAGGCCACGAAGCCCGGCAGCAGGCTTTCGCCGAGCGTGGGCAGCTCGGGCAACTGCTTCGAGCGCGCGCGCGATGTCACGGCCAGGGCCTTGATGCGGCCGGCCTGGATCAGCTTGAGCGAGGACGAGATCTGGTCGATGCTGAAGTCGATCGAGCCACCAACGAGGTCGTTGAGCATGGGCGCGCCGCCCTTGTAGGGCACGTGCACCGCGCTCACGCCGGCTCGCGCCTTGAACAGCTCACACGACAGGTGCGAACTGGAGGCGATACCCGAGCTGCCGTATTGGAACTTGTCGGGCTGGGCCTTCATGAGCGCCACCAGCTCCTGTGGTGTGTTGACGTTCAGGCTGGTGCGCACCATCAGCACGTTGGGCGTCTCGGCCAGGTTGATCACCGGCGCGATGGCGTCGATGCCATAGGGCAATTTCTCGTAAGCGAAATGGTTGGTGACCATGGTGCCCACCGAGCCCATCAGCAGCGTGTGGCCGTCCGCCTTGGCGCGCGCCACCGCGCCCACGCCGATGGTGCCGGTGGCGCCTGGCAGGTTCTCCACCGTGCAGGGCTTGCCGAACTGCTTCTGCAGGTGTTCGGCCACCATGCGGCCCAGGATGTCGGTGGAACCCCCGGCGGGGAAGGGCACCATCACCTTCATCGGCTGGTCGGGCCAGGTGTCGGCGCACAGTGGCGCGCCCAGGGGCAGGGCCGCGGCGGCGGCCAGCAGGTGGCGTCGGGAAAGGGGCATGTCTTGTCTCCTGTGGTGGTTGGGGGCTTTGACTCAGGTCGCCCAGTCGGCGGCCACGCCGGCGGCAGCGCGCAGCCCTTGCGCCAACCCGGCCCGTGCGCTGGGTGCGCGGCGGGCCGGGTCGAGCACGTTGTCGCCCAGGGCCTCGGCCGAAGCCGGGTCGGGCACGATCACGTTCACGCGGGCACCGGCTTCGCGCAGCCGGGCCACCTCGGCCCGCAGGTGGCCGCTCACCGGGTTGCCATCGCCCCAGCCGAGCGGCGCGATCACCAGCACCCGCGAAGCGCCGAGTGCGATGTCGGCGTTGGTGAGCGAGCGAATGCCGCCGTCCATGTACTGCCGGCCCTGAATGGCCACCACCGGCCAGGCGCCGGGCACCGCGCAACTCGCGGCCACGGCATCGACCAGTTCCACGCCACTGTGCCGGTCGAACACCCGGTGTTCGCCACTGGCGGCGTCCACCGCCACCACGCGCAGCGCGCTGTCCGGCCAGTGCGTTTGTGGCAGCCGCGCAGCCACAATGGCGCGGCGCTCGGCGGGCGGCACGGTGCCGCTGCGCAGCGCGAACGCGCCGATGCGGCGGCGCGCGGCCGCGAGGTCGCCAGCCACCTTGTCCATCAGCGCGCGGTTGCGCGCCTCTGCATCGGCCTGCGAATACGGGCGTGCGGTTTCGAGGGATGCATGCCTTGGGGTCAGGTGCTCAGCGAGCAGGGCCTCGGGTGCCGCGCCGCAAGCCAGCTGCGCACCCACCACCGAGCCGGCCGAGGTGCCCACGAAAACATCGGCCTGCGCCACGTGCACGCCCTCACGCGCCATGCCCGCCAACAGGCCGCTGGCCCAGGCGATGCCGGCCACGCCACCGCCGCCGAGCACCGCCGCGCGCATCACAGCACGCCCGCCTTGGTGAGCGCCGCGATGCGCTCGGGGCTCAGGCCGAGCAGGCCGCCATAGATCTCGTCGTTGTGCTGGCCGAGGTCGGGGGCGGGCGCGATCGGCTGTTCGGGCGTGTCGGAGAAGCGTGGCACCACACCGGCCATGCGCACCGGCCCGATCTTCGGGTCGGGCACCGAGGCGATCGTTCCCCGCGCCTGGTAGTGCGGGTCTTTCATGATGTCCTCGATGCTGTAGATGAACGAGTAGGCGAGCTTGGCCTCGTCGAGTCGCGCACACAACTCGTCCACCGGCAGAGACTCGATCCAGGTGGCCAGCGCGGCATTGAGTTCGTCCACGTGTGCCCAGCGCTGCTCGTGCGTCGCGAAGCGCGGATCCACCAACCAGTCGTCGCGGCCCATGCAGCGCGCGAGCCGCTGGAAGCCCGCGTCGGCCGACACGGTGAGGATCACGTAGCGGCCGTCGCTGGTACGGAAGTGTTCGCCCGGTGCGGCCGCGAAGTGTTTGTTGCCGCGGCGCTCACGCACCGTGCCCAGGCGGTCGTAGGCCGGCACCAGCACCTCGGTGAAGCGGATGATGGATTCGTACATCGCGAGGTCGATGGACTGCCCTTCACCGCCGTGCAGGTCGCGGTGGTAGATGGCCATCATCAGCGCGAACGCGCCCAGGATCGCCGACTGGTAGTCGGCGATCGAGGTGCCGATGCGCACCGGCGGCCGGTCGGCGTAGCCGGTGATGCCCATGAGCCCACCGAAGGCCAGTGCGATGCGGTCGTAGCCGGCGCGCTCGCGGTAGGGGCCGGTCTGACCGAAGCCCGAGATGCGCAGCATCACCAGTTTCGGATTGCGCGCCTTCATGGTCTCGTAGGAGAGGTCCCACCTCTCCAGCGTGCCGGGGCGGAAGTTCTCCACCACCGCATCGGCCTGCTCCACCAGCTGCAGCAGCAGCTCGCGGCCCTCGGGCTTGCGCAGGTCCAGCGTCACCGACTTCTTGTTGCGTGCCTCCACGCTCCAGTACAGGCACTTGCCGTCCACGAAGGGGCCGAGGTCGCGCACCGTGTCGCCGCGCTCAGGCACTTCGACCTTGATCACCTCAGCGCCGAAATCGGCGAAAAGCGTGGCTGCCACCGGGCCGGCCACCATGGTGCCCAGGTCGAGAATGCGCAGCCCGCTGAGCAGGTGCGGCCCTGGCCGTGGCGAGGTGCCGGTCGTCACGTTGCGGCCTCCACCACGTTGCTCGCGGCGGGCGTACCGCGGCGCACCTGGTAGTCGGCCAGGCCGTGACGGCGCGTCATGTGCCAGTAGTCGTCGTTGCGGAAGGGCATGGGCGCCACCACCCGACCGCGCTTGTTGCGGTACCAGTTGGTCATGCCCTTGTGTGTCCAGATCATCCTGGCGTGCGCTTCCTGAACCCGCAGGTTGTAGGCGTCGTGCACATCGCGCCGAACCTCGATCTCGAACGGCGCGCCGTGCTGGTTCAGCGCGTCCCTGATCAGCGTCAGCACGTACTGCACCTGGGTTTCCAGCAGCGCCACCACGCTGCCGCCGTGGCCGAGCGCGGTGTTGGGGCCGGCCAGCATGAAGAAGTTGGGAAAGCCCGGCGTGGCCACGCCCAGGTAGGCCTGCGCGCCCTGCGCGTCCCAAGCTTCGCGCACCGTGCGGCCATCGCGGCCCACCAGTTCGAAGGAGGAGAGTAGGTTGATGGCATCGAAGCCGGTGCACACCACCAGAATGTCAACCTCGTGGCGCGTGCCATCGGCCGTGACCACGGCGTCGGGCTCGATACGGGCAATGCCGTCGTTGACGATGCGAACGTTCTCCCGCGTGGCGGTGCGGAACCAGCCGTTGTCCATCAGCATGCGTTTGCCGAAAGGCGGGTAGTCGGGAAGCACCTCGGGCAGCAGGTCCTGGCGCTCGCCGAGTTCGGCCTGGATGTACTTCACGAACATCTCGCGGTGCCGGTCGTTGCGGCGGTTGATCGCGCGCTCGGGGTGCGGCCACTCGGGGTCGATCTGCAGCGACGCGTGTACGCGGTCGTTGAAGATCCAGGCCAGGCGCTGCCGGTACCACGGCTGGTAGTAGGGCACCTCTTTGAGCAGAAAGCGCGCGCTCGCGGGGACCGGCTTCTGAAAGCGGTCGAATGGTGCGGCCCACTGCTTGGAGCGCTGGAACACCGTGAGCTGTGCCACCTGCGAGGCGATCGCGGGCACGATCTGCATGGCGCTGGCGCCGTTGCCGATCACGGCCACGCGCTTGCCACGCACGTCCAGGCCCTCGGGCCAGCGCGCGCTGTGAAAGCACGGGCCCTGGAAGCTGGACAGGCCCTTGATGTCGGGCATCTTCGGTACGTTGAGCAGGCCCACTGCGCTGATGACGACGTTGGCATGCAGCACCTCGCTGCGGCCCTGCCCGTCGCACACACGCACGGACCAGTCCATGCCGGCTTCGTTGTAGGTGGCCGAAGCCACGCGGGTGTTGAAGCGGATGTACTGGCGCACACCGAAGCGGTGCGACACCTCGACGAAGTAGGCCTGGATCTCTTCGCGCAGCGCGAAGTAGCGCGTCCAGTCGGCCTGCGCGAAGGAGTACGAGTAGATGTGGTTGGGCGTGTCCACGCCAGCGCCCGGGTAGCGGTTCTCGTACCACGTGCCGCCCACCTCGTTGTTCTTCTCGATCACCGTGTGCGCGATGCCCGCGCCCTGCAGGCGGATGGACGCGCACAGCCCAGCCACGCCAGCGCCGATCACCACCACATGAAAGCCCGGCGGCACGCAGGTGCTGTCGCGCTGGTCGATGCGCCAGGCCGGGTCGTTGCCCAGCCACGCGGACACCATCGGGCCGTAGGCGTGCGGCACTTCTTCGCCCACGCTGCGGCGGAGCATCTCCACCAGTTGCTCGATGTCCGGCGCTGGCAGCACCGGCGCGCGGCCCCGCTTCCAGGCCACGATGGCTTCGCGCGCGGCCTCACGCACCTCGGCCTGCACGTCGGGCGGCAGGCCCCCGCTGTCGTGGTCGTCGATGCCGCGGATGTGCGTGCACTGGTAGCGGTCGCCGAGCCAGCGCGTGTCGCCGGTGAGGTGCAGCAGCGTCATCAGAAGGGTGGGCACGTTGGCGTCCGGCAGCGCGTGGTCAAGTGATCGGATCCAGGTGTCGAGGGTGTCGGTGGCAGAGTTCATGGTGTTGGCGGGCAAAGCTGCGCCCTGCCACGCGGGTGGCGCGGCACGGCAGTGGGGAAAGGCGTGGGAACGGGCGGGTGGCTTACTGCGGCTGCATGCCGGCGGCGCGCACCACCTCGCCCCATTTCGCGTACTCGGTCGCGACGGTTTCGGTGAGCTGCTTCGCACTGCCCGGCCAGGGCTCGAAGCCGATGCCGAGCAGTTTGTCGCGAATGTGCGGCATGGCCAGAATCTGCTGCACCTGGGCGTTGAGCTTGTTCACCACCGCATCGGGCGTTCCCTTGGGCGCCACGAGGCTGGTCCAGCCCACGGCCTGGTAGCCGCTCACGCCCGACTGCTGCATGGTCGGCACGTCCGGCAGCACCGGCGAGCGGCGGCTGTCGAGCACGGCCAGGGCCTTGAGTTTGCCGGCCTTGATGTTCTCCTGCTGCGCGCCGATGGTGTCGACCATCAGCGGCACGCGGCCCGACATCACGTCGATCGAGGCCTTGGCGCCGCCGGGGTAGGGCACCGAGGTGATCTTGATGCCAGCCTGGGTGTTGAGCAGTTGCAGCGCGAGCTCGAAGGCCTGCGCGCCCGACGCGAACATCACTTCGCCCGGCTTGGCGCGTGCTTCGCGCACCACCGCGTTCACGGTGTCGTACTTGTAGCCGGGGTAGGCCAGCAGCACCATGGGCGCCTTGGCCACCGGACCCACAGACGCGAAGTCGGTCAGTGGGTCGTAGAGCTTGTTCTTCTGCAGGTGCGGGCCGGTGGTGAGCGTGCCGCTGACACCCAGGCCGAGCGTTTGGCCATCGGGTGCCTCGCGGGTGAGTTGCTGCAGGGCCAGCATGCCGCCCACACCCGGGCGGTTTTCCACCACGAAGGGCTGCTTGTTGAGCTTCGCGAGTTCTTCGCTGACCAGCCGCGCAATGATGTCGGACGCCCCGCCGGGCGGGTAGCCCACGAGCACGCGAACCGGCTTGCTCGGGTAGTCGCTGCTGCCCTGTGCAAAGGCCGCCGGCGCCAGGGCAGCCAGGCAACTCAGGGCGATGAAGGTGGATCGTTTCAAGGCTTGTCTCCGTTGTGGTTGCGGCTGCGGTCGATGCCTTGGCCGTCCAAGTCAGTATCGTGCGGGCCTTTCGCGCGCGGCGGGCCCGACTTGGCGTTTTGTTCACATCGTGAACAAAAGTACCTTGCACAGAGTCAAGCACGCCGCCGATGATGTGCACATGGTGAACAAATCAACCCGCTTCGCGATGCCGGTGACCCCTGAGCCGCTGGCCGATGGCGCCCGCCTGCCCGGTGCACAGGCGGTGTTTCGTGCCATCGACCTGCTCAAGCTCGTGGGCCTGAACCACGAGCGCGGCATTTCGCTTGCGTCGCTCGTGGCGGCCACGGGGCTTGACCGCAGTACCACCTACCGTCTGGTGAGTTCGCTGGTGCAAACCGGCCTGGTGGCGCGCGACGACCGAAAGCTTTATCGCCTGGGGCTGGAGGCCATGCAACTCGGTTTGGCCACCATGAGCCGTGTGCCCATCGTCGAACGCTGCCGCCCGCTGATGATCCGCCTGGCCCGCCGGACCGAGGACACTGTCTACCTCGTGGTGCGCAATGGTGACTACGCGCACTGCGTTCACTACGAGGAAGGCGCGTTCCCCATCAAGGCGCTGGTGCTGCAGTTGGGGGGCTTGCGTCTGCTGGGCGTCGGTTCGGCCGGTACCGCATTGCTCGCCACGCTCAGCGAAGCTGAGCTCGACGCCTTCCACACACGCCACCGCGGTGAACTGCCACCCGAGCGCAGTTCGCTGGCCCACCTTCGGCGCCAGGTGGCGCAGACGCGCCGGCGCGGCCATGCCTTCACCGACAACCTGGTGGCCGAAGGCGTGAGTGGTGTGGGTGTGTATTTCGAGGTCACACCCGGCACCTATGCGGCCATCAGCGTGGGTGCCATCCGCGCGCGCATGAGCGATGAACGCCGGCGATGGATCGCCGGCGTAATGGCCGAAGAGTTGCGCCTGTCGGGGTGGTCTGTCGCGGGTTGAGGCCTTCGGGGCCCCTCGCGCATCACCCCACCTGCACCGGCACGAACAGCACCGCGTCGTCGCGGCGAAGTTGCAGGGCCACGGAGCCCTTGAGGCCCTTCACCGCGGCGCGCACCTCGTCGGGCGTGGACACGGGCTGGCCGTTGATGCCGATGAGGATGTCGCCCGGGCTCACGCCGGCCGACTCGGCCGGGCCGGTCACGCCCTCGATCAGCAGGCCGCGGCGCTGGCCCGAGGCCTCGCGCTCGCCCGGCGTGAGCGGGCGCAGCGCCAGGCCGAGCTTCACATCGCCGCCCCATTCGCGGCCGCCGCGCTCGGCTTTGGCCGTGGCGCTGGTCTTGGCGCGCGCGTCGGCGAGTTCGGCCGTGGCGTGCGCGTCGTGGCGCTCGCGCCAGTAGCCGATCTCCACGCGGTCGCCGGGTCTGGCCTGGCCGATGGCCAGCGGCAGGTCGGCCACGGTGTCGATCTTCTTCGGGCCCAGGCTCAGGATCACGTCGCCTGCGCGCAGGCCCGCGCGCTGCGCCGGGCTGCCGTTCTCCACGTCGGTGATCAGTGCGCCGCGCGGCGACTTCAGCCCGAAAGACTCGGCGAGCGCCTGGTCCACCTCTTGCGCGGCCACCCCCAGGCGCGCGTGTTCTGCATGACCGGTGCGCATGATCTGGTCCTTCACCTTGAGGGCGACGTCGATCGGGATCGCGAACGCCAGGCCCTGGTAGCCCCCTGTCTGGCTGTAGATCTGCGAGTTGATGCCCACCACCTGCCCGTCGGCGTTGAACAGCGGGCCGCCCGAGTTGCCGGGGTTGATGGCGACGTCGGTCTGGATGAAGGGCACGGTGGTCTCGTCGGGCAGGCTGCGGCCCTTGGCGCTCACCACGCCCGCGGTGGCGGTGTTCTCGAAGCCGAAGGGCGAGCCGATGGCCAGCACCCATTCGCCCACCTTGAGCGATTGCTCGCTGCCCAGCGGCGCCACGGGCAGGCCCTTGGCGTCGATCTTGAGCACGGCCACGTCGGTCTGCGGGTCCACGCCCACCACGCGCGCGCTGTACTCGCGGCGGTCGCGCAGCTTCACGGTCACGCGTTGCGCGCCCTCGACCACGTGCGCGTTGGTGAGGATCACGCCGTCGGCGTCGACGATGAAGCCCGAGCCCTGGCCGCGCACGGTCTGCGGACCGGGCGGCTGGCGCGGGCCCCAGCCCGGAATGCCCTCGAAGGGGTTGTTCTGGCCATCGAAGGCCACGCGGCGCGTGCCGCTCACGGCGATGTTCACCACCGCGTCGCCGTGTTCTTGCGCGATGGCCGAGAAGTCGGGCACGCTGAGCCGGGTGCCGGCCGGGCTGGCCACCGCGGCACTGCGGGCCGGCGCGGCGTGGCGCTGCTGCCACCACTGGGTGGACAGGCCGCCCACCGCGCCCGAGGCCAGCATGGCGGCGAGCAGCGGGGCGAGCACCCAGCGCGGGCCGGTGCGCGGGGCGCGGCGGTCGGGTGCGGGTTCGGTATCGAGGTTCATGAGCGTTCTCCTGAAAGGGGCTGGACCGCGAGCAGGGCATCACCCGCCAGGCGCAGCGCGCTCAGCGCTTCCCAGGGGTGGTGCTGCCGGAGGTGGAAGGCCGCTTCCTCGATGTGCACCGACGAGAGCGAGCCCGCGCCCGCGCTTTCGCGCAGCAGCCAGCGCGCATGGCCCACGCGTCGCGCGGCCTGCTCGTCGTGGTCGCAGTAGATCGCGACGATGGCCTCGCGCACGTCGTCGCGCAGGGCCTGCACGTCGGTGCTGCCCATGGCGGGGGCGGTGGGGTGCGGATGACCCGTGGCATGGATCAGGGAATCGATACCCACCAAGGCTGTTTGCATCGCGTCCATTGCAAAACCTCCGGCTGGTGCTGCCCGGGCACCATGTCCGGGTTTCTGGGTCCAGCGTGTGAACGCAAGGATGCGCGCCGCGCATCTCCACCGCGCTACCGCTGGCGCCGCGCGTGTTTCGAATGAAACACAGGCCGCTCAGCGCGCGATCACGCCGCGCCAGCCGCCACCGATCAGCGTGGCCACGTCGATCAGCACGCCAGGCAGCGCGAGCCCGCCCGGGCAGGCCAGGTAGCGCGGCTTCCACTCGGGGTCGAACTTCTGCTTGTAGGCGCGCAGGCCCTGGAAGTTGTAGAAGTGCTCGCCGCTGCGGAACAGCGTGGTGCCCAGCCGGTGCCACAGCGGCGCGAGCGGGTGGGTCTCGAGCCCGGCCAGGGGCGCCATGCCCAGGCTGAAGGCCTGGAAGCCGCGCGCCGCGCCCCACACCATGCATTGCGCGAACAGGTAGTCCATGACCCCGGGCACGGCCCCGGGGTCGTGGCGCATGAGGTCGATCGAGAGCTCGTCGCGGCCGTTGCCGGTCCAGAGGTTGGCGAAGCCCACCACCTCGCCCGCGCGCCACACCAGGGCCATGGGGAAGTGGCGCAGGTAGTCGGGGTCGAAGCGGCCGAGCGAAAAGCCCTTCTCGCGCGTGGCCTTGGCCTGCAGCCAGCGCTCGGACACGCGGCGCAGCGCAGGCAGGTGCGCGGGCACCGCCTCGGGCGGCACCACCTCGAACGACAGGCCGTCGCGCTCGGCGCGTCGCACGGCCTGGCGCAGCGCCGCGCGGCGCGGGCCTTCGAGCGTGAAGCCGGTCAGCGGCACCAGCGCTTCCTCGCCGAGCTTGATCGCGCTCAGGCCCATGTCGAGGTAGAGCGGCAGGCGCTGCGCGTCGACCTGGTAGAAGACCGCGCGAGCGCCGTGGCGGTCGGCCATCTCGCGCAGCCGCCAGGCCAGCGCCTCGCCGGCCTCGGGCTCGCCCACCGGGTCGCCCATGGCGATCCAGCTGCGCGACTGCACCTGGTACATGAGCATGGCCTGCCCGCCTTCGTCGATCAGCAGGCGCTTGTCGCCCAGCAGCGCGAGCGCCGCGTCGGTGCGCGCGCTGGCGGCCACCAGTCGCGCGGCCACCGCGAGCTGTTCGGGTGTGGCGCGTTCGGGCGGCGCGCGGCGCGGCCGCACCGCCTGCCACACCAGCAGCGCCACGCAGGCCACCGCCACCAGCACACCGGCGCGCAGCGCGCGCGGGGCCTGGGCGCGCAGGGCGAACTGCCACCAGAGCTCGTTGCTGTACTCCACGTGGCGGAAGCTGAACAGACCGAGCCAGAGCGTGGCGATCACCACCACGCCAACGCCCAGCCAGGCCTGCGGCCCGAGGGCGCCCAGGTCGCGGCCCCAGCGCCAGCGCGCCTGCCGCCGGAAGCCCGCGCGGCCCGCGTACAGCACGGCCGCCGCGCCCAGCGACAGTGCGGCCTCGCCCAGGTCCAGGCCCTTGAGCAGCGAGGCCAGCGCGCCCGCGAGCAGCAGGCCCAGTGCAAGCCGGCGCGCCGCGTCCACGCGCTGCAGCAGGGCCTGCGAGAGGATCAGCAGCGCCAGGCCGATGAGACTGCCCGCGAGGTGCGAGACCTCGACCGCGGCCAGCGGCACCACGCCGCGCAGCGCGTGCAGCCGCGCGCCGTCGGCCGGCAGGCTGCCCGAGAACAGCAGCACCGCGCCCGCCGCGAACACCACCGTGGCGCCCAGCCAGGGCGCGACCCAGGCGGCCACCGGCTGCGTGAGCGAGAACCAGCGCTGCGCGCGCGCCGCCTGCGTGTGCAGCAGCATGGCCAGGCCGGCGAGCGCGGCCAGCGCCAGCGGCAGCAGGTAGTACACGGCGCGGTAGGCCAGGCTGGCCGCGAGCAGGGTGTGCGCGGGCACCTGCGGCAGGCCTGCGATGAGCACCGCCTCGAACACGCCCAGGCCCCCGGGCACATGGCTCGCGATGCCCACCACCATGGCCATGAGGTACAGCCCCAGGAACGGCACCCAGCCCACGGTGTCCGGCGGCAGCAGGCTCCACAGCACGAGCGAGGCCGCGGCCAGGTCGGCGAGCGAGAGCAGCAGCTGCAGCGCACCCTGGGCCGGTGTGGGCAGCGGCCACTGCCAGTGCCGCACGGTGAGCGTGCGCGGCCCGATCGCCAGCCGCAGCAGCCAGGCCAGCGGCAGCAGCACCAGCAGCACGCCGAGCGCGCGCGCGGCGGTGGCCGGCAGGTGCAGCGCGGCCAGCGTGGACGCGGGTTCGAGCAGCAGCGCCGCGCCGGCGCACAGGGTGACGCCGAGGCCGAACGAGAGGCCCACCAGGCTGGTGAGGGTGGCCACCTCGCCCGCGCCCAGGCCCCAGGCGCCATAGAGCCGCAGCCGCACCGCGCCGCCGCTGAGCAGCGACAGCCCCACGTTGTGGCCAACGGCCGTGGCCATGAAGCCGGTGAGGGCCGCGCGCGGCCAGGGCAGGTCGCGCCGCTGCAGCACGCGCAGGGCCAGCACGTCGTGGGCGGCGAGCGCGCCATAGCTGAACGCGGTGCCCGCCAGCGCCAGGCCCAGCGCGGGCCAGGGCAGGGCGCCCAGGCTGTGCAGCACCTCGCGCAGCGGCGTGCCGGCCAGCGCGCGGTGCAACCACCACAGCGCCGCGGCCAGCGCCAGCAGGCTGCCTGCGCTGACCAGCCAGCGCCAGGGCAGCGCGCGCCAGCCGGGGCGGGGAGCGGGGGTGGGGGTGTCGTCGGCCATGGCGGAAAAAAAAGAGGCCATCGCATGATGGCCTCTGTGAAGCGTCGTTGTCGACGCAGGGGGAGGATTCGGTGGGGGCCGGCTTACGCGGGCTTGGCGGCGTTGGCCTTGGCTTTCTTGACTTTCTTCTTGTGCGTGGTTTTCTTCGCGGTGGCCTTCTTGTCGGCCTTGGCCTTGGTGGTGTCCTTGGCCTGCGCAGGCATGGTCATGGTGGACGGTGCGGCCGGGGCGGTCACGGCGGGGGCGGCCGGCGTTGCGGGGGTGGCCGGGGTGGCCGGGGCCTGGGCCCAGGCGCTCGCCCCGAGGGCGGCGATGGCGGATGCGATCAGGGCGGTGCGGAATTTCATGTGTCTCTCCAGGGTGCAGCGGTGGGGGTTTGCGGTCGTTGCTGCGTTCGATCAACCACGGGGCTGATGCTCGTGGGGCGCGTTGCACGCCGTGTGTCGGCGCGCCGGGCGCCGGTTTCACTTGCAACCTGGGGTGTCGCCGCTCAGCGACGGCGCTGCGCGAACACGCGGGCCAGGGCCTCGCCGAGTTCGTTGAGCGAGAGCGGCTTGCGCAGCACGGCGTCCACGCCGGTGTCGGCCACGCCCTGCTCGAAATCGGCGCCGCCGTGGGCGGTGACGATCACGCTCGCGAGCCCGGGCGCGAGCGCCTTGCAGCGCGCCACCAGCGCGAGCCCGGTGAGGCCCGGCATGCGCTGGTCGCTCACGATGCCGGTGAACAGCGCGGGCTCGGCCTCGAACGCGGCCAGGGCCTGCAGCGGATCGGTGAAGCCGCGCGGCTCGTAGCCGAGCTCGGCCAGGGTCTCTTCGAGCAGGGCCACGAGCGCGGGCTCGTCGTCGACCACCAGCACCACCTCGCCCTGGCCGGGCGCGTCGGCGGCCGCGAGCCCGGCGCGCGGGCCCGCGGCGTCGCCCGCCGGGCAGGGCAGGTAGAGGTCGAAGCGCGTGCCTTCGCCGGGCGCCGTGCGCAGGTCGAGCGCGCCGCCCGCGTCGCGCACGGTGTTGTGCACCACGGTCATGCCCAGGCCGGTGCCGCCGTGGCCGGCGCGCGTGGTGAAGAAGGGTTCGAGCAGGTGCGGCACGTGCTCGGGTGCAATGCCCGGGCCGTCGTCGTTCACGCTCAGCCGCAGCCAGCGGCCCGGCGTGAGGCGGCCGTGCCAGAGCACGCGCGCCTGCGTCACGGTCTCCTGCGCCAGCACCGCGTGCAGGCGGCCGCCGCCGGGCAGCGCCTGCACCGCGTTGCGCAGCAGGTTCAGGCAGGCCTCGAACCAGGCCACCGGATCGCCCTCGATGGGCGGGATGTCGCTGCCGGCGTCGAGCGTCGCCTGCACCGTGTCGGGCAGGTCTTGCGTGGCCAGGGCCCAGGCCTCTTCGAGCAGCTCGCGCGGCTCGAAGCGGCGGCGCTGGCCCGCGCCGGGCTGGCCCGAGGCGGTGATGCGTTCGACCAGCGTCTTGCCGCGGCGCGCGGCGTCGAGGATGCGGTCGAGGTGCGGGCGCAGCGGGCTGTCCGGGCCGGCCTGGTCCTGCGCGCGCTCGCCATAGCCCTGGATGGCCGCGAGCACGTTGTTGAAGTCGTGCGCCACGCCACCCGCGAGCGTGCCCAGCGCTTCGAGCCGGCGCGCCCGCTGCAGTTGCTCGTCGAGGCGGCGCGTCTGCTCGGCCATGGCGACCTCGTCGGTCACGTCGTAGGCGGTGCCGGCCAGCGGCGGCGGGCCGTCGCCCGCGTGGGCCATGGCGCGGCCGCGCACGCGCACGTGGCGCGGCGCCTGGCCGGGCGGCGCGATACGCAGCACCACCGAGAAATCGGGCGTGGCCTGCTGCAGGTGGGCCTGCACGGCCTCGGCGAGCCGCGCGTGTTCGTCGGCGGCCACGCGGTCGTGCCAGCCCAGCGGGCTGTCGGCGCTCACGTCGTCGCCGGGGCCGAAGCCCGCGAGCTCGCGCATGCGCGGCGACAGCGAATGGCGCTGGCGCTCGGGCACCCATTCCCACAGGCCTTCGCGCGCCGCGAGGAAGGCGCGCGCCGCGCGTTCCTGCTGGCGTTGCAGGTGGCGCTGGCTCTGTTCGCGCCAGCGCTGCTCGCGCGCGTGGCGCAGGCTCAGCGCCGCGGTGATGAACAGCGCCAGCACGCCGAAACCCGCCACCAGCCAGGCCTGCGAGCGCCAGTCGCGCAGCACGGCGTCGCGGTCGCGCGCGAGCACCATGTTCATGGGCGCGCGGCGCATGGCGTGGCCCACCACGATCCAGTGGCGCACGGCGTCGCCGTCGTGCGCGCTGTCGAGTTCGAGCGACCACGCGGGGCGCTCGTCGGGCGGGGGCCAGCCCTCGGGCCAGACCGTGGGCCCGGCGCCCGCGGGCTCGGCCAGCCACAGGCGGCCGTCGTTGCGCACCAGCTGCAGGCGCGCGTCGGGCGCGGGGCTGGTGCGCGTGAAGCCGCCCACCAGCAGCGACGGGTCGGCCGCGAGCACGATCACGCCGCTCTGGCGGCCCTCGGGCCCGTACCAGGGCATGGACAGCGGTACCCAGGGATGGGGCTGGCCGGGCCAGCGCTCGGGCGTGCCCAGGCCGGCCTCGCCCGCGGGCGCGCCCAGCGCGGCGCGGAAGTAGTCGGCGCCGGTCAATGGCGGCATGTCGGTGTCGTCGTCGGCAGCCTGCAGCACGTGGCCGTCGGTGCCCGCGAGCAGCATCTGGCGCACCCAGGGCAGGGCCGCGGCGCGCGCGCGCAGCAGCGGTTGCGCCACCTCGTCGTCGGCTTCCCAGGCGCCCGCGGCGAGCTCTTCGGCCGTGGCCTGCATGGCGGTTTGCGAGGCGGCCAGCGCGCTGTCGGCCTGGTCGGCCAGCGCGGCCACCAGCGCGCCCAGGGTGCGGCGCTCGGCGTTCAGCGTTTGCTCGCGCAGCGAGGCCAGGCCCGCGGCCAGGCCCAGCAACAGCAGCAGCGCCACCAGCACCGGCACCAGCACCGAGCGGTGCAGCAGCAGCTCGCGCCAGCGGGGCGGGCCGCTGTCGGCCTCGGCGTCGTCGAGCAGGAGTTCGGGGGTCTGCATGGTGGAATGGGCGGGGCGCGGGGTGTTCACGCTACCATCGAACGCGCCTGGCCTTGCATGGAGTGATGGATGTCGGATCTGGAGGAGCAGCACGCGCCGGTGGCGCCACCCCACATTCTGGTGGTGGACGACGACCCTGCGCTGCGCGATCTTTTGTCGGGCTACCTGGGCGAGTCGGACCTGCGCGTGACCGCGGTGGAGAACGGCCGCGCGATGTTTGCGTTGCTCGACCAGGAGGCCATCGACCTCGTGGTGCTCGACCTCAAGCTGCCCGGGGAAGACGGCCTCACGCTCGCGCGGCGACTGCGCGAACGCGCGCCCATTCCGGTGATCCTGCTCACGGGCCGCGCCGAAGAGGCCGACCGCGTGATGGGCCTGGAGCTCGGCGCCGACGATTACGTGACCAAGCCTTTCAGCCCGCGCGAGCTGCTCGCGCGCATCCGCGCCGTGCTGCGCCGCTACCAGCCGCAGCCCGTGCTCGACACGGTGCGCACCGACAAGCGCCGCGCCTTCCGCTTCGCGGGCTGGGAATTGAACCTGCGCACGCGCCGCCTCACCGCGCCCGACGGCCGCAAGCTCGAACTCTCCAACAACGAATACAGCCTGCTCGTGGCCTTCTGCAGCGCGCCCCAGCGCGTGCTCAGCCGCGACCAGCTGCTCGACCTCTCGCGGCTGCACAACGCCGAGGTGTACGACCGCACGATCGACGTGCAGGTGCTGCGCCTGCGCCGCAAGATCGAGGCCGACCACGCCAAGCCCACGCTGATCGTGACCGAACGCGGCGCGGGCTACCGCTTCGACACGCCCGTGGAGACCCTGGTCTAACGGGAGCCCCCTTGCAGCACACCGCCCCCTTCGGCAACGCCGTGATCACGGGCGCCTGCGGCGGCCTGGGCCAGGCGCTCGCGCGCGCGCTCATCGCCAGCGGCGCGCGCGTGGCCCTGGTGGGTTTGAACCGCGCCACGCTCGACGCGCTCGTGGCCCTGGCGCCCGAACGCTGCCGCGCCTACACGCCCGACGTGAGCGAGCCCGCGGCCATGGCCGCGATGGCGGCCGACTGGCTGCAGCACATGGGCCCGCCCGACCTGGTGGTGGCCAACGCGGGCGTGGCCGGCGGCTTCGACACCGCCGTGCCCGACGACCTGCCCGTGCTGCGCCGCATGCTCGAGATCAACCTGCTCGGCGTGGCCTGCACCTTCTCGCCCTTTCTGGCCGCGCTGCGCGGCCATGCCGCGGCCCGCACCGCCTTCGTGGGCGTGGCCAGCATCGCGGGCTGGCGCGGCATGCCGGGCAACGGCGCGTACTGCGCCAGCAAGGCCGGCCTGATCGCCTACCTGCAAAGCCTGCGCGCCGAGCTGCGCCCCACGCGCCTGACGGTGCACACCGTGAGCCCGGGCTACCTGCGCACCGCGCTCACCGCGGGCAACCGCTTCGCCATGCCCGGCCTGCTCGAACCCGACGAGGCCGCGCGCCGCCTGCTCGCGGGCGTGGCCGCGGGGCGCGAGCACATCGTGCTGCCGCGGCGCATTGGCTGGTTGTCGCGCGCGCTGGGCCTGCTGCCCGCCGCGTGGCACGACCGCCTGCTGCTGCGCCAGCCGCGCAAACCCCGCGCCGGCGAAGCCGGTGCCACCGACATCCCCGGACTCCATCGATGACCACCGCCACCGAACAACAGATCGCCCTCATCGGCGCCGGGCCCTCGGGCCTGGCGGGCGCGCGCTGCCTGCAGAAGCACGGCGTGCCCTTCCAGGGCTTCGAGGCGCACAGCGAGGTGGGCGGGCTCTGGAACATCGGCAACCCGCGCTCCACGGTGTATGCATCGGCGCACCTGATTTCGAGCAAGCGCATGACGGAATTCAGCGAATTCCCCATGCCCGATCACGTGGCCGACTACCCCAGCCACCGCGAACTGCTCGACTACTTCCGCGCCTTCGCCGAGCGCTTCGGCCTCAACGCGCACTACCGCTTCAACACGCGCGTGCTGCAGGTGGCGCCCGAATCGGCCGCGCCCGACACCTTGTGGCGCGTGACCACACAAACCGGCGACGACGCGCCCGTGACCGCGCGCTACAAGGGCGTGGTGGTGGCCAACGGCACGCTCGCCGAGCCCAGCGTGCCGCGCTTCGAGGGGCACTTCAACGGCGAGATCTGGCACACCGCGCGCTACAAATCGGCCACGCAGCTCGCGGGCAAGCGCGTGCTCATCGTGGGCGCGGGCAACTCGGGCTGCGACATCGCGGTGGACGCGGTGCACCACGCCCGCAGCATCGACATCTCGGTGCGGCGCGGCTATTACTTCGTGCCCAAGTATGTGTTCGGCAAACCGGCCGATTCGGTGGGCGGCAAGATCAGGCTGCCGCCCTGGCTGAAACAGCGCATCGACAGCACCATCCTCAAGTGGTTCACAGGCGACCCGGTGCGCTTCGGTTTTCCCAAGCCGAACTACCGCATGTACGAGTCGCACCCGGTGGTGAACTCGCTCATCCTGTACCACATCGGCCACGGCGACGTGGGCGTGCGCGCCGACGTGCAGCGGCTCGACGGCGACACCGTGCACTTCAAGGACGGCAGCGCGCGCGACTACGACCTCATCCTCACCGCCACCGGCTACAAGCTGCACTACCCCTTCCTCGACCACGCGCTGCTCAACTGGCAGGGCATGGCGCCGCGCCTGTACCTCAACATCTTCGCGCCCGGCTTCGACCGCCTGGCCGTGCTCGGCATGGTCGAGGCCAGCGGCCTGGGCTGGCAGGGCCGCTACGAACAGGCCGAGCTCGTGGCGCGCTACTTCAAGGGCCTGGACGATGGCGCGCCGCCGGCCGCCGCGCTCAAGGCCCTCAAGAGCGCCGGCCCCGGGCGCTGGCCCGATCTTTCGGGCGGCTACCGCTACCTGCAGCTCGAGCGCATGGCCTACTACGTGAACAAAGACGCCTACCGCAAGGCCGTGCGCGAAGCCGCCCAGGCCTTGGGTTGATGTGAAGAACCACAACGAGGAGACCCCCGCATGCTGCCTGTGGACGAGATACGGCTGAACTTCAACCCCGCGTCGCTGGCCGTGCTCAACGCGGTGCTGGGGTTCCTGATGTTCGGCATTGCGCTGGACACGCGGGTGGACGATTTCAAGCGCGTGCTGCGCATGCCCCTGGCCTTTGCGGTGGGCATCGTGGCGCAGTTCCTGTTCCTGCCCGCCATCACCTTCGGGCTCACGCTGCTGCTGGGCGTGGGCCCGAGCATCGCGCTCGGCATGATCCTGGTGGCCTGCTGCCCGCCGGGCAATGTGAGCAACATCCTCACCCACCGCGCCAACGGCAACGTGGCGCTCAGCGTGTCCATGACGGCGGTGTCCAACGCCATCGCCATCGTCGCCATGCCGCTGAACTTCGCCTTCTGGGGCGGCCTGCACCCCACGGCCTCGGGCCTGCTCAAAACCATCGCGCTCGACCCGGTGCAGATGGTGGGCCACATCCTGCTCATCATCGGCATTCCCTTCGTGCTGGGCGTGTGGCTCGCGCAGCGTTTTCCCGCGGCCACCGCGCGCTTCAAGAAGCCGGTGCGCATCCTGAGCTTCCTCGCGCTCATCGGCTTCATCGTGGGCGCCATCGCGGGCAACTGGCGCTACTTCCTCGACTACGTGGGCCTGGTGATCGTGGCCGTGGCCATCCACGACGCGCTGGCCTTCCTCATCGGCTGGCTGAGCGCGCGCGCCGTGGGCCTGCCCGACTACGACCGCCGCGCGCTCTCGATCGAGGTGGGCATTCGCAATGCGGGCCTGGGCCTGGTGCTGATCTTCAGCTTCTTCGGCGGGCTCGGCGGCATGGCCGTGGTGGCCGGCGTGTGGGGCTTCTGGGACATCATCGCGGGCATGCTGCTTGCGGGCTGGTGGGGCAAGCGGCCGCTGCAGGGCGGTGTGCCGGAGCACCGCGCATGACGCGGGCCGAGCGCATCCTCATCACCGGGGCCGACGGCTTCCTGGGCCGCGGCCTGGTGGCCGCGCTCGCGCAGCGGCCCGACACCGTGGTGGTGGCCACCGACGTGCGCGAGGTGCCGCCCGAGCGCCGCCTGCCCGGTGTGGAATACCGCGTGCTCGACGTGCGCGACCACGGCCTGGGCGGCGTGCTGGCCGACCACCGCATCGACACCGTGGTGCACCTGGCCTCCATCGTCACCCCGGGCAAGGGATCGACCCGCGAGCTGGAGTACGCGGTGGACGTGGGCGGCACGCGCAACGTGCTCACCGCCTGCCTTGCGCACGGCGTGCGGCACCTGGTGGTGTCGTCGAGCGGGGCGGCCTACGGCTATCACGCCGACAACCCCGCGTGGATCACCGAAGACCACCCGCTGCGCGGCCACGAGGCCTTTGCCTACGCGCACCACAAGCGCCTGGTGGAAGAGATGCTGGCCCAGGCCCGCCGCAACCACCCCAACCTTGCGCAAACCGTGCTGCGCATCGGCACGATATTGGGCGAGCGCGTGGACAACCAGATCACCGCCCTGTTCGAAAAGCCGCGCCCCATTGCCATTGCGGGCAGCGACAGCCCCTTTGTGTTCGTGTGGGACGAAGACGTGGTGGGCGCGCTGCTGCACGCCCTGAGCGGCGAAGCGCCCCCCGGTTGCTACAACCTCGCGGGCGACGGCGCGCTCACCATCCACGAAATTGCCGCCCGCCTGGGCAAGCGGCCGCTGGTGCTGCCCCCGCGCCTGCTGCGCGTGCTGCTCACCGTGGGGCAGGCGCTGGGCGTCTCAAGGTATGGGCCCGAGCAAATCGACTTTTTGCGGTATCGGCCGGTGTTGCTGAACACGGCGCTGAAACGGCGGTTTGGGTATGTGCCCAAGAAGACGAGTGCGCAGGCGTTTGAGGCGTTTGTGGCGGCGAGGGAGGGGCAGGGGAGGAGGCTGTGACTGGGGGCGGTGGTGCTTAATAGCAAATCAGCGGTTGCCGGCGGTCAGCCATCTCGCGCTCGCTGGCTGCTATCCGCTAAAGGCTGGCAGACGCACGGGCGCCAGTTAGGGCTCGGTCGTTTTTCGCACTATGCAGTCACGGCATCGATTGCCGCAACAACTGAGTCGATGAACTGGCGAACGCTAGCCACATCCCCGGCGGAAATGGGCCAAGGCGTCCTTGGCGACGATGGCTGCAAGTCGCCTTCGTGGACTATCTTGTTTCTTCTACGGACGATCTGTGTGAGCTGAAGCTTAATGGCGTTCGCTGGACTTGCTTTGGTGGCGTTGGTCGCGCCAAATTGGAGTGCCACGGAAGGCCATAGCTCTACGGAGCTGAAATTGCGCACTCCCGCAGCAACATCATCAGGATATTGGTAGGTGGCACGCTCAATCTGCGCTCTTACTGCAAGGTCAAAGGCTGCGCTCCTAGTAGCCTTCGATGTTGCCTCGGCGATTCGACGTGCCGTTTCCGTGGAGAGCAGGAAGCGATTGAAACCATCACAGCTTGGCCGTGCCCCGTCGAAGATCTGAACCATTCTCTGGGCTACCAACTCGTGCACAAATAAGTCGAGTGCACTGACGCGGGCAGCCCATTCCGCGCGGAGAAGCTCATCGGAGTTCACGGCCGCTGTTGCATTAGCCGAAACATAGGCCTGAATGCTCAACAGGTGATCGGCACGCAGACACACCTGTTGGTAGAGTTGAATCGGTGTCACGGCGCCTAGGCTGTGAGCTTAAAGACTCGCTCAGCGCACTCCTCCAGCAAGCCCGCGAAACCATCCATATTCTTTTTGGCCGTCGCCCAGACGGCCCCACCTTGCTGAATCTGTGTCTCAGTCAAAGCAAATACGGGTGTTTGATGCTCTTGCGAGTATGCAATGAGGCTATTGAAGTCCTGCATCTCAAGCAGTGGCTGCCATGGATCAAAGCCGGTGCGAGCCTTAAAGTCTTTAGCGTCAACCATCTTGGCCGCTTCCAGTGCTGGCACCAGCGAGTCCTTCAGACCTGCGACCAACTGATCAATCCAGTGTTGAAACGCTTTACTAGCTCCGCCATTGCGAGGCCGGTACTTCTGAATAACAGCCCCGATGAACTGTGCCTTCGGTTCAGGGAACGGATAGTCTGCCTTCGCAAGGACATCGATGTTGAATGCCGTCTCAGCCCATGCGCGCCATCGTGGCAATGTTGCTGCGAGCGAATCTAGTGCCATTGCAGAAAAGTAGTCGGGGTGCAGCGGGACCAGAAAATAATCGCAGGTGGCAATTAAATTTTGATTGACAGGCCCGAGGCTTGGGCTCATATCGACTAACACATAATCTGCGTTGTATTTGGCTCCGGTCTGATTCAAAAGGTAGCGAATCGATCCTGGCAAATTTCGCAGCGCGAGCAGCGAGCCACTAAGCTCTTGCGCGATTCCAAGCGTTGTTTCGTACTCGGCCAGCCTTATGTGGCCAGGGATCAAAAGGAGGTTATCGTTGCCTTTGACCTGCTCACAGGCCACAGCGGTAATCGCTCGCGGCTGGGATTCGAAGGCAGGGGCCAAGCCATCCTTAACGTTGTTGGGCGGCGCACCGTCGTAAATTGCCGCTAGGTCGTCTAGGCCCTTAAAGCCCATAACCATTCCGGTGAGGTTGCACTGCGGATCGAAGTCCGCGAGGATGACCTTTTTTCCCATAGCGGCCATCATCCAACCGAGATTGAAGGCAGTAGTCGTCTTACTTACGCCGCCCTTATGGTTGAAGAGACAGATAATTTTTGTCATGGTGTACGTTGACCGCTCGTTGTGATCCTAAAGATTATCGGGCGCGACAGCGGAACGGCGAGGACGTACCGAGTGCGATTACCAAGGCGTACTGAGGCGGGGCGGGCCACGTGCCGTGCCGCGGTTTGCCTATCAACCGCCGTTTGTTCTTTGGTCAGTCGATCTGCTTGGGTAAGGTTCGGACGTCGATTCCCTGTGTCGAAACATTGAAATCACTCAATGGCAATCGTACGCAGAAGTCCCAACCGCCTCATTCACCGTTCACCCACCCTTATATCCGCCGCCCGATCCCCACACCGCGACCCATCCTTGGCCGTCTGCCATGACCGATCGCAGGATTGCGCATACGACAGCGCGGCGAACGCCGTGAACATCGTCGCTGCTTTAGGAAGTGCAATGCGTTTCATAAGGCCTCCCGAATCTAGAAAACCTAGCCTAGGGGTGCAATGCACGCTTGCCAACAGGGCTCCCACCTAATGGCGTGCGAACGATCACACCGCCGCCTCATACATCCCTCAGTTGGGGGATATGGGTTCGGTGAACTGTGCAGAAGACGCGCGCGCACGCCGTTCTGCACCGTGCCTCCATTCACCAGTGCCTATCGATGAAAAACTGGATCGCCTGAGCTGCCTCGCGCACGTCCCACAAGAACGCCCGCGGGTCACGATGCATAAATCGCTTCCCGATGCCGGTTGAGGCTGGCCAGCACGTAAGGGTTGCGCACCGCATCGGGCTCGATCAAATCGACGCCCCGCCCCAGCACCTGTTCGAGTTCGGCCTTGGCACCGAAGTAGGTGTGCAGCCCGGGTTGCGCATCGGGCGCGTACTCCACCAGAAAGTCCGCATCGCTGGTTTGCGGGTCGAAGTCGTCGCCCCGGGCCGCCGAGCCCACCACTTCCAGCCGGCGAATGCGGTAGCGCTCGCAGATGGCGGCGATGGCGGCGCGGTGCTGGGCGATGGCGGCGTGCATGCGCGCCAGTGTAGCGGCGGGGGCCGCAGCGAAGCGAGGCGCTCAGCCCGCCGCCAGCTCCCGCTGAAACACAAACCCGTCCGAATAAAAGAACCCCGCATCCGCCCCGTGCGCCACCAGCGTCTTCTTCGCGTCGGCAATCATCGCGGGCGAGCCGCAGAGGTAGAACGCGCATTCGCCGAGCTGTTCGCCCAGGTCTTGCACCACGGCGTGTTGCACGTGGCCGCGGCGGCCGGTCCACGCATCGCCCGCGCGTGAGAGCACGGGCACGTAGTTGAATTCGTAGAGGCCTTCGCCCCATTGGGCGATTTCGTCGTGCAGGTACAGGTCGGCCTCGGTGCGCGCGCCCCAGTACAGGCTCACGGGCGGGCAGTCGGGGTCGCCTTGCAGGGCTTCGAGCATGGCCTTGAGCGGGGCCAGGCCGGTGCCGGTGGCCAGCATCACGATGGGGCGGTAGTCCTGCGGGCGCAGGCAGAAGCTGCCCAGGGGCAGCTCCACCTCCAGCGCGTCGCCGGGCTGCAGTTGCGCAAGCTCGCCGTCGGTGAAGCGGCCGCCCGCAATGCGGCGAATGTGAAAGTCCACCACCGCGCCCTTGGGGGCCGAGGCCATCGAGAAGCTGCGGTGGCCGCCGTCGGGCAGGTGCACGTTCATGTACTGGCCGGGGCGGTAGCTGAAGCCGGCGTCCACGGGCAGTTCCAGGCAGAGGCGGGTCACGTCGCTGCACAGGGGCTGCACGCTGTCCACGCGCGCGAGCAGGCGCTGCGGGGGCGTGCCCAGGTCGGGCGGGTCGGCGCTCAGCACCAGGTCGCTGCAGGCGCGGGCCTGGCACAGCAGGGCCTGGCCCGCGGCGGCTTCTTCTTCGCTCAGGCCCATGGGCAGTTCGTCGTCGTAGCGCACCTCGCCTTGCACCACGCGCACGCGGCAGGTGCCGCAGCCGCCCGATCGGCAGTCGTAGGCAAAGGGCACGTCGCTGCGGCGCGCTGCGCTCAGCACGGCCTCGTCGCTCTCGGCCTCGAAGCTGTGGCCGGTTTCGAGCCAGGTGATGCGGTGGGCCATGCGCCTTGCTCCTGAAATCAGAGCTTGAGGTCGGCTTTCACCTGCACCTGCAGGCCTTGTGCGGCCAGCAGGTCTTGCAGGGCCTGCAGCGCGGCCACGCCGCAGGCGGTGTCCTGCTCGCCGTTGCCGCCGCTCAGGCCCACGCCGCCCACCACCTCGCCATTCACCACGATGGGGAAGCCGCCCACGAACACGGCGAACTTGCCTTCGAAGCTCCACTGGATGCCGAAGGCTTCGTTGCCGGGCAGGGCGGGGCCGTTGGGCGGGGTGTTGAAGAGGTGGGTCGAGCGCTTGTGGCCGGCCGCGGTGAAGGCCTTGTTCCAGGCGATCTGCGGGCCGGTCACGCGGGCGCCGTCCATGCGTTCGAGCACGATGGGGAAGCCGCCTTCGTCGGTGATGCACACCGTCTCGGGCACGCCCAGGGCCTGGGCTTTTTCAAGGGCGGCGGCGGCCATGGCGCGCGCTTCGGGCAGTTGCAGTTTGAGGGCTTGTTTCATGGGGCTGTGTGCAATGCGTTGGGGCTCAAAGGCCGCGGTAGACCACCTTGGTCTGCGTGAAGAATTCCAGGCCCACGCGGCCCGACTCGCGGAAGGTGGAGGTGCTCGAGTTCTTCATGCCGCCAAAGGGCGCGTTCACCAGGTTGCCGGTGGTGGTGCGGTTGATCTTCACCGTGCCCGACTGGATCTCGTTGGCGAAGGCGTGCATGTAGCGCGGGTTGCGCGTGGCGATGGCGGCCGACAGGCCGTACTCGCTGTCGTTGGCCTTGGCCATGGCGTCGGCGAAGTCCTCGGCCTCGATCACGGCGATCACGGGGCCGAAGATTTCCTCGCGCGCGATGCGCATGTCTTGCGTCACGTTGTCGAACACGGCGGGCGTCACGTAAAAGCCCTTGTCGAAGGGTTCGCCCGTGAGGCGTTCGCCGCCGCAGAGCAGGCGCGCTTCGGCGCGGCCGATCTCCAGGTAGCGCAGCACGGTTTCGAGCTGCTTGGCGGTGGCCAGCGGGCCCAGGTCCATGCCGGGCTGGGTGCCGGGGCCGATCTTCAGGCCCTTCACGCGCTCCACCAGCTTCTCGGTGAAGGCGGCCTTGACGCTCTTGATCGCGATCACGCGGCTGGTGCCGGTGCAGGCCTGGCCGGTGAGCGAGAAGCCGCCCTTGATGGCGAGGTCGACCGCTTTGTCGAGGTCGGCGTCTTCCATCACGATCAGCGGGTTCTTGCCGCCGAGCTCCATCTGCAGCCGCGTGGTGAGGTGCACCGTGCGGTGGATGTGCATGCCCGCCTGCGTGGAGCCCGTGAACGAGATGGCGCGGATGGATTTCGAGGTGGTGATGATCGGGCCCACGTCACCGGCGCGGCCGGTGATGTAGTTGATGACGCCCTTGGGAATGCCGCCCTCGATCAGCGCCTCCACCAGCCGCAGGCCGCTGAGCGGCGCGTCCGACGAAGGCTTGAACACGATCGTGTTGCCCGTGATCAGCGCGGGCGCGATCTTTCGCGCGGGGATGGACGCGGGGAAGTTCCAGGGCGAGATCACCGACACCACGCCCAGCGGCTCGCGCTGGCTGTAGACCATCATGTCGGCGTCGTCCTGCACATAGGTCTCGCCGCCGAAGGTCTGGCCTTCGGTGGCGTAGAAGCGGAAGGTCTGGGCGGCGCGCAGGAATTCGTCCTTGCCTTGCGCCACCGGCTTGCCTTCTTCCCGGCTGAGCTCTTCGCCAAAGCGCTGGGCGTTGGCTTCGAGGTAATCGGCCGCCTTGTTCAAGACCTTGGCGCGCTGGCTCACGGGCGTTTTGCGCCAGGTCTCGAAGGCGGCCGTGGCCGCGTTCACGGCGTCTTCCGCGTCGATCGCGGTGGACGCCTGGAAGCGGCCCACCGTGTCATCGGTGTTGGCCGGGTTGGTGTTGTCGAAGGTGCGGGCGCCGCGGCACTTCAGCCATTGGCCATCGATGTGGTTGAGGAACTCTTCGGTCTGCATGTGTGCGGCTCCGGGGGGCTGTCGACGCGCGGGCGATCAGGCGGCTTTGGCCAGCGGCATCAGGCTGGGGGCCACGTAGTCGTTGTAGAGCGCGGTGGTGTAGAGCAGGCGCATTTCGGCGCCGATCTCGCAGATGCGCAGGCAGCGCTTTTGCAACTCGGGCGTGTTGGCGTGCTCGAGCACGATCTGGTAGCCGCGCTCGCCGTGGATCTCGTCGGACACGATGTGCAGGTCGAAGAACTCGACCTCTTCATCGGTGAAGCCGTACTTCTCGCGCAGCGTGGGGGTCTGCTTGCGGTAGATCGAGGGCACCTGCGATTCCAGGCCCACGACCAGGCCGGCCACAGCCACCACCGGGTCTTCGCGCATGGCCACGGCGTAGCACCAGCTTTGCAGGGCGCGCGTGGTGGCGCTCATGTTGTCGGGGTCGACGATGCGCTCGCGCGTGGTGCCGCAGGCTTCGCCGAAGCGGATCAGCAGGTCGGTGTGGCGGTCGCCGCCGATCTCTTCTTCATACATGTTGGCCAGCAGGAAGTCCTTGGCCTCGGTCATGTGGTCGGGCGTGCGCGCGTACAGGTAGCCCAGGTAGTCGGCGAACGGGCCCACGTAGTGGTAGTGGTTCTCGGCCCAGCGCGCGAGGTGCTCGCGCGAGAGCGTGCCGCCGGCCCAGGCCAGGCTGAAGGGGGACTGGTTGGCGCTCTTGCCTTTGATGGCGTTTTCGAGGGCGGTGCGGAATTCGTCGCGGGAAAGCAGTGCGGACATGGTGGGCTCCTGAGGGGTGGAAGGTGTGGAGACAGCGGCTTCGGGGCTGTGCTCACCCCGATTGGCGTATACAGTATACATAGCGAGATCCAAAGCGGGGTTTTCCGAGCCATCCGTAAGGAAATCACTCAGAACTGTTGAAAGTATACTGTATACTTTCAATGCGAATCCGTCCCTCCACCCCTTCCGCCCATGCCCATCGTCACCTTCCACAAGAACGGCCAGACCTACCGCGACGAGGTCCAGCCCAAGACCAACCTGGTGGTGCGCGCGGGCATCAAGGCCTACCCGTATCCCCACCTCAAGTACGAGTGCGGCATGGGCAAGTGCTCCAAGTGCGCCACCCGCGTGATCGCCGGGGCCGAGCACCTGCCGCCGCCGAACTGGAAAGAGAAGAAACAGCTCGGCGAACGGCTCGAGCAGGGCTGGCGGCTCACCTGCCAGCTCTGGATCGAGCACGACATCGAACTGCTGCAGGAATGAGCCCCGCCATGTACGTGATCCTCACCACCAAGCCCGGCCAGTTCCGCACCGAAGCGGGCGAAGGCCTGCAGCCCATCGAAGCCTGGGACTACGTGTTCTTCGGCCGCGTGAAGGCGCGCTTCCTCATCGCCGAGCTGCTCACGCCCACCCGCGTGCGCGTGATCGACGAGGGCGAGCCCGTCACCGTCAATTCGGTGCCGTCGAAATTCCTCGAATCCTTCCAGAGCCTGGACGCCGCGCGCCGCGAACTGCAGCACCTGTGCAGCTTCGGCAGCATGCAGGCGAGCCTGCAGCCGCGCGACACGGCCACGTTCAACGCCCCGGCCTGAGCCCCATGAGCACCGTCAACATCACCTTCATCAGCAACGCCGGCAAGCAGGTCAGCGCCCCCGAGAACAGCAACCTGCTGCGCGTGTCGCTGCGCGAGAAGGGTGGCATTCCGTTCAAGTGCGGCGGCGGCCTGTGCGGCACCTGCAAGTGCCGCATCGAAGAAGGCCTGGCCAACACCGACGACGTGAAGGCCAAGGAACGCAAGCACCTGAGCGAGGCCGACCTCGCCGCGGGCTACCGCATGGCCTGCCAGACCTTCGTCAAGGGCGACATCGCCGTGTCCTGGTGAACGCCATGGACTGGCTGACCAACGACCTGGTGCAGGGCGTGAGCGGGGCGCATTACCTCGCGGCCGGCCTGCTCGTGGTGGTGGGCGCCTGTTTGCAAGGCGTGAGCGGCCTGGGCTTTGCCATGTTCAGCGCGCCGCTGGCGGCCATGTGGTTCCCCGAACTCGTGCCCGGTCCGCTGCTGGTGCTGAGCTGCCCGCTCGCGCTCATGGGCGGCCTGCGCGACCGAGAGGCCATCCAGTGGCCGCTGGCCGGCGTGGCCGTGGTCGGCCGCCTGGGGGGCACGGTGCTCGCGGCCGCGTGCCTGGTGATGCTGTCGGTGCAGACCCTGTCGCTGCTGTTCGCGCTGCTCATCCTCACGGGCGTGAGCCTGAGCCTCACGGGCTGGCGCGTGATGCCCACGCGGCGCAACATGGCCGTGGCGGGCCTGGCCTCGGGGATGATGGGCACCATCACCTCGGCCGGCGCGCCGCCGTTCGCCATCGCCATGCAGAACATGGGCGCAGCGCAGTTGCGCGGCACCTTCGGCGCCATCTTCTTCATCGGCTCGGCGGTGTCCATCGCCGTGCTCACCGTGGTGGGCCGCATGGGCGCGCACGAATACCTGCTGAGCGCGCTGCTCATGCCCTGGATGTTCCTGGGCTTCTTCGCGTCCAACCCCATCAAGCGCCACGTTCCCGCGCCGCTGGTGCGCAAGCTGCTGCTGGCCATGGCGGCCATCGGCGCGCTCGTCGTCCTGTTCCGCACCCTGACCGCCTGAAAGCCCCCATGCAACACATCACCGACGCGATGGTCGACGCCACCATCGGCCCCGAGCAGGCCCAGGCCGTGCTCGAAGACGCGTTCGCGCGCTTCGGCCGCGGCGAGGCCGCGATGCAGACGCGCGTGCGCACCGAGGCCGGCGGCATCAAGCTCTCGACGCTGGGCGCGGTGGTGCCGGGGCAGGGCGTGGTGGGGGCCAAGGTCTACACCACGCTGCAGGGCCAGTTCACCTTCGTGATCCTGCTGTTCGCCGCCGACGACGGCCGCGCGCTGGCCTCGTTCGACGCCGGCGCCATCACGCGGCTGCGCACCGCCGCGTGCTCGGTGATCGCCGCGCGCCGCCTGGCGCGCCCCGATGCGCAGGTGATGGCCTTGTACGGCGCGGGCGTGCAGGGCCGCATGCACGCGCAGCAGATGGCCGCCGCGTTCCCGCTGCGCGAGATCCGCGTGAGCGATCCGTATGCCCCCGCCACGCTGGCCGACGAACTGCAGGCCGCCTGCGGCGTGCCGGTGCGCCTGGTGGCGCCCGAGACCGCGGTGGAGGGCGCCGACATCGTGGTCACGGCCTCGCGATCGACCACGCCGCTGTTTCGCGGCGAGCAACTGGCCGAGGGCAGCTTCGTGGCCGCCATCGGCTCGAGCCTGCCGCACACGCGCGAGCTCGACGACACGGCGCTGCGCCGCGCGTCCCGCATCGCGGTGGAGTGGAAGCCCCAGACCCTGAAAGAGGCCGGCGATCTCGTGCTGGCCGCGCCCGGCCTGGTCACCGAAGAGCGCCTGGTGGAGCTCGGCGAGCTGGTGGCGGGCCTGCAGCCCGGCCGCCAGGACCCGCGCGAGATCACGCTCTACAAGTCGGTGGGCGTGGGCCTGGAAGACGTGGCCCTGGCGGGCCTGGTGTGGCAGCGGATGCAGGCCGGCCAGGCCTGAGCGAACCCCGCCCGGCGGGGGGGGTGCTCCTCAGGGCTCCATCTGCGCCGCGTTGTACACGTGGCGCATCGCGAGCAGCGAGGCGAGTTCGGCATCGCCCTTGATCACCGCGCGCAGGATCGCGGCGTGCTCGTCCCAGTTCTGCTGACCGCGCCCGCGGTTGAGCGGCGCGAACAGCAGCGCGGTTCGGTCACGCAGCGAGCGCATGAGTTCCTGCAGCACCGAGTTCGCGGCGATGCTGCCCAACGCGTCGTGGAAGCGCTTGTTCATCTCGAGCAGCGCGGCCTGGTCGTCGCTGTCGATCAGGCGGCTGCCCTCGGCCAGGATGCGCTCCATCTCGGCGATCTGCTTCGCATCGTGGCGCTGGGCCGCGAGCTTGGCGTTGAGGCCTTCCAACGTGGCCCGCACCTCGACCAGTTCGCGCACCTGTTCGGGGCTGAAGGCGGTGACGGAAGCGCCGCGGCGCGGCTCGATGGTGACGATGCCCTCGGCCGCGAGCTGGCGCAGCGCCTCGCGCACCGGCATGCGCGACACCCCGAGTTCTTCGGACAGCTTGCTTTCCACCAGGCGTTCGCCCGGGGGAATGGAGCCGCTCATGATGCGTTCGCGCAGGGCCTCGACGACCAGGGTGGTCAGAGGCGAATGGCTGGCCCCGAGGGAGGCTTCCTTTCTGGGCAGTGTCATGGCGTGGTCCGGGCTCCGTGGGGGTGGCGACAGGCAAGGTCCGGTCGGGCCCGAAGCCGGTGGATTCTATGCGAGCGCTTCATGAACGAAAAAAGGCCGCGCACCGCGCGGCCAAAGGATCCCGAAGGACTCCAAAGGAAGAAAAGGCAGACGCCGCGCGGGGCGCGGCGGGTCGTGATCAGAACAGGTGCAGCAGGCCCAGCGCGAACAGGTCGCCCTTCTGGTCGGCCGCGCCCGGGGTCTTGATGGTGTTGCCGCGGTAGCCGCCGTACACCGTGGTGCGCTTGCTCAGGCTGTAGAAGGCCGCCACGCTGTAGCCGGTGCGCTTGACGTCGGGCGCGCCCGCGGCCACGGTGGTCACGAGCTTGCCGGTGTAGTTGGTGTCGCCCGTGAAGCCGGTGACCGCGCCCTTCGACTGCGCGATGCCGGCCGAGATCGTCCACGCGCCGCCCAGGGCGTAGTCGGTGCCCAGCGCCCATTCGTTGGTCTTGGCATCGCCGAAGGCCACGCGGCCGTAGCTGGCCATGAGCTTGGCCGGGCCGAGCTGGTACGAGCCGTTCAGGCGCGTGAACTTGATGGCCTCCGCGTTGCCCGTGGCCTTTTCGGTCTGGTACGCGGCGCCCGCGAACACCGGGCCGGCGGCGTACTTCACGTGCACGCTGCTGATCGAGCCCTGGCCCACGGTGGCGGTCTTGTTCTCGGCCATGCCGTAGCTCACGACGCCGCTGAAGCCGCCGAAGTCGGGCGAGGCGTAGTAGAAGCCGTTGTTGGGCGCGTCGCGGTACGAGGTGCTGAGCCAGGCGCCCTGGTTGGGGGCGAGCACCGAGTTCTTGGCCACCAGGGCGCTGCCGCTGATGTCGTCGAAGGCGCTCCAGGCCTTGCCGAAGCGCACGTCGCCAAAGCCGCCCGAAAGGCCGACCCACGACTGGCGCGTGAACGACAGACCGGGCGCGCCGCCGTTGTCCATGGCGAAGCCCGATTCGAGCTGGAAGTTGGCCTTGGTGCCGTCGCCGAGGTCTTCGCTGCCCTTGAAGCCGAAGCGGCTTTCATAGATGCCGCTGCTGTCGAGCCTGGTGGTACGCAGGCCGGTGGCGGGGTTTTTCTGGCTCGACAGGTACATGTCGGCCAGGCCGTACAGCGTGACGCTGGACTGGGCGAAGGCCGCGCCGCTGGCGAGCGTGGCGCAGGCGATGAGAAGGGTTTTTTTCATGCTTTTGCTTGGTGAGAGGTGAGGGAACACAGGGGACGGGAGATTCAGAACAGCACCACCGCGGCGATGGTGGAGGCGGCCAGGCCGAGCAGCACCGGCAGCGCCAGCACGCGCACCAGGTCGGTCACCGAGACGCGCGCGAAACCGGCCACGGCGATCAGCGAAGACCACGCGATCAGGGTGCCGCCGCCGGTCCAGATGGCGCCCATCTGGCCGATCGCGGCGAGCGTGGTGGCGTCGATGTTGGAGACCGGGCCCAGGGCACCCGCGAGCGCGCCGGTGAGCGGCAGGCCCGAGAAGCCCGAACCGTCGATGCCGGTGACCATGCCCACGATCAGCAGGCCGAAGGCCACGAACAGCGGGTTGTGCGGGATCCAGTCCTGCGCGCTGCGCACCAGGTCGAACAGCAGGCTGGGCGTGGCGCCGGCGTCGCCGCCGAAGATGGCCGCGGCGGTCTCGCTCGCGCCCAGGAAGAAGAAGCCCGCGATCGGCAGCACCGAGCCCATGGCGCGGAAGGCGAACACGAAGCCTTCGGTGATGTGGTCGGCGCTGGCTTCGAGCATCTGGCGCGCGCCCTTCATGGCGAGCGTGGCGAAGATCATCAGCAGCGCGGCCGCACCGCCCACCAGCGAAGCGCCGGCCCCGCCCTTGAAGTCGCCCAGCGGCACGCCGAGCTTGGGCAGCACCATGAGCACGATCACGGCCAGGAACACCAGCGGCGTGACCACGGCGAACAGCTTGGACCACTTGATGTCGTCGGCCGGCACGCTTTGCAGCTCGCGGCGCAGGTCCTGGCCGGTCACGGGCTGGTGCTCGCGGCTCGTGCCCTGGGCGATCTCGGCCTTGTGGGCCGTGCCTTCGTGCTCGTGCTGCGCCAGCTCGCCCTTCACGGCCAGCTCTTGCCAGCGCTCCAGGTGGGCCGGGCTGGCGGGCAGGAACTTGCGGCGGTGGAACACGAAGATCAGCACCAGCGCGACCAGGCCGGTGATGAGCGAGAGCGCGAGCGCGCGGTCGGCGATCACCGCGGCCGCGGCACCGGCGGCCTTGGCGCTGATGCCGGGGGCCACGCCGATCACGTAGTCGGACGACAGCGCCATGCCCTGGCCGGCCACGGCGATGGCGGCCGCGCCCACGATCGGGGGCAGGCCGGCGGCGATGGCGGCGGGCAGCAGCACCGCGCACACCAGCGGCACCGCGGGCGTGGGCCAGAAGAACAGCGAGATGAAGTAGGTGATGGCCGCGAGCAGCAGGTACGACACCGGCCCGTTCTTCATCAGCACCCGGAAGGGCTTGACCATCAGGATGTCGGACTTCAGCGCCTTGAGGGCGTTGAGCAGGGCCGTCATCAGCGCGATGACCAGGAAGATGTTGAACAGCTCCTTGGCCGCGACCAGGCTGGCGCTGTAGATGCTGCCCAGGCCGCCGAGGGCGCTGCCGGTCCAGGCGAGACCGACAAGGAAGGTGGCCGCGATCGAGGGCACGAGCACGTTGGCGCGGAACACCATCGTCACGATGATGCTGATCACGCCCAGCAGGTACATCCAGTGCGCCGCTGTGAGGGTTACGTTGGAATCCATAAGCTTGTCCGTGGGGTGGGGGGCTGTGAGGGGGTCAAGAGGGCGTCAGATGGTATACAGAATACTTTTATGGGGCTGACAGGGTTTTCCCGCCCTCCCTTGGTGCGTCATGGGCCCGCGTTTGGGGCGTTCATGAGGTGGAAAGTACGCATTCAAGGGAATCGAAAACCATCTTCTGATCAATCTGGATACGGTATACATCCAGACGAAAAAGCCTATGCAGGCTTCGTGCCAGGCTGGCGGGTGGCTTCCGCAGAGAAATGACGGCCGGGCCGTGGGCGGCAGCGGTGCAATCGGTGCCGCCGCCCCTTCCATCTCATCGGTATACTGTATTCATGAATTGGAGAGGCCCGTGACCGATACCCCCCCTTCACCCCCCGTGACCAGCACCGGCGCCATGGTCGCCACCGGCCATCCCCTGGCGGCGCAGGCCGCGGCCCGCTTGCTGGCGTTGGGCGGCAGCGCGGTCGATGCGGCGATCGCGGCCGACGCGGTGATGGGCGTGGTCGAGCCCATGGCCACCGGCATCGGCGGCGATCTGCTCGCCATGCTGGTGCCGCCCGGCGCCGAGCCGCAGGCCTACAACGGCTCGGGCCGCTCGCCCGCGGCCTTCGATCCGGCCTGCCTGGCCGCCTTCCCGGGCCAGCGCCTGCCCGAGCGCCATGTGCACACCCTCACCGTGCCGGGCGCGGTGCGCGGTTGGCACGACCTGCACCAGCGCCATGGCCGCGCCGACTGGCGCGAGCTGTTCGGCCCGGCGATCGAGGCCGCACGCCAGGGCTTTGCGGTGTCGCCGGTGGCGGCGCGCGAATGGGCGCTGTTCCAGCCCGTGATCGCGGCCGACCCGGTGTCGGCGCGCCTGTACCGCGCCGACGCGGTGCCCACGGCCGGCACGGTGTTCAGCAACCCCGAGCTCGCGGCCACGCTGCAGGCCATTGCCGAAGACGGCCCCGAAGCCTTCTACCAAGGCCCCGCCGCGCGCGCGGCCGAACAGGCCAGCCGCGCGCGTGGCGGCGTGCTGTCGGCGAGCGACTTCGCGGCCCACCGCGGTGATTTCGCCGCCCCGCTGCGCGGCCGCTTCCGCGGGCTGGAGGTGCTGGAATGCCCGCCCAACACCCACGGCCTCGCGGTGCTGCACGCGCTCGAAGCGCTCGACGCCTTGCCGCTGGACCCCGAGGACCCGGCCACCGCCGTGGCCATGGTCGACGCCATGGACGCCGCCATGGCCGAGGCCAAGCGCGTGGTGGCGGACCCGGCCGGCAACACGGTGTGCACCGTGGTGGTGGACGCACAAGGCCTGGCCGTGACGCTCATGAGCAGTGTGTTCAAGCGCTTCGGCAGCGGCATCGGCGTGCCCGGCGCGGGCTTCGCGTTGCAGAACCGGGGCTTCGGCTTCGCCGCGCCCGGCGAGCTCAATGGCGCTGCGCCCGGCAAGCGCCCGTACCACACCGTGGTCCCTGGCGCGGCGCTGCGCGGCGGCGCGTTCCACGCGGGCTTTGGCGTGGTGGGCGGGGCCATGCAGCCACAGGGCCACGTGCAGCTCATGGTGCGCACGGCGGCCTGGGGCCAGGCCCTGCAGGCCGCCATCGACGCGCCGCGCTGGCGGCTCGAAGCGCGCCGCGCCCTGGCCATCGAGGCCGGCACGCCCGAGGCCGTGGTGCGCGCGCTGCGTGCCGCGGGCTACACCGAACCCGCGGGCCTGGGCGAGCTCGGCGGCCGCAGCGATTTCGGCGGCGCCCAGGTGGTGCGGCGCCTCGACGACGGCCGCCTCGAAGGCGGCTCCGACCGCCGCAAGGACGGCATGGCGCTGGCCTGCTGAAACGTGCGCTTTCTCTCCCTCATCCAAGGACCGACGTGACCCTGAAGATCTATGGCATTGCCGCCTCGCGCGCGATCCGCCCCCTGTGGGCGGCCGAAGAACTGGGCCTGCCCTACGAGCACCTGCGCTGGCACTACCAGGGCCCCGAAACCCGCGAGCCGGCCTACCGCGCGATCAACCCCAACGGCACCGTGCCCGCGATCGACGACGACGGCCTGGTGCTGTTCGAATCGCTCGCGATCACGCTGCACCTGGCGCAGACGCGGCCCGAGGGCGGCCTGTGGGCCGACGACGCCCGCGGCGTGGCGCAGATCTACCAATGGACGCTGTGGGCCGCGACCGAGGCCGAGCCGCTGGCGCGCCAGTGGTTCCACCACACCGGCTTCCTGCCGCCGGAGCAGCGCATTCCCGCGCTGGCGGAAGAAGCCATCGACAAGCTGCAGCAGCGCCTGCGGGTGCTCGAAGACCACCTGGCCACGCGCGACTGGCTGCTGGGCGAGCGCTTCACCGTGGCCGACCTGAACCTGGCCGCGGTGCTGCAGCGGCTGAGCGTGCTCGCGCGTGGCGAACTGCCGCGCACCCACGACTGGCACCGCCGCTGCCTGGCGCGGCCGGCGGCGCAACGCGCCTGGGCGCTGCGCACCGCGGCCTGAGCGCGCCGCTCAGGCGTGGTTGAGGCGGAAGAAGCCCACCGCCTCGGCCAGCCGCGCGGCCTGCGTGCGCAGGCTCTCGGCCGCGGCCGCGCTCTCTTCGACCAGCGCGGCGTTCTGCTGCGTGGCCTGGTCGAGCTGGGCAATGGCCGAGTTGACCTGGCCGATGCCATGGGTCTGCTCGTGCGTGGCGGCGCCGATCTCGGCGATGAGATCGGTCACGCGCTGCACCTGGGCCACGATGTCGTCCATCGCGCCGCGCGCGTCGCTCACCAGGCGCGAGCCCGCGTCCACCTTTTCCACGCTGGCGTTGATCAGGCCCTTGATCTCCTTGGCCGCCTCGGCGCTGCGCTGCGCGAGGTTGCGCACCTCGCCGGCCACCACCGCGAAACCCCTGCCCTGTTCACCGGCGCGCGCCGCTTCCACCGCCGCGTTGAGCGCGAGGATGTTGGTCTGGAAGGCGATGCCGTCGATCACGCCGATGATGTCGCCGATCTTCTGGCTGCTGTGCTGGATGTCCTGCATGGTCTGCACCACCTGGCCCACCACCTCGCCGCCCTTGACGGCGGCCCCGCTGGCCGAATGGGCGAGCTGCGTGGCCTGGCGCGCGGTGTCGGCGCTGGTGCGCACGGTGGCGTTCATCTGCTCCATCGAGGCCGCGGTCTGCTGCAGGTTGCTGGCCTGCAGTTCCGTGCGCGACGAGAGGTCGGCATTGCCGGTGGCGATCTGCGTGCTGCCGGTGGCGATGCTGTCGCTGCCCTGGCGCACGTCGGACACGATGCGCACCAGGCTTTCATTCATGGCCTTGAGCGCGGCCTGCAGCTCGCCGAGCTCGTTGCGGCTGTTCACCACGATGCTCGAGCGCAGGTCGCCCGCGGCCACGGTCTGTGCCACCTGCACCGCCTCGCGGATCGGCGTGACGATGGAGCGCGTGAGCAGCAGGGCCAGCATCAGCGCGGCCACCAGGGCCACGGCGCTGCTGCCGATCATGAGGTTGCGGTTGAAGGCGTAGCCCGCGTCCGAGGTTTTGACCTCCCGGGCGGCCTCGTTCGTCGCATGCTCGAGGTAGGCGTGTGCGGCCTTCACCAGGGCGGCCAGCAGCGGCCGGCAGTCGCGGTCCATGCGTTCGATGGCGCCTTCGCGGTCGCCGCGGCTCGCGCGCTCGAGGATGTCCAGCGCCACCGGGCCGTAGCGCGCCTCCACCTGCACAACTTCATCGAACAGCTTGCGCTCGGTGGCGGTGGTGTGCTCGTCGGCGTCGAGCGCTTCGCGCAGCTTCTTGAACCGGTCCACCACCTGCGCGTGTGCGGTCTCGGTGGCCTTCTTTTCCTGTTCGCGGTCGGCCGGCGTGCTCACCAGCACCAGGTTGCGCACGCCGATGGCGCGCGCGTTCGTGGCATCGAGGATGTCGTTGGCCAGCGTCATGCGGTACGAGGTCTCGCTCACGTACTGCGTGAAGGCAGCGTGCTCATGCCCGAGCGCACGCACCGACAGCGTGGCCACCGCGAGCACGATGACCGACAACAACAGAAAACCAGCCAGCAATCTGGCCTTGACCGAGAGGCGATCGAACCCCATGGCACCGCTCCAAGAATCTAAGACTCGCGGGGTTCACAAAATGGTGACCCTGGCACCGATATCGTCGGCGCGTGCACGCCTTTAGGGCGGCGCGACGAGCGGCAGGCCGATGCAAACCAAAGGCCGCATGAAAACGCGCCGAATGGCGCCGCCGTGGGCCTTTGGTGCGTACTTAAGGTTCTTTAAGCTTGGGTCATCCGCCGAGGACCGCGGGCAGCCAGAGCGACACCGCGGGCACAAAGGTCACGATCAGCAGCACCGCGATGAGCGCCAGCGTGAAGGGCCAGGCTTCCTTGAACACCGCGTGCAGCGGCGAGCCGGCGATCTGCGCGGTGAGGAAGGTGATCACGCCCGAGGGCGGCGTGAGCTGGCCGATCATGAGGTTGAGCACCACGATCACGCCCAGGTGCACCAGGTCGATGCCGTAGGCATTGGCGATCGGCACCAGCACGGGCACCAGCGTGACCAGCGCCACGGCGGGCTCGAGCGCCAGGCCCCAGAGCAGCAGCACGATGTTGATCAGCGCAAGCATCACCCAGGGGCTGTCGGTGAGGCCCTTGAGTGTGGTGGCCAGGGTTTCGCCGATGGCCAGGTTGGCGACCAGCCACGAGAAGATGCCCGAAGCCGCGATGGTGAGCAGGATGATCCCCGAACTCACCATGCATTCGCACAGGATGGTCCAGCACTGGCGCAGCGTGAGCTCGCGGTAGAAGCACACGCTGATCACCAGCGCGTAGAGCACCGCGGCGATGCCGGCCTCGGTGGGCGTGACCACGCCGCCCACGATGCCGCCGATGATGATCACCGGCATGGCCAGCGCGGGCAGCGCGTCCCACACGGCGCGCATCAGCGCGCGCAGCGAGGTGCGCTCGGAGAAGGGCAGGGCGCGCCGGTGCGCGACCCAGCTCGCGGCGGCCAGCAGGTACACGCCCATGAGCAGGCCCGGCAGCGCGCCTGCAATGAAGAGCTGGCCCACGGACACATCGCTCACCAGGGCATAGACCACGAAGGCGATCGAGGGCGGGATGATGGGCCCCATGGTGGAGGCCGCGGCCACCACCGCCGCGGCGTAGGCGCCCGGGTAGCCCTTGTCCTTCATGGCCGGGATCATGGACGAGCCGATCGCCGAGGCGTCGGCCACGGCCGAGCCCGACACGCCCGAGAACACCATGCTCGCCAGGATGGCCACGTGCGACAGGCCGCCGCGGATGTGGCCCACCGCGGCCATGGCCACGTTGAGCAGGCGGCGCGTGATGCCGCCCGTGTTCATGAGCTCGCCCGCGAGGAAGAAGAACGGGATCGCGAGGAACGCGAACGAGTCCATGCCCTGCACCATGGACGAGGCCACGATGTTGAGCGGCACCGCCCCGCCACTGAAAGCGATGAACACGATGGCGGCCAGGCCCATCGCGAAGAACACCGGCACACCGATGACCGCGAGGGCCATGAAGGCGAGCATGAGCACGCCGAACAGGATCACCTGCTGCATGGGCTCAGGCCTCCGGCGCGGCGCGGCGTTCGCGCCAGAGCTGGTCGGCGAGCGCCAGCGCCATCAGCGCCGCGCCCACGGGCAGCGACCAGTACAGCAGCGGCTGCGTGAGCGGCAACGAGGTGAACGGGATGCCCTCCATCGCGTCGATCACGAGCCGGCTCTGCCAGCCGTAGGTGAGCACGAAGGCCAGCGAGAGCGCGAGCGAGAACAGGCGCAGGCCGCGCCGCACGCCCGCCGACATGGACAGGCCGAGGAAATCGGCCGAGAGGTGGCTGTTGCGGCGCACGCCCACATAGCCCGCGAGCATGGTGGCCCAGATCATGAGCACCACGCTGAACTCGGTGGCCCAGGGCAGCGGGTAGGACAGGGCCACGCGCAGCACGATCTGCGCGCCGCCGATGCCCACCAGCGCGAGCAGCGACAGGCCGAGCAGGCCGGTGATCAGCCGGTCGAGCCCGGCGAACAGGGCGTTCATCGCGCGGCCTTCACTTCACGGCCCGGATCTTCTCCAGCGTGCCCTTGGACCAGAGCTGGCCGTCGAACTTCGTGCTGGCCTCGTCGGCCGACTTGCGGAAGGCCGCGAGGTCGGGTTCGACGATCTCCATGCCGTTGGCCTTGAGCGTGTCGATGGACTTGGCCGACACGTCCCAGGTCATCTGGCTGGCCCACTTCTCGGTCGCCGCGGCGGCTTCGGTCATGGCCTTCTGCTGGGTCGGCGACAGACGCGCCCACTTGTCGGCCGCCATCAGCACCATCAGACCCGACTGGATGTAGTCGATGCGCATGGCGTACTTCTGCACCTCGAAGTACTTGGCGCCCGCGATGGCGTCGAAGCCGTTGTCCTGACCATCGACCAGGCCCTGCTTCATGGCCAGGTAGAGCTCGGCCGCGGGCACCGGCGTGGGCGCCGCACCCCAGGCCTTCATCACCTCGAGGATCGCGGGCGTCTCCGGCACGCGCACCTTCAGGCCCTTCATGTCGTCGGGCTTGAGCACCTTGCGGTTGCTGGTGGTGAGCTGGCGCGGTGCGCGGTCGGACACGTAGCCCACGTACTTGAAGCCCGCTTCCTGCTCGACGGGCGCGAGCATCTGGCGGAAGGTGTCCGATTGCATGTAGGCCTTGAAGTGCGCGTGGTCGCGGAACACGTAGGGCGCGAACAGCGCATTGAAATCCTTGCCGCCCTTGGCCAGCGCCAGCGTGCCGGTGTCGGCCAGCATCATGTCGATCTGGCCGGTGCGCAGGCCCGCGTAGTTCTGCGGCAGGCTGCCGAGCTGGCCGGCGCCGAAGCTCTGCACCTTGAGCTCGCCGTTGCTGCGCTCGGCGACCTCCTTGGCGAAGCGATCGGCGATGGGACCCCACACGGGCGGCGGTGCCACGTAGGCCATGCGCAGCGCGGGCTGGGCCTGGGCGGTGGCACTCAGGGCGCAGGTGGCGGCCAGGGCGATCCCGGCGAGCAGGGGGCGGATCCGGTTCATGGCGTTGTCTCCATTGAAGGTGGCGTGCGGTGGGGGGCTTGCCGTGCGGCGATGTAGTCCCGGTGCGGGGTGCCGTTCGACACCAGCATGCCGCCATCGACGTCGATGGTGCTGCCGGTGATCATGGCGGCGCCGGGCGAGAGCAGGAAGGCAATGGCTTCGGCCACGTCGCGCGCGTCCACCCAGCGGCCCAGCGGCACGGTTTGGGCCACGGCGGCGATGCGCTCGGGGCCGAGGCTGCGGTGGATCATGGGCGTGAGCGTGGGGCCGGGGCAGACCGCGTTCATGCGCAGGCCCTGGCCCGCGAGCTCGAATGCCATGTGGCGCGTGAAGGCCAGCACCGCACCCTTGGAGGCGGTGTAGGCGGCATCGCCCGAGTACGACATGCGCTTGCCCGCGATCGAGGCCACGTTGACGATGGCCGCGCCCGCGGGCATCAGCGGCGCGGCCTCGCGCACGCACAACATGGTGCCGCGCAGGTTGATGTCGATCACGCGGTCCCAGGCGTCCAGGGGCATGTCGCACAACAGGTGGCGCGATTCCACCCCCGCGCTGTTGACCAGGCCGTGCACGGCGCCGTGCTCGGCCGCGATCTGCGCGAAGGCCTGCACCACCGACTCCTCGCGCGCCAGGTCGCAGGCCAGGTGTTCGAAGCGGCCTTGCGCGATGGCGGCGGCCAGCGATGCGTCGGGCAGCGCGCGATCGAGCGAGACCACGCGATGGCCGCGTTCGATCAGCAGCGCCACCGTGGCCGCACCAATGCCGCTCGAGCCGCCCGTGACGACGGTGGTGCGCGCATCGGACGCGGCGGCATCGGCAGCAGAAGACATGACAACTCCGGTGGTTCGGCCATATAGTAACGATCGTTACCAAATAGCCGACCCCCGCATTTACCCTTAGGAGACCGCCCATGAGCACCCTTGCCGCCCCTGCTTTGCCCGACGACGTGCGAACCCCGGGCTGGATCGCCGGCCACCGTGTGCAGCCTGGCGTCTATGCCTACGACCTCGAGGCCCTGCCCTGGCGCACCACGCCGCGCGGCACCGCGCGCGAGAAGGCGGTGCGGCGCGACGAGGCCGCCGGTCTGTTCCTGGGCCTGATCAGCTTCGACCCCATGAGCCGCTCGGGTGTGCACCAGCACCGCGGCACTGCGAGCAGCTACTTCCTGTCGGGCGAACTGGTGGACTACCAGTGCACCACGCGTGCCGGCGCGGTGGGCATCAACCTCGCGGGGGCCACGCACGACGCCGTGACCTACGGCGGCTGCACCCTTTTCTCGCGCCTCGAAGGCGGTGTGGTGATCGAACCCGATGGCGCCGCCATCCACCCGCATGCGCGCAAGACCGTGGTGAGCAACGACGCGCCGTTCAACCCGCCCGACATCACGGTGGTGCTCGACGAAGTGGTGCCCGTGGCCTCGCCCTTCGCGGGCGTGTCGCGCCGCGCGGTGTTCGACTACGCCGGCACCGGGCATGACCGCCGCATCTGTGCGCTGCAGCTGTGGCCCGGCGCGCGGCTCGACGCCCTGCAGCACCGCGGCCTGACCGACTGGTTCCTGCTCGCCGGCGACCTCAGCGTGGGCGGCACGCGCATCGCCGGGCCGGCGGTGGTGGTGATCGAGCCTGGCTCGGAGGTGTCGGTGTGCAGCACCTTCGGCTGCACGCTGCTGGCCTGGGCCGAGGGCCCTGCGCACGCGGGCGGCGATGCGCGGCTCGAGCCCTACGGCTTCTGAGGCCCGGGTCTCAGGCGCTTTCGCCTGCCAGTGGGTCGAGGCGCGCCCGCTCCGACAGCTTGCCCAGCAGCTTGTGCAGGGTCTTGAGTTCGGCCGGGGTGAGGCCGGCGTAGATGTCGGCTTCGCGTTCGATCGCGGCCTGTGCGATCTCCTCGTACACGGCCCAGCCGGCCTCGGTGAGCAGCAGGTGGAAGCTGCGCCGGTCGGTCGCGCTGTTCTCGCGCTCCAGCCGACCCTGGGCCTCGAGCTTGCGCACCACGCGCGACACGCTCATCTTGTCGAGTCCGGTGTAGTCGGCCAGCGCCTGCGCCGTGATGTAGGGTTTGTCCGCCAGCGTGAGCAGAATGCGCCACTCGGTGAGGTTGAGGTCGAAGCGCTCACCGAACCGCGCGTTGAAGGGCTTGCCCGTGAGGTTGGTCAGCACCCAGATCTGGTAGTAGGGCGAGTCTTCGGTGGAGAGCAGCGTGTGGTGGTCGTGCACCACGGCCGGGCGGCGCGGCGGCGGTGGTGCAGGGCTGCGGGCGGGCATGGGCGCGGAGTGTATGACAGGGGGCTGTGGGCACGGGCAATCCCTAATCTCGGAATACTGTATTCCGGATAGAGTGCCGTCCAGAGGCCACGGGGTGGCCCGGGGGTGCTGGCACGTTGATTGCATACAGTATTCGTCAACACCCCTTCCTCCTTCAACCCTCACAGGAGCCTGCCATGTCCGTATCGCCCAGCCGCCCGTTCCGACCTTTGTGGTCCCGCGCCGTCCACGCCCTGGGTGTGGTGGCCCTCGGGCTGGGTCTGACCGGCCCGGCCGCCGCCCAGACCGCCGCGCCCGCCAAGGTGCGCTACGAAGAGGTGGTGCGCTCGGTGCTCTATCTGCCCACCTACGTCGCCCTCAACCGCGGCTTCTTCAAGGAGGCCGGGCTCGACGTGAGCATGAAGACCTCTCAAGGCACCGACAAGGGCATGGCCGCGCTGCTCTCGGGCAGCGCCGACATCGTGCTCATCGGCCCCGAGGCCTCGATTTACGTGGCGAACAGTGAATCGCCGGTGAAACCCAAGATCTTCTCGGGCCTGACCGCCACCGACGGCTTCCTGCTCGTGGCGCGCGAGAAGCCCGCGGGGGCCTTCGCCTGGGACCAGCTCAAGGGCAAGGCCGTGATGGCCTTCCGCCCGGGCTCCAACCCCGATGTGTTCCTGGAAACCGCGATGCGCAAGAACGGGCTCGATCCCAAGAAGGACCTCAAGCTCGTGAACAACATCGGCCCGGCCGCGCGCACCGGCGCCTGGCTCGCGGGGCAGAACGACTACGGCATCTTCCTGGAGCCCGAAGCCACCATGCTCGAGAAGACCGGCAAGGGCACCGTGGTGGCCTCGATCGGCCGCGTGGTGGGCCCGGTCGACTACACCGTGTTCACCGCCACCGACGCCTTCCTCGCCAAGAACCCCGCCGTGGCCCAGGCCTGGACCAACGCCATCGTGAAGGCGCAGAAGTACGTGGCCAGCGCCCCCGCGGCCGACCTCGCGAGCCACATCGCCGAATACTTCCCGTCCATGAGCCAGGCCGATCTGGTGGCCGCGGTCGAGCGCTACCGCGGCATCGGTCTGTGGAAGACCAATCCCACGGTGCAGCGCCAGGCCATGGACACGCTGCAGGACATGCTCGTGACCAGCGGTGTGCTCGACAACGCCAAGCGCGTGAAGTACGAGCAGCTGGTGGTGACCGACTTCACCGCAAAGGCTTCGCAATGAGCGCCGTGCTCGAACGGCCCGCGCCCGCCGCCGCCAGCCAGGCGCAGCCGCGCATCGAGATCAACGACGTCTCGCTGCGCTACTTCACCACCGCCGGCGAAACGCAGGCGCTCGACCGCATCTCGCTCGACGTGGCGCCGGGCGAATTCGTGAGCCTGATCGGCCAGTCGGGCTGCGGCAAGAGCACGCTGCTCTCGCTCATGGCCGGCATCCTCGAGCCCTCGTCGGGAGAGGTGCGCGTGCACGGCGAGCGCGTCAAGGGCCCGTCGCCGCGCGTGGGCTACATGCTGCAGCAGGACTACCTGTTCGAATGGCGCAGCATCCTCGACAACGCCACGCTGGGCGCGCAGATCCAGGGCCGGCCCATGCGCGAAGCGCGCGAGCGCGCCGCGCACCTGCTGCACAAATGCGGCATGGGCGACTTCCTGCACCACTTCCCGCGCCAGCTCTCGGGCGGCATGCGCCAGCGCGTGGCGCTCGCGCGCACCCTGGTGACCGACCCCGACGTGGTGCTGCTCGACGAACCCTTCTCCGCGCTCGACTCGCAGACCCGACTGGCCATCGCCGACGAGGTGGTGGAGGTGCTGCGCGACGAAGGCAAATCGGTGGTGCTGGTGACGCACGACATCGGCGAAGCCATCGCCATGACCGACCGCGTGGTGGTGCTCTCGCGCCGCCCGGGGCGCATCAAGTCACAGCACCTGATGCGTTTCGACAGCCACGGCCCGGGCCGCCCGAGCCCCTTCGAGGTGCGCTCGCTGCCCGAGTTCAACACCTACTTCTCGCTGCTGTGGGACGAACTCGACGTCCACGTGGAAGGATGACCCCCATGAACACCACCGCCCCCGTGACCATGGCCAGCGCCATGGCCCAGCCCACCCCGCCCGCGGCGGGCCGCGAGCCCAGCCCGGCCTACCGCCAGTGGCAGTCGCGCGAACGCCGCCGCCGCCACTACATCTTCGCCACCCGCATCGCGCTGCTGGTGGCCTTCCTCGTGCTGTGGGAGGTGCTGGCCAAGACGCACGTGGTCAACCCCATGCTCACGAGCTACCCGAGCGCGCTCTGGCCCACCTTTCTGGAGCTGCTCAACAACGGCAACCTGCTGGGCCACACCTGGGCCACCTTCAAGGCCACGCTGATCGGCTTCGTGCTCAGCATGGTCATCGGCATCGGCGTGGCCGCGGGCCTGTGGTGGTCGGACTTCGCGCACAAGGTGCTCGACCCCTTCCTCGTGGTCGCCAACGCCATGCCCAAGATCGCCTTCGTGCCGATCTTCTACATCTGGCTCGGCTCGGAGTACTCGGTGTACGGCATGGCCGTGGCCATCGCGGTGTTCGTGACCATCATGGTGGTCTACGACGGCTTCAAGAGCATCGACCCGAACAAGATCAAGCTCGCGCGCACGCTCGGCGCCAGCCGCGCGCAGGTGCTGCGGCTGGTGGTGATGCCCGGCAGCGTGCCCACGCTGGTGGCCGCGCTCAAGATGAACATCGGCCTCGCGCTCGTGGGCGTGATCGTGGGCGAGTTCCAGTCGGCCAGCGCCGGCCTGGGCTTTCTCATCGTCAACGGCAGCCAGGTGTTCCAGCTCAACGTGGTCATGACGGCCATCGTGGTGCTGGGCATCCTCTCGGGCCTGATGTACCTCGTGATCGCGCGCGTCGAAGCCATGATGGCGCGCCGCTACGGCTGAACCGCAGGAGCCCCCGCATGCAATTCCCGTCCTGGGTGGTCGATCGGGTGGTGGCCCGGCAAGGCCGCCTGCACCCCTACGACCGGCTCGACCCCGCGCGCACCGCGTTCGTGGTCATCGATCTGCAGAACTACTACACCCAGCCCGGCTACCTCGGCGAATGTGCGCCCTCGCGCGCCACCTTCCCCGCGGTGAACCGCCTGGCCGACGCGCTGCGCGCGGCCGGCGGCCACGTGATCTGGGTGCAGACCAGCGCCGACGGCGCCGACGACTTCTGGTCGCACCACCACGCGCACATGCTCACGCCCGAGCGCAGCGCGCGCCGGCTGCGCGAGCTTTCGAGCAGCCACGAGGGCTTCCAGATCGCGCCCGGCCTCACGCCGCAGCCGCAGGACGTGCGCGTGGTCAAGCGCTGCTACAGCGCGCTGGTGCCGGGTTCGTCGAACCTGGCCGAGGTGCTCGAGGCGCGCGGCATCACGCACGTGCTGATCGGTGGCACCGTGACCAACGTGTGCTGCGAATCGACCGCGCGCGACGCGATGATGATGGACTACGCCACCATCATGGTCGACGACGCGCTCTCGGCCGTGACGCCGGCCGAGCACGAGCACTGCCTGAACAACTGGATTCTGTTCTTCGGCGACGTGCTCGCGAGCGACGAGGTGATCGCCCGGCTGCAGCCGGTGCAAGCCGCGGCGCGCGCCACGGCCTGAGGCGGGGCGCGAGCGCGCCTCCGCCGCCCGAGGCGCTCAGCCGCGCTGAGCGTCCACGCGGAAGATGCGCACCACCTCGGCCAGGCGCGTGGCCTGCTCGTTCATGCTGGTGGCGGCGGCCGCGCTTTCTTCCACCAGCGCGGCGTTCTGCTGCGTCATCTGGTCGAGGTTGGCCACGGCGGCGTTGATCTGGTTCACGCCATCGGCCTGCTCGCCCGAGGCGCTCGCGATCTCGCCGATGATGTCGCGCACCCGGGCCACGTTGCCCACGATCTCAGACATCGACTGACCGGCCTGGCCCACGAGCTCGCTGCCCACGGTCACCTTCTCCACGCTGGCGCCGATCAGGCCCTTGATCTCCTTGGCCGCTTCGGCGCTGCGCTGTGCGAGGTTGCGCACCTCGCCGGCCACCACCGCGAAACCCCGGCCCTGTTCACCGGCGCGCGCGGCTTCCACCGCCGCGTTGAGCGCGAGGATGTTGGTCTGGAAGGCGATGCCGTCGATCACGCCGATGATGTCGTTGATGCGGCGCGAGGCCTGGTTGATCTCTTCCATGGTCGCGACCACCTGCGACACCACCTGGCCGCCTTTTTGCGCGCTCTGGCCCGCCACGTCGGCGAGCTGGTTGGCCACGCGGGCGGATTCGGCCGACTGCTTGATCGCGCCCGACATCTGCTCCATCGAGGCCGCGGTCTGCTGCAGGCTGCTCGCGGTCTGCTCGGTGCGCGAAGACAGGTCGTTGTTGCCGGTGGCGATCTCGCGCGCGGCCACGGTGATGTTGTCGGTGCCGCGCTTGACGTCGGCCACCACGTGCACCAGGCGGTCGCGCATGCCCGAGAGCGCGCGGATCATGGCGCCGAACTCGTCGCCGCGCTGGTTGTCGATGCGCGCCGTGAGGTCACCCTCGGCCACGCGCTCGGCAAACGCGATGGTGTCGCGCAGCGGCGTGCGGATGTTGCGGATCAGGAAGAACGCGCCCACGGCGATCGCCACGATCAGGCCGACCACCTGCGCGCTCGCGATCACCAGGCTGGCCGAACGCTCGTGCGCGAGCCGGGCCTGGGCTTCTTCCATGATGACTGTCTGCATCTGGCCGAAGTCGCGCAGCGCCTGCAGGTAGGGGCCCACGAGCGGGTTGAAGCGCGCGCGGATTTCTTCGGCCGCGCCGGCCGCGTCGCCGTTCTTCTTGAGCTCGTTGGCCTTGGCCAGCGAATCGAGCACGCCCTTGCGGTGCGCAGCGATCTTGTCGAGCTGGGCCTTCTCGGCGGCGTTCATCTCCATCGCGTTGAGCTGCTTTTGCAGCTCGCTGATCCGCGCCACGCCCGCAGGGATCAGGTCTTTGTAGATCTCGGCGATCACCGGGTCGCTCGACAGGGTCGAGGCCTGCACGCGGGTGACGTTGGTCTCGGTCAGGCCGGCCCATTCGATGGCCAGCGCGGTCTTGGTCGACAGCATGGACAGGCTCTTCTGCGAGGCCTCGTTGAGGCGCGCCGAGCGCATGCCCGCCGTGGCGATGGTGGCCAGCAGGGCCAGGATGATCAGGGCGACGCCGGCCCAGAGTTTGGCGCCGACGCTCATGTTGCGAACGAGGTTCATGGGGCTTGCCCGCTGTGGCGGGATCGAGAGGCAGGGGAACGGTTCGTCTTCGCGCGCGGCTCGTGGCCGCCGGCGAATTCCCTGCTCTATCGGAGCGCTGTGGGGAAACCTTGACGCCGGACGTCGGGAATCACTGCCAGCGGTCGCCGTTTGACCACCGCCTGGCGCCCGGGCCTCAGGTCTCGGCCGGCGCCGGTGCGTCCACCGTGGCGCGGGGCAGCTCGATGAAGAAGGTGCAGCCCTCGCCGGGCGCGGTCTCGCACCACAGCCGCCCGCCGTGGCGCGAGACGATGCGGTGCGCCAGCGCCAGGCCCAGGCCGATGCCTTCGTAGTCCATGGAGTGGTGCTGGCGCTGGAACAGCAGGAACAGCGAGCGCGCCTTGCTCGGGTCGAAGCCCACGCCGTTGTCGCGCACGAACAGCACGTGGTGCTCAGGGTCGGTGCCGGGCAATTGCCCGATCTCGATGCGCGCCTGCGGCACGCGGCGCGTGAACTTGGTGGCGTTGTCCAGCAGCTTGTCGAACACCTCGGCGAGCAGGATCGGATCGCCCATCACCAGCGGCAGGCCGGTGTCGATGGACCATTCGATCTCGCGCGGCGCGACCTCGCCGCGCAGCCGGTTCACCATGCCGTGCACCAGCGGCGACAGCGACACCGGCACGAGGTCGATGCGCACGCGGCCCAGGCGCGTGAACTCGAGCAAGCCGTCGATCATGAGCCCCATCCGCCGCGTGGCCGCCGCGATCGCGGCCTGGTGCTGCAGCAGCTCGTGGCGCGCCTCGGGTTCGAGCACCTCCTGGGTGAGCGCCACGTACTGGCCGATGTGGCGCAGCGGCGCGCGCAGGTCGTGCGCCACGGTGTACGAGAAGGCGTCGAGGTCGCGGTGCGCGGCGTCGAGTTGCGCCGTGCGCTGGGCCACGCGCTGTTCGAGTTCGCGGTGCAGTTGCGCGGTCATGTCGGCCAGGCGCTTGTGCTCGGTGAGGTCGCGCACGATCACCGACAGGCCCTGCAAGCCGTCTTTGTCGTCGTGCAGCGCGGTCAGCGTGGCGTTCGACCAGAAGCGCGAGCCGTCGCGGCGCAGGCTCCAGCCCTGCTGCTCGGCGTGGCCTTGTTCGACGCAGCGGTCGAGCAGTTCCTGCGGGTCCTGCGGCTGGCCGTCGGCCTCGGGCTGGAACACCGCGTCGAGCGCGCGGCCCAGGATGTGGCCGCGCTCGAAGCCGTGCAGGCGCTGCGCGCTGTCGGTCCATTCGTGCACGGCGCCGTCGGGGTCGAGGAAGAAGATCGCGTGGTCGCGGATCGCCTGCGACATGAGGCGAAAGCGCTGCTCGCTCGCGTAGAGCTCGGCGCTGCGCTGGGCCACCCGCTCTTCGAGGTCCAGGTTGGCGTTGAAGACGAAGTCTTCGGTGCGGCGGCGCTCGGTGATGTCGATGAGCTCGATGAAGAATCCCTGTGTGCGTCCGTCCTGCAGGTCGGGCAGGTAGTGCACCTCGTGGTAGTGCGGCTGGTCGTTGGCGTCGCGGCGTTCGGCCTCATGGCTCAGGGCTTCGCCATTGAGCACGCGCGCCACGCGCGGCAGCACCTCGGGCAGCACCTCGGGGGCGAGCAGCCGGCCCAGCTCGGCGCCGATCACGTCGTCGGCCGCCAGGCCATAGCCTTCGGCGTAGGCGGCGTTGCAGAAGCGGCAGACCAGGTCCTTGTCGAAATAGGCCAGGCGTGAAGGCGTGCGGTCGGTGATGGTCTGCAGCAGGCGCAGCCGGGCCACGATCTGGTGCTCGATCTTCTGGCGCGCACTCACGTCGACCACCACCGTGCGCGAGTGCAGAAAGCGCCCCTGCGGATCGCGCTCGGCCTGCGACATCAGCTCGACCGTGAAGAAGCCGCCGTCCTTGCCGAACAGGCGCAGCTGCAGCGGCGGGGCCTTGTCGCTGGTCTGCAGGGCGTGCAGGTGCGCGCGCAGCTGTTGCAGGTCGGACTCGGCATTGAGCCGGGCCAGCGTGGGGAAGTCGGCCCAGCCCGAGTGGCCGGTCAGGCGCTCGAGCTCGGCGCGGTCGCGGCCCAGCCAGTCGAGCAGCGTGTCGTTGAGGGCCCGCACGCGCAGCCCCGCGTCGAGTGCGAGCAGGCCGCACGGCGCCTGCCGGCCGAGCGCGAGCAGCGCATCGGCCGCGGCATCGGCGGACGCAGCGGTGGTGGGTTCCTGGGCCGCAGGTGTCATGCATCGCCTCCCTGGTGTGCGGGCTTTGCCCGCATGGCGCTTGCCGGGGCGGCTCCCCGGTCCGGGCGACTCTAGCGCCGCTTCGCGCATCGCGCCAGCGTGACGGCTTGCACGCGCGGCCGGCAAGGGACCGCTGCAGGCACGGGCTGCGGTTGTTGATACCCGGTGATGTATGTAAAGTGGGGACCGCCCGTCAGCGAACCGGGGAGGGCGCCGGTCAGGGAGAAGGAGAACGCCCGCATGGCGGAACACCGAAAACGCTCGGTGCAGATCTGGTTGCCACTGCTGCCCGCCGCCGTGGCCGTGTTGCTGCTGGCGCTCGTGGTGTGGCTGGTCGAGCGCATCATCGGCCAGGAGCTCGAGCGACGCGCGGGACAGCGCGTCGAACAGGTGGCCGAGGCTTTCGCGGATCAGATATCGCGCGCGCTGGCGCGCCGTGGCGCCGAGCTCGAACTGGTCGCCGGCATGCCCGCGCTCGGCATGGGCCTGGACGTGTGGCAGCAGCACCTGGGCCGGTTGCGGCACAGCTCACCCGCTTACGTGTGGATCGGCGCGACCGACCTGCGCGGCACGGTGGTGGCCGCCAGCGACGGCCTGCTGCTGGGCAGCAACATCGCCCAGCGCCCGGTGTTCACCGAGGGCCTGCGCGGCCCCTGGTTCGGCAGCCTGCACGCGCCGGTGGCGCTGGTGGCGCCGCTGCAGGCGCGCAGCATGCGCGTGCCCGACGAACTGGCCGACATCGCCATGCCGTACCCCGACGCCTCGGGCGGCACCGGCGGCGTGCTCGCCGCGCACCTCGACGCGGCCTTTTTCGATGCGCTGCGCGAGCGCACGCTGGGCGCGCCCGAAACGCAGCGCGGCCTGCAGCTCGAACTCACCGATCTCGAAGGCAAGCTGCTGCTGGGCCAGCGCGCGCCCGTGTCCGACGCCTTGCGCAGCACGCTCTACAACAGCGCCGAAGGCCTGCCCACGGTGCTCGAGGGCGAGAACGACGGGCGCGTGATGCTGGTGCGCGTCGGCGTCAAGGCCTTCGATGCGGGCCTGCGATCGGACTGGCAGGTGGTGGCCTGGCAACCGCTCGACCAGGTGCTGGCGCCGGTGCGCGAACTCGAGCTCAGCATCCTGTGGACCGGCGGGCTCACCGCGCTGATCCTGAGCGTGGCCGGGTTCTGGTTGTCGCGCCGCCTCGCGCGGCCCTACAGCGAGCTGCTCGACGCCGTGGCCGAGCGGCTCGACGGCGAGTCGGCCAACGCGCCGGGCGCGGTGCTGCGCACCATCACCGAGCAGATGCGCCGCCTGCCCCGCAGCGGCACCGGCACGCGCAGCGAGCTCGCGCTGGCCCAGTTGCTGCACGACGCGAGCCGCCTGCAGGCCATGCTGGCCAACCTGCCTGCGCCGGTCTACCTGGTCGACAAGGACTACCGCGTGCTGTTCTGGAACCGCGCCTGCGAGCGCGTGTTCGGCTGGAGCGCGGCCGAGGCCGAAGGCCGGCACGTGGACGAGATCTTTCGGGACAAAGACCCCGACAGCCGCGTGCGCCAGGACCTGCGTGCGCTGATGGCGGTGCGCAACGAGCCGCAGACCTTCCAGGGCCACCTGGTGCTGCGCGACGGCACCGAGGTGTGGGGCGACTGGTGGCTGAGCAAGGTGTTCGGCGTCGATGGCGAGCCGCTGGGCATCCTGGTGCAGGTGCGCGACCTCACGGCCGAACACCAGGGCGCGGAGCGCCTGCGCGAGCAGGGCGAGGTGCTGGCGGCCGTGATCAACGCCGCCAGCGACGCCGTGATCAGCGTGGACATGAACGGCCGCATCAACCTCTTCAATCCCGCGGCGGCGCGCATCTTCGGGCGCAGCGCCGACGAAATGCTGGGCCAGCCGCTGGACGCGCTGCTGCCGCGGGAGCACCGCGGCGGCCACCTCGGGCTGATGCGGCACTTCGGCGAGTCGAGCGCGACCACGCGGCCCATGGGTTTCGGCCGCGTCAAGGGATTGCGGCCCGACGGCACCGAGATCGAGCTCGAGGCCTCGATCTCGCAGGTGACGGTGCGTGGCGAGAAGCGCCTCACCGCCATCCTGCGCGACGTGAGCGAACGCGTGCGCGCCGAGCAGGCGCTGTCGCGCTACCAGGTCGAGTTGTCCGAGCTCACGCAGCGCCTGCTGCACCAGGAACAGGTCACCACGCGCGAACTCGCGCAGACCCTGCACGACCAGCTCGGCCAGACGCTGGGCGCGATCCGGCTGTCCTTCGATTCGGTCTGCAACCAGTTGCGCGACATCGCGCTGCCCCAGCGCGCGCAGGACCGCCTGCGCGTCGTGAACACGCAGATCGACCAGGCCATCGTCGAGGTGCGCCAGGCACTGGTGAAGCTGCGCCCGCCGCTGCTCGAGAAGGCCGGGCTGCTTGCGGCGCTCGACAACGAGATCCGCCAGCGCGTGCCCGAGGCCGATCCCGTGCGGCTGGAGCTCACGCACGACCCCGACATCGCCGGGCAGCGCTGGCCCGAGGACGTGGAGTACGCGGCCTTCATGGTGGCGCGCGAGGCCGTGGCCAATGCCATCGAACACGCGCGGGGCACGCAGATCCGCGTGCGCGTCTCGGGCGATGCCGATCGCCTGCGGCTGGACATCGGCGACAACGGTGTCGGGCTGCCGCCCGAGCTGGCCGAAGGCCGTCCGGGCCACCTGGGCATGGTGGGCATGCGCGAGCGCGCGCTGGCCATCGGCGCGCGGCTGCAGGCACGCGCGCGCCGCGAAGGCGGCACCGTGATCACGCTGATCTGGGCCGCGCGGCCCGACAGCGGCTTCGGCGCACTCGACTCGGTGCGCGACAACCTGCTTCCCGGCTAAAACAAGAAGGAGATCCCAGACCATGAGCGACCTGTACCTTGTCGATGACCACGCCATGCTGCGCGACGGCCTGCGCGCCGTGCTCGAAGACGCCGGCCATCGCGTGGTGGGCGAGTCCGACAACCCCACCGCGGCACTGGCCGAGATCGTGCGCCTGACGCCCACGGTGGTGCTGCTCGACCTGCAGCTCGGCCAGCGTTCGGGCTTCGAATTGCTGGAGCAGCTGGTCAAGCGCAAGCTGTCCACGCGCGTGGTGATGCTCACCATGTCGGCCCAGCCGCGACACGTGGCCGAGGCCATGCGCCTGGGCGCGCACGGCTACGTGCTCAAGGGTTCGCCCGCGGCCGAGGTGCTGGCCGCGGTCGAAGCGGTGTCCGCCGGGCGCAAGCACCTGGGCGGCGAGGTGGCCGAGCTGGCCGTCGAAGGGCTGACCCAGGGCAGCGACGGTGGCGGCATCGAATCGCTGTCGGTGCGCGAACGCCAGGTGATCCAGCTCGTGGTGCAAGGCCACACCAGCGTGGCCATCGGCGAGAAGCTGCACCTGTCGCCCAAGACCGTCGAGAGCTACCGCAGCCGGCTCATGGCCAAACTCGGCGTGACCGACTTGCCCGCGCTCGTGCGCCTGGCCATCCGCGAAGGGCTGATCAGCGCCGACGATCTTTGAGGCACGGCTTGTTTCGGATTGCGGACAGGCTCGTGCAGCCTGATCCGCCCCTTGGCGGGCACGCCCTTGACGGCACGGTGGTTGGGCGAGTCAAGCCTGCGTCCAGGGAAGCATTGGGCGGGAGGGCCGTAGCTGCCCTGGCAACAGCCTCAGTACTCGTAGAACAGCAGGTTGAATGCGTTGGGCATTTCCGAGTAGTCGAGGCGGTCTGCCGCATTGCCTTGCAACTCGTCCCAGGGGATTTCCAGGGCCATGAGTTCGCCGGCGTCGAGATAAACAAGACGGAGATCATCGGCCAACTTCTTGGTCATGGCGACCAGCGCGGGGGACGTGACCTTGTCCGCCATCATGTGGATCAGGTCAGGGCGGTTGCCTGCTCGACGCTCTCCTTGGAAGCTGATCGCGGTGATCAAGGGCCCACGGTAGCTGAGTGCGATTTGCCATTGCTCGTCTTCGCCCGTCAGAAACTCTTGGAGTTTCCTCGGGGTAGGTTGTCCGTTCTTGGTGACCAGAAAGCTCCATTGAATGCCACTCCTTTCCCCGGGACCGCCATTGCTTATCTCGGCTTCAGGATCGAGCGCCATCACCGCTCGGTCGATGCGGATCACGGTCCGATCGTGCACGTGGGTGGGCTGCCAAACGTATTCGGAAAGATCGATGTCCCCGATTCGCAGGTGCTTCATTTGCGTTCTTGGTCTGGATAGAGGGTGACCACTTCGTTGAAGCGCCAATTGCTTGAGCAGTTGTTGCGCTCCACGACCATGGTGATCCATTGGGTGGGCGTCAGTTTGTCGCTGGAAGTGCTTTCGGTGTCGTACCGCATGCCCATCACCCGACCCATTTCAACGTTAAAGATCTCGCGGTTGCCCTGGGTTTTGCTTTTCGTGGCACGGCCAACCACCTCATCGACCAACGCCTGCCCCACCTTCTCCGTGGGTGCGAAGTAGCTTTTATCCGAGAACATCGGGAGCATGTGGCCGCCGTAGAACACATGCGCAAAGGTCACAGCGGTGAACTTGGGTGTACCGAAGCCCTGATACGGGTCGCAGCGGCAGGCGCGCGCGATGGCCTCGTTGAGCGCCTGTATCGCTTGGTCCGCCGCGCTGATGGGCGACATCAGCATATCGGTGCGCGGATCGAACACGGGCGGTGGTGGCACGCGCCCCCCGCCCAGCACCACGACCTGGGCGTGGGCGGTGGGCAGCAGCCCCTGCACACTTCGGATCAGTGCCTGCCGGACCGCTTCGACCTGCCCTTTGGCCGTTGAGTCCGCGTAATCACCCCGGGCCAGCATCTGTGCCGTGACCGAGGCGCCGTTGAGCCGAGCGTCCACGAGCGCCTGCATCGCGTCGACCACGTGGTCGATCACCTGGCCGTCGGGCAGGCGAACCTGCACCAGGGTGCCCACCGGGTTGTAGGTGAAGCGAACCGTCTGGCTGCCGCGCGTGATCTGGGTGATGGCGCCCCTGGGGCCGTAGGCGACCGCGATCGGCACGCCCTGGTCGGTGGTGCCCTGCAGGACGCGCCCGTCGGCGGTGTGTTGCGTGACCGTTGCGCGCTGCCCCCGCGTCGCATCGACGACGCCCGTGAGGTCGCCCAGGTCGTTGTAGGCGAGGTCCCAGCGCTGGGTGAGCGTGCCGTCTTCGTACTCGCTGATGCGCGTGACCAGGGCCTGGCTGTCGTAGAGGGACTCGGTGCGCCGCAGCGGCCCGCTGGGGGTGGCGTTGAAGCCGGCCGCGCCGCTGGGGTCGCTGGTGGCCTGCGTGCCCACGGCGGTGATGCCTGCGCCGCTGTGCTCGAAGGTGGTGAGGCGAGCGGGCTCGGCGATGCGCGTGGGCAGACCCGAGTCGGGGTCGCGCTCGGTGGTGGTGACCGATGTGGCCAGGGCCAGCTCCGGGCGGGTGCTGGCGCTGGCCAGGGTGGCGGGGAAGGCCGCGCGCTCGATCTCCAGGCCGCGCGCGTCGTGGCGGTAGAAGACCACGCTGCCGTCGTGCTGCAGCGCGCGGCGCTTGAGGCCGGCGCCGTCGTACTCGATGGCCTGCGCGGTGGCCCCGCACACGGTGCAGGGCGCGCTCACGCCGGCGGGCTGCAGCAGCCGGCCCTGCCGCACGAAGCGCCAGGTGCGGCCGATCGGGGGGCCGCTGCTGAAGTCGGTGACGGTGGTCTGCGGGGCGCCGCTGCTGTCCTGCCCGTAGGCGAACTGCAGCCGCTCGGCGCCGTTGGCGCGCTGGGTTTCGATCACGCGGCCCTGGGCGTCGTAGCGGTAGGTGCCGATGCGCTGGCCGGTCTCGTCGGTGATGCCGGTCAGGGCGTAGGGCAGCGCGGGGTCTTCGTGGTGGTAGCGCCGGCTGTGGCCGTCGGGCCAGACCACGCCGACGTGGCGGCCTTGCGCATCGTGCTCGTAGCGGATGCGCTCGCCCGCGGGCGTGGTGAGCGCGCTGACATGGCCCTGGGCGTCGTGCTGCAGGCGCAGCGAGCGCCCGAAGTGGTTGACGACGGTGATGCCCTGGGCGTCGCGCAGCAGGCGCAGCCGCCAGCCGTTGCGCTCGTCGATGCTTTGCAGCAGGCCGCTGGGGTCGTAGCGCTCGCTGCGGCCCTCGGGCCGCTGGGTGAGGCGCCAGCCGCTGAGCCGGCTCGTGGCGTCGAGCTCGGCCGTGAGTTCAAGGCCGGGCTGCTCGGCGGCCCAGGCGCCGCTGGCGCCGCGCACGAAGCGGTGCACCTGGCCGTCGGGGCGCAGGGCGAAGACCTCGTTGCCCGCGCCGGGCCAGTCCAGGCGGGCGCTGTAGGTGTGCAGCCAGCCGTTGTCGGGGGCCAGGGGGGCGTAGGTGAAGTGCGAGCGGTAGTGGCGCTCGAAGGGGATGGGGTGGGCGAAGGCGGGGGCGTAGTCGCGCTCGTGGTGGACCTTGGTGCCGCTGCCGGGCAGGGTGGGGTTGCCGACGGGGCAGGAACGCTCTTCGAGCGCGGCGGTGGGGGGTGTGGGCGGTGGCGGTGGAGGCGGTGGAGGCGGTGGAGGCGGTGGAGGCGGTGGAGGCGGTGGCGGCGCAGTCCAGCGCAGCACGTAGGGCACGATGTAGCCGGGGCCGGCGCAGGGGTTGGTGGCGGGGGCCTGGCGGCAGAAGCCATCGGCGGGGCACCAGCTCATGGGGATGGGCGGGCGGTACTGCGTGCCGCCGTAGGCGCAGGCCTGCGCCGGGGTGGGGAAGTGCACCGCCGGATCGCTCCAGTAGTAGCCGATGCACTGGCCCTGGGCGCAGTCGTAGGTGGGGGTGGGGGCGGTGTCGGCGCGGGCCGGTGCGGCGCAGAGCAGCCAGGCCAGCGCGAGCGCGAACACGGGCACGCGCCGCAGGGCGAAGAACATGGGGCCTCCCTGGAACGCCCTCAGGGGCGGGGCGTGGGGAGGCAATCTAGAGCGTGCGCGGGGCCGGTACGGGCGCGGGGTATGTGAAGGTCGGCCGCGCGCATCGGTGTGGCCTGGAAACGCACAGTTTCCGCCGCGGGCCGATCCAGTTTTCCCGGCATTCGCCGGGGTCCCCCGAGCGCACCATTCGTCTCCATGTACCCGGAGATTCGAATGCCACTCAGCGCCGACAGCTCTCCCCGGATCGATCCGGTGGACGTGCTCGTGGTCAGCGCCCGCAGCCAGTGCGTGCCGACCGTGCGCGAGGTGCTGTCGCGCTGGCCGGTGCAGGTCCGCGTTCGCTGGACCAGCGATCCCATCGACGCCCTGCGCCTGGCCCTGGCCGAGCCGCCCTCGGTGGCCATCGTGGACGCGCGGCTGGACCGCGCGGGTGGCCGGGCCCTGATCGGTCAGCTCGCGCGCTGGCGCGCCGAGCTCGAGGTCTTCGCCTTCGAAGAACCCGCCGCCGGCGCCCCGCCCAGCGGGCCCAGCACCTGGCATTGGCGCGAGCTGCCCATGGTGCTGCGCTGGTGGGCCAAGCGCCACCTGCCGGGCCAGGAGGGCACGCGCCCGCCGGAGCACATGCAATGAGCGCGGTGATCGACCTCGCCAGCGCCGCCGAGCTGCGCCGCCAGCAGGCGCTCGATCGCCTGTCGCTGGATGCGATGCCCGAAGACCCGGTGCTCGACGGCCTGGTGCGCGTGGCGGCCCGGGCCCTGAACTGCCCCGTGGCCATGGTCAACGTGGTGGGCACGGACAGCGCCTGGTCGGTGGCCAGCACCGAAACCCCGCGCGCCTGGATGCCGCGCGAAACCGCCTTCTGCTCCACCGTGGTCGACCGGCGCCGCGCCCTGGTGGTCGACGACCTGCGCGAGCACCAGCGCTTCGCGCGCCACCCGCTCGTGACCGGCTACCCCCACATCCGCTTCTACGCCGGGCTGCCCATCGGCGATCAGGACGAGGTGCTGGGCACGCTGTGCGTGATCGACACCGAGCCGCGCCAGCTCGACCCGGTCGCCCGCCAGACGCTCGAAGACCTGGCGCGCGCCGCCTCGCACTGGCTCACAGCCCGGCGCGAGCGCCAGGAGCGCCTCGAACTCGAGGCCCTGCAGCGCGAACGCCTGCAGTCGCTGGTGGCCTTGCGCACCGCCGAACTCGAGCAGGCGCGCAGCGCCGCCGAGGCCGCGAGCGAGGCCAAGAGCGCCTTCCTGGCCACCATGAGCCACGAGATCCGCACGCCCATGAACGGCGTGGTGGGGCTGATCGAGCTCATGGACCGCAGCGGCCTGCCGCCGCACCAGCAGGAGCTGCTGCACTCGGCGCGCGAATCGGCCCACACCCTGCTGGGCCTGATCGACGACATCCTCGATTTCTCCAAGATCGAGTCGGGCCGGCTCGATCTGGAAGACAAGCCCTTCGAGCTGCGCCGCCTGATCGAAAGCACGGCCGACGCCTGGCTCGGCACCGCTGCGCAGCAGCAGGTGGCGCTGCACGTGTTCGTGCAGCCCGAGCTGCCGCGCGCGCTCATGGGCGACGCCGTGCGGCTGCGCCAGGTGGTGGCCAACCTGCTGGGCAACGCCATCAAGTTCAGCGGCAGCAAGACCAGTGTCGGCGGCCAGGTGGCGCTGCGCGCCTTTGAACACGAAGGCCGGCTCGCCATCGAGGTGCGCGACAACGGCGTGGGCATGACGCCCGACGCGCTGGCGCGCCTGTTCCGTCCCTTCGAGCAGGCCGATGCCCGCACCACGCGCCGCTTCGGCGGCACCGGCCTGGGGCTGGCGATCTCGCAGCGCCTGGTCAAGGGCATGGGCGGCCACATCGCGGTCGAGTCCCGGCCCGGCGCGGGCGCGCGCTTCACCGTGCACCTGCCGCTGCGCAGCGCCCGCGCGGCGCAGCCGCTGGCGGCCGACGCCGGTGTGCCGGCGCCGCTGGCCGGTGTGCGCTGCACCTGGCACGGCCGCCGCCCCGACGGTCTCGGCGACTGGGGCCACTACCTCGAACATGCGGGTGCCACGGTGGTGCTGAGCGAAACCGCCGAATCCGCGGAGCCCGGCACCCTGGGCCACTGGCTGGTCGAGCGCGAAGGCCTGCAGGGCCGGGTGGCGCTGCGTCCCGGCCCGCAACGTGGCGCGCGCCCCGACAGCGGCGGCTGGCTCTGGCTCGACGCCGACGCCCTGCACCGCCGCGCGCTGCTGCAGGCGGTGCAGCGGGCCATCGAACCCGAGTTGCGCATGCCCGCCGACACCGGTGAGTCCGAACCGAACTGCGACCTGCCCGGCGGCTGCCTGCCGGTGCTGGTGGCCGAAGACAACCCGGTGAACCGGCTGGTGATCGGCCGCCAGCTGCAGCGGCTGGGGGTGCCCGCGGTGATGGTTCACGACGGCGAGCAGGCGCTTGCGCGCTGGCGCGCCGAGGGCGGCCGTTTCAGCGTGCTGCTGACCGATCTGCACATGCCGGGGCTGGACGGCGATGCCCTGTGCGCCGCCATCCGCGCCGAAGAGACCGCGGGCCGCCGCCTGCCCATCGTCGCGCTCACCGCCAACGCGGTGCGCGGCGAGGCCGAGCGCGCCATTGCCTGTGGCATGGACGACTACCTCACCAAGCCCGTGCCGCTGGAGCGCCTGGCCGCCGCACTGCGCCGCTGGCTGCCCCCGGGTGGGCCCGCGGCGGTGGAGGAAGGCGGCCCCTCGATCGCGGGCCGGCCCGACTTCGACCCCGAGGCCCTGACGCGCGCGATCGGCCCCGACCCCGACGCGCAGAACGAGATGCGCCAGATCTTCCTGAGCACGCTGAGCCGCGCCGAGGGCGAGCTGCGGGAGGCCCTGCGCGCGGGCGACTGGCACCGCGCCGGACTCACGGCGCACCGCATCAAGTCCTCGTCGCACGCGGTGGGTGCGTACCGCCTGGGCCACCTGTTCGACGCTTTCGAAAGCGCCGCGCGCGCGGGTCAGACCGATCGCCTGGCCACCCTGGTCCATCGCATCGCCGAGGCGGCGGCCCCGGTGCGCCAGGCCTTTGCGGCCGCCTGAGTCAGGGGCTGGGCGCTGCATGAACTGGCCTTCGCGCTACGCCAACGCCTTCTGGGTCGTGTGCACGCTGGCCCTCGGCGCCTTGCTGACCACGCTGATGGTGCTGCGGCAGGAACGCAGCAACGCCGCCTTCGTCGACGAGCGCTTCGCCGTCGAGTCGCGCGAACTGGCCGACGCCATCCACGCGCGGTTCGCGCTCTACGAATACGGGTTGCGCGGCGCGCGCGGCCTGATCCAGAAGGCGGGCGAGCACGGCATCACGGCGGCCGACTTCCGCTACTACATGGCCTCGCGCGACATGGAGCGCGAGTTTCCCGGCGCGCGCGGCTTCGGCTTCGTGCACCGCGTGCCCGCGGATGAATGGCGCGAGCACGCCCGCCACCATGCCGTGCCGCCGCCGACCCACGGCGCCGCGCACGCGCCGCACGCGGGCGACCACTTCATCATCGAACTGGTCGAGCCGCTCGAACGCAACCGCGAGGCCGTCGGGCTGGACATCGCGAGCGAGCCCCGGCGCCGCCTGGCGGCGCAGACCGCCATGCGCAGCGGCCGCGCGATGCTGAGCGCGCCGATCACGCTGGTGCAGGCGACCAAGGCCGAGGACCGGGCCTTCCTGCTGCTGCTGCCGATCTACCGGCCGGGCCTGCCCCTGGACTCGCCCGAGCGCCGCGAGGCCGCGGCCTTCGGCTGGGCCTACGCCCCGCTGCTGGTGGACGATGTGCTGGCGGGGCTGCCGCTGCACACCGAGCACATCGCGCTGTCGCTCACCGACATCACCGATGTCGAGCATGCGGCCGTGTTTTTCAACACCGCGGCGCAAGGCGCGCCGCCGGCGGCCGGCGCGGGCAGCGTGTCGCTGCTGCGGGTGCCCTATGGCCGCTCCTGGATGGTTCGCACCGAGATGCGCCCGTCGTACGCGGCGCAGTTCGGTTTGCTGTCGCCTGCGCTGGTGGCCTGGGTGGGCGCGCTGGTGACCCTGCTGGTGGCGGCCTTGCAATGGGTGCTGCTGGTGCAGCGTCAGCAGCACGAGCAGCACCTGCTCGACATCAACGCCAGTCTCGAGGCGCGTGTGGTCGAGCGCACCCGATCGCTCGAAGACGTGCAGCGTTTCCTGCGCACCGTGCTCGACGCCATGCCTTCCATGATCAGCTACTGGGACCGCGACCAGGTCAACCGCGAGGCCAACCGGGCCAACCTCGAGTGGCGCCGGCCGCATGGCGGTGACATTCGCGGCCAGCGCGCGCACGAGGTGGTCGGCGATGCCGTCTACGCCACCCTGCAACCGCACATCGCGGCGGTGCTGCGCGGCGAGCCGCAGTCCTTCGAGCTCTCGATGGCCAGCCCGCTCACCGGCGAACTGCGCGAGATGCACATGCGCTACCTGCCCGACCTGCGCGACGGCGGCGTGCAGGGCTGGTACGCGGTGATCGACGACGTCACCGAACGCAACCGCAACCGCCGCGCCCTCGAGGCCGCGCTCGCGCAGCAGGCCACCGAGCGCATGCGGCTGCAAAGCATCCTGCAGGGCACCCACGTGGGCACCTGGGAATGGAATGTGCAGACCGGCGAGTGCCGCTACAACGAGCGCTGGGCCCAGATGCTGGGCCACGACTACGACGAGCTGCGCCCGAGCAGCCAGCAGGCCTGGCTCGACCACGTCCACCCCGACGACGTGCCGCGCGCGCAGCGCGCGCTGCGCCGCCACTTCGCGGGCGAACACGCTTTCTACGCCAGCGAGGTGCGCATGCGCCATGCCGAGGGCCACTGGATCTGGGTGCTCAACCGCGGCCAGGTGCGCAGCTGGACCCCCGCGGGCGAGCCCGAATGGATGTACGGCACCCAGCTCGACATCAGCGCCAGCAAGGCGATCGAGCAGGACCTGCGCGAGGCCAAGCGCGCGGCCGAGGCCGCCAGCGCCAGCAAGAGCGCCTTCCTCGCCAACATGAGCCACGAGATCCGCACGCCGCTCAACGCCGTGCTCGGGGTGACCCACCTGCTGGCCGACAGCCCGCTCGACGGCGACCAGCGCGCGCTGCTGACCAAGGCGCAGACCGCGGGACGTGCGCTGCTGGGCATCGTCAACGACGTGCTCGACCTGGCCAAGATCGAGGCCGGCGAGATGCGGCTCGAACGCGAGCCCTTCTCGCTGTGCGAGCTGCTGCGCGAGGTCGAGTCGGTTTATGGGGTGCAGGCGCAGCACAAGGGCCTCGCGCTCACGCTGGAGCGCGGCCCCGCACTGCCCGAGGCGCTGATCGGCGACGCGGGCCGGCTGCGCCAGGTGCTGGTCAACCTGGTGGGCAACGCCATCAAGTTCACCGCCCGCGGCGGCGTGGTGATCGCGGCGGCGCGCGACGAGGCCGGCGGCGCGCCGCGCCTGCGCCTGAGCGTGCGCGACAGCGGCATCGGCATCACGCCCGAGCAGCAGGCGCGCCTGTTCCAGCCCTTCACCCAGGCCGACGAAACCACCACGCGCCGCTTCGGCGGCACGGGCCTGGGCCTGTCCATCGTGCGCCGCCTGGTCGGGCTGATGCAGGGTGAGGCGGGCCTGTCGAGCACGCCGGGCCAGGGCAGCGAGTTCTGGGTCAGCGTGCCGTTGCACGAGGCCGCGGTCAGCGCGCTGCGGCCGGCGCCGGCGGCGGCCCCCGCACACGGCCTCAACGGCCTGCGCGTGCTGCTGGTCGACGACAGCGAGGTCAATCTCGACATCGCGCGGCGCATGCTCGAACGCGAGGGCGCACGCGTGCACACCTGCGGCGACGGCGCGCAGGCCCTGGCCTGGCTGCAGGCCCAGGCCGGCGCGGTGGATGTGGTGCTCATGGACGTGCAGATGCCCGTGATGGACGGCCTGGAGGCCACGCGCCGCATCCGTGCCGACACCTCGTTCACGGGCCTGCCCGTGATCGCGCTCACCGCGGGCGCCCTGGCCGACGAGCGCCAGCGTGCGCTCGACGCCGGCTTCAGCGACTTCGTGGCCAAGCCGCTCGAGCCCGCGCTGCTGCTGGCCGCGCTGCGGCGCGCCTGTCCCGGCGCGGGTGCGGCCGTGGCGGCCACGCCCGCGCCGCTCGCCGTGCCCGCGGCCGCACCGCCGGCCGGCTGGCCCCGGGTCGAGGGTGTGGACGCGCTCAGCGCGCACCGCACGCTCGGCGGCGACGAGCAGCTGTTCCAGCGCGTGCTCACGCGCTTGCTGGCCGAACAGCACGAATGGGCCGCGCTGCCCGCCGACGGCCCGCTCGCCTGGGACGCCGCGCAGCAGGACCACTGGCGTGTGCGCGCGCACCGGCTGCGCGGCAGCGCGGGCATGATCGGTGCGCTCGACCTGGCACGCGCCGCCACCGGCCTGGAAGCCGCACTCGACGCGCACGCCCTGGCCGACGCCGCGGCCACGCTGGCCGAGCTGCAGCGCCGCTTCGCCCAGCTGGAACAGGGCGCTGCGGTCTACACCGCCCGTGAACTCCGCGCGGACGACGAGCGCGCCGGCGCCGCCGCGCCGCCCGATCAGGCGCTCGACGATGTGCAATGGCAGGCCCAGCTGCAGGCGCTGCTGTCCCAGCTCGAATCGAACGACCTCGACGCCGGGGCGAGCTTCGCGCACCTGCGCGCGGCGATCGCCCGGCGCCTGGGCGCGGCCGTGGCCCAGGCCGTGGCCGTGGCGATCGACGATCTGTGCTTCGACGCCGCGGCCGAGCAGTTGCAGGCCGCGGCGCTCGCGGCCGAAGACGGGCCCGCGGCCTAGTCGTCGGCCAGTGCGCCCGCGCCGATCGCCTGCAGGGCCTCGGCCTCGGTGCGGTACAGGTGCAGCCGCGCGCTCTCGCCCAGCAGGCCCGCAGCGCGCAGCACGTTCTCCACCGGCAGCTTGATGCCCACCAGGTGCAGGTGCACGCCGCGCTGCTCGAGCTGCTCGTGCACGCGGCCGAAGGCCTCGGCGCCGGTGGCGTCGATCCAGTTGATGGGGTGCGCGATCAGCATCACGTGGCGCGTGTCGGGCTGCGCCTGCAGGTGCTCGCCGACCGCGCGCTCGAAGCCGGCGGCGGTGGCGAAGTCGAGCGCGGCGTCCATGCGCAGCGCATACAGCCGCGGCGCCAGCGGCGGCAGCTGCCACAGGTGGCGGTCGCGCAGGCTGCCGTCGGCGTGCAGGCCCACCTCGATGATGCGCGGGTGCAGCCGCAGGTACAGGAAGTGCGTCAGCGCCATCACCACGCCCGCGAGCACGCCCCAGTACAGGCGCGGCGCGGCCAGCAGCGTGATGGCGGCCGTGGCGAGCGCGATCGCGGCCTCCACGCGCGAGACGCGCCACAGGCGGGTGAAGCCGCGCGGCTGGATCAGCCCCCACACCGGCAGCACCACGATGGCCGCGAGCACGGCCAGCGGCACGTGGTGCAGCAGCGGCATGGCCAGGAGCAGCGCCAGCAGCACCACCCCCACCGAGAACACCGTGGCCCAACCGGTCTGGGCGCCCGCGTAGAGGTTGAGCGCCGAGCGCGAGAACGACGAGCTCGTGGGCATGGCGCCCGTGAGGCCCGAGGCGATCTTGGCCAGGCCCTGGCCGATCAGGTCCTGGTCCTGGTCCCAGCGCGCACCGCGGCGGCCGTTGTCCACCTTGGCGCTGCTCGCGGTTTCCAGAAAGCTGACCAGCGTGATCACCAGCACCGGCAGCAGCAGCGCGCCCAGCATGTCCCAGCCCGGCCAGGCCGGCAGCGCGAGCGCGGGCAGGCCCTGCGGCAGCGCGCCGATGACCGCACCCCCCGCGGCCTCGAAGCCGGTGGCGCGCGCGATGGCCGCACTCGCCAGCACCAATGCGAGCACCGACGGAAAGCCCGGCCGCAGCCGCCGCGCGGCCACCAGCGCCAGCAGCGCGCCCGCGCCGAACGCCAGGGAAGCGGGCTGCCAGCCTTGCAGCGCGAGCAGCGCCGCGCCGTTGGCAAAACCCAGCAGCGCGGGCAATTGCGACGCGATGATCAGCACCGCCGCGGCCTGCGTGAAGGCCATGAGCACGGGCGAATTCACCAGGTTGAGCAGCCAGCCGAAGCGCGCCGCGCCCAGCACCACCTGCAGCAGGCCGGTGAGCAGCGCCAACCACACCGCGAGCTGCACCCATTGCGCGCTGCCCGGCGCGGCCAGTGGCGCAAGCGAGCTGCCCACCAGCAGGCAGGTGAGCGCCGTGGGCCCCACCGACAGCCGCGGCGAGGCCGAGAACAGCACCGCGATCAGCGCCGGCAGCAGCGCCGCGTAGATGCCGGTCACCAGCGGCATGCCCGCGATGGCCGCGTAGGCCACGCCCTGCGGGATCACCATCAGGCCCACGGTGAGGCCCGCGAGGGCTTCACCGCGCCACAGCGCCGCATCGGGCCGCGGCCATTGCAGGAAAGGGAACAGGCGGTGCCAGCGGCTCATGGGGCGATCGTAGCCGCGCACCCGCGCGGCGGGCGCGGGTTCAGCGCTGCGGCATGTCCTTGGCGCCGTAGCCCAGGCTCACCGTCGCGTCCTCGGGAATCGGCGGCATGGTGGCGTTCCAGGCCTCCCAGGCCTCGCGCATCGCGGCCAGGCGCTCGGGTTCGTGCGCGGCCCGGTTGGCGCGCTCGCGCGCGTCCTGCGCGATGTTGAACAGGTAGTCGTGGCCGTCCACGCGCAGGTATTTCCAGTCGCCGTCGCGCAGCGCGCGCTGGCCGCGGTGGTTCATGCGCCAGTGCATGGGGCGGTGCAGCCGCTTGGCGGGCTCGCGCCACACCGGCAGCAGCGACACGCCGTCGGGCGCGTGCGAGTCGGCCGGCGCCACGCCGGCGGCGTCGAGCAGGGTGCGCGAGAAGTCCATGCTCATGCCGTGTTGCGCGGTGGTGGTGCCGGCCGGCACCTGCGCGGGCCAGTGCACGATCCAGGGCACGCGGATGCCGCCTTCGGTGAGGTCCATCTTGCCGCCCACGAGCGGCCAGTTGTCCGAGAAGCGCTCGCCGCCGTTGTCGCTCGTGAAGACCACGATGGTGTTGTCGGCCAGGCCGTGCTGGCGCAGCGCGTCCATCAGCCAGCCGATGCCTTCGTCCATGTGGTGGATCATGCGGCGGTAGCTCTCGATGTTGCCGCCGTGCAGGTGGAACAGGTTCTTCGCCACCTCGGGCGCCACGTGCGCGTCGTCGCGCGTTTCCCAGGGCCAGTGCGGCGCGGTGTAGTGCAGGCTGAGCATGAAGGGCGTGCCGGCCTTCGCGCCCTCGGCCATGCGGTGCACGTAGTCCACGGCGCGGCGGCTCAGCAGGTCGGTGAGGTAGCCGACCTCGGGGTGCTCGTTCTCGCCGAACCACAGGTCGTGGTCGCCGGTGCTCGCGCAGTGGGTGAAGTAGTCGACGCCGCCGGCCATGGGGCCGAAGAATTCCTCGTAGCCCGAGCGCAGCGGGCCGAAGGCCGGCGGGTAGCCCAGGTGCCACTTGCCGATCAGCGCCGTGCGGTAGCCCGCGCCGCGCAGCAGCGAGGGCAGGGTGGGGTGCTCGGACGGCAGGCCCAGGGTCTGGCTCTTGCGCGCCTTGCTGTTGATGGGCTCTTCGGCCGCGCCGCGCAGCCGGTACTGGTAGCGCAGGGTCATGAGCGCGAAGCGCGTGGGCGAGCACACCGGCGAGTTCGAATAGCCCTCGGTGAACTTCAGCCCGCCCGCGGCCAGCGCGTCGATGTGCGGCGAGACGCGGCCGAAGCCGGCCTCGCGGCCGCCGTAGCAGCCCAGGTCGGCGTAGCCGAGGTCGTCGCAGACGATGTAGACGATGTTGGGTCGGGTCACGGCGCGTTCACTCCACCTTCATGCCGGTGGCCTTCACGAGCGCGCCGTAGCGCGCGTTCAGGTCGGCCAGGCGCTTGGCCGCGGCCGCGCCCTGCAGGCCTTCGGGGAACAGGTCGAGGTTGAGCAGGCGGGCCTGCACATCGGGGCGCTGCAGCGCGTCGGCGATCGCCTTGCCCATGGCCTGCACCAGGGCGTCGGGCGTGCTGGCCGGCGCCATCACCAGGTAGTACACCTCCTGCTCGAGCGATTTGAGGCCGAGCTCGCCCACGGTGGGGATGTCGGGCGCGAGCTTGGAGCGCTGGCGGCTGGTGACGGCCAGCGCGGTGATCTTGCCGCTCTTGACGTGCGGCAGCATGCCCGGCGTGGCCAGGGTGCCGCCGTCCACCTCGCCCGCGAGCACGGCCGTCACGGCCGGGGTGTTGCCGCGGTAAGGGATGTGGTTGAGCTTGTGCTTCGTGGCCTCGGCAAACACCTCGACCGCGAGGTGGCCCGGGCTGCCGCTGCCGGCCGAGCTGAAGTTGAAGGCCTTGGTTTTGCTCTGCTCCACCAGCTGCGGCAGGGTCTTGAGGCCGGTGGCGGGGTTCACGCCGATCAGCAGGCCCGACGAGGCCATGATGATCACCGGCTTGAGGTCGCTGCCCTTGAAGCCCTGGTTGGGGTAGAGGTGCGGGTTGATGGTGAAGGTGGTGTCGATGCCGAACAGCAGGGTGCTGCCGTCGCCCGCGGCCTTGGCCACGTCGGCCGCGCCGATGTTGCCGGCCGCGCCGGGCTTGTTGTCGACCACCACGCTCTGCTTGAACTGCTCCTGCAGCACCTGGCCGACCGAGCGCGCCAGGATGTCCGACGGCCCGCCCGCGGGGAAGTTGTTGACGAAGCGGACGGTCTGCGTGGGCCAGGCGGTCTGGGCCTGCACGGCGGGGGGAACGAGGGCGGCGGCCAGGCACAGGGCCAGCACAGCGCGTCGCGGGGTCATGGGCAATCTCCTTGGGTGATGAAATCGATCCGGCGCCGGGCCGCCCCAAGCCGGATCAGCCCCCTCGGGGGGCAGCGACCCGCGAAGCGGCGGAGCGTGGGGGCCATGTCTTCAATCGAGCTGGATGCCGGTGGCCTTGATCGGGGCTTCCCAGCGCTTGAGGTCGTTGGCCTGCGCGGTGGCGAGCTCGGCGGGCGTGGAGCCCACGGGCTCGTAGCCCAGGCCGATCAGGCGCTCGCGCAAGGCGGGCGTCTTCACCGCCGCGGCGACCGCGCGCGAGAGGCGATCGCGCACCGCGGGGTTGAGGTTGGCGGGGCCGTACATGGCGAACCAGGCACCGGCCACCATGTCGATGCCGCTCTCCTTGAGCGTGGGCACCTCGGGCACCTGCGGGTCGCGCTGCGCGCCGGTGACGGCGATGATGCGGACCTTGTTGCTGCGGTGCAGTTCGGCGGTCTCGGAGACGACGTCGAACTTGTAGTCGATGTGTCCGCCGATGAGGGCCGTGTTGGCCGGGCCGCCGCCCTGGAACGGCACGTGGTTCAGCTTCGCGCCCACCTGCTGCTCGAACAGCACGCCCATGAAGTGCGGCAGCGTGCCCAGGCCCGGTGTGCCGTACGACATCACGCCCGGCTGCGCCTTGGCCGCGGCCACCATCTCGCCCACGGTCTTCACCTTGCTCGCGGGGCCCGCCACCACGCCGAACTGGAAGTTGGCGATCAGCGAGACCGGGGTGAAGTCTTTCACCGGGTCGTAGTCGAGCTTCTTGTAGACGTGCGGGAACAGCACCATGGGCCCGCTGGGCAGCACGATCACGGTGTGGCCGTCGGGCTCGGCGCGCTTGACCTGCTGCAGCGCGATGCGCCCGCCCGCGCCGGGCTTGTTCTCGACCACGATGGGGCCGTACTGGTCGCGCAGGTTCTCGGCGATCAGGCGCGCCAGCGTGTCGGCCGAGCCCCCGGGCGGAAAGCCCACCACGATCTTGAGCGGGGTCTTGTCCTGGGCCGGGGCCGGGGCGGCGGCCAGAACGGTCAGGCCCAGCAGGGCGGCGTGCAGCAGGCGGCGGGTGAGGGGCATGGCGTGTCTCCGGTCGGGGCGCGGCGGGGTGTGTTCCCCCTTGGAGGGCCCATGCTAGGCATTCACAATCGATTGCAGAAATCAATCATTGCGGGGGATAACCCTATGCCAGCCGACACCCTGGCCCAGCCCGGCCACCAGGCCGAATTCCTGCTCTACCGCCTCTACCGCATCCACGTGACCGCGGGCCGGCAGGTGGTGCAGCTCTGCGAGAGCCTGCACGGCATGACGCGGCGCGAATGGCGCGTGCTGTCCTTCCTGGCCGAGAACGAGGGCGTGCTGTCGTCCGAGCTGGCCGAGCGCGCCATGCTCGACCGCGCGCGCACCTCGCGCACCCTCACCACCCTGGCCGACAAGGGCCTGATCGAACGCCGCCCCAAGCCCAGCGACCGGCGCGAGGTGCATGTGTTCCTGAGCGAGGCGGGGCGCCGCGTGCATGGCGACATCTTTCCGCGCATCCGCGCCATCAACCAGGCGCTGGTGGCCGACCTGTCGGCCGGCGAGCGCGAGGTGCTCGACGCCGTGATCGCGCGCATCCAGGCGCGCGCCGACGCGCTGCTGGCGGGCGCGCCGCCTTTGGCGCGCGACAACCCCGACGACGAACCTTGAGCCCCCACGCTCCGCCGCTGCGCGGGTCGCTGCCCCCCGAGGGGGCTGATCCGGCTTGGGGCGGCCCGGCGCCGGATCGCTTCGAACCCACGCGCCAGAAAGTCCGGCGCGCCCTGTCAAGGTTTCCCCACACGCCGCGGCCCGGAAACGCCGGGCCCGCTGAGTAAGCTGAACGGCCAACGCGGGTGCGTTGCGTCAGGGACCACCACAGCAAAGGCCGCGCCGACGGCCCCCCGGGTTTCGGAGAAACAGAGCCATGCATCGACCCCTGCCGGCCCGGCACACAGGCCCGTCGCGATGAGCACACCCGGGGTTCCCTTTCGCGCCAGCCTGCGCGCGCTGCTGTTGGCGGTGGTGGTCACCACGCTGGTGGTGGTGCTCGCGCGCGGCTGTCAGCTCAACCGCGCGATCGACTGGATCGGCAGCGTCGACCAGCAGCAGCGGCTCGTGGGCCACATGGCGGCCACCTCGGTGCGCCTGCTCACCACCGTGCAGGACGACCTGCTGCGCGACCGCCCGGGCATGGCGCAGCGCTGGGCCACCGAGCTGGCCGAGCTGCGCGGCGACCTGCAGCAGCTGCGGCGCCTGGACGCCATCGACGCCACCGCCGTGGGCGAGTTCGACAAGGCGTTCGCCGAGCTCGAGTCGCTGTTCGACGGCCTGACGCTCGCCGCGCCCGCGGGGCGCATCGGCGACGGCCCGGTGAGCGAGCGCCTGATGCAGAGCCTGCGAACGCTGAGCGCGCAGGCCTACCACTACGAGGGCCACATCGAGGCGCTGCGCCAGAGTGAGCGCCAGCGCCAGGCGCGCTGGGCCGTGCTTTACAACGCCGCGCTGGTGGCCCTCATGCTGCTGCTGGCCGGCGTGGTGGTGCGCCGCCTGGTGCGCCCGCTCGGTCTGCTGGCGGCCACCGCCGCGCGCGTGGAGGCCACCGGCCTGCCGGACACCCGCGTGGGCTACGTGGCACGCGACGAGATGGGCATGGCCACGCGCAGCTTCGACGCCATGCTCGACCGGCTCGCGCGCATGCGCCACGAACTCGCGCGCGCCCTCGAGCGCCAGCGCCGTGAACGCCAGGAGCTGGCCAGCATCATCGAAGGCACGAACGTTGGCACCTGGGCCTGGAACCTGCAGACCGGCGACACCCGCTACAACGAGCGCTGGGCCGGCATCATCGGCTGGCGCCTCGACGAGCTGCAGCCCGTGAGCGCCGACACCTGGCACGACCACCTGCACCCCGAGGACCTGGTGCGTTCGGCTCAGGCACTGCAGGCGCACTGCCAGGGCGAAGCGCCGTTCTACGAATGCGAGGTGCGCATGCGCCACCGCGACGGGCACTGGGTGTGGGTGCACACACGGGGCCGGGTGTTCACGCGCACCGCCGACGACCAGCCCGAGTGGATGTACGGCACCCACCAGGACATCACCGAGCGCAAGGCGCTCGAGCAGACCCTGGCCGACGCGCGCCTGCAGGCCGAGACCGCGAACCGCGCCAAGACGCACTTCCTCGCGATCATGAGCCACGAGCTGCGCACGCCGCTGCACGCGTTGCTGGGCATCCAGCGCCTGCTCGCGCGCGACCTCGGCGGCGCGCGCGAGCGCGACCTGCTGCACCGCGCCGACCAGGCCGGCCAGGCCCTGCTCGACGCGGTCAACGAGGTACTCGACCTGGCGCGCATCGAGGCCGGCGAGCTCGCGCTCGACCCCGTGCCCTGGCAGCCGCGCGCGCTCGCCGAGGAGCTGGTGGGCGTGTACGGCCTGCAGGCCCAGGCCAAGGGCCTGAGCCTGCGCAACGACCTCGATGCGCAACTGCCGGCCTGGCTGTTCGGCGATGCCAAGCGCGTGCGGCAGGTGCTCACCAACCTGCTGGGCAACGCCATCAAGTTCAGCGAGCGCGGCGCGGTGGTGCTGCGCTGGCGCCGCCACACGCAGGCCGGGCGCGAGTGGCTGCGCCTGAGCGTGATCGACAGCGGCCGCGGCATCGAGGCCGACCGGCTCGAGCAGGTGTTCGAGCCCTTCGTGCAGGCCGACCCCGGCGTGATGCGCCGCCACGGCGGCAGCGGCCTGGGCCTGACCATCGTGAAGCAGCTCGCCACGCTCATGGGGGGCGAGGTCGGCGTGCGCAGCCGGCCCGGCGAAGGCAGCACCTTCTGGGTCGACCTGCCGCTGGTGGAGCCCGGCAGCGGCGACGCCGTCCTGGCGCTGCCGCCGCTGCGCGTGGCCGTGCACACGCCTCGGCCGGCCTGGCGCGAGCGCTGGGCGCGCTGGGTGCACGACCTCGGCTGGGAACTGCACGAAGGCGCCACGCCCGCGGCCGACGTGCAACTGATCGATGGCCGCGATGGCGAGGCCCTGCCGGACGCGGCCGGCCTGCGCCTGGTGCTGGGCGCGCCCGCGCCGCACCCGGACGCGCCCGATACCCTGCACCTGCCCTTGCGCGCCGATGGCGCCGCCGTGCTCGCCGCGCTGGCGCAGGCGCTGCCGGCGCGGCAGGTGCCGTCGCAGCGCTGGGTGCGCCGCACCGAGGCGGGCCCGCAGCCGCTGCGCTGGCTTGCGGGCCTGCGCGTGCTGGTCTGCGACGACAACGACACCAACTGCCACATCACCGCCGCGCTGCTCACGGCCCAGGGCGCGACGAGCACGGTCTGTGCCGATGGCCAGCAGGCGCTCGACTGGCTGGGCCGCCACCCCGGCGCGGTCGATCTGGTGCTGATGGACGTGCAGATGCCCGTGCTCGACGGCCTGCAGGCCTGCCAGCGCCTGCGCGCCGAGCCGGCCACCGCGGCACTGCCGGTGATCGCGCTGACGGCGGGGACGCTGGCGAACGAACGCGAGCGCGCGCGGGCGGCCGGCATGAACGGCTTTCTGGGCAAGCCCTTCACGCCGCTGCACATGGCCCAGACCCTGCGCGACGCCCTGCCCGCGGCCACGCTGGCGCGGGTGGGGGTGGTGGTGGCCGATGCGCCGGCCGCGGCCGCCCAGTGGCCGCGTGTGGCGGGGCTGGACGAGGCCCTGAGTCGCCAGCGCTGCGGCGGATCGCCCGACGTGCTGTGGCGTGCGCTGCGCGCCATGACCCTGCAGTACGCGCGCTGGGGCGACGAAGCCCACCGCTGGCTGCAGGCCCGCGCCGACGGCGGCCGCGAGGCGCTGCAGGCTTCGCTGCACAAGCTCTGCGGCAGCGCCGCCGGCGTGGGCGCCGAGGCCTTGCGCGCCGCGGCCACCGAGGCCGCGGCCCGGCTCGCGGCCGATGAGGACTGGGCGCGCGTGACCGATGCCGTCGCGCGGACCGACGCCCTGCTGCGCGCGCTGCTGGTGCAGATCGCTGCGCTGTCGCCCTCCGCGGCCCCCGCGCCCGGCGGCGCGCAGACCGAGCGCCCCGTGGTGGGCGAGCTGATGGCGCTGCTGCTGCGCCGCGACCTCGACGCCGTGCAATGGGTACTCGGGCGCGAGGCGGCCCTGGTGCTGCAGCTGGGCGCGGCGCGCGCCCGCGCGCTGCGCGAGGCGGTGGAGGTGCTCGACTACGCCGGTGCGGTGCACCTGCTGGGCGAGGTGCCCACCCCATGAAGGCCTGGCGCGCCCGCCTGCCGGTGCTGCTGGTGCTGGCCCTCACCGCGCTGGCCGCGGCCCTGCTGTGGTGGCAGACCGGCCGCGCCCAGACGCAGCTGCAGGAGCAGCTGCGCGCGGCCGCCGGGCAGCGCAGCCTGCACCTGGCCGACGCCGTGGCCGGCCAGGTGGAAAGCCTGATCGCGCTCGCCGACGGGCAGCTGCAGACGGCCCGGCGCGAATGGCTGCGCGACCCCGCCGATGTCGAGCGCGCGGCGCGGGTGCTGATCGAGGGCGTGCCGCGCCGCATGGTCACGCACCTCTCGGTGGCCGACGCGCAAGGCCGCATCGTCTTCCACACCACCGAGCGCGGCCCGCCCACGCGCATCGACGAGCAGCCGCACTTCCAGGCCCTGAGCGACGGCCGCGACCGCCTGTTCATCGGCCAGCCGCAGCGCTCGCGCCTGAACGGGGGCTGGACCGTGACCGCGGCGCGGCCGCTGCTGCGCAACGGCCGCTTCGAGGGCACGGTGCAGGTGGGCCTGTCGACCGAATTCCTCGCGCGGCGCCTGGGCGCGGTGGCGCTGTCGCCGCTCGACGTGATCGCGCTGGTCGGCCCCGACGGCACCTTCTTTGCGCGCAGCCGCGACAACGAAGCCGCCATGGGCAAGCGGCTGCCGGCCGACCGGCCCTTCCTGAGCACGGCCCTGCCGCTGCGCGATGAGGGCACCTTCCGCATGAGCGGCCACATGGACGGCACGCCGCGCCTGTACGGCTGGTCTCGCCTGCGCGAGCACGGGCTGGTGGTGAGCGTGGGCCTGGCCGACGAGGGCGTGCTCGCCCCGCTCGCGCCCGCGGTGGCGCGTGCGCGCGAGCTCACCTCGGCGCTGACCGCGCTGCTGCTGCTCGGCGGCCTGGGCATGGTGCTGCTGCTGCGCCGGCTCGCGCGCAGCGAGGCCCGAACCCAGGCGGCGCGAGCGCTGCGCAACCGCCTGTTCGACAGCTCGCAGGTGCCCATGGGCGTGATCGACCCGGCGACGATGTGCCTGATCGAATGCAACGACGCGGCGGTGCGCGCCTACCGCCTGGGCGGGCGCGAACAGACCCTGGGCACCCACGTGTCGGCCGTGTCGGCGCCGCAGCAGCGCAACGGCGTGGAATCGACCGAGGCCGCACAGGCCCACATGGCGCAGGCCATGGAACGGGGCATGGCCGTCTTCGAGTGGCTGCACCAGCGCAGCGACGGGCAGCGTTGGGACGCCGAGGTGCACCTGATGCGCTTCGAGTCCGAAGGCCGCACGCTGCTGCAGTTCACGGTGATCGACATCACCGCGCGCCGGCGCGTCGAGGAGCGCCTGCAGGCCAGCGAAACGCGGCTCAAGGAGGCCCAGCGCATCGCGTCGATCGGCAACTGGGAGCGCGACCTGCGCAGCGGGCAGCTCAGCTGGTCGGACGAGATCTACCGCATCCTCGAACTCGATCCGGCGACGCACCGGCCGTCGTTTCGCAGCTTCCTGTCGCGCGTGCACGCCGACGACCAGGCCCTGGTGGCGGAGGCTTACCGCGCCGTGGTGGACACGCGCGAACTGCAGGGCATGGTGCACCGGCTGTGCATGCCCGATGGGCGCATCAAGCACGTGCGCGAGACCGCCCTCACCGAATTCGATGGCGAGCAGGCGGTGCGCAGCGTGGGCACGGTGCAGGACATCACCGCGGTGCGCGAGGCCGAAGAGGTGCTGCGGCGCCTCAACGAGGAGCTTGAAGACCGCGTGGCGGCCCGCACGCGCGAACTCTCGCAGCTCAACCGCGAACTTGAATCCTTCGCCTACAGCGTGTCGCACGACCTGCGCACGCCGCTGCGCGGCATCAACGGCTTCGCCAGCCTGCTCGCCGAGGAGCACGGCGAGCGGCTCGGCGCCGAGGCGCGCGAGCACCTCGAACGCATCCGGCAGTCGGCCAGCGGCATGGGCCAGCTCATTGACGCGCTGCTCGCGCTCGCGCGCGTGAACCGCGGCGAGCTGAAGCCGGCCTGGGTGGACATCAGCGCGCTGGCGCGCACGCTGGCGGCCGAACTCGGCGCGGGCGAGCCGCAGCGCGCATCGGACTGGTTCATCGAGGACGGCCTGCGCGCCTGGGGCGACCCGGCGCTGTTGCGCTCGGTGCTGCAGAACCTGCTGGGCAATGCCTGGAAGTACACGCGCGAGGCGCCGGTGGCGCGCATCCGCGTCGAACGCCTGGACACGGGCGGCGACGAGACCGCGTTCACCGTGAGCGACAACGGCGCGGGCTTCGACATGCGCTACGCGGGCCAGCTGTTCGAGCCCTTCAAGCGCCTGCACTCGCCCAAGGCCTTCGAGGGCACGGGCGTGGGCCTGGCCACGGTGCAGCGCGTGCTCGAACGCCACGGCGGCTGGATCCGCGGCGAGGGCGAGCCCGGGCAGGGCGCGCGCTTCAGTTTCGGGCTGCCGCTGCCCTAGGCGCGGCTCACTTCAGCACGTCGCGGATCGAGGGGTCCTTGTCGAACTGGGCCTTGGCGAAGGGGCACAGCGCGATCACCCGGGTTTGCGTTTCGCGCGCCCAGGCCACGAGGGCGTCGAGCAGCTCGCGGCCCACGCCCTGGCCCTTGAGGCGCTCGTCGACCCCGGTGTGGTCGATGATGATCAGCGAAGGGTTGGTGCGGCTGTAAGTCATCTCGGCCAGGCGCTCGCCGCCAAGTTCGTAGAAGAAGGCGCCGGTCGGGCCGGGCTCTTCGTGCTGGATGGGGTGGGGCATGGCGGCGGGGGCGTTGGGTGGAAGGGAGCGCGCGGCCTGTCACTGTAGCGGCACGCGCGCCACGCGAAAGCCGCGTTCGGCGAGCAGCCGCGGCAGCGCCTGCTCGCCCGTCATGTGCAGCAGGCCGACGGCGGCGAACAGGCGGCGGCCTTCGCCGTGCAGGGCCGCGATGCGATCGGCCAGGTGCGGGTTGCGCCCGTCGTTGAGCCGGCGCAGCGCCGCTCGGTCGTCGTCGGTGGTGGCGCAGTCGCACCAGCTTTCGTAGCGGGCCACGGTGTCGAGGTCGCCGTCGGCCCAGGCCTGTGCGAGCCGCGCGAGCACCTCGCGCGAGCGGCCGCTTTCGAGCAGCGTGAGCGTGCCGTCGAGCGCGCGCAAGGCCTCTTCGGGCGTGGCGGGCGCCAGGGCCTGCAGCTGCTGCCGGGCCGATTCGAGCGCGATCAGCGGGCGCCGGCTGGACTTGGCGAAACCCGCGAGCACGTGCTCGACGCCGTAGCCCGGGTCCAGGCCGATCCAGCGCGCGTCGAGCAGCAGCAGCGCCATGCCTTGCTGCAGCGGGTGCAGGGCCGCGAACGCCGCGGCCGGCACGCAGGCGGCGGCGATCTGGCGGTCTAGCCGCTGCTGCAGCGCGGCCGGCGGGGTGGGGGCGGGCCCGGCGAGGCCCTCGCGCAGCTGCTGGGCCAGCGCGGGGTCGCTCACGTCGAGTTCGAGCGCCACGCTGTCGCTGCGGCGCAGCGCATCGAGCACCTGCGGGCCGGGAAAGGCCCATTCGAGCTTGCCCACGTGCAGCGTGCCGTAGAGCCAGGACGTGCGGCCGTCGCGTTCGAGCCGCCAGAGCGCGCCGCGGTCGCGTGCCTGCGCCTGCGCGGCCTGCAGCTGCTGCGGGCCGGGCGGCTGGGCCTGGGGCGGGCAGGCGGCGGGGGCCGGGGCGGGCGGCGAGAGCGCCGGTGTCGGGGTCTGGGCGGCCAACGGGCCGGCGATGGCGAGCGCGAGCAGGCCGCGCAGCAGGCGTGTGAGCATGGCGCGATTGTGGCGGCGGCGTTCAGCCGCGGGCCGCGGCGTCCACGTCGATGGTGCTGCGAACGCCGACGGCGCTGCGGTGGGCCTTGAACCAGTGCTCGGCGGCCTCGCGGCCCTGCGCGAACAGGCGCTCAAGGAAGGCCGGGTCGGTGCGCGTCTTGCTGCCCGCGCCGTGGGCGGCGAGCGCGTCGCCGCCGTCCACGCGGTGCAGCCGCAGCCGCTCGATGCCGCGCAGCACCGGGCTGCGCAGCTGGCGCGCGACCCAGCCCTCGGCCGCGAGCACCTGCTTGAGCAGCGCGATCGAGCGCAGCTCGCGCAGCAGGCTGGCGTTGAAGGTGACCTCGTTGATGCGGTCGAGGATCTCGCCCGCGCGCGTGGGCAGGGCTTCGCGCTCGGCGGGGTTGATCTGCACCACCAGCAGGTCGTCGGCCGGGGTGTCGAGCACCAGGGGCATCAGCGAGGGGTTGCCCGCATAGCCGCCGTCCCAGTAGGCCTCGCCGTCGATCTCGACCGCCTGGAACAGCAGGGGCAGGCAGGCCGAGGCCAGCACCACCTCGGGCGTGAGCTCGTGCTGGCCGAAGATGCGCAGCCCGCCGGTGCGCACGCGCGTGGCCGAGATGAACAGCCGCGTCTTGTGGCAGTGGCGAACCCGCTCGAAGTCCACCGTGTCGAGCAGGATGCGGCGCAGCGGATTGAGGTTGAGCGGGTTGAACTGGTAGGGCGAGACCTGGGCGCTGAACCACTGCGCGTAGGCGCGCGCGGGCGCCAGCCAGGGCGCGGCCCAGGGGCTCTCGGGGTCGAGCCAGGGTTCGACCCCGCCGCCCGCGGCGCCGAAAGGCGAGAGCTCGCCCACGCGGGTCCAGAAGCGCTTGAGCGCGGCGCGCGCGCCTTCGCGGCCGCCTTCCATCAGGCCCGCGGCCAGGGCCACGGCGTTCATCGCGCCCGCGCTGGTGCCGCTGATGGCGGCGATCTCCAGCGTGTCGTCGTCGAGCAGGCGGTCGAGCACGCCCCAGGTGAAGGCGCCGTGCGAGCCGCCGCCCTGCAGGGCCAGGTCGATCTTCTGGATGGGGGGAGGGGGGGTCTTGCGGGTGGCCATGCGCGCATTGTTGCTCCGCAACATGACCAGGGGGGAAGTCGGGCCAACGGCGACAATGCCGGGCTGCATGAGCGATCCGTCCCCCGCCTCCCCCCCATCCGCCGCGCCGCAGGGCGACCTGGCGCGCGAAGCCCTCGCGCTGGCCGCCTTCGACCACGTGGTGGCGCGCGCCCCGGGCTTTCGCGCCCGCGCGGGCCAGCGCGAGATGGCCGCCTTCATCGCCGAGACGCTCGCGGGCGTGAAGCTCGGCGACGACAGCGTGTCGGGCGAGGCGGGCCGGCCCGAGCGCGGCATCGCGGTGGTGCAGGCCGGCACCGGCGTGGGCAAGTCGGCGGCCTACGCGGCCACGGTGATCCCGCTCGCGCTCGCGCAGGAGCGCCGCGTGATCATCAGCACCGCCACGGTGGCGCTGCAGGAACAGCTGATCGCCAAGGATCTGCCCGCGCTCGCAGCGCTCATGCCGCAGCCCTTCGCCTATGCGCTCGCCAAGGGGCGCGGGCGCTACGTGTGCCGGCTCAAGCTCGACACCCTGGCCGCGGGCGACGACGGCAGCGCCGACCTGTTCGAGGGCGAGCCCGGCACCCGGCCCGCGGGCGACCTGGCCGAACGCACCCAGACCTACGCCCGCTGGGCCATCGCGCTCGACCAGGGCGACTGGGACGGCGACCGCGACCGCCTCGCCGAGCCGCCCGAGGGCGCGCTCTGGGCGCCGGTGGCGGCCGAGCGCCACACCTGCACCGCGCGCCACTGCCCGGCCTACAACGGCTGCAGCTACTACCAGGCGCGCAACCGGCTCGCGCACGCGCAGGTGATCGTGGTCAACCACGACCTGCTGCTGTCCACGCTGGGCCTTCACGCCCTGCCCAAGCCGCAGGACTGCTACCTGGTGCTCGACGAGGCGCACCACCTGCCCGACGTGGCCCAGGGCCAGTTCACCGCGCACATGGACCTGATGCACGGCACCTGGCTCGACCGCCTGCCCAAGGCCTTCGACGAGGTGGCCAAGGCCATGGCGCACCCGCACGGCGTGGACCTGAACGAGCACGCGCGCGGCGCCAAGGCCGCGCTGGCCGAGCTCGCGCGCCTGGGCATGGCGGCCGTGGGCCCTGCGGTGCGCGATCTCGCGTCCGAGGCGCCGCCGCTGGCGCACCGCTTCGACAACGGCGTGCTGCCCGGCGAATGGACCGAACCGCTGGCCACGCTGCAGGCCCATGCGGGCGTGCTGCTCAAGCTCGCCGAGGCGCTCGCGGTGCAGCTGCGCGCCAATGCGCGCGAGAACCCCGGCGAGGCCACGCGCAGCGCCGAGCACTACGCGCGCATCGGCCGCTTCGCGCCGCGCTTGCAAAGCCTGCACGAGACCGCGGGCCTGTGGCTGCAGGGCGGCGAGGCCGGCGGGCCGCCGCTGGCCAAGTGGCTGCAGGCCGGCGTGCAGCACGGCATGGTCACGCTCAGCGCGCACGCCTGCCCGCTGCAGCCGGGCAGCCTGCTGCACCACCACCTGTGGAAGCACGTGCGCGGCGCGGTGGTCACCTCGGCCTCGCTGGTCACCTGCGGCGGCTTCGAGCACTTCCTGCACGAGGCCGGCCTGGCCTGGGACGCGGCCACGGTCACGCGCATGGTGCAAAGCCCCTTTGACCACGCCAGGCAGGGCCGGCTCGTGGTGGTGCACACCGAGGCCGACCCCAAGGACGTGGACGGCTACACGCGCGAGATGCTGGATCTGCTCATGGCCGATCTGCGCGAGGTGCGTCGCGGTGCGCTGGTGCTGTTCACCTCGCGCGCGCAGATGCGCAGCGCCACCAGCCTGCTCGAACGCGGCGCGAACGCCGACCTGCGCGCGCGCGTGCTGGTGCAGGGCGAGGCCTCGCGCACCGCGCTGCTCAAGCGCCACGCGCAGCGCGTGGCCGACGGCGAGCCCTCGATCCTGTTCGGCCTGCAATCGTTCGGCGAAGGCCTGGACCTGCCGGGCGAGCTCTGCGAGTGGGTGTTCATCACCAAGCTGCCTTTCGCCTCACCGAGCGACCCGGTGGGCCAGGCGCGCGCCGACTGGCTCAAGGCCCAGGGCCGCGACCCGTTCAGCGAGCTCGTGGTGCCCGCCACCGGCGCGCGGCTGCTGCAATGGACCGGCCGCGCGCTGCGCACCGAGACCGACGAAGCCACCGTGGTCTGCTACGACGCGCGGCTGCTGCGCCAGTCGTACGGCCGGCGCATGCTCAAGGGCCTGCCGCCGTACCGCCTGCAGAAACGGCAGGCGGGCGTGACGGCGGATGTGTGAAGATCCGCCCCATGATCGATTCACTCCTCAAACTCGTTCACGTGCTCGCGGTGGTGCTTTGGGTCGGCGGCATGCTCTTCGCCCACTTCTGCCTGCGCCCCTCGCTGGGTGTGCTGCCCGGCCCCGAGCAGCGGCTGCGCCTCGTGCACGCCGTGCTGGGCCGTTTCTTCCAGGCCGTGCTGGTGGCCGCGCCGCTGGTGCTGGTGACCGGGCTGTGGATGATCGGCCGCGTGGCCAAGGCCTCGGTGCAGGCCGGCGTGCCGTTTCACATGCCCTTGCACTGGACCATCATGGCCGTGCTGGGCATCGTGATGATGGCCATCTTCGGCCACATCCGTTTTGCGTTGTACAAGCGCCTGTCGCGCGCCGTCGCTGCCGGCGACTGGGCCGCGGGCGCCGCCGCGCAGGCCAAGGTCCGCACCTGGGTGTTCGTGAACCTGCTGATCGGCCTGGCGATCGTGGTGGTGACGCTGCTGCTCGGCTGAGCCCGCTCAGGGCAGGTTCAGGCCCGGCGGCGGCAGCGGCTGGCCCAGCAGGCGCGGCCACAGCCACTGCAGGCCGGCGCGCATGTCCATGCGCTCGCCGCTGAGTTGCGCGGCCACCGGGCCGTGCGCGCGCTCGGTCATGGTGCCGAGGTCGAAGCGGAAGATGTAGCTCGGCTCCTGGCCCATGCGCAGGTCGGTCACGAAGAGGCGGCCGTCGTGTTCGTGCACGCTGTAGAAGCCGTGGGTGAACGCGGCCAGGCGGCGCAGGCCCTCCACGTCGCCGTGCGCGGCCGCGAGTTCGGCGCCGCGGTCGAAGCGGTGCCACTCGATCACCGGCGGGTTGTCGAGCAGTGAGTGGTAGCCCTCGACGTACTCGGTGTCGGTCATGGCCACCACGCGCCAGAGCACGGTGTTGAACGGCGCGGGCGTGACCAGCACCGCGTTGGCGTCGATGCCCTGGCGTTGCAGCGAGTCGCGCGCCACCAGCTCCACGTGCTGCTGCACGAGCACGCTCCACACCAGGTAGGCGCTGCTCAGCAGCAGCCCCGCGGCGTTGGCCTTCAGGCCCACGGCCAGCGGCGTGCGCAGCGCCAGCACCACGCCGATCAGCAGCGGCACGGTATAGAGCGGGTCGATGATGAACACGCTGCCCACGCCGTAGGGGTGGTTGGTGAAGGGCAGCAGCAGCTGCGTGCCGTACACCGTCATGGTGTCGAGCAGCGGGTGGGTGACCAGGGCGAGCCACAGGGCCAGCCACCAGCGCCGCCACAGGGCGGTCTCGCCGTGCAGGCGCGCCACGCCCCAGGCCATCAGGGGCGCAAACAGGCTCAGGTAGAACAGCGCGTGCGACTCGCCCCGGTGCAGCACCATGTTGAGCACGGCATCGCCGTGGTCGATGAGGGCGTCGAGGTCGGGCAAGGTGCCGGCCACGGCGCCCCAGAGCGCCGATTTCCACACGGCCGTGCGCCGTCCCATGACGGCCACCGTCACCGCCGCGCCCAGCGCCACCTGCGTCAGCGAGTCCATGGCAGCGTCAGCCCGGGTCTCGGTTGGAGGACATCCAGGCGATCAGCGAGGAGCGCATCGCCTCCTCGACCGACATGTCGATGGGCGTGATCCAGTCGCGCGGCACGAACACGGTGTAGCCGCCGATCATGTAGCCCATGGGCAGGTACACCGCCACCTGGTCGAGCTCGCCGAGCGCGCCCGGCAGGCCGCTGAAGTTCTGCCGCGTCACCAGGCCCACGATGGACATGTCCTGGCCGGGTGCGCGTAGCAGCACCACCTGCTGCTGCTGCGGCTGGTCTTTGCCGTGGGGCGCGAAGTACTCGGCGAAGTTCTTGAGCGACGAGTAAATGCTCTTGACCACCGGCAGGTTGGTGAAGGGCAGCTCGGCCCAGGCCAGCACGCGCGCAAAGCCCGGGTGCGACACCAGCATGCCCAGGCCGAAGATCAGCGAGCCCGCGATCACGATGCCCAGGCCGGGCAGGTAGAAATCGCCGATGAAGGGCCGGATCAGGCCCATGGCGAGCCGCTCGGTCCAGGCCACGAACAGGTAGAGGACGTAGAGCGTGAGCGCCACCGGCAGGAAGGCCAGCAGGCCGCGCAGGAAGATTTGGGTCAGTCGGGACTTCATGGTGTGGGGTCGGGACGCGGGGGAGAATAGCAGCCGTCGGTGGCGCCGCGGCGGCGCCGACGGGCGGTGCTTGCAAGCAGAGTGCCTGGCCGCAGCTGGGTGCTGTGTTTTTCATCGCCGGAACTCCTGTGCCTGACACCGCTCTGTCACCCATGAACGCTGTTGCCGATCTGCTGGGCCGCCTGGGCCGCACCGTGCTGCGCCTGACGCTGGGCCTGGCCGCCGCGGTCTTCCTGCTGAGCCTGCTGCTTGCGTCGCTGCTGGCGGTGCTCGGGCTCTCGCTGTTTTCGCTGCTCACGGGCCGCAAGCCGGCGCCCGTGGTGCTGTTCGCGCGCATGCGCGAGCGCTCGCAGCGCTTCGCCCAGGGCGGCTGGGGCCAGCCGGCCGCAGCGCCGCGTGGTGAGGTGGTCGACGTGGAAGCGCGCGAGATTCCCGACGCGCGCGGCCCCTCGCGCCAGCCCTGACTCAGGCCGGGGGTTTGCGCGCCAGCGCGGCCTCGTAGAGCGCGTTGCGTGGCCGGCCCGTGAGGCGGGCGGCCAGTTTCACCGCCGACTTCAGCGGCAACTCCTCGAGCAGCGTGTCGAGCACGCGCAGGGCCTCGGCGTCCACCTCGCCTTCGGTCGCAGGCCCGGGCGCAAGCGCGTGCACCAGCAGCGCGAATTCGCCGCGCGTGCGCTGCGGGTGGGCAGCGAGCCAGCCGGGCAGCGCGGCCGCGGCCACGGTGTCCACCTCTTCGAACTGCTTGGTGAGCTCGCGCCCGACGGTCACCGCGCGCGGGCCCAGATGCGCGGCCAATGAGGTGGCGAGCGCCTCGATGCGGTGCGGCGCCTCGAGCAGGGCGCAGGCCTCGGGGCTGGCCGCGATGGCCTGCAGCGCGCGCTCGCGCTCCGCGCCCTTGGGGGGCAGAAAGCCCGCGAAGCGAAAGCGGCCCTCGCCCACCACCTCGCCCGCCACGCTGAGCAGCGCCGTCAGCGCGCTCGCGCCCGGCAGCGGCACGCAGCGAAAGCCCGCGGCGCGGGCCTCGGCCACCAGGCGCGCGCCCGGGTCGCTCAGGCCGGGCGTGCCGGCGTCGCTCACGTAGGCCACGCGCTGGCCTTGGCGCAGGCGCTCGATCACGGCCTGCGCGGCCTCGCGCTCGTTGTGCTCGTGCGCCGCGATCAGGGGCTTGTGCAGGCCGTAGGCCTGCAACAGCGCGGCGGTGTGGCGCGTGTCCTCGCAGGCCACGGCGTCGGCCAGGTCGAGCAGGTGCAGCGCGCGATATGTGATGTCTGCGCGATTTCCGATCGGGGTGGCCAGAAGGTACAGCGACCCGTTCGGATAATGCTGCGCCCCCGCGGCCAGGCGCGCGGCGGTGAGCAGATCGATCGAAGGGAGTGACACGTGAGGGGCAATGAAAAGCCGTCGCCGGCGTCGCCGACCGCCTTGGGGCGGCAGGCCGAAGACCAGGCGCTGGCGCTGCTGAGCCGGGCCGGCCTGCAGCTGGTGATGCGCAACTTCCGCACCCCCGGGCGCGGGGGCGGCGAGGTCGACCTGATTATGCGGGAGCCTGATGGCACGCTGGTCTTCGTGGAGGTGCGCCAGCGCCGCGCGGGCGACCACGGCGGCGCGGCCGCGAGCATCGGTTCGGTGAAGCGGCGGCGCATCGTGTTCGCGGCGCGGCACTTTCTGGCGCGCATGCGGTCCACGCCCAGGTGCCGCTTCGACGCCGTGCTGTTCGAAGGCGATGAAGCGCCGCAATGGTTGCGCGCCGCATTCGATGCCGGTGACGCTTTTTGATACGAACCCCGCCGCTATCATCGCCCCATGCTCTTGCAGCGCATCCAGCAGCAGTTCATCGACAGCGCCGACCTGAAGTACCAGAGCGCGCCCACGCTCGCGCCCCTGATCGAGGCGGCCGTGGCCGCCCTGCTCGCGGGCCTCACGGGGGGCGGCCGGCTGCTCAGTTGCGGCAACGGCGCGGGCGCGGCGCTCGCGCAGCTGTTCGCGGCCCAGATCGTCGGCCGCCACGAACGCGACCGGCCCGGCCTGGCGGCCTTCGCGCTCGCGTCCAACGCTCCCGTGATCACCGGCATTGCGGCCGATTTCGACGGTCGCCAGGTGTTCGCGCGCCAGGTGCACGCGCTCGGCCAGGCCGGCGACGTGCTGCTGGTGATCAGCCCCGACGGCCAGGCCGGCAACCTGGTGGCCGCCGTCGAGGCCGCGCACGAGCGCGACATGACCGTCATCGCCATCACCGGCGCGCGTGGCGGACGCATCGCGCCGCTGATGCGCGACACCGACGTGCACCTGTGCGTGCCGCACGAGCAGGCGGCGCGCGTGATCGAACTGCAGCTGCTGGTGCTGCATTGCCTGGCCGACGGGCTCGACGCCCAGTTGCTCGGCCTGCCCGACGCCCTTTCGACCGACACGGAGAACCCCGCATGAACCTGAAACGCCTGCCCCGCATCGGCACCACCCTGCTCGCCACGGTGGCGCTGTCCACCCTGATGTCCGCCTGCGCGCCGCTGGTGATCGGCGGCGCGGCCGTGGGCACGCTCATGGCCGTGGACCGGCGCAGCTCGGGCGCGCAGGTCGACGACCAGGCGATCGAATTGCGCGCGGCCAACCGCCTGCGCGACACCCTGGGTGGCCGCGCCAACGTGTCGGTGAACAGCTACAACCGCCAGGTGCTGCTCACCGGCGAGGTCAACAGCGAGGCCACGCGCGCCGAGGCCGAGAAGATCGTGGCCGGCGTGGACAACGTGCGCAGCATCGTCAACGAGCTCAAGGTGATGAACTCGCCCGGCCTGTCGCAGCGCACCAGCGACTCGCTCATCACGGGCCGCGTGAAGGCCGGCTTCGTCGATGCGCGCGACCTGCCCGTGACCAACATCAAGGTCACCACGGCCAATGGCGTGGTCTACCTCATGGGCCGCGTGACGCAGAAAGAAGCCGACCGCGCGACCGAGGTGGCGCGCAACACCGAGGGCGTGCAGCGCGTGGTGCGCATCTTCGAGGTGCTCAGCGAAGAAGAGCTGCAGCGCCTGGCGCCCGCGCCGGCCGCGCAGCCGGGCACGGGCACGGGCAGCGGCACTGAAGCGCCGCGCCAGTGAACGCGCCGCGGCTCAGCGCAGCCGCTTGATCAGGCTCGAGGTGTCGTAGCGCGCGCCGCCCATGGCCTGCACGTCGGCGTAGAACTGGTCCACCAGCGCCGTCACGGGCAGGCGGGCGCCGTTGCGCTTGGCCTCGTCGAGCACCAGGCCCAGGTCCTTGCGCATCCAGTCGACCGCGAAGCCGAAGTTGAACTGGTCGGCCACCATGGTCTTGCCGCGGTTGTCCATCTGCCAGCTCTGGGCCGCGCCCTTGCCGATCACGTCGAGCACGAGGTTCATGTCGAGCCCCGCCTTCTGACCGAAGGCGATGGCCTCGGACAGGCCTTGCACCAGGCCCGCGATGCAGATCTGGTTGACCATTTTGGTGAGTTGGCCGGCGCCGCTCGCGCCCATGAGCGTGAAGGCGCGCGAGAAGGCCATGGCCACGGGCTTGACGGTGTCGAACGCGGGCGCGTCGCCGCCGCACATCACGGTGAGCAGGCCGTTCTCGGCGCCCGCCTGGCCGCCCGAGACGGGCGCGTCGACGAAGGCGATGCCCAGGGCCTTGGCCGCCGCGTAGAGCTCTCGCGCGACGTCGGCCGAGGCGGTGGTGTGGTCGACGAAGATGGCGCCGGGCTGCATGCCCGCGAAGGCGCCGTCGGCCCCGAGCGTGATCGAGCGCAGGTCGTCGTCGTTGCCCACGCAGGCGAACACGATCTCGGCGCCCGCGGCGGCCTCGCGCGGCGTGGCCTTGAAGGCGCCGCCGTGCTGTTTCGCCCAGGCCTCGGCCTTGGCGGCGGTGCGGTTGTAGACCGTGACCTGGTGGCCTGCCTTGGCGAGGTGGGCGGCCATCGGGCCGCCCATGACGCCCAGCCCCAGGAAGGCAACGCGGCGGGCAGGCGTGGGTTCGTAGGTCTTGGCGTTCAAGGTGTCATCTCCTGGGTTGTGTTGTTGGCAACCCGGAGATGGTACCCAGCCTGGCTCAGACGATCGTCAGGTGCTCCGTACCGGCAGCGAGATCGAGGGTCTTCGCGCGCTGGCTGTGCAGCTTGATGTGCAGCCGCAGATCGTTGAGCGAGTCGGCGTTGCGCAGCGCGTCTTCGTAGGTGATGAGGTTGGCCTCGAAGGCGTCGAACAGCGACTGGTCGAAGGTCTGCATGCCGATGTTGGTGCTCTTCTTCATCACTTCCTTGATCTCGGCCACCTCGCCCTTGAAGATCAGGTCGGAGATGAGCGGCGAGTTGAGCAGGATCTCGACCGCGGCGTAGCGGCCCTTGTTGTCCTGCCGCGGCACCAGGCGCTGCGAGATGAGCGCGCGCAGGTTGAGCGAGAGGTCCATGAGCAGTTGGGGCCGGCGCTCTTCGGGGAAGAAGTTGATGATGCGGTCGAGTGCCTGGTTGGCGCTGTTGGCGTGCAGCGTGGCCAGGCACAGGTGGCCGGTTTCGGCGAACTGGATCGCGTGCTCCATGGTCTCGCGGTCGCGGATCTCGCCCATCAGGATCACGTCGGGCGCCTGGCGCAGCGTGTTCTTGAGCGCGGCCTCCCAGCTGTCGGTGTCCAGGCCCACCTCGCGCTGCGTGACCACGCAGTTCTTGTGCGGGTGCACGAACTCGATCGGGTCTTCGACCGTGACGATGTGGCCGTGCGATTTCTCGTTGCGCCAGTCGACCATGGCCGCGAGCGAGGTGGACTTGCCCGAGCCCGTGGCGCCCACCAGGATGCACAGGCCGCGCTTGGACATCACCACGTCCTTGAGCACCTGCGGCAGGCCGAGCTTGTCGATGGTGGGCAGCGTGGCGGGAATCGTGCGCAGCACCAGGCCCACCTTGCCCTGCTGGATGAAGGCGTTGCAGCGGAAGCGGCCGATGGCGGGCGGCGAGATCGCGAAGTTGCACTCCTTGGTGCGCTCGAATTCCGCGGCCTGCTTGTCGTTCATGATCGAACGCGCCAGCGCAAGCGTGTGGCCCGCGGTGAGCGGCTGCGGCGAGACCTTGGTGATCGCACCGTCGACCTTGATGGCGGGCGGGAAGTCGGCCGTGATGAAGAGGTCGCTGCCGCCGCGGCTCAGCATCAGCTTGAGCAGGTCGTTGATGAACTTGGATGCCTGGTCGCGTTCCATGGTGGTGCTGCCTCGGTCGCGTCGGGTGTCAGCCGGGGAAGTTCTCGGGGATCTTGGCCTTGCTGCGGGCCTCGGCGGCGCTGATCACGTTGCGCCGCACGAGGTCGGCCAGGTTCTGGTCGAGCGTCTGCATGCCCACGCTGTTGCCGGTCTGGATGGCCGAGTACATCTGTGCGACCTTGGCCTCGCGGATCAGGTTGCGGATGGCGCTGGTGCCCAGCATGATCTCGTGCGCGGCCACGCGGCCGCTGCCGTCCTTGAGCTTGCACAGCGTCTGCGAGATCACGGCCACCAGCGATTCCGACAGCATCGCGCGCACCATGTCCTTTTCTTCGGCGGGGAAGACGTCGATGATGCGGTCGATGGTCTTGGCCGCGCTCGAGGTGTGCAGCGTGCCGAACACCAGGTGGCCGGTTTCGGCGGCCGTCATGGCCAGGCGGATGGTTTCGAGGTCGCGCATCTCGCCCACCAGGATGGCGTCGGGGTCTTCGCGCAGCGCCGAGCGCAGCGCGTTCGAGAAGCTCAGCGTGTGCGGACCCACCTCGCGCTGGTTCACCAGGCACTTTTTGGAGTCGTGCACGAATTCCACCGGGTCTTCGACCGTGAGGATGTGGCCGTACTCGGTTTCATTGAGGTGGTTGATCATGCCGGCCAGCGTGGTCGACTTGCCCGAACCCGTGGGGCCGGTGACCAGCACCAGGCCGCGCGGGCGCAGCGCCAGGTCGGCGAAGATCTTCGGGGCGTTGAGCTGTTCGAGCGTGAGGATCTTGCTCGGAATGGTCCGGAACACGGCGCCCGCGCCGCGGTTCTGGTTGAACGCGTTGACGCGGAAACGCGCCAGGCCTTCGATCTCGAACGAGAAGTCGCATTCCATGAACTCCTCGTACTGCTTGCGCTGGCTGTCGTTCATGATGTCGTAGACCATGGCATGAACGGCCTTGTGGTCCAGCGGCTCGACGTTGATGCGCCGCACGTCGCCATGCACCCGTATCATGGGCGGCAGCCCGGCGGACAGGTGCAGGTCGGAGGCCTTGTTCTTGACGCTGAACGCCAGCAATTGGGTGATGTCCATCCCGGGTTTTCCGTGTTCGAGTAGGAATGTGCAAACGATTATGACGAGCATCGCTGCCAATCTCCAGCAGGTGCGGGAGCGGCTGCGAGCGGCCTGCGAAGCGGCTTCGCGGCAGAGTTCAGAGGTTACTTTGCTCGCGGTTTCAAAGACCTTCGGAGCCGATGCCGTCCGTCAGGCCCATGCCGCCGGCCAGACGGCTTTCGGCGAAAACTATGTGCAGGAAGGCATCGAGAAGATCGCGCTGGTGGCCGAAAGCGTGCCGCGTGCCGCGCTCGAATGGCACTGCATCGGCCCGCTGCAAAGCAACAAGACGCGGGTGGTTGCCGCGCAATTCGATTGGGTGCAATCGGTTGACCGGCTCAAGATCGCGCAGCGCCTGAGCGAGCAGCGCCCGGCCGGCCTGGCGCCGCTCAACGTGTGCCTGCAGCTCAACGTGGATGGCGGCGCCAACAAGTCGGGTGTGACGCTGGCCGAGCTGCCGGCGCTGGCCGACGCGGTGGCCGCCTTGCCCGGCTTGCGGCTGCGCGGCCTCATGAGCATTCCCGAGCCCGTGGCCGGCTTCGACGCCCAGCGCGCCGTGTTCCTGCGCGTGCGCGAGGCCTACGACGACCTGCGGGCCCGGGGCCACGCGCTCGACACCCTGTCCATGGGCATGAGCGACGACCTCGAGGCGGCCGTGGCCGCCGGCACCACCCTGGTGCGCGTGGGGCGTGCGGTCTTCGGGCACCGGCCGCTCAAGGACCCGGCAGCGGCCTGAGCCTGGCGTGTGGTGCTGCGCGGCCGCGCCCAAGCGGCCCTGGCGCGGACCATGGCGGTGCGATACTGCGCCCGCATGAGCCACGACCCCGCCATCCCGCCAGCGCCCCGACCGGGCGGCGAGGGGTTTCGCGCGCTCGACGCCGGCTGGCGGCAGTGGATCGCCGAGAACCGGCTGCGGCATTGCACGCCCGAATCCATGCTGGCCACCATGGCGCAGGCCGGGCTCGACCCGGCCGAGTGCGAGCGCGCCCTCCGCGCCATGGAAGAAGACCCGGCCTTCCTCGCGGCGCGCAAGTTCCAGCAACTCAATGCCAAGCTGGCCTCGGTCATGGCCAACCAGCAGCGCCTGCGCGAGCTCGACCCTTTGTATGGCCACGTCGAAAAGCGCAGCCGCGTGTCGCCGGCCGAGTTCATGGACAAGTATGTGATCGGCAGCCGGCCCGTGGTGCTGACCGACGTGGCCCGCGACTGGCCGGCGATGCGGCGCTGGTCGCCGCAGGACCTGCGCGAGCGCTTCGGCCATCTCGAGGTCGAGGTGCAGGCCGAGCGCAGCGCCGACCCGAACTACGAGGTGAACAAGCTCGAGCACCAGCGCAAGACGCGCCTGGCCGATTTCGTCGACCGCGTGCTGGCCGGTGGCGCCACCAACGACTACTACCTGACGGCCAACAACGAGATGCTGAGCCGCCCCGGCTTCGCGCCGCTGCTCGACGACATCGGCACGCTGCCCGCGTTCTGCGACCGCTCGCAGCTCGCGCGGCGCGCCTCGTTCTGGTTCGGGCCCGCGGGCACGGTCACGCCGCTGCACCACGACACGCTCATGCTCTGCCACACGCAGGTCGTGGGCCGCAAGCGCTGGCGCTTCATCTCGCCGCTGCAGACGCCGCTGCTCTACAACCACTTCGAGGTGTACAGCCCGGTCGACATCGACCGCCCCGACCTGGCGCGCTACCCGCTGTTCGCGCAGGCCAAGGTGCTCGACGTGGTGGTGGAGCCCGGCGAAACCGTGTTCCTGCCGCTGGGCTGGTGGCACCAGGTCAGCTCGCTCGACGTCAGCCTGTCCTTCTCGTATTCGAACCTGGCCGTGCCCAACGAGTACCGGTTCGACAACCCCCGCATCACCAACTGGTAAAGGGCCCGTGGCGGCCCTGCGCGACACCATGACCGACGCCTTGCGCATCCAGCAGTGGCTGGACGACAACCGCATCACCGAAATCGAGTGCCTGATTCCCGACATGGCAGGCCAGGCGCGCGGCAAGATCGTGCCGCGCCACAAGTACGACCCCGCCGTGGGCCTGCGCCTGCCCGAGGCCGTGCTCACCATGACCGTGACCGGCGACTACCCCGAGAAGGACTACACCTCGGTGGCCGACCCCGACATGCAGCTGCGGCCCGACCCGACCACGCTGCGGCCCGTGCCCTGGGCCAAGGAGCCCACCGCGCAGATCATCCACGACTGCTTCGCCTTCGACGGCCAGGCGGTGGACCTGTCGCCGCGCAACGTGCTGCGCCGCGTGCTCAAGCTCTACGAAGACGAGGGCTGGAAGCCCATCGTGGCGCCCGAGATGGAGTTCTACCTGGTGCAGGTCGAGCCCGACGAGGACATCCCGCTCAAGGCGCCCGTGGGCCGCACGCGCCGCAGCGAGGCGGGCATGCAGAGCTTCTCGATGGACGCCATCAACGAGTACGACGACATCTTCGACGTCATGTACGACTGGTGCGAGGCCGAGGGCATCCAGCTCGACACGCTGATCCACGAAATGGGCACGGCGCAGATGGAGATCAACCTCGACCACGGCGACCCGCTGCCGCTGGCCGACCAGGTCTTCCTGTTCAAGCGCACCATCCGCGAGGTGGCGATCCGCCACCAGATGTACGCGACCTTCATGGCCAAGCCCATGCAGGGCCAGCCCGGCAGCGCCATGCACATCCACCAGAGCGTGGTGGGCCTTCACGACGGCCAGAACATCTTCAGCCGGCCCGACGGCGAGGCCTCCGACCGCTTCTTCCATTTCATCGGCGGCCTGCAGACCTACCTGCCCGCGGCCACGGCCTTTTTCGCGCCCTACGTCAATTCGTACCGGCGCCTGTCGCGCTACACCTCGGCACCCATCAACCTGAGCTGGGGCTACGACAACCGCACCTGCGGCCTGCGCGTGCCGCACTCGGGGCCGCAGGCGCGCCGCGTGGAGAACCGGCTCGCGGGGGTCGATGTGAACCCGTACCTGGCGCTGGCCGCCAGCCTGGCCTGCGGCTACCTGGGCATGAAGCAGGGCCTCAAGCCCAGCGAGCCGCTCACCGGCAGCGCCTACGAGCAGCCGCACCAGCTGCCGCGCCACCTCGACGACGCGGTGGAAAAGCTCATGCAGTGCGCGCCGCTCGTGGAGCTGTTCGGCGAGCACTTCATCCAGGCCTACGGCGCCATCAAGGACACCGAGTACCGCGAGTACTTCGACGTGGTGAGCCCCTGGGAGCGGCGCTTCCTGCTGCTCAACGTCTGAGCGTTCACATCACGACCATGCCCGCCATGGGGTTGGCGAGCAGGGCGTCGAGCTGTTCGATCGGCAGCGGCTTGGAGAACAGGTAGCCCTGGAACTGGTCGCAGCCCTGGTAGGTGAGGAAGTCGCGCTGCTCCACGGTTTCCACGCCCTCGGCCACCACCTGCAGGCTCAGCGACTGCGCGAGCGCGATGATGGCGCGCGAGATCGCGGCGTCGTTGGGGTCGGTCAGCACGTCGGCCACGAAGGCCTTGTCGATCTTGAGCTGGTCCAGCGGCAGCCGCTTGAGCACCGACAGCGACGAGTACCCGACACCGAAGTCGTCGAGCGAGAGCGTCACGCCCAGGGCCTTGAGCATGCCCATCTTCTGGATGGTGATCTCCATGCGGTCGGCCAGCAGGCTTTCGGTGAGTTCGAGCTTGAGCCGCTGCGGCCGGATGCCGCTGTTGCGGATGCAGGCCATCACGAGGTCGACGAAATCGGGGTGGCGGAACTGGCGCACGCTCACGTTCACCGCGATGCTCAGGTTCGCGGTCTCGGGGCGGCGCGCCCAGGCGGCGAGCTGCGCGCACGCGGTCTCCAGCGCCCACTGCCCCAGCGGCAGGATCAGGCCGGTGTCTTCGGCCACCGGGATGAATTCCGACGGCGGGATCAGGCCGCGCTCGGGGTGGTTCCAGCGCAGCAGCGCCTCCACGCCGGTGATCACACCCGCGCGGTCCACCTGCGGCTGGTAGTACAGCAGGAATTCGCCGCGGCGCAGGCCGCTGCGCAGGTCGGAGCCGGTGCGCGCGTTGGCGGTCATGGCCGATTGCATCGCCGGGTCGAAGAAACACAGCGTGTTGCGGCCCATCGACTTGGCCTGGTACATGGCGAGGTCGGCCTGCTTGAGCAGCTCGCCCACGTCGGCCTGCGCGCCGCTGAAGATGGCCACGCCGATGCTGGGTGTGGCGAAATGCTGGTGGCCGTTGAGGCCGAAAGGCTCGCGCAGCGTGTTGAGCACCTTCTCGCCGAGCACGCGCGCCTTGTGCGCGGCCGCGGCCGGGTCGTTGCTGAGGTCGTCGGCCATCACCACGAACTCGTCGCCGCCCAGGCGCGCCACCAGGTCGGTCTTGCGCACGCTCGCGCTCAGGCGTTGCGCCACCTTCTTGAGCAGCTGGTCGCCCATGTGGTGGCCCAGCGTGTCATTGAGGATCTTGAAGTTGTCCAGGTCGATGAACAGCAGCGCGCCGTGCTGGCCGCTGCGCGCGCTGCTGGCCGTGGCCTTCTGCAGCCGGTCGAGCAGCAGCTGGCGGTTGGGCAGGTCGGTCAGCGGGTCGTAGAAGGCCAGGTGCCGGATCATGTCCTCGGCGGTCTTGCGCTGCGTGATGTCGCGGCCCACGGCCACCCAGTGCGAGACCTCGTCGGCCGCCGCCTGCACCGACACCACCTCGAGCTCGACCCAGAACTGCGTGCCGCTCTTGCGCCGCACCAGCAGCTCGGTGCGGGCCTTGCGCGTGTCGCGCAGGCCGCGCGCGAGCTCGTGCAGCCGCGCGCCCACGGCCTCGAGGTCGAACAGCATGCGCGGCGATTGTTCGAGCACGTCGGCGCGCGCGTAGCCCGTGTGCAGCTCGAAGGCGTCGTTGACGAACACGATGCGCGGCTCGTCGTTGCCGCTGGCGGTCTCGGCGATCAGCACGATGTCGTTGAGCCGCGCCACGCTGGTCTCGAGCAGCATGAGCTGCTCCTGCGAGCGGCGGCGCTCGGTCACGTCGCGGAAGTACACGGCCAGGCCCTCGGCGAAGGGGTAGGCGCGCACCTCGAGCCACTTGCCCAGCGAGGGGAACCAGTCTTCGATCTCGACGCGCCGGTTGGTCTGCAGCGAGCGGTAGAGCTGCTCCTTCAGGCGCTGCGCCACGGCGGGGGCGAAGTCGTGCCAGAGCTCCAGGCCCAGCAGGTCGGCCGTGGTCTTCTGCAGCAGCCGCTCGCTTTCCTGGTTGAGGTAGGTGAAGCAGCACTGGCGGTCCAGCGTGACGAAGGCCTCGGTGATCGAAGCCAGCGTGGTGGTCAGGCGCATCGCCAGGCGCAGGGTTTCCTGCTGGGCCTGCTTGGTGGCCGAGATGTCGTGCACCGCGATCTGCACACGCACCACGTTGCCGTGCGGGTCTTCCACCGCGTCGCCCACGGTGCGCACCCATTTCGGGCCCACGCCCTCGAGCAGGATCTGCACCTCTTCGTCGAAGGGTTCGCCGCGCAGCGCGCAGCGCTCGATGCGCTGCTTGAGCCCGTTGCGCCACTCGGGCGCGTGGCGTTCGAGCATTTCTTCGAGCGTGCGCGGGTGGGCATCGGGCGGAAGGTCGAAGAGCCCGAGCAGGCCCGGCGAGCATTCGAGGTGCTGGCCTTCGGTTTCGATCGACCAACTGCCGAGCGAAGCGGTGCGCTCGATCAGCGCGATCTGGCTCTGGTGGTTGCGCCGCTGCACCTGCTGCTCGGCCCGCAGCGCGCGCGCCTCGCGCAGCGCCAGCAGCAGGTCGCAGGCCTGCTCGGCGATCAGGGCCAGCGCCGGCAGCTCGCGCCGTTCCTCGCGCGGCTGGGCGTCGATCAGCAAAATGGCCGCGCCCGGCGCGCGGCTCATGGGCAGCCAGTGCAGGTGGCGCAGGCCGCGCCGCCCACGGCCCAGGTCCAGCGCCGACCAGCGCGCCTCGCGCCCGGCATCGCCGATCCATTCCTCGCCGGCCCCGAAGTCGGCGCAGAGCTGCACCACCACCTCGGCCTGGCCCTCGTCGAGGCCCGCGCTGCCCAGCAGCGCCCACTGCGCGCCCTGGCGCTCCAGACACGCGGCCGCCGACAAGTCGGCTTCGCGCACCAGGTGGTGCGACACGCGGTCGAAGGCCTCGCGGGCGTCGACGTTGTGGGGAGGAATCGGGGTGGGCAGGGTGGGGGAGCGGCGCATGGCAGGGCTAGGATAGCGAGCGCGCCGGCCGCCGGACGCGGTTCAGGAGACACAAGGTGGGGTGCCGGGCGTGAACTGCGGCACGCTGGGCCCGGGTGTGGCGGATTTTTGTAACATACTTGTGACTTCCTGTAGCGACTCGTCTACGATGCCCAGGCAACGTCATCGTGGTTTCGCACAGGCCCCCGACACTCGCGAAACCGCATGCAAACGACCCATCCAGACCCGACCGGAGTTGACAAGGTGAGCGCACTCGCAGAACTCAGGCAGCACAGCGATGTGTCGAGCCTGAAATCCGCCTTGCACCAGCTGTGCAGCGAATTCGGCCGCATCACGCGTCTGGACATCCTCACCGCCATGCACGAAGGCACCAAGCAGGCCATCTGCTTCCTGCGCATGGAACGCCCGGAGCAGGAGCAGCAGCTCATGAAGAGCCTGGGCGTGGGCCGCTTCGGCGGCGAGGTGGTGTTCGTGCTCAACCTCAACATGCCGGCCAAGCAGCCCGAATTCGGCCCCTCGTCGCAGTGGGCCGACTCCGACATCTACTGAGCGCCGCGCTTGCGCTCCCCCCTGCAGGCCCAGGTCGTCGAATGGCTCGCACGGCCGGGTGAGGCGGTGCGCCAGGGCCAGCCGCTGCTGGTGGTCGAGGCGATGAAGATGGAGCACGAGCTGCGCGCCGAGGGCGACGGCCGGCTCGCCGAATGCCTGGTACAGGCCGGTGACACGGTGCAGACCGGCGACCCGCTCTGGCGGCTCGACGCGGCCGCCCCGGCCCCCCGCCCGACCCCACCCGACGCATCCACCCAGGCCGCTGCCCCGGCCGGCGAGCGCGAGGATCTGCGCCGCTGGCGCGAGCGCATGGCCTTCGTGGCCGATGCGGCGCGGCCCGAGGCGGTGGCACGCCGCCACGCCCAGGGCCTGCGCACGGCGCGCGAGAACGTGGCGGACCTCTGCGACCCGGGCAGCTTCATCGAATACGGCGCGCTCGCCATCGCGGCGCAGACCGCGCGCCGCAGCGAGGCGGAGCTGATCGCCCAGACACCGGCCGACGGCCTGGTGGCGGGCATCGGCTCGGTCAACGGAGGGCTGTTCGGCGACCCGCGCGCGCGCACCGCGGTGCTGGCCTACGACGCCACGGTGCTCGCGGGCACCCAGGGCATGCGCAACCACCAGAAGACCGACCGGCTGCTGGGCATCGCGCTCGACCAGCAACTGCCCGTGGTGCTGTTCGCCGAAGGCGGTGGCGGGCGCCCGGGCGACACCGACATGGCCATCGTGGCCGGCCTGCACGTGGGCACCTTCGCGGCCATGGCGCGCCTGTCGGGCCGCGTGCCCACGCTCGGCATCGCGGCCGGGCGCTGCTTTGCGGGCAACGCGGCGCTGCTGGGCTGCTGCGACCTGATCATCGCCACGCGCGGCAGCAACATCGGCATGGGCGGACCGGCCATGGTCGAGGGCGCGGGCCTGGGCCGCCACCGGCCCGAAGACATCGGTCCGGCCGCGGTGCAGCAGGCCAATGGCGTGATCGACCTCCTGGTGGACGACGAGGCCGAGGCCGTGGCTCGGGCGAAGCACTGTCTGGCGCTGTTCCAGGGCGGCACGCCCGCCGGCCCGGCGCCCGACCCGCTGGCCCTGCGCAAGGCCCTGCCCGAGAGCCGCGTGCGCAGCTACGACAGCCGCCCGGTGGTGCTGGGCCTGGCCGACGCGGGGCGCGTGGTCTGGCTGCGCGAGGGCTTCGGCCAGGCGGTGCACACCGGTCTGGGGCGGCTGGGCGGGCGCGCCGTGGGTTTCGTGGCCAGCAACCCGCAGCACCTGGGCGGCGCGGTCGACGCCGACGCGGCCGACAAGCTCGCGCGCTTCATGCAGCTCTGCGATGCCTGGGGCCTGCCGATCGTGAGCCTGGTCGACACGCCGGGGTTCATGGTCGGGCCCGAGGCGGAATCGCGCGCACAGGTGCGCCACGTGAGCCGCCTGTTCGTGGTTGCGGCTTCGCTGCGCGTGCCGTTTTTCAGCGTGCTGCTGCGCAAGGCCTTCGGTCTCGGGGCCATGGGGCTCACCGGGGGCGGTTTCCACGCGCCGGGCTTCACCGTGGCCTGGCCCAGCGCCGAATGCGGCGCCATGGGCCTGGAGGGTGCGGTGCGCCTGGGGTTTCGCAAGGAGCTCGAGGCCCTGCCCGAGGGCCCGCAGCGGCAGGCGCTGTTCGATGAACTGCTGGCGCGCCAGGTGGCACAGGGCGCGGCGATCCCCATGGCCACCACACTCGAGATCGACGCCGTGATCGACCCCGCCGACACGCGCGACTGGCTGCTGCGCGGCCTGGCCGGTGCCCAGCTGCGCCCGGGGCCGGCGCGTTACGTCGACCCCTGGTGAGGGCTCAGAGCAGCTCGCCGAAGCCGGTGTTGCGCACACCGGCCGTGGCCATGGGCGGCGCGGTCTGGTTGATGTTCACCCAGAACTCGCAGACGTGCTTCATGGCGCTCAGGAATTGCGAGAACTCGGTGGGTTTGGCGATGTAGGCGTTGGTGCCGGCGTCGTAGGCGCGCAGCAGGTCGCTCGGTTCGGTGGACGAGGTGAGCACCACCACCGGGATGTTGTGCAGCTGATCGGAGCTCTTGATTTCCTTGAGCACGCCGATGCCGTCGAGCAGGGGCATCTTCAGGTCGAGCAGCACCAGCACCGGGTGGCTGCCCGGGCGGTTGGCGAACTGGTTGCGGCGGAACAGGTAGTCGAGCGCCTGCATGCCGTCGGAGACGTGGGTGACACGTCCCTCGAGGCCATGGCGGGAGAGCGCGAGCTTGGTGAGCTCGGCGTCATCGGGGTTGTCCTCGACGAGGAGGATGGCATCGGCGTTCTTGTTCATGGTTCGAGCGGGGCCGGCATGGAGTCGGTCGTGTCCGGCAAACGAGGGCCATCTATCGGGAGCGAGAAGTGGAACACGCTGCCTTCGCCCAGGCGGCTTTCCGCCCACACGCTGCCGCCGTGTCGCTCGATGATGCGCCGTGTGAGCGCGAGCCCGATCCCTGTTCCTTCGAATTCCGAAGCGCGGTGCAGGCGTTGGAAAACGCCAAAAAGCTTCTGGGAATATTTTGTATCGAAACCCACGCCGTTGTCACGGATCGAGAACACGTAGCCGCGCACCGGTTCGAGGTTCCAGCTCACGTCGATCACGGCGCGCTCGCGCGGGCGCGTGTACTTGAAGGCGTTGCCCAGCAAGTTGGCCCAGACTTCGCGCAGCAGCAGCGCGTCACCGTGCACCAGGGGCAGGTCGGGGGCGATGTGCCAGTCGACCACCCGCCCGTCGGTGTCGTGGGCGATCTGCGACACCACGGCGCTCACCAGGTGGTTGAAATCGACCGGCGCGATGTTGACCGCCGCCCGGCCCAGGCGCGAGAACGCCAGCAGCCCGTCGATGAGCTGGCTCATGTGGCGGGCCGAGTTGCCGATGGTGGCGAGGTAGCGGGTGGTGGTCTCGTCGCGCTCGGTGCCCAGGTGTTCTTCGAGCAGGCTCACGAAGCTGGAGATGTGGCGCAGCGGTGAGCGCAGGTCGTGCGACACCGAGTACGAGAAGGATTCGAGGTCGCGGTTGGCCGCGAGCAGCTGCTCGGTGCGCTCGACCACGCGCTTTTCGAGCTCGTCGTTGATGTTGTGCATCAGGTCGTCGAGCTGCTTGGCGTCGGTCATGTCGCGGTTGATCTTCGCGAAACCCTTGAGGTCGCCCTTCTGGTCGCGCAGCGCGATCAGCACCGAATGCGACCAGTAACGCGAGCCGTCCTTGCGGGTGAGCCAGCCCTGCACGTCGTGCTGGCCGCGCGAGGCCGCCAGACGCAGCATGCGCTCGGCGTCGAGCTTGCCGGCCTCGGGGTCGCCCGGGTCGAACAGCACGCCGTAGTGACGGCCCAGCATCTGCACCGGCGAATAACCGTCCATGCGCTGTGCGCTGTCGGTCCAGTCGGTGATGAAGCCGTTCGCATCCATGAAGAAGATGCAGTAGTCGCGCAGGTTGTCCACCATGAGCCGGAAACGCTGCTCGCTTTCGAGCAGCTCGGCCGAGCGCTCCTGGATGCGCAGCTCGAGCTCCTCGTTGAGGTGGCTCACCCGCTCCTCGATGCGCTTGCGCTCGGTGATGTCGATGATCTGCACGAACAGCCCGCGCGCCCGGCCGTCGGCGTCCATGTCGGGCAGGTAGTTGGCGCTGATGAAGATCGGCTGGCCGTCGACGGTCTGGCGCCAGGTCTCGAAGTGCTGCGGCGATCCGGCCAGCGCGCGCACCATGTGCGGTGCGATGTCGGCCCATTCGCCGGGCGGCACGCAGTCGCGGATGTGCCGGCCCAGGATCTGCTGCGGGTCCATGCCATAGAGGCGCTGGTGCTCGGCGTTGGCGAAGCGGAAGTGCAGGCCGGCGTCGAGGTAGGCGATCAGCCCGGGCACCTGGTCGGTGATGCGTTCGAGGAAGCGCTGTTGCTCGCGCTGGGTGTCTTCGGCGGTCTTGCGCTCGGTGATGTCGAGCATCTGGATGATGATGCCCTGCACCTCGCCGTTCACCACGAAGGGGGTGTACTCGATGCTCGCGTAGAAGCGGTGGCCGTCGGGGAACGAGCGCTCGCCCTCGAAGCGCTGGGGCACGCCCTGCAGCGCGGCCTGCAGCCGATCGAGCGCCGCGTTGTAGTCCTGCGGCTGCGCGATGTCGCGCAGGTGCAGGCCCACGACCTCGCCGGGCGTGCCGCTGCGCCAGCGCGCGTAGCTCTTGTTGGCCAGCCGGCACACCAGATCGCGGTCGAAGTAGGCGAGCTGCACCGGCACGGTGTCGGTCACCGCCTGCAGGAAGCGGGTCTGCACGGCCAGCGCCTCTTCGGCCTGCTTGCGCGCCGTGATGTCGATCAGCGTGTTGTTGGTGCGCACGAAGCGCCCCTTCTGGTCGCGCACCGCGGTGCTGCTGACCAGGGCCACGAAGCTGCTGCCGTCGCGGCGGCGCATGGTCATCTCGGCGGGCTCGATCTTCCCGCCCATGACCAGATCGCGCAGCCGGCCGAGCGCGAAATCGAGCTGCTCGGGCAGCACCACGTCGCGCAGGTGCAGCTGCCCGACCACCTCGTGCCGCTCGTAGCCCAGCCATTCGAGCTCGGTGCGGTTCATGAGCACGAAGGTGCCGCTGGCGTCGAGCGAGTGGTAGCCGCAGGGCGCGCCGTTGTAGAGCGACTGCGCCTCGGTGAGCGCCATGCTCACGCGCTCCTTGGCGTCGGCGAGTTCGTCGGTGCGCTCGCGCACGCGCTTCTCGAGTTCGGCGTTGAATCGGCGGATCTCCTCCTGCTGGCGGTGCTGCTCGGTGATGTCGCGCGAGATCACGAGCAGCATCACGGGCTCGCCGAGGTTGTCGGAGATCGGGGTGACGGCCGTGTCCCACCACTTGGGCGTGCCCTTGAAAGTGGTGCCGTAGGCCACGAAGCGCGAGCTCTCGCCGCGGCCGGCCGCGGCCACGGCCTCGCGCGCAAGCGTGGCGCCTTCCTCGGGCCACCAGCTGGTCCAGTCGCTCAGGCGGATCTGCTCGAAGTCGTCGACTTCGACCAGGCGGCGGCCCTGTTCGGTGATCTGCACCAGGCGGCCCGCGAGATCGAGCACCTTGGTGCAGTCGGGGCTGCTGGCGATGATCTGGCGGTTGAGCTCTTCCTTGATGCGCGACTCGGCTTCGAGCACACGCAGCGTGGTGATGTCCTGCACGAAGCCGAGCTGGCCGGTGAGCACGCCCTGCGCGTCGCGCAGCGGCGCGTTGCGCGCGATCAGGTGGCGGACCTCGCCCGCGCGCAGCAGGCGGAATTCGATGCTCAGCGCTTCGCCGCGCGAGATCACGCGCACCCAGTGGGCCTGCACGCGCTCGGCGTCGTCGGGGTGCACGTTCTTGAGCCAGCCGAAGTTGGGCAGCTCGTCGCGCTGCATGCCGCAGATCTGCAGCAGCTGAGCGTCCACGTGGGTGAGCAGCCCGGCCTCGTCGGTGCGGAAGATGCCGATGGGAAAGACGCTGCCGAGCGCGTTGAACAAGGCCTCGTACTCGAAGGGCGCCACGGGCGCACCCGCGCCCGTGGGCTCGAGCGGCAGGGGCAGATCCTCGGGCGGTGCGCCGGGGCCGCTGCTGTTGGCCGCCGGTTCGCCGCCCAGTTGCCGCGCGTAGCGCTGGCGGAGGTAGGCGTTCTCGGCGCGCAGGGTGCGCAGTTCGAGCATCAGCGCGCGTTCGCGCTCGGTCGCGCCGGCCTCGCCCTCACGGCGGGCCAACTGCTCCAGACCGGGCGGCAGCGTGGCGCTCATTGCCGCAATGTACCCGAGGTGCCGCGCCCCCCGGCGTGCGAAAAGCCGATCAGAAACGGGGCAGTTCGGGGTGTGCGAGCCGTCCGCCGCGCACCAGCATGCGGCCGTACTCGGCGCAGCGCTGCAGGGTCGGAATCACCTTGCCGGGGTTGAGTAAGCCTTTGGTGTCAAATGCCGCTTTCACCGCAAACATCTGCGCGTTCTCTTCGGCGCTGAACTGCACGCACATGCTGTTGAGCTTTTCCACGCCCACGCCGTGTTCGCCGGTGACGGTGCCGCCCATGGCCACGCTGGTTTCGAGGATGTCGGCGCCGAAGCGCTCGCAGCGCTGCAGCTGGTCGGGGTCGTTGGCGTCGAACAGGATCAGCGGGTGCAGGTTGCCGTCGCCGGCGTGGAACACGTTGGCGCAGCGCAGGCCGTAGGTTTTCTCCATGCCCTGGATGGCGAGCAGGATGTCGGCCAGCCGCTTGCGCGGGATGGTCGAATCCATGCACATGTAGTCGGGGCTGATGCGGCCGCTGGCCGGAAAGGCGTTCTTGCGGCCGCTCCAGAAGCGCAGCCGCTCGGCCTCGTCGCGGCTGACCGCGATCGCGGTGGCGCCGTGGTCGCGCAGCACCGCGCTCATGCGGCCGATCTCCTCGGCCACCTCTTCGGGCGTGCCGTCGCTCTCGCACAACAGGATGGCCTCGGCATCGAGGTCGTAGCCGGCGTGCACGAAGTCCTCGACCGCGGCCGTCATGGGCTTGTCCATCATCTCCAGACCGGCCGGGATGATGCCGGCCGCGATCACCGCGGCCACGGCGTCGCCGGCTTTGCGCACGTCGTCGAAGCTGGCCATGATGCAGCGCGCGAGCTGGGGCTTGGGCACCAGGCGCACCACCACCTCGGTGGTCACGGCCAGCATGCCCTCGCTGCCCACCACCAGCGGCAGCAGGTCGAGCCCGGGCGCGTCGAGCGCCTCGCCGCCGAACACCAGCGGTTCGCCCTCGATGCTGTAGCCGCGCACCTGCAGCACGTTGTGGATGGTGAGTCCGTACTTCAGGCAGTGCACGCCGCCCGAGTTCTCGGCCACGTTGCCGCCGATGGTGCAGGCGATCTGGCTGCTCGGGTCGGGCGCGTAGTACAGGCCGAAAGGAGCGGCGGCCTCGCTGATGGCCAGGTTGCGCACGCCGGCCTGCACGGTGGCGGTGCGCGCGCGGGCGTCGATGGCCACGATGCGGTTGAACTTGGCCAGCGACAGCACCACGCCCTGCGCGTGCGGCATGGCGCCGCCCGACAGGCCGGTGCCGGCGCCGCGCGCCACCACGGGCACGTCCAGCGCGTGGCAGGCCTTGAGCACCGCGGCCACCTGGGCCTCGGTCTCCGGCAGGGCCACCACCAGCGGGCGTTCGCGGTAGGCGGTGAGGCCGTCGCATTCGTAGGGAATAGTGTCCTCGTCGTGCCAGAGCAGGGCGTGCGCCGGCAGCAGCGGCTGCAGCGCGCGCACCACGGCGGCCTGGCGTTCGGCGCGTTGCAGGTGGTCGGTGTGCGGGGGCAGGGTGGGGGCGTTCATGGAGCGGCTTCCGTGCCGGTCAGTGTAGGCCGCGGCCGCCGAACGGTCATTGAAAAAACCTGCATCGAACCGTGAGCCGCGGCCGTCGCCGGGGCCGCCCGGGGGGCTTGAAAAGCCCCGGGGGCAACGCCAGTTGACGCTCACCGGGTGCTGCGGCGGTCGCGGCCCCCCTTGTTGTGCAACCGAATCTGGAGGACCCAGCCATGAACGCTCTCATCTCCCGCGGCAGCCTGTTCGACGACTTCTTCAAGGACGTGGCACCGGGCTTCTACGTCAAGCCGCTGCACGGCGACGCGCTGCCGGCACGCATGAAGGTCGATGTGCGCGAGGCCGCCAACGCCTACACCGTCGATGCCGAGGTGCCGGGCGTGTCCAAGGAAGACATCCACGTGACCATCGAAGGCAACGTGGTCACGCTGCGCGCCGAGGTGAAGCAGCAGGACGCCCAGCGCGAAGGCGAGCGCGTGCTGCGCAGCGAGCGCTACTACGGCGCGGTGGCGCGCAGCTTCCAGTTGCCCGAAGAGATCGACGAAAGCGCGTCGCGCGCCCGGTACGACAACGGCGTGCTGCACCTGACGCTGCCCAAGAAGGCCCCGGCGGTGGGCCAGCGGCTGACGATCGAGTGAGCGGCGGCGGGCGCGGCCGCCTGGCCGCGCGCGCTCATTCGCCGCGGATGTCGATGAGTTCGAGCGATTCGTTGACCTGCACGGCGCGCCCGCGCGCCAGCGCCTCGAAGCGCACCACGCGGCCGATGGCGGGCGCGTACCAGACCGAGGCCTCGTAGGGCGAGCTGTTGACCATGTGGCCCCCGGTGATGCGGTGCGTGAAGCCACTGAAGTTCACCCGCACCACCTCGAGGTCGCGCGCGCCCACGCGCAGCGTGCTGCTGTCGGCCACCTGCGCGCGCAACTCCATGCGCACCAAGAGGTCGTTGCGCCGCACCTCGTAGCGGGCGTCCCAGCCCGCGCCGGGTTCGGGGCGGGCCGAGACCCAGCCGCCCGGGGGCATCACGGCATCGAACTCGCCGCCGATGGCCAGCCGGTTGCTCACCACGCCGCCGCCTTCGCGTTCCACGCGCGCGCCCTGGTTGAAGATGCGCTGGTCGCCCTCGGTGCGCTCGAGCCGGTACACCACGCTCTGGGCGTTTCCGGTCGTGCGGTCGCGCAGCCGGTACTCGAACACGCGGTCGCCCGCGGGCGCGGCGGCCGGCGTGGCGGCGGCGCTCGCGGCCGTCTGTCGCCTGGCCAGCGCGGCCTGGGCGCGCTCGGGCACCTCGGCGATCCAGTTCGCGGGCAGCGCGAAGTTCAGGTTCTGCGCGTCGCGCAGCACGAAGGTGGTGATGCCGATGAGCCGGCCCTGGGCGTCGAACAGGCCGCCGCCGCTGGAGCCGGGCGAGATCGGCACCGTGATCTGCAGCGCCTCGAAGCTGTTCTGCTGGCTGCGGCGGATGCCCGAGAGCAGGCCGTCGCTGATGGTGGTCTCCAGCCCGCGCGGGTTGCCGATGGCGTAGACCCGGGCGCCCACGCGCCAGCTGTCGGGCGGGGCGATGGTCACCGGTGGGGCGCTGAAGTTGGCGACCTTGAGCTGGCACAGGTCGCGCTCGGGGTCGGGGAATTCGAGCGTGGCGCCGTAGCTCACGTTCTCGCGCGCGACGCTGATGGTCTTGGCACGCACGAGCACGTGGCAGTTGGTGATGAGGCGGCCCGGGCCGATGACGACCGCGCTGCCGAGTGCGAGTGGCTTGCCCGCGCTGTCCTGCGTGCGCACCACCCAGACGCTGGGCGAGACCTGCTCGAACAGGGTCTCGGGCGTGAGAACGGGCTGGGCCAGGGCGGGCAGGGCCAGGGTCAGCAGCAGGGATGTGGCGAGCGTTCTGGACATGGGGATCTGGGGTTATTCGCTGCGGATGTCGACCAGCTCGACGACCTCGTCGATGTCGAATTGCGCCAGGCCGTTGCCGCCGCGGCTGCGCACGTCGAAGCGCACCACGCGGCCGATCTCGGGGGCGTACCAGGCGTTGGCCTTGAAAGTGCCCGAGGTGGGCATCGAGGTCGCGCTGCGTTGCACGTAACCGTCGAAGCTCACGCGCACGATCTGCAGTTCGCGCCCGGCCACCTGGAAACTCGAGGTTTCGCCGGTGCGGGCCGTGAGTTCGAGCTGCAGCGTGCGATCGAGCTGCCGGTTGGTGTAGCGCAGCGACCAGCGCGCCCCGGGTTCGGGCGGCGCCGACACCCAGCCCCCCGGCGGCATGGCAGCATCGAAATCGCCGGCGCTGGGCTGCTTGTTCTCGAGCACCGCACCCCCGGTGCGCTCCACGCGGTTGCCCTGGTTGAAGACCAGGCGGTCGCCGTCCACGCGGTCCAGGCGGTACACGATGGCCTGCGCCACGCCGGTGCGGCGGTCGCGCAGCCGGTACTCGAACACCCGGTCGCCCGTGGGTGCTGCCGCGGCCGGTGCGCCCGCTGCGGTCGCCGTGCTGGCCTGGGCCTGGCGCTTGGCCAGCGCGGCCTGGGCGCGCTCGGGCACCTCGGCAATCCAGTTCGCGGGCAGCGCGAAGTTCAGGTTCTGTGCGTCGCGCAGCATGAAGGTGGTGATGCCGATGAGCCGGCCGCGCGCATCGAACAGGCCGCCGCCGCTGGAGCCCGAAGAAATGGGCACGGTGATCTGCAGCGCCTCGAAGCTGTTCTGTTCGCTGCGGCGGATGCCCGAGAGCAGGCCGTCGCTGATGGTGGTCTCCAGCCCGCGCGGGTTGCCGATGGCGTAGACCCGGGCGCCCACGCGCAGGCTGTCGGGCGGGGCGATGGTCACGGGGGGCGCGGTGAAGTTGGCCACCTTGAGCTGGCACAGGTCGCGCTCGGGGTCGGGGAATTCGAGCGTGGCGCCGTAGCTCACGTTCTCGCGCGCGACGCTGACGGTCTTGGCGCGCGCGAGCACGTGGCAGTTGGTGATGAGGCGGCCCGGGCCGATGACGACCGCGCTGCCGAGTGCGAGTGGCTTGCCCGCGCTGTCCTGCGTGCGCACCACCCAGACGCTGGGCGAGACCTGCTCGAACAGGGTCTCGGGGGTGAGAACGGGCTGGGCCCTGGCCGGCGCCAGCAGCGCGCCGGCCAGGGCCGCCACCAGCCAAGGGATCCGTGTCGTGAGCACTTTGGGCATGTCGTTCAGCGTGAGGGCGGCAGCAGGCCGTTGAGATCGTCCAGGGTCACGGGCCCGCCGGTGCGGGGCGCGGCGCCAGGACCGCTGGGGATGCCCGCGGGCGGCGCCTGGCCGGTGCCGCCGGGCCGCCCCGCGACCAGCGGAATGGCGCCGGTGTAGGCCAGGCCCGCGAGCTTGGCGCGGGCGACGGTTTCGCCTTGCAGGCTCAGGCGCGGCTGGCCCACGAACAGGCCCAGGGTGATCAGGGCCTCGACGTAGACCGTGCCGCCGTCGACCAGCTCCACGTCCACGCTGCTCTCCACCTCGGTGCGTGCCGACACGGTGTGGCGCCCCACGGGGCGGTCGACGAAGAAGAAGCCTTCGGGCACCATCTGGCCCACGACCTCGCCGTCCAGGCGCACGTCGGGCTGGATCGCCGGCCCCAGGCCGCCCGTGCGGTACACCATCACGCGGCCATGGCCGGGCTTGATGGAGGGAAAGTTTTCCTGCACTTCGCTGAAGCGGGGACCGGTCGCCGCGCATCCGGTCAGCACCAAGGCCGCCACACCCCAGGCGGCCGCGCGCCAGCAGCGCGCCAACACCTCACGCATACCCCCACCTCCTACCTTTTGTTACCGCGGATGGTAGTGGCAAGCAGGGGCCGCGCGGCTGGGTGTTACCCCATGGCCTGTTGCAACCAGCGCGCAAAGGCCGCGCATTCCCAGCGCTCCATGGTGCCGCTGCGCCAGCACAGGTAGTGGGCGTGCGGGCTGGGCACTCGGCGTGGGTAGAGCGGCACCAGGGCGCCGCTGTCGATCCAGGGCGCGGCGAGTTTGTAGCGCAGCAGGCCCACGCCCATGCCGGCGGCGGCGGCGTCGCACATCAGGCCGATGTCGTTGAACTGCGAGCCCTCGGCGGGCTCGGGCCAGTCGAGGTCGTGGGCGGCGAACCAGGTGCGCCAGGGCTCCAGCGGACTGCGCAGCAAGGGCAGGCCTTCAAGGTCCTGCGGGGTGTCGAAGGGGCCGTGCTCGCGCACGAAAGCCGGCGAGGCCATGGGCGAGACCTCGTCCTTGGCCAGCAGCAGGTGTTCCACATCGGCGTAGCGGCCGGTGCCGAAGCGCACCATCAGGTCGGCGTCTTCGGCCACCACGTCGAGCAGCGGGATGCTCACCTGCAGCGTGAGGTCGATCTCGGGGTAGGTGTCGCTGAACTGTTTGAGCCGCGGCAGCACCACCGAGCGCGCGAAGGTGGGCGTGATGGCCAGGCGCAGCTTGCGCCGCCCGGGCGCGGCCTTCTGGCTCGGAAACTGCTGCAGCGAGCTCAGGCCCTCGCGCACGTGCGCCAGGTACTCGCTGCCTTCGGTGGTGAGCGAGAAGTCGGCGCGGCCGAACAGCTTGGTGCCCAGCACCTCCTCGAGCTGGCGGATGCGGTGGCTCACCGCGCTGGGCGTGACGTTGAGCTCGTCGGCGGTCTGCGTGACGCTGCGCAGCCGCGCCAGCGCCTCGAAGGTGAGCAGGCACTGGATCGGCGGGATGCGGATCATAGGGCCCCCACGCTCCGCCGCTGACGCGGGTCGCTGCCCCCCGAGGGGGCTGGCCCGCCTTGGGGCGGCCCGGCGGCGGGCCGTGCCTCTTCGTCGTGACGCAGCCTCACTTGAACACCACGGTCTTGTGGCCGTTGAGCAGCACGCGGTGCTCGCCGTGCCACTTCACGGCGCGCGCCAGCACCTGGCTTTCGGTGTCGCGGCCCAGGGCGGTGAGGTCTTCCACGGTGTCGGTGTGGTCCACGCGCGCCACGTCCTGCTCGATGATCGGGCCCTCGTCGAGGTCGGCCGTCACGTAGTGCGCGGTGGCGCCGATCAGCTTCACGCCGCGGTCGTGCGCCTGGTAATAGGGCTTGGCGCCCTTGAAGCTGGGCAGGAAGCTGTGGTGGATGTTGATCGCGCGGCCTGCGAGCTCGCGGCACAGGTCGTTCGACAGCACCTGCATGTAGCGCGCCAGCACCACCAGCTCGGCGCCTTCGCCGCGGATGATCTCGAGCTGTTTCGCCTCGGCCTGGGGCTTGGTGGCGGCCGTGACCGGGATGTGGTGGAAGGGCACGTTGTAGCTGGCCGCGAGCTGGTAGAAGTCGCGGTGGTTGCTCACGATGGCCCGGATGTCCAGCGGCAGCAGGCCGCTCTTCCAGCGGAACAGCAGGTCGTTGAGGCAGTGGCCTTCCTTGCTCACGAAGATCACCGTGCGCATGGGCTGGGCCAGCGGGTGCAGGCCCATCTGCATTTGAAAAGGGGCCGCGAAGGCGGTGAGCTGCTCCAGCAGCTCGGCCCGACTCAGTTGCGTGCAAGCAAATTGCACGCGCATGAAGAACAGGCCGGTGGCATGGTCGTTGTACTGGGCCGCTTCCTCGATGTTGCCGCCGCGCTCGAACAGGAAGCCGGAGACGGCGTGCACGATGCCGGGGCGGTCGGGACAGGAGAGGGTGAGGACGTAGGTGTTTTCCATGGCGGCGCGATTGTCGCAGCCTTGTCCAGGCGGCGTCCGTGGTGGGCCTCACGCTCGCGGCCGCAGTGGCGCCTTCGTGCGCGCGGCGCCGGTGCCAGAATGGCCGTTTTGCTGACCTTGCCGAGGAGGTGCCGCCATGGCCTACAACGACTTCAAGATGGACAACCAGTGGTTGCCCTTCACGCCCAACCGCAGCTTTGCCAAGGACCCGCGCATCTTCGTGGCGGCCGACGGCATGCACTTCACCACGCACGACGGCCGCCAGGTCATCGACGGCATCTCCAGCCTCTGGTGCGTGGGCGCGGGCCACAACCGCCAGCCGATCAACGAAGCGATCAAGCGCCAGCTCGACACCCTGGACTACGCGACCGCGTTCAGCGTGAGCAACGACAAGGCCTTCCGCGCCGCCGAAATGATCGCGGCCATGGCCCCGGGCGACCTCAACAAGGTGCTGTTCTGCAACTCGGGCTCGGAAGCCGCGGACACCTCGATGAAAGTGGCCCTGGCCTACCACCGCGCGCGCGGCGAAGGCCAGCGCAACCTGTTCATCGGCCGCGAGCGCGGCTACCACGGCGTGGGCTTCGGCGGCATGTCGGTGGGCGGCATTCCGGCCAACCGCAAGGTGTACGGCACCAGCCTGCTGCCGCGCGTGGACCACCTGCGCTTCATCCACGACCCGGTCAAGCACGCCTTCGTGCAGCACCAGGAGCCGGTGTGGGAAGAAGACATCCTGCTCGAGCTGGAAAACCGCATCCTGCCGCTGCACGACCCGAGCAACGTGGCCGCGGTGATCGTCGAGCCGGTGGCGGGCAGCGCGGGCTGGTACGTGCCGCCCAAGGGCTACCTCAAGCGCCTGCGCGAGATCTGCGACAAGCACGGCATCCTGCTGATCTTCGACGAGGTCATCACCGGCTTCGGCCGCCTGGGCACGGCCTTCGGCGCCGACTGGTACGGCGTGCAGCCCGACATGCTCAACTTCGCCAAGTGCGTCACCAACGGCGTGATTCCGCTGGGCGGCGTGGTCTGCAGCCAGCGCATCTACGACGCCATGATGGGCGCGCACGGCAGCGCGCCCGACCACGCGATCGAGTTCTTCCACGGCTACACCTACTCGGGCCACCCCGTGGCCTGCGCGGCGGCCATCGCCACGCTGGAGCTGTTCCAGCAGGAGAACCTGTTCGCGCGCGCCGGCGAGATGGGCCAGGTGCTCAGCGATGCCATGTTCAGCGCCATCAAGGGCCTGCCGCACGTGGTCGGCATCCGCAGCCTGGGCCTGGCCTGCGCGGTCGAGTTGGCGCCGCAGGCCGGCCTGCCGGGCAAGCGCGCCTTCGACGTCTTCCTCGACTGCTTCCACCGCGGCGTGCTGGTGCGCAACGCGGGCGACAACCTGGTGTTCGCGCCGCCCTACATCGTCGAGCGCGAGCACATCGAGACCATGGTCTCGGTGCTGGCCGACGCGATCAAGCGCTTGCCCGCCTGATCAGCGCTTGAAGCGCTCGCGCAGCTCGGCGCAGTGGTCGCGCTCGGGCAGCGCGGGTGTGTCCCAGTAGGCGTCGGCTGTGGCCCCCGGCTCGGCGCCGCTCGCGCCGCCGGCACGTGCCACCACCACGCGGTGCGCCTGCCCCGGCGGCAGGTGCAGCGGCACGCCCAGGTCGCTGCGCACGTGGCCGTTGCCCGCGATCAGCAGCACCGTGCGGCCCGGCGCCAGCCGCGCCGTGGCCGCCTGTGCCATCGAGCGGTCGCGCGCGAGCTGGATGCGCGCCATCGGCCCGAGCTGGCTGGCGGGCAGCAGGTCGCAGTGGCCGCTGCGGATGGCCTCGCGCTGGCGTTCGAGCACTGCGGCGCTCACGCTGCGGTCGAGCGCGGCATCGCCCATGGCCGCGCGCATGCCGCTTCGCGGGAGGTTGCCGCCCACCACCGGCACGCCCGCGCGCACCGCGGCCATCACCACCGGTCCGTAGGTGGGCCAGGGCCAGCCCTGCTGTTCGTCCCAGCCCAGGGCGGTGCGCACCGCGGCCTCGCTGGCGTCGCGCGCCAGGCCGCGCGTGTCGCGGCCGGCCTCGGCCATTTCCATCACCACGGCCGCGAGCTGGTTGCGCGAGGCCAGGGCCTGCACCAGATCGCGCTGCAGCGCCTGGTGCTCGGGCGCGTCATGCTGTTCGCCCACCAGCAGCAGCGGCGTGGGCTGCGTGCGTGCAAGCAGCGCGTCCAGCGAGGGCGCGGCCGGTGGCCGGTGCGCGCAGGCCGCGAGCAGGGCCAGCGCCGCGAGCAAGGGCAGGCGCGGTGAGGGGATGGGCATGCGCCGATACTACGGCCCTGTTCCGCGGCCATCGGCGCCGCCCCGAGATATCCCCCGCGTGCCCTCCCTGTTTCTGTTGCGCGGGCCGGCGTCCTGGACGCGCACGGCCCTCACCCTGTTGCTCGCCTATGCCGCCGCCCGCCTGTGCGTCTGGCTCGGCACCCCCATCCCCTGGATGATCGGCCCCCTGCTGTGCACGGGGCTGGTGTCGGTGTTCGGCGCCCGCACCGAGAGCTGGGCGCCCTTGCGCAATCTCGGCCAATGGGTGATCGGCGCGGCGCTGGGCCTGTACTTCACGCCCGAGGTGGGCGCGCTGGTGGCCAGCCTGTGGTGGGCCATTGTGCTGGGCGTGGCCTGGGCCCTGATGCTGGGGCTGGGCCTGGCGGCCTGGCTGCGCCGGGTGCACGCGGCGCGGTTGCGGCTGCCGCCGCAGCAGTTGCTCAGCACCACCTATTTCGCGGGCGCCATCGGCGGTGCGTCGGAGATGACCCTGCTGGCCGAGCGCCACGGCGCGCGCACCGACCTCGTGGCCGCGGCCCATTCGCTGCGCGTGCTGCTGGTCACCGTGACCATCCCTTTCGCCCTGCAGGCCGCGGGCGTGCGCGGGCTCGACGCGTTGCCGCCCGCGATCCGCGTGGTGCAACCGGGCGGGCTGGCGCTGCTGGGCCTGTTGACGCTGGCGGGGGCGCTGCTGATGCAGCGCCTGGGCCGCGCCAACCCCTGGTTCATGGGCGCGCTCGTGGTGACCATGGCGATCACGCTCTGCGGCGTGCAGCTGTCGGCGCTGCCGCCCACGCTCACCGAGCTGTCGCAGCTGTTCATCGGCGTGAGCCTGGGGGTGCGCTTCACGCCCGCTTTTGCGCACACCGCGCCGCGCTGGCTGGGCTCGGTGGCGCTGGCGACCTTCGTGATGATGGGCCTGTGCGCGGGCTTCGGCTGGCTCGTGGCGCAGCTCACCGGCCTGCACCCGGTGACCATGCTGCTGGGCGCCGCGCCCGGGGGCATCGCCGAAATGGCCATCACGGCCAAGGTGCTGCAGCTCGGGGTGCCGGTGGTCACGGCCTTCCAGGTGTGCCGGCTGGTGGCGGTGCTGGTGCTCGCCGAGCCGGTGTACCGCTGGCGCTTCGCGCGCGCCTGAAACGCAAAAGCCCGGCGCGGGCCGGGCTTTGGGGCGGGGTGCAGGGGGTGGTCAGTGCATGACCACGGGGTTCTGCGCCAGGCTGGCGTAGCCTTCGAGCGTGGTTTCCACCTCTTCCTGCGAGGGGCTGTTGCGCTGCCATTCGGTGATCTGCTGCTGGAACAGTTCGGCCCACGACCCGTCGAGGTAGACCTCCTTGCCCGAGCGCTTGTCCACGATCTCGAAACCGTGGCGCGGGATCTGCGGGCCGTCGGCCACGGCCACCTCGCCCTTGGCGGGCGCGTCGGCCTGGATGTGGACCACCGCAAAAGCATCCGAGTCGTAGAGCATGTTCATGGGGTGTTGTTCCTTTCACGAGAAGCCGCTGTGTGCCGTTATATCGGCAAATGGGGCCGTTGTTGCAGCCGCTTCGTGATGCATGTGGTCCCCATGGGGACTTATTTCAAGGGCCGCGCCTTCAGGGCCGCCGCGCCAGCCTCTGGTCGGCCATGTCGCCATCGGGCTGGGTGACGCGCAAGCGCACGGGCAGGTGGCCCAGGGACGGCGCGAGCCAGACCTCGACCTTGGTGTCCTGGTCTTTGCGCGGCGCGCGCAGCAGGCGCCGGGCCTCGATGCTGCCGGCCGGCAGCGCCAGGGTTTCGAGCGGGCCGACCTCGAAGCGCCAGGGCTCGGCGTCGCCCGTGCCCGCGACCTGGAAGTCGATGACGTCGCCCTCCTGGCGCGGCTGGGCGCGCATCAGGCCCGCGAGCTGCATGAACAGGCTCAGGCGGTCCTGGGCGCCAGGCATGAGCTCGGCCTCGGGCGCGTTGTTGCTGAAGCGGATGCGCTGTGCCTCGCGCTCGAACTGCGCGGCCTTTTCCTTGTTCTTGCGCTGATCGGCGAAGCGTTCGGGCCGCAGGCCTTCGGGGCCGGTGCTGCCCTTGCTGGTCTGCACGCGGCTGCCCAGCAGCGGCATGCTGATTTCCATGCGCGCCTCGTAGCCCTGGGGGCCCAGGCGCCAGTCGAGAACGCCCTTGGCGCTGTAGTCGAAGCCGCTGGCGCGGCCGAGCACGTCATACTGCAACTGGGTGCTGGGTGGTGGGTTGCTGCGCGGCGGTTGTGGCGGGGCGGCGAGCACGGCGCTGGCCAGCAGCGCGCTGGCCAGGCCGGCGAGGAACAGGCGGGCGGATCGCATGGGGCTCATGTGGCGTGGGACCGCGGGCCGCTGCCCGGGTGCCCGAGATCGGCGCTGAGCCGACGGGTGGTTCTGAGCAGGGCGGTCGCGGGCGCGCCGTCCCAGGCGGTGTCGAGCGTGGCCACCCAGCCCAGCACCACCATGCCCAGCGCGAGCCGGCCCTGCGCGTCGAACACCGGCGCGCAGAAGCCGCCCACCCCGGGCAGCAGGCTGTGCACCACACGCGCCACGCCGCGGCGGCGCACCTCGTCGAGCAGGGCTTGCACCTCGGCGGGCGACTGCGGCAGGTCTTCGGCGGTGAGGCCGTCGCCGCGCGGCAGCTTTTTCAGCCGCGCGAGTTCGTCGCGGGTCATGGCGGCCAGGCGCTCGGCGTCGCGGCCTTCGCGGCCCATGAAGGCCGCGAAGCAGCGGCCCGTGGCCGAACTCAGCAGCGGCATCACGTCGCCCAGGCGCAGCGTCACCGGCATCACCTGCGGGGCCTCGGCCCAGTGCACCATGGTCGGGCCCTGGTTGCCCCAGACCGCGATCGCCACCGTGTGGCCCACGTCCTGCAGCAGGCCGTCGACGCGCTCACGCGCGAGCTTCACGGCGTCCAGGCGCGCCAGGCTGGCCAGGCCCAGGCGCAGCGCGGCCGGGCCCAGGTCGTAGCGGTTGCTCACCGGGTCCTGCACCACCAGGCCAAGGCGCTGGAAGCTCACGAGGTAGCGGTGGGCCTTGGCCGCGCTCATGCTCGCGGCGGCCGCGAGGTCGCGCAGCATCAGCGGACCATGGGCCTGCGACATGGCCTCGAGCAGCTCGAATCCCACTTCGACCGACTGGATGCCCGCGCGCTGCGGCTCCGTGTCGTCGGGGGTGTCGGTGTCGTCGGCAGGGGTTTGGTCTAGAATCTCGCGCTTACGCATAGGTGAACGAATTTCACTATTCGTAATTATGTGACGAAGCCCCGGTTCGGTGGGGCGGCGCTTCACCCAGCACACTTCACCCCCAACGGCAGCAGGAGAACGGCATGAAACTCGCCACCTACAAGGACGGCTCGCGCGACGGACAACTGGTGGTGGTCTCGCGCGACCTGAGCACGGCCCATTATGCGACCGGCATCGCGAACACCCTGCAGCGCGCGCTCGACGACTGGAACTTCATCGCCCCGCAGCTGCAGGACCTGTACGTCACGCTCAACCAGGGCAAGGCGCGCCATGCCTTCCCTTTCGATCCGGCCATGTGCATGGCGCCGCTGCCGCGCGCCTACCAGTGGGCCGACGGTTCGGCCTACATCAACCACGTCGAGCTGGTGCGTGCCGCGCGCAACTCCGAGGTGCCGCACAGCTTCTACGAAGACCCGCTGATGTACCAGGGCGGCAGCGACGACTTCATCGGCCCGCAGGACGACGTGGTGTGCCCGAGCGAGGACTACGGTATCGACTTCGAGGCCGAGATCGCGGTGATCACGGGCGACGTGCCCATGACGGCCACGCCCGAGCAGGCCCTGGAAGGCGTGCGCCTGATCATGCTGGCCAACGACGTGTCGCTGCGCAACCTGATCCCGGCCGAACTCGCCAAGGGCTTTGGCTTCTTCCAGAGCAAGCCGGCCACGGCCTTCAGTCCGGTGGCGGTCACGCCCGACGAGCTCGGCGATGCCTGGCAGGGCGGTCGCGTGCACCTCACGCTGCAGAGCACCTGGAACGGCCGCAAGGTGGGCATGTGCGAAGCCGGCCCCGAGATGACCTTCCACTTCGGCCAGCTCATCGCCCACATCTGCAAGACGCGCAACGTGCGCGCCGGCTCCATCGTGGGCAGCGGCACGGTGAGCAACAAGGCGGTCACGGTCGACGGCCGCCAGGAATGGCCCAAGGGCTACAGCTGCATTGCCGAGAAACGCGCGATCGAGACCATCCTCGACGGCAAGCCCTCGACCGCCTTCATGAAGTTCGGCGACACCATCCGCATCGAGATGAAGGGCAAGGATGGCCAGAGCGTGTTCGGCGCGATCGACCAGAAGATCGCCCCGCTCGCCAAGGCCTGAGGCCCCGGGCGCCTCACTCGGCCTGCGCCTGGCAGGCCACGCAGCGCTCGGCCGTGGGTTGGGCGTGCAGCCGGGCCGCCGGGATGGGCGCGCCGCATTGCAGGCACAGGCCGTAGCTGCCGTCGTGCACGCGCTCCAGTGCGCGTTCGATGGCCTGCAGCTCGGCCGTCTCGCGTTCGCCCAGCTCGGCGCCGAGGTCGAAGGCGTCGTTGCGCACCAGGCCGCGATCGTCGGCGCGTTCGCGCTTGTCCGAGGCCGCTTCGGCCCGGCTGCGCGCGCCGCCGCGCTGGCCTTGCAGGCGCGCGAGCAACTCGTCGCGGCGCGTGATCAGCTGCAGGCGGAAGGTGTCGGAAACGGGTTTGCTCATGGAGGCCTCCTGAGCGCGCATGGTGAGGCCGCGGCGCGCGGCGCGGCTTGACGCAGGTCAAGCACAATGGCCCGCGTTCCGAACCAACACCCGAGGAGACCCCGCATGAGCCAGACCGTGGACTACGGCCGCTACCAGACGCTTGAGATCACCCGCCGCGGACCGCTGGTCAACGGCACGCCCAGCGTGCTCGACATCCGCATGCGCGCCGATGGCCCCGGCGGCAACGGCAAGCTGCCCACGGCCGGCCACGAGGGCCACTGGGAGCTCAGCGAGATCTGGCGCGACGTGGGGCGCGACGACACGGTGCGCGCGGCCGTGCTGCGCGGCAGCGGCATGGGCTTCTCGGGCGGCGGCGACCTGGCCCTGGTGCAGGACATGGCGACCGACTTCGAGGTGCGCTCGCGCGTGTGGAAGGAAGCGCGCGACCTGGTCTACAACGTGATCAATTGCGACAAGCCCATCGTGAGCGCCATGCATGGCCCGGCCGTGGGCGCGGGTCTGGTGGCCGGCCTGCTGGCCGACATCTCCATTGCCGCGCGCAGCGCGAAGATCGTCGACGGCCACACGCGCCTGGGCGTGGCCGCGGGCGACCATGCGGCCATCGTGTGGCCGCTGCTGTGCGGCATGGCCAAGGCCAAGTACTACCTGATGCTGTGCGACGCGGTGAGCGGCGAAGAGGCCGAGCGCATCGGCCTGGTGTCGCTGGTGGTCGACGACGACCAGCTGCTGGACAAGGCCTACGAGGTGGCCGACCGCCTCGCCGGCGGCAGCGCGAGCGCGATCCGCTGGACCAAGTACTCGCTCAACAACTGGCTGCGCCAGGCGGGCCCGAGCTTCGACACCTCGCTCGCGCTGGAATTCATGGGTTTTGCCGGGCCCGACGTGCGCGAAGGTGTGGCATCCTTGCGCGAGCGCCGCGCGCCGCGCTACGGCGTCGACGGCTGATCCCCGGTACACCTCGAGGAGACTCCGATGAGCGATGCGTCGGCCCCTGGCTTCGGCAAGTTCGTGCCGGGTTTCGATTTCCTGCAGAACCTGGCCACGCAGGCCGCCGGCGGGCTGGCTCAGGGCATCGGGCAGAACCTGCCGCAGATGCCCAACCTGAGCCACTGGGTTGCGCCCACCTTCAACGTCGAGGAACTCGAGAAGCGCATCGAAGAGCTCAAGGCCGTGCACTTCTGGCTCGACCAGAACGCCAAGGCCCTGGGCGCAACCATCCAGGCGCTCGAAGTGCAGAAGATGACGCTGTCCACCCTGAAGTCGATGAACTTCAGCATGGGCGACGTGGCCAATGCGCTCAAGCTCAAGGCCGCCGACACCGTGGCCGGCTTCACCGCTGCAGCCGCCCCCGCCAGCAAGTTCGCCGGCCTCGAGGTGGCGCCGCGCCACAACAGCGCGACCGACGCCCCCGCGAAGCCCGCGCGCAAGGCCCGCAAGCCCGCGGCCAAGAAGGCCGCGGCGGCGGCCGCACCGGCCCCGCCGGCCGGCGTGGTCGACCCGGTGCAGTGGTGGGGCGCGCTGTCGCAACAATTCCAGCAGATCGCCAGCAACGCCCTGAAGGACGTGGCCAAGCAGACCGCGCTCGACACCACGCGCCAGGTTGCCAGCGGCCTCGGCGGCGCCGCGGTGAAGACCGCCACCGGCCTGGCCGGCCAGGCCGCGCGCAAGGCCGCGCGTGCGCTCTCACCCACGCCCGCGAAGAAAGCCCCGCCGGCCCGCAAGGCCCGCGCCTCCCGCTGAACCGATGAAACGATTTCCCCACGCGCACGCCACGCACCCGCAGTGGCGCATGGCCGCGGCCATGGTGGTGGCGCAGTTGCGCGGCCAGATGGCCCTGCCCGATCACGCGAGCCAGCCCTCGCTGGGCCTGCTCTACATCACCGACCACTACGCCACCGAGGCCCAGGCCATCCTCGAATGCCTGAGCGCCGAACTGCCCGAGGTGACCGACTGGGCCGGCACCGTGGGCGTGGGCGTGTCGGCCAACAACGTCGAGTACTTCGACGAGCCCGCGATGGCGCTGATGCTGTGCGACCTGAGCCCCGACCAGTACCGCGTGTTCAGCGGTGTCGCGCCGCTCTCGGTCAGCGGCCGCGCCGACGCGGGCGACGGCTTTTCGGCCCACACGGCACTGGTGCACGCCGACGGCGGCACGCCCGAGCTGGCCGAGCTGATCCACGAGATGGCCGAGCGCACCGGCAGCGGCTACCTGTTCGGCGGCCTGGCCGGCAGCCGCAGCGCCACGGTGCAGTTCGCACTCGGCAGCACCGGCAATCTCAGCGGCCAGGGCGCGGCCAGCGGCGTGTTCCACGGTGGCCTGAGCGGCGTGGCCTTCGCGCGCGGAGTGGACATCGTGTCGCGTGTGACCCAAGGGGCGCAGCCCGTCGCGCCCGAGCACCGGGTCACCGAGGCCGAAGGCAACCTGGTGCTGCGGCTGGACGGCGAGCCCGCGCTCGACGTGCTGCTGCGCGAGCTGCGCATCTCGCTTGACCACCCCGAGCACGCCATGCCGCGCCTGCGCAACACGCTGGTGGGGCTCACGCGCTCCGAACCCGATGGCGTGGAAGTGGGCGACAGCGAAGCCGCGCGCCTGCGCGGCGCCTTCGGGCAGGAGGTGCTGGTGCGGCACCTGATCGGCCTCGATCCGGCGCGCCGCGGCGTGGCGGTGGCCGATCTCGCGCCCGTGGGGACGCGGCTGGCGTTCTGCGAGCGCCACGTGCGGGCGGCCCGTGCCGACCTGGTGCGCGTGTGCGCCGAACTGCGCGAGGAGCTCGAACCCGAAGAGGTGCTGATCGGCAGCGGCGAGGCCGAGCTCGAGCTGTCGCCGCGGCCGGCGCGCAGCATCGCGGGCGCGGTGTACGTGAGCTGCGCGGGCCGCGGCGGTCCGCATTTCGGCGGGCCGAGCGCCGAGCTCCAGGTGGTGCGCCACGCGCTGGGCGACGTGCCGCTGGTGGGCTTTTTTGCCGGCGGCGAGATCGCCCACCACCGGCTCTACGGCTACACCGGCGTGCTCACGGTGTTCACGCGGCCGGCCTGAGGCCGGGGCGATCAGCGGCTCACCGCCGTTGCCGCGCGCGCTCCAGCATGCGGCGGGCCTCGTCTTCGGCCAGGCCGTAGCCGCTGGCGAATGCGGCCAGGTCTTGTCCGCTGGCCTCGAAGGCGCGCAGCAGCGCGGCCTCGCGCGCGATGCGCGCACTGGCCTCGTCGAGCGCGGCCTCGGTGACCGCGTTCAGCGCTTCGTCGCGGCCGCGCACCAGCACCGCGTAGGCCTCGCGGCCGAGCCCCGATTGTTCGAACGCGCGCGCGATGCGCTGCTGCAGCTGCGGGCGCAGGTCTTCGCTGCTGCGCTGCTGGCGGCGCCGGTGCACTTCGAGCAGCGCGTGGTGGCGCTGGTCGGGCGCCACCGCCTCGACCACCTGGCCGTCGAGCCCTCGGCGTGGCTGGCCCGAGCCCACGGCATTGAGGTAACGCGTGCTGCGCGTGTGCAGCGCGAGCGCGGCCTTGAGGTCTTCGGCCTTCACGGCGTCGCCGTGCGCGGCCAGCAGGTCTTCATAGATGCCGCGCTTGAGCGGGCGGGGTTCCTCGCCGAACAGCGCGGGGTGCCATGCCGCGAGCTGCTCGAGCAGCGGGTGGCGCGGGGCGGCGGGTGTCTGAGGCTTGGCGGGGCGCGATCGGCGCGCGGGGCGGGAGGTCTGGGTCATGGGGGCAAGGGCGTCGAGCGCGAAGGCGCGATCATGCCAGCGCGGCGCGATCCGGCCGCGGTCAGGCCGCGAGCGCGCCCCGCAGCGCATTGGCGTCGACGGGTTTGTGCAGGAGGGGGAAGCCGAGTTCGGAGGCTTCCTGGATGCGCTGGGGGGAGGTGTCGCCGGTGAGGATGAAGGTGGGGACGGTGCGGCCCAGGCAGGCGTGCACGGCGGCGATGGCCTGCACGGCGGTGGTGTTGCCGCCCAGGCGGTAGTCGCTCAGGAGCAGGTCGATGTCGGCGGCGTGTTCGATGGCCAGCAGCACGGCCTGATCGGCGCTGGGGGCGCACCAGACGCGGTGGCCCCAGACCTGCAGGAGCTGCTGCATGCCCATGAGGACCTGCTCGTCGTCGTCGATGACGAGCACGTTGCGCTGGCCGGGCTGGGGGGCGGCGGGGGCCTCGGCGCCGGGGCGCAGGGGTGCGGGGTCGCAGGCGGGCAGGGTGATGGAGAAGGCCGAGCCGCGGCCCAGGGTGGAGCGCACCGTGAGGGGGGCGTCGAGCAGCCGGGCCGAGCGCTGCACGATGGACAGGCCCAGGCCCAGGCCGTGGGCCTCGTCGCGCGCGGCGCGGGACTGGCCGACCTGGTAGAACTCTTCGAAGATGGCGTCGAGCTGCTCGGGTGCGATGCCGATGCCGCTGTCGAAGACCTGGATCTCGATGTGGCCGGGGCGGCGGCGCGCGCCGAGCAGGATGCGGCCGTGCTGGGTGTAGCGCACGGCGTTGGCCACGAGGTTGGAGAGGATGCGGCGCAGCACGGTGGCGTCGGTGCGGACCCAGGCGGTGCAGGGGGCGGCGTGCAGGCGCAGGCCTTTTTCGCGGGCGAGGTCGGTGAACTCCTGCTCGAGCTCGGCGAAGAGGGGCTCGAGCGGGGTGGGTTCGAGCTGGACCTGCACGGCGTTGGCGTCCAGGCGGGAGACGTCGAGCAGCATGTTCAGGAGCTGGCCGAGGCTGTCCAGGGAGGACTGCATGCGGCGGCAGATCTCGGCGAGCTCGCCCTGGCGCACGGCGGGGGCCTGTGCCATGGCGCGCAGGGCGGAGAGGAACAGGCCCATGGCGTGGATGGGCTGGCGCAGGTCGTGGCTGGCGGCGGCGAGGAAGACGGACTTGCCGCGGTCGGCGGCCTCGGCGCGGTCCTTCTGCGAGCGCAGGTCCTCGATCAGCGTGTGGATGCGCGCCTGCGCCGCCTGGCGGTCGCGCATGTCGCGGATGACCACCGCGTGCAGGCGCTCGCCATCGCGCCACAACGAACGCGCCATGAGTTCGACCGGGATCGTGCCCTGCCGTTCGCTGTTGAGGAAGGCGTCGAGCAGGCGGTCGTCGGTGGCGAGCATCAGTTGCCGCACGGCGGGGCGGTCCACGGCGTCGAAGCGCTCCACCAGCGAGGTGCCCAGCAGCGCCGACACGCTCTGACCCAGAAGCTTGCAGGCCGCAGGGTTGGCATCGAGGACGATGCCGTTCTCGTGGAACACCAGGCCCTCGGCGTTCGCGCCGAAGAACTGGTTGAGCCGCGCCTCGGACTCCAGCAGCGCGGTCTGGGTCTCGTGCTGGCGCGTCACGTCCAGGGCCAGCGCGGCCGTGCCCAGGAACTGGCCGGTGCTGCTGTTGATGGGCACCAGGGACACGTCGACCCACCGGGGCGCGCCATCGGGCCGGCGGATGCTGCGCCGGCAATCCACCGCGACGTTCTCGGTGGCCACCTTGTGCTGCAGCTGCGCGCCGAGGTTGCCGGTGATGCCCAGCACGTCGGACACGTGCAGGCCCTGTTGCAGCCGGTCGACCTGCGCGTCCTGCTGCGCATAGGCACGGTTCGCGTACTGCAGCACGAGGTTGCGGTCGTAGAACGACATCATCACGGGCACGGCGTCGCAGAAGTTGCGCAGGAAGACCTGCTCCTCGCGCGCTTCGACGCAGCGGCGGTGGTGGCCCGAGAGGTCGACCAGCCAGGCCAGCCAGGCCTGCAGCGCGGGCTCGTGGCGCGCACACAGGCGCAACTGCCGCCGCGAGGCGTGGCCCTGGGCCGCCGGCGTGAAGCAGGTGATGTCGGTCTCGAATTCGTCTTCGTTGTCCATGAAGTCGCGCACCCGGCCGGCGTCAGCGGGGTCGACGTGTTCGAGCCAGTCGCTGCCGTGGCGCGTCAGGCCGAGCTGCTCGCGGCAGGGGTCGCTTTCGCAGATCAGCCGGCCGCTGTGGTCGAACAGCAGCACCATGCCGGGCAGCGAGCGCCAGAAGTCATGGTCGGTCGGCAGGGCGTCGCTGTTCATGCGCGCTGCGCCAGGGTGCCGAGCAGCGCATTGGCGTCGACGGGTTTGTGCAGGAGGGGGAAGCCGAGTTCGGAGGCTTCCTGGATGCGCTGGGGGGAGGTGTCGCCGGTGAGGATGAAGGTGGGGACGGTGCGGCCCAGGCAGGCGTGCACGGCGGCGATGGCCTGCACGGCGGTGGTGTTGCCGCCCAGGCGGTAGTCGCTCAGGAGCAGGTCGATGTCGGCGGCGTGTTCGATGGCCAGCAGCACGGCCTGATCGGCGCTGGGGGCGCACCAGACGCGGTGGCCCCAGACCTGCAGGAGCTGCTGCATGCCCATGAGGACCTGCTCGTCGTCGTCGATGACGAGCACGTTGCGCTGGCCGGGCTGGGGGGCGGCGGGGGCCTCGGCGCCCGGGCGCAGGGGTGCGGGGTCGCAGGCGGGCAGGGTGATGGAGAAGGCCGAGCCGCGGCCCAGGGTGGAGCGCACCGTGAGGGGGGCGTCGAGCAGCCGGGCCGAGCGCTGCACGATGGACAGGCCCAGGCCCAGGCCGTGGGCCTCGTCGCGCGCGGCGCGGGACTGGCCGACCTGGTAGAACTCTTCGAAGATGGCGTCGAGCTGCTCGGGGGCGATGCCGATGCCGCTGTCGAAGACCTGGATCTCGATGTGGCCGGGGCGGCGTCGCGCGCCGAGCAGGATGCGGCCGTGCTGGGTGTAGCGCACGGCGTTGGCCACGAGGTTGGAGAGGATGCGGCGCAGCACGGTGGCGTCGGTGCGGACCCAGGCGGTGCAGGGGGCGGCGTGCAGGCGCAGGCCTTTTTCGCGGGCGAGGTCGGTGAACTCCTGCTCGAGCTCGGCGAAGAGGGGCTCGAGCGGGGTGGGTTCGAGCTGGACCTGCACGGCGTTGGCGTCCAGGCGGGAGACGTCGAGCAGCATGTTCAGGAGCTGGCCGAGGCTGTCCAGGGAGGACTGCATGCGGCGGCAGATCTCGGCGAGCTCGCCCTGGCGCACGGCGGGGGCCTGTGCCATGGCGCGCAGGGCGGAGAGGAACAGGCCCATGGCGTGGATGGGCTGGCGCAGGTCGTGGCTGGCGGCGGCGAGGAAGACGGACTTGCCGCGGTCGGCGGCCTCGGCGCGGTCTTTCTGCGAGCGCAGGTCCTCGATCAGCGTGTGGATGCGCGCCTGCGCCGCCTGGCGGTCGCGCATGTCGCGCAACACGGTCATGCGCTGGCGCTCGTCCTGGTGCGTCATGGAGCGGCCGATGAGCTCGACCGGCACCGCCTGGCCGTGGCCGTCGAGCATCTGCGTTTCGATGGTGGTCTCGGCGCCGCTGTGGATGCGCAGGTGCGACCAGCGCCGGTTGGCGTCCTGCGGCAGCGACAGCGCAGAGCGCCCGATCAGCTCCGCGTGCGTGAGCGACAGGAGACGGCACGCGGCGGGGTTGGCGTCGGTGATCACCCCGTCGCGGTGGAAGAACACGCCCTCGGCGCTGATTTCGAGGAAGCGCGCCAGGCGTTCCTGCGAGCGGCGCAGCGAGTCTTCGGCGAGGCGGCGCTCGGTCACGTCGGCCATCGCGACGACGAAGCCGCAGGTGCGGCCCTGGGCGTCCTGGTCGCCCGCGATCGACACCTCGAAGTGGCGCAGCCGGCCCTGCGGCCCGCGGCGGCTGTAGGCGAGCATGAGGTTCTCGCCGCCCGCGCCGTACGCGGGGATCACGCTTTCAAGCCAGCGCCGGTCCTCCTCCTGCAGGATCTCCTGTGCCGTCTTGCCCACGATCTCGTGCCGCTCGAAGCCCATCCAGCGCGCGAAGCTGTCGTTGGCGAACAGGCAGCGGGCCGCGGGCGGCGGGCCGAAGTAGGCCACCTGCATGGGCAACTGGTCGAACAGCAGGTGGATGCGTTCGCTCATCAGGTGCGCGTCGAGCCGCTGCTGTTCCTGCGCCGTCACGTCCACCACGTGGCAGGCATGGGCCTGCATCGCGGGGTCCCAGGCACCCACGCAGCGCCAATGACCGAACCGGTGCTGCGCACCCGCGATCTCCAGCGCGATGTCCATGTCTTGCGGGCGGGAGAGGGCGTCGAGCAGGCGGCAGCGGCTGTCGTCGCTCAGGTGCTGGCGCCAGTCGCCGTCGGTGCGCGGCCACTGCCGCTCCCAGCCCCGGGAGCAGACCAGCACCGCCGCCGTGCGCGAGAGCAGCGCGGCCCGGCCGGGCAGCAGGGACCACAGCAGGAGGCGGGCGTCATGCAGCGGCATCGATCGGCTCCAGGGCTCCACGGCCCGGCCACCGCGGCACCGTGGCGGCCGGCTGCCCGGGCGGTCCGTCACGCTGCCGGAGGTCGCCGCTCACATGGGGTGCCTTGTTGGCGGTTGGACGAACCGGGGGGCACTGAACGAACGTTCAGCGTGGGCGGCAGTATCCCGACGCGCTGGGCGCGTCCCTATAACGCGGCAGCAGTATTTCGAATCCATGGGTGTCGGCGGGGCCGCGCGCCTCAGAGGTTGGACTCGATGTCGGGCGCCTCCATGAGGCCCGACTGCATCGCATAAGCGGCGATCTCGGCGCCGTTGTGCAGGCCGAGCTTGAGCATCACGTTCTGCCGGTGCTTGCGCGCGGTGAGCACGCTGATGTGCAGGCTGTCGGCGATTTCCTGGTTGGTGCTGCCGCGCGCGATGAGCCGCACGATCTGCTGCTCGCGCCGCGTGAGCGTCTGCGGCAGGCCGGTGGCGTTCGGGCGCTTGCTGGCCGAGCTGTCCAGGCCACGCGCCACCTGGGCGCTCACGTACTGGCGGCCTGTCATCACGGTCTGGATCGCGTCCAGCAGCTCCGAGCCCTGTTCGTGCTTGAGCACGAAGCCGTTGGCCCCGGCACTGAAGGCATTGGCCACCGAGCCCGGGTACACGTTGCCCGTGACCACGAGGATGCGCACGGCCGGTGCGACCCGCCGCACCCGGCGCGCCACCTCGATGCCCGAGCTGTCGCTGAGCGCGAGGTCCAGCAGCAGCAGGTCGGGTTTGTGGAACTGCACCAGCAGTTCGACGTCGCTGCCCTTGGCGGTTTCGGCGACCAGTTGGAAACCGCCCGCGGCCTGCAGCAGCATGGAAATGCCTTGACGCACCAAGGCGTGATCTTCGGCAACGACCACTCGAATCATGGTTGACCTCATCAGCAGGAATGCGCACGCGTCAGTACAACGCATGCATTCACCTTGTGGTGATGGACTCCCTTGGCCGATAGTACCTTGGTATGAATTCGTATCGCTGGACGGATGGGGGAAGATCGGGGAAAAACCCACAAAAAAGCCCATCGCGTTTCAGCGATGGGCCAGATTACGCGCTTTGCGGGGAATCAGAAAGGGATGTCATCGTCCATATCGTCGAAGCCACTCGACTGACGGGCCGGTGCGGGCGCGGGGGCGGCCGGGGCCTGGCGCGGGGCGGCCGCGGCCGGGCGGCCACCGCCGCCACCGCCCGTGTTGCGGGCGTAGCCGCCACCACCGCCACCGCCTTCGTCCTGGCCACCGCCCATGCCTTCGCGGCCACCGAGCAATTGCAGTTCGGTGGCGATGATGTCCACCGTGTTGCGCTCGACGCCGGACTGGTCGGTGTACTTGCCGTACTTGAGGCGGCCTTCGACATAGATCGGGCGGCCCTTCTTGACGTACTCGCCCGCGATCTCGGCGAGGCGGTCGTAGAAGGTGACGCGGTGCCATTGCGTGTCTTCCACCGTCTCGCCGCTGTTGCGGTCCTTGCGGCGGCTGGAGGTGGCCACGCTCACGTTGGCCACGGCCTGGCCCGAGGGCAGGTAGCGGATCTCGGGGTCGCGGCCGCAGTTGCCGACGAGGATGACTTTGTTGACGGATGCCATGGCGGGAAGTCCTGAGGGTGCGTGCGCGCGGTCGCGCGGGAAAACCGGTCGGCCATTGTGCCGCAAGCCGGTCGCGCGCCAGGGGGCCGCGCGCGGGGCTTCTACACTGTCCGGCTCATGAAGGGCGAACCCGACTTTCTCCAGAACCTGCGCGCCGAGATTGGCAGCGGCCGGCACTGGCTGGACCGCGTGACCGTGCTGGTCTACGCGGTGCTCGCGGGCCTGGCCGTGGTGGCGCTCACCGTGCTCGCCGATGCCGCCACCGCCTTCTACAACGGGCTGCGACAGCTCGCGTGGTGGGCGCCGCTGGTCTGGACGCCGGCGGTCACGGCCTCCGTCGTGTGGGCGGTGCGGCGCTGGGCGCCGGGCGCGGGCGGCTCGGGCGTGCCGCAGGTGCTGGTGGCGCTCGACCCCGCCACACCGATCGCGGCGCGCTCGCGCTTCGTCTCGCTCAAGGTGAGCATCGCCAAGGTGCTGGCGGTGTCGGGCGCGCAACTGGCCGGGCTGTCGGTGGGGCGGCAGGGGCCGTCGGTGCAGGTGGCCGCGGGCGTGATGCTGCACGCGCGGCGCTGGCTCTCGCCGGGATCGGGCATCAGCGACCGCGAGCTGCTCGTGGCCGGCGGCGCGGCCGGCATCGCCGCGGCCTTCAACACGCCGCTGGGCGGCATCGTGTTCGCCATCGAAGAGCTGTCGCGCCGCATCACCGAGCGCAGCAGCGGCCTGATGCTCACCGCCATCGTGATCGCCGGCCTGGTGGCGGTGTCGGCCTTCGGCAACCTCTCGACCTTCGGCCGCGTGAGCACGGCCGGCGTGTCGTGGTGGGCGCTGCTCGGCCCGGGGCTGTTGGTGGCCATCGCCTGCGGCCTCATCGGCGGCCTGCTCTCGCGGCTGATGCTGGCCTCGTTCCGCGGCACACCCGACCGCTTCTGCGCCTACCGCCGCAAGCGCCCGGTGGCGTTCGCGGCGCTGTGCGGCCTGGTCGTGGGCGTGATCGCGGTGGTCAGCGGCGGCAGCGCGGTGGGCGTGGGCCACGAACACACCCGGGCCTTGCTGGACGCCGGCGGCGACGCCACGGCGGCCCACCAGCCGCTGGTGTTCACCTTCCTGAAGTTCACCGCCTCGTGGCTGTCGGCCTGGGCGGGCGTGCCAGGCGGGGTGTTCGGCCCCAGCCTGTCGCTGGGCGCGGGCGTGGCGGCCGATGTGGCCTGGCTGCTGGGCTCGCCCCACGGCACGGCGCTGATCGCGCTCGGCATGTGTGCGCTGCTCGCCGCGGTCACGCAGGCCCCGATCACGGCCATGATCATCGTGATGGAGATGACCGAAGGCCACAGCATGGTGCTGAGCCTGATCGCCTGCGCGCTGCTCGCGAGCCTGGTCTCGCGCATGATCAGCCGGCCGCTCTACAGCACCATGGCGCAGCTCATGATGCGCCCGCTGCGCGAGCCCGCCGACGAAGGCGCGTCAGCGCCGCGCTGAGTCGAGCGCCATGGGCTTCATGGGCCAGGCGGCGATGAGCCACAGCCCCACCAGCGCGGTGCTCAGCGCGAAGATGCCCACCGGCCCCCAGGCCCGTGCCACCACGCCGCCCACCGCGCCACCGGCAAAAATGCCCAGCGACATCAGCGTGTTGTAGATGCCCAGCGCGGTGCCGCGCTGCTGCGCGGGCGCCAGGCGCGAGACCAGGCTGGGCTGGCCCGCCTCCTGGGTGTTGAAGCCCACGAAGTACAAGCACAGCAGCACGCCCAGCACCGCCAGGCTGGGCGCGTGCAACTGGCCGATGAAGCCGAGCTGCACCAGGCCGATCAGTGCGATCGCGCCCAGGTACACGGCGCGGAACAGCCCCTTGCGCTCGAGTCGGAACAGCAGGCCGCCGACGATCAGCAGCGAGGCCAGCACGGCCGGCAGGTAGACCTGCCAGTGTTGCGCGGTGGGCAGCCCGGCCTGCACCAGCAGCTCCGGCACCGAGAGCCAGGTCATGATCTGCGCGGCGTGCAGCACGAACACGCCCAGGTCCACGCGCAGCAGCTCGGTGTTGCGCAGCACCTCGGCCAGGCGCGCACGCGGCGCGCCCGCAGCGTGCACCGGCTCGGGCGGCACCACCCAGGCCACCACCGCCATGGCGGTGAGCGACAGGCCGGCCGTGACCGCGAACAGGCCCGACAGGCCCACCCAGCTCACCAGCAGCGGCGCCGCCACCAGCGACAGCGCGAACATGAGCGCGATGCTGATGCCCACCAGCGCCATGGCCTTGGTGCGCACCGCGTCGCGCGTGAGGTCGGCTAGCAGCGCCGTGACCGCGGCCGACACCGCGCCCGCGCCCTGCAGCGCCCGGCCCGCCACCAGCCAGGCCATGGTGGGCGCCCAGGCCGCCACCACGCTGCCCAGCACGAACAGCGCGAGCCCGGCCAGGATCACCGGCTTGCGGCCCAGCCGGTCCGAAGCCATGCCCAGCGGCACCTGCAGCAGCGCCTGCGTGAGGCCGTAGATGCCCATGGCTAGGCCCACCAGCGCCGGGTCGTCGCCGCCCGGGTAGTGCCGCGCCTGCAGCGCGAACACCGGCAGCACGATGAACAGGCCCAGCATGCGCAGCGCGTACACGCCGGCCAGCGCGGCGCTGCTGCGGCGCTCGGCCGGGGTCATGCGCTGCGGCGTGGGGCCCGCGGAGGCGGTGTCGGGGGAAGCGGTGCGCGAGGAGCTCAAGGGAACGGGGCGGCGGCGGGAGGTCAGCCGCGTATTGTCGATCAAGGCGGCGGGCCGTCCGGGGTGGCCGGCCCGGCCGACGGCCGCGGCTTATCATGCCGGGTTGTCTCCGACGCCCCCCGGACATCTTGAATTCCTACCCGCCCACCGACCGGCCCGCCGACGCTCCCACCGTCCATGAGGCCGATGCACGCTACCTCGGTGAAGCGCTGCGCCAGCGCAGCGCCGTGCTCTCGGTGCGCGGCGCGCGCACGCACAACCTCAAGAACATCGATCTCGACCTGCCCAAGCACCGGCTGGTCGTGATCACCGGCCTGTCGGGCTCGGGCAAGTCCAGCCTGGCCTTCGACACCCTCTACGCCGAGGGCCAGCGCCGCTACGTGGAAAGCCTCTCGGCCTATGCGCGGCAGTTCCTGCAGCTCATGGACAAGCCCGACGTCGATCTGATCGAAGGCCTGGCGCCGGCGATCGCGATCGAGCAGAAGGCCACCAGCCACAACCCGCGCTCCACCGTGGGCACGGTGACCGAGATCCACGACTACCTGCGCCTGCTGTACGCGCGTGCCGGCACGCCGCACTGCCCCGACCACGACCTGCCGCTGGCCGCGCAGAGCGTGGCCCAGATGGTCGACAGCACGCTCGCGCTGCCCGAGGGCACGCGGCTCATGATCCTGGCCCCCGTGGCACGCGCCCGAAAGGGCGAGTTCACCGAGCTGTTCGCCGACATGCAGACCCAGGGCTACGTGCGTTTCCGCGTTGACGGCCAGGTGATCGAGGCCGACCAGCTGCCCGCGCTGCGCAAGAACGATAAGCACGACATCGACGTCGTGATCGACCGCCTGAAGGTGCGCGCCGCGGGCGAAGACGACGCCGCGCACCCGCAGCGCCAGCGCCTGGCCGAGAGCTTCGAGGCCGCCCTGCGCCTGGCCGACGGCCGCGCCATCGCGCTCGACACCGACAGCGGCGCCGAGCACGCCTTCTCGGCGCGCTTCGCCTGCCCGCTGTGCGCCTACACCGTGAGCGAGCTCGAGCCGCGGCTGTTCTCTTTCAACTCGCCCATCGGCGCCTGCGTCACCTGCGACGGCCTGGGCCACACCGAGTTCTTCGATCCCGCGCGCATCGTCGCCTTCCCCTCGCTGAGCCTGGCCAGTGGCGCCATCAAGGGCTGGGACCGTCGCAACGGCCACTACTACGCGCTCATCGAAAGCCTCGCCGCGCACTACGGCTTCGATCCCGAAGCGCCCTGGGAAGACCTGCCCGAGGCGGTGCGCCAGGTGGTGCTGCACGGCTCGGGCGACGAGGCCGTGCGCTTCAGCTACGCGCTCGACGGCGGCGAGCGTGGCGGCAAGAAAGTCAACAAGAAGCACCCCTTCGAAGGCGTGGTGCACAACTTCGAGCGCCGCTGGCGCGAGACCGACAGCATCACCGTGCGCGAAGAGCTCGCGCGCTACCGCGCGAGCCAGCCCTGCCCCGACTGCGGCGGCGCGCGGCTGCGCCGCGAGGCGCGCCACGTGTTCGTGGGCGAAGGCGCGCAGCGCCGCGCCATCCACCAGATCGGCCACGTCACGCTCGGCGAGGCGCAGCAGTGGTTCGCCGAGCTCGTCATGCCCGGCGCCAAGGGCGAGATCGCGGCGCGCGTGATCCAGGAAATCCGCCAGCGCCTGAAGTTCCTCAACAACGTGGGTCTGAACTACCTGAGCCTCGAACGCAGCGCCGACACGCTCTCGGGCGGCGAGGCGCAGCGCATCCGGCTCGCGAGCCAGATCGGCAGCGGGCTCACGGGCGTGATGTACGTGCTCGACGAGCCCAGCATCGGCCTGCACCAGCGCGACAACGACCGCCTCATCGCCACGCTGCAGCACCTGCGCGACCTCGGCAATTCGGTCATCGTGGTCGAGCACGACGAGGACATGATCCGCGCCGCCGACCACATCGTCGACATGGGCCCGGGCGCGGGCGTGCACGGCGGCCGCGTGATGGCCCAGGGCAGCTACGCCGAGGTGCTGGCCAGCCCCGAATCGCTCACCGGCCAGTACCTGAGCGGCGCGCGCCGCATCGAGGTGCCCGCGCAGCGCACCGCGTGGCAGCCGCCCGCCTCCGCCGCGTCCGCCGCGCGCGCCGAAGAGCCCGCCGCACGGCGGCCGCGGTTTCCGGCCGGCCCGCGCGCCGCGGCGCCCGCGCCGGCCGCGGCCACGGGCGGCGCCGCGCTGCGCGTGGTGGGTGCGCGGGGCAACAACCTGCGCAACGTGAGCGTCGACATCCCGGTCGGCCTCTTCACCTGCGTCACGGGCGTGTCGGGCTCGGGCAAGTCCACGCTGGTCAACGACACGCTGTACGCCGCGGTGGCGCGCACGCTCTACCGCTCGCACGACGAGCCCGCGCCGCACGACGCGATCGAGGGCATCGAAGGCTTCGACAAGGTCATCAACGTCGACCAGTCGCCCATCGGCCGCACGCCGCGCAGCAACCCGGCCACCTACACCGGCCTGTTCACCGGCATCCGCGAGCTCATGGTCGAGGTGCCCACCGCGCGCGAACGCGGTTACGGCCCGGGCCGCTTCTCGTTCAACGTGGCGGGCGGCCGCTGCGAGGCCTGCCAGGGCGACGGCGTGGTCAAGGTCGAGATGCACTTCCTGCCCGACGTCTACGTGCCCTGCGAGGTCTGCCACGGCCAGCGCTACAACCGCGAAACGCTCGAGGTGCTCTACAAGGGCCGCAACATCGCGCAGATCCTGGCCATGACGGTGGAGCAGGCACACGACTTCTTCAGCGCCGTGCCCACGCTGCGGCGCAAGCTGCAGACCCTGCTCGACGTGGGCCTGAGCTACATCCAGCTCGGCCAGGCCGCCACCACGCTGTCGGGTGGCGAGGCGCAGCGCGTGAAGCTCGCGCTCGAACTCAGCAAGCGCGACACCGGCCGCACGCTCTACATCCTCGACGAGCCCACCACCGGCCTGCACTTTGCCGACATCGAGCTGCTGCTCAAGGTGCTGCACCAATTGCGCGACGCGGGCAACACCATCGTCGTGATCGAGCACAACCTCGACGTCATCAAGACCGCCGACTGGGTGATCGACATGGGGCCCGAAGGGGGCTCGGGCGGCGGCACGGTGGTGGCGCAGGGCACGCCCGAGCAGGTCGCGGCCTGCCCCGACAGCCACACCGGCCGCTACCTCGCGCGGCTGCTCTGAGCGGCGCGCGGTGCGGCGGCCGGCCTCAGAGCCGGCCCAGGTCGTCGATGGCGTCGATCACCAGGCCCGTGCCCACGGCGATCAGCAGGATGTCGGTGGCCACGCGCACGAACTTGTGGCCGGCCGGCGGCGTGCCCAGGCGGATCGCGATGTCGGCGGGCACCGGGTAGTAGACGACGTCGCGCGGCAGCGGGTAGCCGGTGCGCCACTTCTTGGCCTGGCCCGGCGGCATGCAGCCGTTGCGCTTCTTGGCCAGACCCGGCGGGCAATGGCCGGCGCGGAACTGCGGCTCGTAGTACTCGACCACGGCGCGCCGCTGCGGCGCGGTGAAATAGCTGCCGATCTGGATGTTGACCGACACGTTGGTGCGGTCGCCGCCCGAGACGGTGCGGCGCGGCCCGTCGTCGCGCTCGCCGCGGAACTCGCGTTCGCCGCGGCCCTCGCGCTCGGGCTTGTGCTTGTGTTCCTTGTGCTTGCCGCCGCCGGCGTGCTCGGGCTTTTCGGCCAGGGCCGGCGCGGCGCCCAGCGCCAGTGCCAGGCCCAGCGCCAGGGTGTTCAGCAGGGCGTGGGGGGTGTGTCGGGTCATGTCGAAAACTCCGGGTGTCAAGGGAAGGCGAAATCCTGGTTCACGGTGGCGCCCGCGCCCGCGCTCAGGGGACCGGCGGTCTTGGCGCTGCTGCCCGTGGTGGCGCGCAGCTCGAAGCGGCCCGCGGCCGCGTTGTCGGCGTTGAAACTCAGGCTGGCGCCGGCCGCGTGCTGGGCCACACGCGGGGCCTCCACGGCAACGCCGCCATAGGCATAGGCACCCGTGACGGCGTTGACGCGGCGGTCCACCAGCGTGACCACGTCGCCGCTGGTGAGGGACTGGCGCAGCGCGACGTCGGCCTCGATCTCGGTGGGCGTGGGGGTGATGGTGACGGTGCCGGTGAAGGCCGCGCTGGCCGAGGCGGGCGGGTCGATGCGTTCGCCCGCGGGCGCCACGCGCGCGAGCTGGCCGCTGAAGACCAGCAAATTGCGCACCGCGGCGGTGGCGCGCCCGGGCGTGGCCACCACCAGGGTGTACTCGCCGGGCTCCACCGGCTGCAGCTTGAAGGCGCCATTGGCGTCGGGCAAGGTGGCGCGGCGCACCTCGCCGTTCTGCTGCAGCGACACCGTGGCGCCGGCCGCCGCCGCGGCCAGCGAGACCTCGCCCGTCACGCCGGTGTCCACGCGCGGCAGCGTGCGCAGCACCGGCTTGAGCAGGTACTGGCCCGAGCCGCCCGCCACCACCACCGACTTGCAGGCGTCGAAGTCCAGCACCACGTCGGTCAGGCCATTGGGCTGCACGTCCAGGCTGGTGTTGATCTTCAGGCCCGAGGGCTGGCCGCTCGGCGTCTTCAGCGGCACCCGCACGCCCGGGTTGCCCGAGAGCACGATCCAGTTGCGGTCGGCGAGCACGCCGGTGTTGGCGTCGAGCACCAGGCGCAGCTGGGTGTAGCGGCCCGCGGGCAGGCGGGTCTGGCCGAGCTCGAGCAGTGCGCCGTTGGTGTAGTCCAGCAGGTCCACGGTGAGCGGCGGGCTCACCGGGATCGATTGCCAGCCCGGGTCGTTGTCGGCCGCGGCGTTCTGGTTCACGCGCACCTCGCGCACCGTCACCACCACCTCGTCGTAGCCGCAGGCGGGGTTGTCGGTGAGCGCCACGCGCAGCGTGCCGCTGCCGGCCGCGCCGCCGCCTCCGCCGCCGCCGCAGGCCACCAGCAGCGCCGCCAGGCCGACCAGGAGGAGGGCCTTGAGGCCGGTCTTCGGGTTCGGGATGTTCATGGGCATGTCTCCTGTCGCAGGCCGCGCACGCGGCCGCGGGGCAGGCGATTGTTGGCCGAGCCGGACATCGCCGCGTTACAAGTTGTAGGTTATGGTCGTGCCCCCAGCGCGCGAACCCATGGCCCAGGAAACCGAACTCAAGCTCAGCCTGCACCCGCAGGACCTGCCGCGCCTGCTCGCGCACCCGCTGTTGCGCTCGGGCGCACGGCCCGGCCAGCGGCTGCTCAACACCTACTTCGACACGCCTGCGCTCGAACTGCGCGCCGCGCGCATGGCCGTGCGCGAGCGCCGCGTGGGCGCGCGCACCCTGCTCACCGTGAAGACCGCGGGCAGCTCGGTGGGCGGCCTGTCGCGCCGCGGCGAGTGGGAGGTGCCGCGGCCGCGCGGGGCCTTGCGCTTCGCGCGCTTCGTCGACGACGCCGCGCTCGCGCGGCAGCTCGACGCCTGGGCCGGCGCGCTGGTGCCCGTGTTCCACACCGATTTCACGCGCTGCACCTGGCTCGTGTCGCACGCCGGCGCGCGCATCGAGATCGCGCTCGACCAGGGCGAGCTGCGCTCGGGCAGCGGCTCGGCGGTGCGGCGCGCGCCCCTGCTCGAGCTCGAGCTCGAACTGCTCGACGGCCCGGTGGACGCGCTGCTCGACCTCGCGCACACCCTGGTGCTCGGCCCCGACGGCCACCACGACCGCGCGCTGCGGCTGCGCCCCGCGCAGCGCAGCAAGGCCGAGCGCGGCTACGCGCTGTTCCAGGGCGAGCGCCCGGCGCCGCACAAGGCGGCGCCGATCGCGCTGCACGACGCCATGCCCGTGCGCGAGGCCTGCCGGCTCGCCTGCCTCGCGGCCCTGCAGCACCTGCAGGCCAATGAAGAGGGCCTGCTCGACGCCGTCCGCGAGGCACGCCAGCCGCCCGACCCCGAATTCGTGCACCAGGCGCGCGTGGCCCTGCGCCGCCTGCGCACCGGCCTGCGCCTGTTCCGCGCACAGCTGCCGGCCGATTGGGTGCGGTACTGGTCGGCCCACTGGAAAGACCTGGCGCACCTGCTCGGCGCCGCGCGCAACTGGGACGTCTTCGACACCGAGGCCCTGCCCACGCTGCTGCCCGAGCCGGACGCGCGCGCGGACGCCGCGGCGTTGCGCGCCTGGGTGCGCGCGCAGCGCCAGGCGGCCCAGCGCGCGGCGGTGGCGGCGCTGGCCGCGCCCGACCACGCCCTCGCGGTACTGGCCTTCACGCGCTCGCTGCTGGCCCTGCCGGTGGCGGGCCGCGCGCCCGCGGGCGGGCTGTCGGCCTGGGCCCGCGCCCACCTGCACGACGGCCACGCGCGGCTGCGCGAACAGGCGCGCGAGGCGCGCCGCCTCGGGCCCGAGGGCCGCCACGAGCTGCGGCTGGCGCTCAAGCGGCTGCGCTACACGCAGGAATTCCTGAGCGGTGTGCTTGCGCCGCGCCGCGCCGCGCGCAGCACCGCCGGCCTGGCCGAGGCCCAGGCCCTGCTCGGCGAGCTCAACGACCTGAGCACCGCCCAGGCCTTGCTCCAGCAGGCGCCGGCCGGCCTTGCGCCCGCGCTCGTGGCCGCGCTGCAGACCGGTCTGCAGGCCCAGCTCGACGCCGGCCTGCTCGCGCTGCCCACGCTCGAACGTTCGCTCGAACGCACGCCGCTGCCCTGGTGAGCGCCCGGCCGCCGTCGCTGCGGCACGCCACGGCTCAGGCGAGCGCCCAGTGGTTGTCGAAGCGCAGCGCGGTGGCCGGCGCGCTGCCGGTGTCGCGCCACAGCGCGGCGTCGCCGCCGGCCCAGGCGTGGCCCTCGCGCGCCGCGAGCGGGCCCGCCGCGGGCAGCGCGATGCGGTCCACCAGCTCGCCCTGCGGCGAGAGGCCAAGCAGCTGGTTGGCGCGCGTGGCGCTGAGCCAGAAGCCGCCGCCCGCGCGCGCGCAGATGTCGCCGCCGTAGCCGAGCGCGCCCGCCATGGGCGGCGCCGCCGTGAGCGCGCGGCCGTCCCAGGTGGCCAGCAGCGGGGCGTCGCGGCGCCGCGCCTCGTCGTCGTGCTCGGCCTGCAGCGCAATGCCCACGCGCCGGCCCACGGGGTCGAAGGCCAGGTGGCGGATGCTCAGGCGCGGGTCGCCCAGCCGCCACTGGCCAAGCAGCGCGCCCGTGCCCGGGTGCAGCGCCACCAGCGACGGGTCCATGCGCGAGAGATCGCGGTGGCTGCGGCCGGTTTCGCTCTGCGTGGGAATGCCGCCGTTGGCCACGACCAGCGTGCCCGCGGGCAGCCCGCCCAGGGCCTCGGGCAGCACCAGCATCGCGTGCGGGTCCATGCCGTGCGTGCGCCATTCGCCGGTCTTGCGCAGCGTGGCGGCGTCGCGAACGCCGATCAGGCCGCTCGCATCGGCCTGGTCGGTCTCGGTGGTCCACACCGCGCGGCCGTCGGGCGAGCGGCGCACGTGGCCGTTGAGCACGCGGTCGTCGTCGACCCAGTGCCAGGTGGTGTGGCCGCTCGCGGGCTGCCAGCGCAGCAGCCAGTCGCCCGGGCGGCGCGCGGCCACCAGCACGCTGGGCGCGCCGCTGCCGGTCTCCATCGCGAGGCCGTGCGCGCGCGTGGGCAGCGCCAGCGCGGCCTGCACCTGCAGGCCCGTGCCGTCCAGGCGCAGCAGGCCCGCGAGGTGGCGGTCGCCTTCGAGCCAGCTCGCGGCGAGCAGGGTGCCGCCGTCCTGTGCGAATGCCGGCGCGCAGGCCGCCGCGCCCAGCCAGGCCAGCAGCGCGCGCCGTGTCAGACCCGCGGGCATGTCAATCGCCGTCGGCACTGGAAAACCCCAGGCTCACTTCCATGCCCGCGGCCACCTCGGCCTGCATCAGCGCGGTCAGGCCCTTGAGCGCACGCGCCGTGGCCTCGACCGTCGCGGGGCGCGCGGGGTTCAGGCCCTGCATCGCGCGGTCGGCCGCGTCGACGGCGTTGTGCCAGCGGTCGGCCAGCGCGAGGTGCCCGCGCCCGCGCAGGTAGGACTCGATGCTGATCGGCGCCTGCGTGCCCGGTGCGGTGGCGATGGGCGGGGCGCCCGCGTCGGGCTGGCGCGCGAGCGCGCGCAGCTCGGCCCAGTCGGCGGCCCAGGCCGCGGCGGTCTGGCCGCTGGCCTCGCGCGTGAAGGCGGGCGTGCCGCCGCGCGTGCCGGCCTCGCGCAGCGGTTTTTCCAGGCTGGCCCAGCGCAGGCGTTCCAGCCCGCCCAGCCACTGGTTCACGAACTCCACGAAGGGGGCGACCGCGTCTTCTTCTTCGGGCGGCGTGGCGGCCAGCGCGTCGAAGGCGCTGCGCAGGGCCTCGGCCTCGCGCTGCACCGCCTGCGCGGCCAGCACCGCGTAGCCGCAGGCGGGCGTGCGCGGCGCCGCGGGCGCGGTCCACAGCAGGTGCTCGATCGCGGGCAGGCCCTTGGCCGGCGTGCCCACGCGCTCGAAGTCCTCGGGCGTTTTCGGCTCGCGCGCGAGCATGCGTTTGAGCAGCTCGGGGCGCAGCGGCTGGAAGTCGATCTCGCGCAGCGAGCGGCGCTCGACCAGCGGCCCCACGGCCACCGCGGCCAGGCGTTCCCAGGCGAGCATGGTCTGCGTCCAGGCCTGGCGCGCGGGCGCGAGCGCGCCCGGGCCGCTGCAATGGGCCTGCAGCGCGGCCACGAGCTCGGGCGCGCGCTCGGCGAAGGCGCGCGCGCGCGGCGCGCTGTGGCCCGCGTACAGGCCCGCGAGCGCGTCTTCCGAGTGGTAGTAGGGCACGGCGATCTGCGCCCACAGCAGCGTGGGGGCGCAGCACAGGGCGGCGATCAGGGGGCGGATGCGCATCACAGGCTCTCCACGAATTTCACCAGCGCGCGGCGGTCGGCCTCGCTGAACCCGAGCACCTGCTGCTTGCTCGCCTCGGCCTCGCCGCCGTGCCACAGCACCGCTTCGAGCACGCCGTTGGCGCGCCCGTCGTGCAGCAGTTTCGTGTGGCCGTTCACGTCCTTGAACAGGCCGATGCCCCACAGCGGCGGCGTCTTCCACTGGCGGCCGTTGGCGAGGAAGTCGGGGCGGCCGTCGGCCAGCGCCTCGCCCATGTCGTGCAGCAGCAGGTCGGTGTAGGGCCAGATGGTCTGGCCCTGGAGCGCCGGGCTGGTGAGCCGCGGGAACGGGCCTTCGGCGGTGGTGTACGAGGGCCGGTGGCAGACCGCGCACTGCGCCTGCGCGAACAGCTGCTGGCCGCGCAGCACCTGCGGATCGCGGGCATTGCGGCGCGCGGGCGGCGCGAGCGTGGCCTGGTAGAACACCACGTCGTCGAGGGTCTTGGCGTCGATCTCGGGCTGGCCGTTGCGCGCGCCGGTGGGCGCGGCCAGGCAGTCGGTCTGCGCGGGCGTGCAGGTTTCGTGCGGGAATTGCGCCGAGGTGATGCCGATGTCGCCATGGAAGGCGCCCGCGGTCTGGTGCGCAAGCGTGGCCACGTTGGCCTTCCAGCCGAAGCGGCCCAGCATCTCGCGCTGTGCGAACACGTCCCACACGCGGTTGGGCTGGCCCTTGATCGGGCCGCCCGCTTCGGCCTGCGCGCGCGCGTTGTCCAGGATGGCCTGTTCGGGAATGGCCTCGAGCAGGCCCACGCCGATCATCTGTGGCGCGACGCGCGGGCTGGTCATGATGCCGGGCGCGAACGGCCCGTAGGCCAGGCGGTCGATCACGTACTCGGGCTTTTGCAGCGTGTAGCGCGTGCCGTCGGCGAAGCGCCCGTGCACCGCGCTCCAGCGCAGGCGCACGCGGCCCTCGGGCTTGACGCCCTGCACCGCCGAGGTGTTGAGCTGGTCGCCGTACACCGGGTCGTGGCGCGGGCCGCCGTGTTCGTCGGTGCCCGGCACCGAGAGGCGGATCAGCAGCGCGAGCGGGCTCTCGTCGGACAGGCCGCGCCGCCACGACGGCGGCTCGCCGCGGCCGTCCATGGCATGGCAGGCGCCGCAGGAGCGCGCGATGAAGTTGGGGCCCAGGCCGTCGCGCGCCTTGGTGCTGGCGGGCGCTTCGACCCAGTTGCGCTTGAAGAAGGAGTTGCCGATCACGAAGCGCGTGCGCTCGGGATCGCTGAGGTTGGCCGCGGGAAACGAAAACGCGTTCTGCCCCGTGGCCCACACGGTGGTGTCGCCGCCGGGCTTTTCGCCCAGCGCATCGGTGGCGGCGTCGTCGGGCGCGGACACCGCCGCGACCGTGGTGGCCACCGCCATGGCCAGGCCCAGCACCGCCGCCGCGCGCTTCACGGCTGCACCAGCGTGAGTTTCTGGATGCCGATCGCGGCCGCCGCCGACACGATGTCGTTGGACTGCGCGGTCAGGCTCTTGATGGTGGCCTCGATCTTCGGCCGGCCCGCCGAGCCCATCACGATCGCGCGGTCGAAGGGCGCGGGAATGGCCTCGGCCGATTCCACCGAGGTGCGGATCTGCTGGCTGGTCTTGCTGGCGACCGCGGCGTCCCTGGCGTTCACCAGGTCGCGCAGGCTCGGGCCCTGCAGGGTGCTGCCATCGGCGCGCACGTAGCGGCCCAGCCACACGTTCTCGATGCCCTTGGCGTTGGCCACCGCGTCGCGGTGGGTGTTGTCGGAGAAGCAGCTGTGCTCGTCCTCCTGGTCCTGGCTGGCGAGCGCCACTTCCAGGCGTTCGCCCGCGAGTTCGCCGCGCGAGAGCGAGCCCAGCGAGACGAACATCTTGCGCAGCGACTCGTTGCCGCCTTTTTCGAAGCGCGCGCGGTAGTTGTTCTTCGCGTTCGGGGCCCAGGCTTTCACGAGGGTGCCGAGGTCGTCGACCAGCAGCTCGGTGACCACGTTCAGGTACTGGCGGCGGCGGTCGGCGTTGGGGGCCTTGCCGTCGACGAAGTCCTCGAAGCTGCGGTTGCCGGGGCCGGTCTCGGACAGGTCCTGCCCCCAGAGCATGAACTCGATGGCGTGCCAGCCGGTGGCGATGTTTTCCTCGCCGCCTTTTTCGTTGAGGGCCGACAGCGCCTTCTTGGTGATGGCCTGCTTGCGGTTGTTGACGATGCCCGCGTTGGCCTTGCCCTGCACGGCGTCGACGTAGGACTCGTCCATGGGCCAGGCGTTGAGGCGGCCTTCGGGGCCGTTGTCGTTGTCGATCGGGCCGCCGTAAAAGCGGAAGGCCTCGGTCTGGCCGTAGAACTCGCGCGCGGCCAGCCAGGCCTTGCGGGCGGCGTCCAGGGTTTGCTGCGAAGGCGCGGCGGTCAGGGCCTTGACGGCGTCCTGCAGGGCCTTGGCGGCGTTGAGAGTGTCCTCGTAGTTGGCGTGAACCAGGGTGGCGTAGTGCGCGGCGACGCTGGCCGGGGTGGCCGCGGTCTGGGCGAACACGGGGGCGGCGAGGGCGAGCGAGAGCAGGGCGGCGGCGGCGGTGGTCTTCAGGCGCATGGGGGTCTCCCGGGTGGACATGCGCCGGATTCTAAATGCGAATAATTCTTAGCATTAACTTAAGATCGCGCGGCGGGGTTTCTTCAGGGCGCCGGCACGGCTGCCCGCGCCGCGACTCACCCGCCCGGCGTTTGCCGCGCCAGAAACACCTGGTGCAGGGTGATCTTGCGCACCTCCACCTGGCTGGTCTGGATGTGCGTGCGCAGCAGCAGCGCCGCGCGGTCGGCGTTGTGCGCCAGCACCGCGCGCAGGATCTTGGCGTGCTCGTCGTAGGTGGCATCGATGCGCACCGGCTTGAGGAAGTCCAGCCGCCGGATGATGCGGATGCGCTCGGTCACGTCCTGGTGCACCCGCGACAGCTCGTCGTTGCCGGCGGCCCGCACCAGCGCCTGGTGGAAGGCCTCGTCCATCGCGGCCACCCGCGCCGGGTCGGTCTCGCGATCGGCCGCTGCCACCATCCATTGCTCCTTCAGGCCCTGCAGCAGGGCGCCGGGCGGGCCGTCCTGCTGGCACAGGCGCTGCACCGCCGCGGTCTCGAGCAACAGGCGCAATTCGTAGAGCTGGTCGAAGCGGTTGAAGTCGAAGGGCAGCACGCGCCAGCCCGCGCGGAACATCACCTCCACGAAGCCCTCCTGCTGCAGCCGGATCAGCGCCTGCCGCACCGGCGTGCGCGACACGCCCAGGCGCTCGCACAACTCGTTCTCGGTGAAGCGGTCACCCGGCAGCAGGTGGAAGTCGGCGATGTCGCGCTTGAGCTGCTCGTACACGCCGTCGGCGCGCGACGGCGGTGTGGCGGGGCGGCGTGTTCGGGGGGCGGGCACGGGGACGCGTGTCGGTGGAGGGGGCGGTGGCCTGCGATTCTGCGCCTCAGGCGCGCACCGCGGCCTGGGGCAGCGCGGCCAGCAGGGCCTGGCTCGGCGCGGTCCAGCCCACGATCGCGCCCTGCGCGCGGATCATCTCGATGGCCGCCGCCTTGAAGTGCGCAAAGTAGCTCTCGGTGCAGTCCTCGAGCAGCAGCGCGTCGTAGCCGCGGTCGTTGGCCTCGCGCATCGAGGTCTGCACACAGACCTCGGTGGTCACGCCCATGAACACCAGTTGCGTCACGCCCAGCGCCTGCAGGCGCTCGTGCAGGCCGGTGGCGTAGAAGGCGCCCTTGCCGGGCTTGTCGATCACCAGCTCGCCCGGCGCCGGCGCGAGCGCGTCGATGATCTGGTTGCCCGGCTCGCCCGCGATCAGGATGCGGCCCATGGGCCCCACGTCGCCGATGCGCAGGCTGGGGTTGCCGCGCAGGCGCTTGGCGGGCGGGCAATCCGACAGGTCGGGCCGGTGCGCCTCGCGCGTGTGCACCACCACGCCGCCCGCGGCGCGCCAGGCCCGCAGCACCGCGGTGCACGCCGGCACGATGGCCTGCAGCAGCGACACGTCGTTGCCCAGCGTTTCGCCGAAGCCGCCGGGCTCCACGAAATCGCGCTGCATGTCGATGATGACCAGCGCCGCGTGCGGGAAGTCGAGCCCGAAGGCAAAGGGTAGTGCGTCGATCGGCATCAGTGGCCTCCGCCCATGTGGGCCCCCAGGGTCTTGCGGTCGGCCTGTGCGGCCGGGGTTTCGAACGACACGCGGCCCTCGCTCATCACCACGATGCGGTCGGCCAGCGCCAGCAGTTCGTCGAGGTCTTCGCTGATCAGCAGCACGGCGCCGCCCTGCTGGCGCACGCCGCGCAGCCGGCCGTGGATCTCGCGCACCGCGGCGAAGTCGAGCCCGAACACCGGGTTGGCCGCGATCAGCACGCTGATCTCGCCGTGCAGCTCGCGCGCGAGCACCGCGCGCTGCACGTTGCCGCCCGAGAGGCTGCGGATGGGCGCGTTCTCGCCCTGCGTCTTCACGCCGTACTCGGCGATCCAGTCGCGCGCGCGGCGGCGCCATTCGGCAAAACGCAGCCGGCCCCCGCGGCACAGCGGCGCGCGATCGAAGTCGCGCAGCGCCATGTTCTGCGCCACCGAGAGTTCACCCACGCAGGCGTTGCGCAGCGGCTCCTCGGGCAGGCTGCGCACCTTCAGGCGGTGGTTCTCGGTGCGGCTGGCGGCATAGGTTTCGCCCTGCACGCGCACCTCGCCGCCGGCGCGCGGGCGCTGGCCCACCAGCGCCTCCACCAGCTCGCGCTGGCCGTTGCCCGACACGCCCGCCACGCCCAGGATTTCGCCGGGCGCCACGCGCAGGCTGAGGTCGTGCACCGCGAGCGTGCCGCGGTCGCCCAGCACGCGCAGGGCGCGCACCTCGAGCGCGGGCGGGGCCTCGGGCGCGCCGGCGGCGGGCGCCGCGCGGGAGGCCCCCGGGATCGGCGAAGCGGAGGCCGCGGCGTCGCCCACCATGGCCTCGGCCAGGCGCGCCGGGTCGGTGTCGCGCACCGCGCCGTGGTGCACCGCGCGGCCCCGGCGCAGCACGGTCACGTCGTCGGCATAGGCCATGACCTCGCGGAACTTGTGGGTGATGATGAGCACGGTGCACAGGCCGCTGAGCGCAAAGCCGCGCACGTGGCCCAGCACCTCGTCGGCCTCCTGCGGCGTGAGCACCGAGGTCGGCTCGTCCAGGATCAGCAGGCGCGGCCGCAGGTAGAGCTGCTTGAGCAGCTCGAGCTTCTGCTTCTCGCCCGCGGCCAGGGCCTGCGGGCGCGCGTCGAGGTCGAGCCGGAACGGCACCGTCTGCAGGAAGGCCTCGAGCTTCGCGCGCTCGCGGCGCCAGTCGATGGCGGCGCCCAACTGGCCGCCCGCGAGCAGCAGGTTCTCGGCCACCGTCATGCCCGGCGCCAGCGTGAAGTGCTGGTAGACCATGCCGATGCCCAGGCCACGCGCCACCACCGGGTTGGCCACGGCCTGTTCGCGGCCATCGATCAGGATGCTGCCGCTGGTGGGCCGCTGGAAGCCCGCCACGCACTTCACCAGCGTGCTCTTGCCGGCGCCGTTCTCACCCAGCAGCGCGTGCACCGTGCCCGGCGCCACCTTCAGGCCCACGCCCTGCAGCGCATCGAAACGGCCGAAGCGCATGCCCAGGCCGTAGGTCTCGAGCGCCATCGCGCCCTGGCCCGGGGGCAGGCCGCCGATGGGCGCGGCGGGGCCGTCGATGTTCATGTTGGCGCTCATGCCAGCGCCGCCAGCAGGGCGGCCGAGGGGGTATGGGCGCCGAACACGCCGCCCTGCATGGTGATCATCTTCAGCGCGGCCTCGTGGTTGCCGCGGTCGGTCGCGGCGGTGCAGTCCGACAGCAGCAGGCATTCGAAGCCGCGGTCGTTGGCCTCGCGCATGGTGGTGTGCACGCACACGTCGGTGGTGATGCCGGCAAGCACCAGGTTCTGGATGCCGCGCGTGCGCAGGATGAGCTCGAGGTCGGTGGCGCAGAACGAGCCCTTGCCGGGCTTGTCGATCACCACCTCGCCGGGCAGCGGCGCGAGCTCGGGAATGATCTCCCAGCCCGGCTCGCCGCGCACCAGGATGCGGCCGCAGGGCCCGTCGTCGCCGATGCCCACGCCGCCGGTGCCGATCTGGCGCGAGCGCCAGCGCTTGTTGGCGGGCAGGTCCGACAGGTCGGGCCGGTGGCCTTCGCGGGTGTGCATCACCGCGCAGCCCGCGCGGCGCATCGCGGCCATGGTCGCCCGCAGGGGTTCGATGGGCGCGCGGGTGAGCGAGATGTCGTAGCCCATCTGGTCCACGTAACCGCCGATACCGCAGAAGTCGGTCTGCATGTCGATCGCGATGAGCGCGGTGTTGTCGGGGCGCAGGTCGCCGTTCCAGGGCCATGCGTAGGGGTGGGCGTCGACGAATCGTTCCATGGCGGCGGGGGCGTTCAGCGGTTGGACGAGAGCTCGGTCGGGCTGCCCGGCACGATCTGGCCGGGCCGGCAACTGAGCACCAGGATGAGCAGCGTGAGCGCGTAGGGCAGGGTGTTGAAGAGGTGATAGCCCCAGCCGATGCCCACCGATTGCAGCGCCGGGCCGATCGCGCCCGCGCCGCCGAACAGCAACGCCGCGCCCACGCAGCGCAGCGGGTTCCAGCGCGCGAAGATCACCAGCGCCACGGCGATCAGGCCCTGGCCGCTGGAGATGCCCTCGTTCCAGCTGCCGGGGTAGAACAGCGTGAGCGAGGCCCCGCCCAGGCCGGCGATGCAGCCGCCCGCGGCCGTGGCCGCGAGCCGGATGCCCGGCACCGAATAACCGAGCGCGCGCGCCGCGTGGGCCGAGTCGCCCGCCAGCCGCACCAGCAGGCCGGCGCGCGTGTGGGTGAAGCCCCAGGCCATGGCCAGCGCCAGCAGCACGCCCAGCGGCAGCAGCGGGTTGAGCTGCAGCGCCGAGCGCACCGCGGGCGCGTCGCTCCAGAAGCCCAGCGGGATCGCGGGCAGCTGCGCCGCTTGCGGCTGGATCAGCGGCTTGCCGAGGTAGAACGCCAGCCCCATGCCCAGCAGCATGAGCGCGATGCCGGTGGCGATGTCGTTCACGCGCGGCAGCGCGCACAGCAGGCCGTGCAGCGTGGCCAGCAGCGCGCCCACGGCCGCGGCCGCGAGCACGCCGACCCAGGGCGAGCCGCTGAGGTACGAGGCGCCGAAGGCCGCCATGGCCGACAGCACCAGCACGCCCTCCAGGCCCAGGTTGATGCGCCCGCCCTTTTCGGTGAGGCACTCGCCCAGGCTCACGAACAGGAAGGGCACGCCCACGCGCAGGGCCCCGCCCACGATGCCGCTGACCAGGATCAGCCATTGTTCGGCGCTCATCGCGGTTCTCCTTTCGGGGCCTCGGGCGTGCCAAGCACCACGGGCACGGGATCGGACGGGCCGAAGCGCCCGAGCGCGGCGAGCAGCGGTTTCCAGTCGCGCTCGCGCAGCGCCTCGCTGGCGAGGATCAGCACGAAGGCGATGCCCTGCAGCAGCAGCACCGACGCGTCGGGCAGGCCGAGCCGGCGTTGCAGCAGGCTGCCCGCGGCGCCGAAGCCGCCGAACAGGATGGCCACCGGGATGATGGCCAGCGGCTGGTGCCGCGCGATGAACGCCACCAGGATGCCCGCGTAGCCGTAGCCCGCGATCAGCGAGGCGTTGGCGTTGGTGTGCACCGCGGCCACCTCGATCGCGCCCGCCACGCCCGCGGCCGCGCCGCCGAGCGCACAGGCCAGCACGATCAGGCGCGTGGCCGGCAGGCCCACGAGCTGGGCCGCGCGCGGGTTGCCGCCCACCACGCACACCGAGAAGCCCGAGGGCGTGAAGCGCAGCCACAGGCCCGCGAGCAGGCAGGCCACGGTGCCCACCACCAGGCCCCAGTGCACGTCGGAACCCGCGATGGTGCCGATCAGCAGGCCGTCGCCCAGCGCGGGCGTGGATGGCTTGTTCAGGCTCGCGGGATCGCGCAGCGGCCCCTCCACCAGGTGCTTGAACAGGCCGATGGCGACGTAGGCCAGCAGCAGGCTGCTGATGGTCTCGTTGATGCCGCGGACCTGGCGCAGCCAGCCTGCGAGCGCGATCCACAGGCCGCCCGCGAGCGCGCCCGCGGCGCACACCAGCACGGTGCCCACGGCGTTGGCGGGCAGCGGCAGCGCGTGCGCGAGCGCCGCGCAGGCCAGGCCGCCCAGCACCAGCGCGCCTTCGCCGCCGATCACCGTGAGACCGGCGCGCGCGGGCAGGGCCACGCAGAGCGCGGTGAGCATCAGCGGCGCGGCGCGCTGCAGCGTGTTCTGCCACGAGAACGCGTCGCCGAACGCGCCCTTGAACAGCAGCACCCACACCGCCACCGGGTCCACGCCCGCGAAGGACACGATGAGGCCGAACACGCCGAGCGCGGCCACGATGGCGCCGGTGGGCAGGGCGATGGCGGCGAGGGCGTCGCGCATGGCGTGGGCCTGCTCAGACGCTGCCGATGACGCCTTCGACCAGGTAGTTCATCTTCTCGAGCTCGAGGTCGGTCTGCTTGAAGGCCTTGCCCGCGGGGATCGCGGTCGCGCCCTTGTTGTCCTTGAGCGGGCCCTTGAAGATGTCGAAGCTGCCGGCGACCATCTGCGCCTTGATGCCGTCGGCCTGCTTCTTCGCGGCGTCGGTCACGGCGGGGCCGTAGGCCGAGGGTTTGACGAAGCCTTCCTTGAGCCCGCCGCGCACGAAGTTGGGGTGCGGCTTGCCGCTGCGCGCGGCCTCGATGAAGGTGGTGTACGCGGTCAGCCAGTTCCACTCGGCGCCGGTCAGGTAGGCCTGCGGCGCGAGCTTGGCCTGGCTGGCGTGGTAGCCGCAGACCATCTTGCCGCGCTTGGCCGCGGTTTCCACGATCACCTTGGGGCCGTCCACGTGCATGGTGAACACGTCCACGCCCTGGTCGGCCAGGCTGTTCGTGGCCTCGGCCTCTTTCACCGGCATCGACCAGTCGCCGGTGAAGATCACGCTGGTGGTGATGCCGGGCTTGACCGAGCGCGCGCCCATGGTGAAGGCGTTGATGTTGCGCAGCACCTGCGGGATCGGCTTGGCCGCGATGAAGCCGAGCTTGCCGCTCTTGCTCATGTGCGCGGCGATCACGCCGTTGAGGTACTGGCACTCGTCGATGTAGCCGAAGAAGCTCGCGGTGTTCTTGGGGTGCTTGCCCTCGGTCCACATGCCGCCGCAGTGGGCGAAGCGCACGTCGGGGTACTTGGCGGCCACGGCCAGCATGTGAGGGTCGAAGTAACCGAACGAGGTCGGGAAGATCAGGCTCGCGCCGTCCTGCGCGATCATGCCGGTCATGGTGCGCTGGACCGCGGCGGTCTCGGGCACGTTCTCTTCTTCCACCACCTTCACGCCGGGCATCTTCTTGAGCTGGGCCGCGGCCTCGGCCTGGGCCTGGTTGTAGCCGTAGTCGTCGCGCGGGCCGACGTAGATCACGCCGACCGTGATCGGCTTCTGCGCGAAAGCCAGGGGCGAGGCGGCGGCCGCGCCGAGCGCAGCCAGGGTCTTGATCGAATCGCGGCGGTTGGGCAGGAGAAGGCTCATGGCGAAGGCTCCGGTGGGGGTGGGTGGGGCGGGGGGATCAGGCCAGCAGGCTCACGTGGGCGGCCACCACGCGCCAGCCCTCGGGCGTGCGCAGCCAGGTCTGGCTCTGGCGGCCCACGCGGTCGCTGCCGCTGCGGTGGAACTCGGTGTTCGCGGTGGCGAAGTCGCGGCCGTAGGTGGTGATGACGGTGCGACCCAGCGTGCGCGCCAGGCCGGCCGCGGGCCGCGCGGCGCGAAAGGCCTGGATCTGCGCGTAGCCATAGAGGTTTTCGGTGGCGCCGTAGCGCAGCGTGTGCGGGCTGTTCCAGAACAGCTCGTCGAGCACGGCCACGTCGTTGGTCACGAGCGCGATCTCGTAGCGCTCGAAGGCCGCTGTCACCTCGGCCAGCACCGCGGGGTCGTTGATGGGCATCACGGCAGGGCTTCCTTCACGCGGGCCGCGCCCGCCTGTTCCAGCACCCGGCCCGCGCGCAGGGCCAGGTCTTCGCGCCAGGGCGCGGCGATCAGTTGCACGCCGAGGGGCAGGCCGTCGGTGCCCGAGGGCCACATCGGCGCGGCCACCACCGGGCAGCCCGCGTAGGACACCGGCTGGGTGAGCAGGCCGATGGAGGGCCGGCAGGGCAGGCGCTGGCCGTTGATCTCGATCCACTCGCTGCCCAGCGCGGGTGCGGGCACGGGGGTGGCCGGCGCGATCAGCAGGTCCCAGTCGCGGAACAGGGCATTGACCTGGTCGCGGTAGACGCGGCGAAAGCGCTGCGCGCGCACGTACCAGGCGGCGGGCTGCAGCGCGCCGGCGATGAAGCGGTCGACCGAGAGCGGTTCGAAATCGCCCATGCGCTCGCGCAGGCGCTGCAGGTGCAGCGCGCCGCCCTCGCTCGCGCTGGTGATGAAGGCGGCCGCGCGGGCCTCGGCCGCGAAAGGCCAGAGCACGGTCTCGCGCGCCCCGAGCGCGGCAGCGGCCTGCGCCACCGCCTCGCGCGCGGGCGCGTTCGCGTGCTCGGCGAAGTAGCCGCCGAGCACGCCGATGCGCAGGCCCTGCACGCCCTGGTCGAGCGCGCGGTGCGTGGGCTGCACCCGGGTGGCGAAGCAGCCGGGGTCGAGCGGGTCGGGGCCTTGCAGCGCGTCGTAGGCCAGCGCCAGGCCGGCCGCGTCGTCGGCGAAAGGGCCGAGGTGGTCGATGCTGGCCACGAAGGGAAAGCTGCCGCGGCGCGAGAGCCGGCCGAAGGTGGGCTTGAGCCCCCACACGCCGCAGAACGACGCGGGCACGCGGATCGAGCCGTTGGTGTCCGAGCCCAGGGCCAGCGGCACCTGGCCGCCGCCCACCGCGGCGCCGCAGCCGCCCGAGGAGCCGCCCGCGCTGTGGCCCGGTCGGTGCGGGTTGTGCGTGGGGCCCTCGTGGCTGTTCTCGGTGGTGAAGCCGTAGGCGTACTCGTCCATGTTGAGCGCGCCCACGAGCACTGCGCCCGCGGCCTGCAGTCGCTGCACCAGCACCGCGTCGGCCGGCGCGGGCGGGTTCGCGCGGTTCACCTTGGAGCCCGCGAGCGTGACCTCGCCCGCGATGTCGAACAGGTTCTTGACCGCGAAGGGCACCCCCGCGAGCGGGCCCACGGCCTCGCCGCGCGACAGCCGCGCATCGATCTGCGCGGCCTGTGCGAGCGCGGCCTCGAAGCGGGTGCCGGTGAAGGCGTTGAGGCGCGGCTCGGTGGCCTCGATGCGCGCGATGCAGGCCTGCAGCACCTCGCTGGCGCGGGTGCGGCGGGTGGCAACGGCGTGGGCGGTCTGGCTGAGCGTGGGCATGGGCACCTCAGCGCGGCGTTGCCGGGGCCGATGGAAACGGCGCGGGGCAGTAGAGCGCCACCGGCTCGGTCTCGTCGTCGAGCGCGAAGGCCTGCAGCCGCGCAGCGAGGGCGGCGGTGCGCGCCAGGTGGCCGGCCACGCGCGCGGCGCGCTCGGCGTCCAGCGGCAGTTCGAGCAGCGCGGCCGCGGCTTGCACGTAGGCGAGCGTGGCGGCCCCGTTCACCGCCGCACCTCGCGCTGGAAGATCTCCAGGCTGCGCTTCTTGGCGGCCACGAAGCTGGCCTCGGAGAGCGTGGCCGTGGTGCGCGGGCGCGGGTCGTCGTAGGGCAGGATCTCGGCGACCTTGGTGGGCCGCTTGGTGAGCAGCAGCACCTGGTCGGCCAGGTACACCGCTTCTTCGAGATCGTGCGAGACCAGCACCATGGTGGTGCCGGTCTGCATGAACACCTCCTGCAGCTTCTCGCGGATGAACAGCGTCATCTCGAAGTCGAGCGCCGAGAAGGGTTCGTCGAGGAACAGCACCTCGGGCTTGGGCGCGAGCGCGCGCATGATGGATGCGGTCTGCTGCTGGCCGCCCGAGAGCTCGTAGGGGTAGCGCTTGAGGTCGAACTTGACGTCGAACGAGGCCACGAGCTCTTCCATGCGGCGGTCGACCTCGGCCTTGCTGCGGCCCTCGAGCTTGAGCGGGTAGGCGATGTTGTCGATGGTGCGCATCCACGGGAACATCGCTTCGCGGTAGTTCTGGAACACGTAGCCGATCTTGGTGTCCTTGAGCGACTTGCCGTCGAACAGGATCTCGCCGCTGTCGATCGGGATCAGGCCCGCGATCATGTTGATCAGCGTGCTCTTGCCGCAGCCGTTGGGCCCGAACACCGAGACGATCTTGTGCTTGGGGATGTCGAGATCGAAGTTCTCGTACAGCGGCCAGCCCGCGAAGTACTTGGTGAGGCCGCGGATGGTGATGTGCGTGCCCGCCGGGCCGGGCTGGAAGCGCGGCGCCGGCACGTCGGCGAACACGGGGGCGTTGATCAGGGTGTTCATCGGCCGCTCCAGTGCACGATCTTGCGTTCGATGAGCAGGAACAGCACGTTGAGCGCGTAGCCCAAGGCGCCCGCGGCGAGGATGGACGCGTACATGTCCTTCACGTTCATCACCTGCTGCGCGTTGATGATGCGGTTGCCCAGCCCGCTGTCGGCGCCGATGAACATCTCGGCCACGATCACGATCACCAGCGCCATGGACACCGCCGAGCGCAGGCCCACGAAGCTCGGTTGCAGGCTTTCCCAGACCAGCACGTCCCTGAACACCTGCCAGCGGCTGGCGCCCATGACCTTGGCGGCCATCACGCGCTGCTTGCGCGCGTTGATCACGCCGTAGGCGCTGTTGAACACCACGATGAGCAGCGCGCCGAAGGCCGCGATGGCGACCTTGTTGATGTCGGACACGCCGAAGATCATGAGGAACAGCGGGATCAGCGCCGAGGAGGGCGTGGAGCGGAAGAAGTCGATCAGGAACTCCACGCTGCGGTAGGCCTTCTCGGTGCTGCCGAGCACGATGCCCAGCGGCATGCCGACCACCGCCGCGATCAGGAAGGCCTGCACCGTGCGCCACACGGTGACGAGGAAGTCGCCCAGCAGCGGGCCGCCCGCGAGGCCGCCGAACAGCGCGCCCAGCGCGGCCATGGGCGGCGGCAGCAGGATGGGCTTGATGAAGCCCAGCCGCACCACCAGGTCCCACACGATGAACAGCACCAGCGGGCCCACGAAGGGCAGGGCGCGGCTCCAGTCGGTCTTCTTGGGGAGCGCGGGCGCGCCGCTCGAGGCGGGCGGGCTCCAGGGCTTGGCCGCTTCCATCGCCTCAGCCCTTGTAGAGCATGGTCTCGACCATCAGGCGCGAGCTGAAGATGCCCTTTTCGCTGAACAGGTCGAAGAACTTCTGGAAGTGCGCCACGTCGGCCGGCGTGAACTCGTTGTACAGGGTGTACGCGGCCAGCGGCACCTCGCCGGTGAGCGCGCCCTCGATCGGGGTGTAGCCCTTGAGGTACTGGCGCGCTTCGGTGGCCTTGGTGCGCACGTAGGTCACGCCCTTGCCGTAGGCGGCCACGAACTTCTTCGCGGCCTCGGGGTTCTTCTTGATGAAGTCCGACGACAGCGAGGCCGAGCCGCCGAACCACGGCGCCATGGGGTCGCCGAGCACGTAGCGCGCGATCACGCCGGCCTCGAGCACGCGCGTGGTGCCGTTGAGGCGGCCGATGGTGCCCGTGGGTTCGAGCGTGTAGGCGCCGTCGACCTGGCCCGCCGCGAGCGCGGCCACGTGCTGGCCGATCGGCAGTTCGACCACGGTGGCGCCGGTGGCGCCGCCGCGCTCGAGGATGGTCTTGGCCAGGGTGACGTTCTGGATGCCCGGGCCCGAGGCGACGCGCTTGCCCTTGAGGTCGGCCATGGCCTTGGCCGGGCTGGCCACCGGCACGATCACCTCGTCGAGCACGTTCTTCACGTTGCTCGGGTTGGAGCAGAAGATCTTGAAGGTGCCGGGCTGGGCGATCTCCCCGATGGCGATGTTGGCCGAGCCGGTGCCGTTGGCCGTGCCGTCGGCGCGGTTGGACAGCACGGCCTCCATCACCTGCTGCGCGCCCGCGAACTTCAGCGGCTCCACGTCGAGCCCGGCCTCCTTGAAGTAACCGAGTTCGATGGCCGCGTAGAACGGCAGGCCGGCCGCGATCGGCCAGTAGCCGATGCGCACCTTGGGCGCGGCCTGCGCATGCACCTGCGGCGCACCCAGGGCGCCGAGCACGGTGGCGCCGGCGCCGAGCTGGATCAACTGGCGGCGGCGGGAAGAAACGGTGGCGGGGGCGGCGTGGTGTTTCATGGACAACTCCTGCAAGGTCGGTGAAGGCAATGGAAAAGAAAGAGGGGGATCAGGCGGTGGCGGCCGGTGCGCTGCGCGCGGCCTGCGCGAGGTAGTTGCGCCAGCCGCCGTGGCCGGTGATGTCGAGTGCGCCCAGCGTGGCCTGCTGTTCGCAGACGAAGCCCTGCACGCGCTCGCCGTTGACGAGGTCCAGCGTGCCGATGCCCAGCGGCGCGGGGATCAGGGCGACGAAGCTGCCGTAGTGGCGCAGCGGCATGTCCCAGACCTCGACCGCGATCGGCGCGCCCTGGCCCGGTGCCACGCGCACCAGACCGGGTTTGGGCGGCGTGGTGCCGGGCAGGGCGTAGAAGCGGTAGTCGGCGCTGGTGAAGGTGCTGGTGATCAGGCGCGCGTCGCGTTCGGTGAGCTGGGTGTTGAGCGGCATGCCGCTCAGGTGCGCGCCCACCACCGCGAGCTTCACGCGCGGCTCGGGGGCATCGAGTGGCAGGGTTTCGGGCGCGGGCAGCGGTTCGCCGGTGGCGCCCTGGGTGAGGCCGCTGGCGTGGTGCAGGCGCTGGCCCAGTTCGAGCAGCGGCCAGTCCATGCCTGCGGGCGCGATCAGCGTCACGCCGAAGGGCAGGCCGTCGGGCCGCAGGCTGGCGGGCACCGCGAGCGCCGCGTGGTCGAGCAGGTTGACGAAGTTGGTGTACGCCCCGAGCGCGCGGTTGAGCGCCACCGGGTCGGCCTGCATGTCGGCGATGGCCACGTGGCGCGGTGTGGTCGGCACCACCATCACGTCGAAGGCCCGCCAGGCCTGGCGCGTCTGTTGCGACAGCGCCTGCAACTTGACCTGCGCCTCGCACCAGTCGGCCGCCGAGTAGCCGCGGCCCTTGGCCACGATGCTGCGCACGGGTTCGATCACCTGGTCCTCGTGGGCGTCGAAGAAGGCGCGGATGGCGGCGTAGCGCTCGGCCACCAGCGCGCTTTCATAAAGCAGGTCGGCGGCTTCGGCGAAGGGGCGGTAGGTGAAACGCACGGGCTCGCCGCCCAGGGCCTGCAGCTGCGCGATGGCCTGCTCGAAGGCGGCGCGGCTGGGCGCGTCGCAGGCCGAGAGATCGTCGGGCACGCCGAAGCGGAAGCGGCGGCCCCAGGGCTGGCGCACCAGCGCGAGCTCGCGCGAGTACGGGTCTTGTGCATCGGGGGCCGCGATCTGGGTCAGCACGCGCGCGGCGGTGGCCACGGTGCGCGCGAACACCGACACGCAGTCGATGCTCTGCGCGGCGGGCACCACGCCCCGGGCGCTCACCAGGCCGCGCGAGGGCTTCAGGCCCACGATGTTGTTCAGGCCCGCGGGCACGCGGCCCGAGCCGGCGGTGTCGGTGCCGAGCGAGAAATCGACCTCGCCGCGCGCCACCACCACGGCCGAGCCGGAACTGGAGCCGCCCGAGACCAGCGCCGGGTCGAAGCTGTTGGGCACGGCCCCGTACGGCGAGCGCGTGCCGTTGAGACCGCAGGCGAACTGGTCGAGGTTGGTCTTGCCGGCCAGCGTGGCCCCGGCGTCGAGCAGGCGCTGCACCACGGTGGCGTGAGCGGTGGGCGTGTGCGCGAAAGCGGGGCAGGCGGCGGTGGTGGGCCAGCCGGCCACGTCGATGTTGTCCTTGACCGCGAAGCGCAGGCCCGCGAGCGGGCCGCTGGCCGCGCCGCTCAGGGGCTGGGGCGGTTGGTGCAGCCAGGCGGTCTGCCAGGCCGCGGCCGGGGCACGGGGGGTGGAATCGGTTGGCACCATCTTGGGTCATCCCATCTTGGATACAAGATGTGAGGCAAGACCAATGCCAACCCGTGGCGCGGCACGGTGGCCAGCCGCCAGCCGGCAGGCCGGCCCGGGCCGCGGGGCGAGGGGCAGGGGCGGCGGGAGGGATCAGGCCGCCGAGGGGCGGGCGGCCATCCGGTCGCGCCAGGCCGCCAGCGCGGGCAGGCCCAGCTCGGCCGGCTTCCACTTGAGCAGGCGCGCGAACTCGATGGTGCAGAAGGCCGTGATGTCGGCGATGGTGAAGCGCTCGCCCGCGACCCAGGGCTGGCGCTGCAGTTGCGCGTCGAGCCAGCGCAGGGTCTCGAGCGCCTTGGCCTGCTGCGAGGCGCCGAAGTCGGGGAACTGCGGCTGTTCGAGCACCGCGAGCCCCGGGTGCTGGTGGCGGATCGCCTGGGCCAGCGGCAGCGTGATGGACCACTCCACCTGGCGGTCGGCCATCTCGATGAAGGCGCGCTCCTCGGCGTTGCGGCCCATGAGGTCGGGCTCGGGGTGCAGGCCTTCGAGGTAGGTGCAGATCGCGCGCGACTCGCTCAGCACGCGGCCGTCGCCGAGTTCGAGCACGGGGATGCGCGCCATCGGGCCGCGCGAGAGCAGCGGGTGCGCGCGGTGCTCGTGCGCGTTGATGTCGACCAACACCTGCTCGATGCCGGTGATGCCCTTCTCGGCGATGAACATCTGCACGCGGCGCGGGTTGGGGGCGCGCTCGGACACGTAGAGCTTCATGCCGCGCCCCCGGGTTTGAGGCTCTGGCCGGTCTCCATGAGCTTGCGCGCGTCTTCGGCGAAGCGCTGCGCGGCGGCCTCGCCGTCGCGCGAGAGATCGACCGCCGGGGCCGGGCGCTCGATGCCGCGCTGCACCGCGGGCCGCGCGCGGATCGCGTCGCGCCAGCGCTTGAGGTGCGGCAGGTCGTCGATGTCCACGCCGGACCAGCGGTGCGTGCGCACCCAGGCCCAGTTGGCGATGTCGGCGATGGAATAGTCGCCCGCGAGGTACTCGTGCTCGCGCAGGTGGCCGTCGAGCACGCGGAACAGGCGCTTGCTCTCGCCCTGGTAGCGCTCGATCACCGCGGGGATCTTCTCGGGGAAGTAGCGGAAGAACACATTGGCCTGGCCCATCATGGGCCCGATGCCGCCCATCTGGAACATCAGCCACTGCATCACGCGCGAGCGGCCCTTCGCATCGGCGGGCATGAGGCGGCCGGTCTTCTCGGCCAGGTAGACCAGCACCGCGCCCGACTCGAACACCGCGAAGCCGCCGGCCTCGCGGTCGACGATGGCGGGGATGCGGCCGTTGGGGTTGATGGCCAGGAAGGCCGGCGTCTTCTGCTCGCCCTTCGTGAGGTCGAGCACGTGCAGTTCGTAGGGCAGGCCCAGTTCCTCGAGCGCAATCGAGGCCTTGTGGCCATTGGGGGTGGCGGCGGTGTAGAGGTCGATCATGGCCGCATGCTAGGCGCGACACCGCGCCGGCGGTGTCGGCTGCGCGACCGCTCAGGCCATGAAGCCCAGGTCCACCGGGTAGTCGGTGCCGCCGAAGTTGCCGATGTGCGGCAGGATCTGGCCCAGCTCGGCGTTGCTCACCCCGAACCAGCGCGCCAGCGTGGCCGCGTACTGGTCGACCGAGGTGCTGGGCAGCAGCCGGCCCTGGCCCACGTGCCACTGGTCGAAGGCGTCGCTGGTGCTGTTGGTGACGCTCACGGGCGGCGCCTTGCCCACGAAGCGCGCGCCCTGCACCGCGCCGCCCACCACGAAGTGGTGCGAGCCCCAGCCGTGGTCCGAGCCGTCGCCGTTGGAGGTGAGCGTGCGGCCGAAGTCCGAGGCGGTGAAGGCCGTGACGCTGTTGGCCACGCCGAGCTGCACCGTGGCGTCGTAGAAAGCGCTCAGGGCACCGCTCAACTGGCCCATGAGGTTGGCCTGGCCGCTGATGAGGTTGTCGTGCAGGTCGAAGCCGCCCATGGACACGAAGAACACCTGGCGCTTGGTGCCCAGCACGTTGCGCGCCGCGATCAGGCGCGCCACCAGGCGCAGCTGGTTGGCCAGGCCGTTGTTGGCGGGGAAGGCGTTGAACGGCGCGTTGGCGGCGGGGAACTGGTTGAGGGCGTTGGTGAGCGCGCCCTCGGTGCTGTAGGCGCGCGCCGTGACCAGGTTGTATTCGTTCTCGAGCACGTGGCTGCGCGACTGCAGCGCGAGCGTGGTCATGGCCGCACGCACCTGGGCCGAGCCGTACACGTTGTTGTTGAGGCTGTTGATGCGCACCGCGCCGTTGCTGCTCACCTGGTAGCTCAGCGCCTGGTCGCCCGAGAGGAACACGGTGTTGCCCGCGACCGAGATGCAGGTGAGCACGCTGTTGGTGTTCGACGAGCGCGCGAGGTCGCCCGTCTGGCCGCCCCAGCCGGTGGTGGTGCCTTCGGGGGCCGAGGTCATCCACACCGATTGCTGGTCGTTGTGCGAGAACAGCTTGGGCGGCTTGGGGTACAGCACGTTGTTGCTGCTGTTGTACTGCTGGCGCGTGAGCGGCACCACCAGCGGCCCCACGTTGAGCTGCACCGCGGCCACGCCGCCGTTGAACAGGCCGGCCAGGCCGGTCATGGCGGGGTGCAGCGCGTACTGCTTGCCGTCGGGCAGCGGCGTGGTGGGGTTGAGCACCGTGGCCGCGAGGTCGGCGCGCGGGATGGCGATGCCGCCGCGGATGGTGGCGTACTGGCTGTGGCTCGTGGTGTCGTAGTTGATGACGGTGTTGGCGTAGTCGTTGCCGCCGAACAGGAACACGCAGACCAGGGCCTTGTAGTCGGTGGCGTCGAAGGCGGCGGCCTCGCCGATGGCCGCGAGGTTGAGCGCGGCGGGCAGGGCGGTGCCGGTGAAGGCGAGCTGGCCGGCGCGGCGCAGGAAGGCGCGGCGCGTGTGCTTGGCGGGGTCGATCAGGTACATGGCGGGGCCCTCACTTCTGAACCAGGTATTCGGGACAGCCCATGACCAGCAGGATCGCGGCCCAGACGCGGCGGTTGCGCGCGTCGGCGCTGCTCGACGCGGTGAGCGGCGTGGCCTGCAGGGCATTGACGATCACGCTGCGCGTGGCGCTGCTGAGCTGGCCGGCGGTGAGCACGAGATCGAGGTGGTTGACCAGCGCGGTGGCGTCGAGCGCCAGCGCGAGCTCGGTCGCGTAGTTGGCCTTGACGTCGTAGACGTAGTTGGTCCACGAGGCCTCGGGCACGGTCGGGTTGGGGCAGTTGATGCCGCGCTCGATCACGCCCTGCATGAAGTTGAGGTAGCCGCCCACGCTGGTTTCGTTGACGAGCTGGAACTCGGGCGCGGTGGCGTTGGCGTTGGCCATGGCGGTGCCGGGCGGCACGTAGCCGGGGCGGAAGAAGTTGAACACCGAGGGCGCGCGCAGCGGGCTCTGGCCCAGTTGCGTGCCGGCGTTGCTCAGCTCGAAGATCTTCCAGCTGCCCACGGCCGAGGTGACCGAGAAGGTGCGCGCCCACTGGATGAAGCGCAGCATGGGCTCGCGCAGCCGGCCGTGCGTGGGGCTGGCGAGCGAGGCCGCGCCGCGCGCCTCGTCGTCGAGCAGGATGGCCAGCCACACGGCCTTGAGATCGCCGCGCACGCCCTTGCCGTTGTCGTTGAACTTGCGCGCCACGCGCTCGACGTAGCCCGGGCTCGGGTCGCTCGTGACCAGGCGCTGGATCATCTGGCGCGCGAAGAACGGGCCCACGTTGGGGTGGTTGAACAGCGTGTCGAGCGCGGTCTGCAGCGCCGCGCGGCCCGGCGTGCCCGCGGGCACCACCGCACCGAGAAAGCGCGCCTCGAGCGTGGAATGGCGGTTCTCGCGCAGGCTCATGGGCTTGCGCGCGAAGGCGCTCGATTCCACTGTGTAGCTCTGGCCCGGCGGTGTGATGCGCACGCCGTCGGAGGTGTCGAAGTCCCAGCCCGTGAACACGCGCGCGAGGTTGGTCACGTCGTCCTGGGTGTAGGTCTCGATGGGCCGGCCGCCGCTCAGGCGCGGCGTGCCGTCGATGTTGAGTTCGAGCAGGCCGATGGTGAAGAGCTGCATCACCTCGCGCGCGTAGTTCTCGTCGGGCACGCGGCCGGTGGCGGGGTTTTCCTTCTGGTTGCCCTTGGTGTTGAGGAACCAGCCCATCGCGGGGTGCAGGGTCACGTCTTCGAGCAGCTGGCGGAAGTTGCCGAAGGCGTTGCGCACCAGCATGTCCCACCAGGCCGCGTACGCGTGGCTGCGCCAGGTGAACTCGGCCGAGGTCATCGAGGTGACGAAGAGCTCGGAGAGCGCGAGCGCGCAGCGTTTGCGCATCATGTCCGGGCCGCTGAGCAGCTGGGCCCAGATCATGAAATCGGCCGGGTAGGTGTTGAAGTAGTAGTTGTTGCTGTTGTTGGCGCCGTAGCCGCGCGCCTCGAGCCAGTCCCAGCCGCTGGAGCGCAGCGGCTGCTGGAACTGGCGCGCGAGCCACATGGGGTAGCCCTCGCCGCGCAGCGCGGCGATCTCGGCGCGCGTGGACGAGAACTGGGCCTGCTGCAGGAATCGCGCGGCCTCGGCGTCGCTGGCCGGGGCCAGGCTGCTGTAGCCCGCGGTGGAGAAATCCACCACCGGCACGAAGGGCGTTTCGTCGGCCGAGCCGCCGCCCGAGCCGCCGCCGCCGCACGCGGCCAGCGCCGCCGCCGCGGCCACGCCCGCCGCGGCCTTCAGCGCGCGGTCGCTGCCGGCCTCGGGCCCGGCCGCGGCCTGCGCCGCCGCCGCGTCATCCGCGATGCATCCGTCGGTCCAGGCGTCCTGTTCCTTCGCTGCCATGCTCCACCTCCTGATCGATGGGGCGCGAGTCTAGGCAGGCGTGATGGCGCCGTGAGAGCAGGTTGCGAGTCGTTACAGACGGTTGTCGCGGCGCCGCGCCAGCCGCTGGACGGCATACCACTAGGGGGTATGCCAAGGCCGCTTGTCGTTCAGAGGCTGCGCGCGGCGTGCAATTCCGCACGCGTGCGCTCGGCCGCGGCGCGCGCGGCGGCGGCGAAGTCGTCGCCCGCCGACGCGTAGAGGATGGCGCGCGAGGAATTCACCACCACCGGGCCGGTGATGGTGTCGCCCTGCATGCGCAGGCCGGCGCGCACCGTGGCCGCGGCGTCGCCGCCCTGCGCCCCCACGCCGGGGATCAGCAGGGGCAGCGTGGGCGCGAGCGCGCGCACGCGCTCGATCTCGTTGGGGTAGGTGGCGCCCACCACGAGGCCGAGCTGGCCGTTGAGGTTCCAGGGCCCTTGCGCGAGCCGCGCCACGTGTTCGTAGACCAGGGGCTGGCCGTCGATGGAGGCCAGGCGCTGGGCCTGCAGGTCGTCGCCGCCGGGGTTGGAGGTGCGGCACAGCAGGAACGCGCCCTTGCCGTGGTGCTTGAGGTAGGGCTGCACCGAATCGAAACCCATGAAGGGCGAGAGCGTGACCGCATCGGCGCCGTAGCGCTCGAAGGCCTCGATGGCGTACTGCTCGGCGGTGCTGCCGATGTCGCCGCGCTTGGCGTCGAGGATCACGGGCACCTGCGGCGCGCTGCGGTGGATGTGGGCGATCAGGCGTTCGAGCTGGTCTTCGGCGCGGTGCGCGGCGAAGTAGGCGATCTGCGGCTTGAAGGCGCAGGCCAGGTCGGCGGTGGCGTCGACGATGGCGGCGCAGAAGTCGTGGATGCGCGAGGCGTCGTTGCGGAAGCGGCCGGGGAACTTCGCCGGATCCGGGTCGAGGCCCACGCACAGCAGACTGGTGTTGGCGCGCGTGGCGGCCTGCAACTGGTCGATGAAGGTCATGGGTCGATTTTAGGTGGGGCCTTGTAGCGGGCGCGACCGGGCCGGCGCCGGTGGGCCGCTAGCATCCGCGCCCATGCATTCGATCTCCCGCCAGCACCTGGTCCTGCTCGTCCTGCTCACGCTCATCTGGGGCGTCAACTGGCCCATCATGAAGGTGGGCATCATGGGCTACCACCCGCTGAGCTTTCGCGTGCTGAGCATGTGGATCGGCCTGCCGGTGCTGGGCCTGGTGCTGGTGTGGCGCAAGGTGCCGTTTCGCGTGGCGCGCGAGCACTGGGGTCCGCTGGTGTGGCTCACCGTGTTCAACATGCTGGTGTGGCACACGCTCGCGGTGCTCGCGGTGCAGTCGCTCTCCAGCGGGCGTGCGGCCATCCTGGGCTACACCATGCCGGTGTTCTCGGCCATCGTGGGCGCGGTGTGGTTCGGCCAGCGCCTGCCCTGGCGCGCCTGGGCCGGCGTGGCGGCCGCTGCGCTGGGCGTGACGCTGCTGCTCTGGCACGAGTTCGTGCGCCTGTCGGGCGCGCCGCAGGGCGTGGCCATGATGCTGGTGGCCGCGGCCGTGTGGGCCGTGGGCACGCAGATGATGCGGCGCACCACGCTGCCCTATTCCACGCTCACGCTGTGCTTCTGGATGACGGTGGTGGCCACGGTCTGGATGAGCTTCATGGCCTGGTTGCTCGAGCGCCACCTGTGGACGGCGCTGCCCTCGCCCACGGTGTGGGCCACCATCGTCTACAACGCGCTCGGCGTGTTCGCGTTCGCGCAGGTGGCCTGGCTGATCCTGGCGCGCGACCTGCCGCCGATCGCGTCGACCCTGAGCGTGATGATGATCCCGGTGCTGGGCGTGTTCACCGGCGCGTGGTGGCTGGGCGAGGTGCTGCACTGGCAGGACTGGGCCGCCGTGGTGCTGATCATGGTGGCCATCGCATCGGTGTTGTGGCCCGCGCGCGCCGCCGGGGCGCGCTGAGCCTCACTGCGCCATGGCCATGCACAGATCGGCCCAGGCCTTGGCCTTGTCGATCGGCGTGCGCAGCAGGTAGGCCGGGTGGTAGGTGACGATCACCGGCACGCCTTCGTAGTGGTGCACGCGGCCGCGCAGGCGGCCGATGGGCTCGGTGGTCTTGAGCAGCGACTGCACCGCGAAGCGCCCCATGGCGATGATGAGCCGCGGCTTCACGAGCGCCACCTGGCGCGCCAGGTAGGGCTCGCAGCGCAGCACCTCTTCGGGCGCGGGGTTGCGGTTGGCCGGCGGGCGGCACTTGAGCACGTTGGCGATGTACACGCTGCGCGCGGCCTCGTCGCTGGTGCGCGAGCGGCCGCAGGCGCGCAGCATGGCGTCGAGCAACTGGCCGGCCGCGCCCACGAAGGGCTCGCCCTGGCGGTCTTCGTTCTCGCCCGGGGCCTCGCCCACGATCATCCAGTCGGCCTGCGTGTGGCCCACGCCGAACACGGTGTTGCGGCGCGATTCGCACAGGCCGCAGGCGCGGCAGCCGGCCACGGCCTCGCGCAGCGCGGGCCAGTCGAGGGTGGCGATGTCGGCGCGCATGGCGACCGCAGCGGGGGCGGCCACGGGGGCTGGGACCGGCACTGCGACGGGCGCTGCGACGGGCGCCCGGACCGGCGCTGGAGCGGGCGGCGCCGGCTCGGCCACCGCCAGGGCGGCCGGCGGTTCGGGCTCGGCCGCGGTGGCTGCCGCGGCCGCGGGCCGGGGCTTGGGCAGCCACAGCTTCACGCCCATCTCGGCCAGCATCGCGCGCTGGCGGGCATCGAGTTCGCGCACCCAGCGCTCGTCGGCGGTCATGCCTGCGGCTCCGCGCCGTGCAGTGGCAGCTTCATCACGATCGCGTCCTCGCGCTGCGTGCCCGAGAGCGGGTAGTAGGCGCGGCGCAGGCCCACGGCCTCGAAGCCGCAGCGCTCGTACAGGCGCCGCGCGGGCGCATTGCTCTGGCGCACCTCGAGCCACAGCGTGTGCGCGCCTTCGCCGCGCGCCCACAGCGCGAGCGCGTCCATCAGCACGCGGGCCCAGCCCTGGCGCTGGTGCGCGGGCGCCACCGTGATGTTGAGCAGGTGCACCTCGTCCACGCCGCGCATGGCCACGAGGTAACCCAGCAGGCAGAGGCCGTCGTCGCGCACCGGGAAGGGCTGCTCGCCGGGCAGCACCTGGCCCAGCAGCAGCACCGCCCGGTGGCCGGCCTGCAGCGAATCGCGGAAATGCTTGCGCGTCCAGGGGTGGCCGTAGGCACGGGTCTCGATGGCGTGCACCGCCTCCAGGTCGGCCTCGGTCATGGGCGCGAAGCGCACCGCGCGTTCGCCCGCCGCGGCCTGGGCCGGCAGGGGAAGGTCGGCACAGGCGGTGGTCATGCGCTGCCCTCGCGTTCGGCCGTGGTGCGCGCGACCTTGTCGCGCACATACAGCGGCAGCGCGTCGCGCGCGGCCACGGCGCGGCCCGCGGCCAGCAGGCCGGGCGCCAGGCGCAGCAGGGCCTCGGCCGTGGGCAGGGCGCTGCGGCGCTGGCCGTTCAGCGGGCCCAGCGCGTCGCCGTACACGCCGAAGGCGTTGCCCGCGAGCAGGGTGTCGGGGCCGTCCAGGCCCTGGTCGGCGAGCCAGCCCGCGAGCGCGGCGGGTGCGCACAGGCGCGCCGGCGCGGCTTCGACCAGGCCCTGCGGCGTGTGTGTGTAGGCGGCCACATAGAGCTCGTCCATGCGCGCGTCGAGCAGCGCGACCGTGTGGCGCGGCGCGGGGTGGCCGTCGGCCGAGTGATCGGCGCGCGCCTGCTCGGCCAGCGCGAGCAGCGTGTCCACCGGCAGCAGCGGCAGCCCCTGCGGGTGGCGCGCGTTGCGTGTGCCGTAGGCCAGGCCCTGGGCCACGGCGCAGGCCGTGCGCAGGCCGGTGAACGAGCCCGGCCCGCGGCCGAAGGCGATGGCATCGAGCTCGCCGAGCCGCCAGCCCGCGGCGTCGAGCAGGGCCTGCACCTGGGGCAGCAGCGTGGTGGAGGCCTGGGCGCCACCGGCGCCGCTGAAGCGGTGCAGCGCGCCGCCCGGCCGTGCCTCGCCCAGCGCCAGCGACAGGGTGTCGGTGCTGGTCTCGATGGCCAGGAAGCGGGGGCTTGCGGGCGCTGGGTCGGGCAGGGCGGGGGGCATCGGGCGATTATCCCCGGCCGATAATCCCGGGCGTGATGATCCGCCACCGCCTGCTGTCCGCCGCGTTGGGGTGCTGTGCCGCCCTGGTGTCCGTCCTGAGCCCCGCCGCCCACGCCCAGGGCCCGTCGCGCGAGGAACTGCCCGCGCCGGTGCTGGCCGCGCTGCAGCGCGCCCAGGTGCCGCCGAGCGCGTTCTCGGCCGTGGTGGCGCCGGTGAGCGGGGCCGAGGCGCGGCTGCGGCACCAGTCGGCCGCGCCGGTGAATCCGGCCTCGGTGATGAAGCTCGTCACCACCTACGCCGCGCTCGACCTGCTGGGCCCCGAGCACACCTGGCGCACGCGCTTCTACACCGACGGCGCGGTCGATGGCGGTGCGCTGCGCGGCAACCTCTACATCCGCGGCGGCGGCGATCCCAAGTTCGTGCTCGAACGCATCCAGGCCGCTTTCGAGGCGCTGCAGGCCCAGGGCGCGCGCGTGATCCTGGGCGACCTGGTGCTCGACCACAGCGCCTTCGACCTGCCCCCGAGCGACCCCGGCGCCTTCGACGGCGAGGCCCTGCGGCCCTACAACGCCACGCCCGACGCGCTGCTGGTCAACTTCAAGTCGGTGATCCTCAAGTTCGTGCCCGACCCCGCGGCCGGCGTGGCGCGCGTGCTCAGCGAGCCGCCCATGGCCGGCATGCAGATCGACGCCACCGTGCCGCTGGCCAACGCCGCCTGTGGCGACTGGCGCGGTGCGCTGCGCGCGCGCTTCGACGACCCGGCACGCATCTACTTCGAAGGCCGCTACCCCTCGCGCTGCGGCGAAGGCCAGTGGCCCGTGGCCTACCAGGAGCCGTCGAGCTACGCGGCGCGCGCGCTCGAAGGCCTGTGGCGCAGCTCGGGCGGTCTGCTCACGGGCCGCGTGCGCGAAGGCCTGGTGCCGGCCGGGGCCACGCTGCTGCTCGACGCGCCCTCGCTGCCGCTGTCCGAGATCCTGCTCGACGTGAACCAGTGGAGCAACAACGTGATGGCGCAGCAGGTGTTCCTCACCCTGGGCCAGCTCGCGCCGCAGGCCACGCCGCTGCCCGGCGCGGGGCCCTTGCCGCTGCCGCAGCCGCGCAGCGGCTTCGCGCAGGCGCGCCAGGTGCTGCTCGGCTGGTGGCAGCGCACCTTCGGGCCCGCGGTGCCCGCGCCCGTGCTCGAGAACGGCTCGGGCCTGTCGCGCGACGAGCGCATCACGCCCGAGGCGCTGGCCCTGCTGCTGCGCCACGCGGCGCGCCATCCGCGCGCCGAGGCCTTCGTCGCCTCGCTGCCCGTGGCCGGTGTCAGCGGCACCGCCAAGCGCTACGCGAGCGATCCGCGCAACCCGGCCAACGGCCGGGCGTGGCTCAAGACCGGCACACTGCGCGACGTGACCGGCATCGCGGGCTATGTCAACGCGGCCAATGGCACGCGCTACGTGCTCGTGGCCTTCGTGAACCACCCCAATGCGGGCGCGGCGCGGCCCGCGCTCGACGCGCTGGTGGAGTGGACCGCGCGCCTGCCCGACTGAACGTACGCCTGTTCAGTGGTTCGGATGATGGCGTGATGCTTGCGCCCGCAAGCCCTGGAACGCGGCCGGCCTGACTAGCATCCGCGCCGCTGTGTCGAGGCCTTCCGGCCCGCCGGCACCCAGGGAGTGAGACATGGACCAGCGCCTGCGCCGCGCGGGCTTGCGCTCGCGTTGTGGCGGTTTTCTCCTGGCCCTCACGGTGGCGTGGGCCGTGGCCGCGCCCGCCGGGGCCGCAGCGATCGCCTGCGACCCCACCCAGATGTGCTGCGCCGGCGGCGACGGCGCGGGCCTGGGCAGCCCTTGCGGCGGCGCGGGCGTGGCCACGCTGGGCAACACCTCGGGCACCGACCAGGGCGTGGGCAACCCCATCCACGTCATCGGCGGCAACAAGCACCAGCGCGAGGTCGACATGGCCGCGCTGCCCGGC
>NZ_JBBHZJ010000004.1:0-546796 GCF_049843535.1 Hydrogenophaga sp. T2 | reverse complement strand
GTCACCATCAACTTGAAGAGCTTTCCCGTGGGCTCAAGGCCCTGGCCAAGCAGCTTAACCTCACGGTGATCCTGTTGAGCCAGCTCAACCGGGAGGTCGAAAGGCGGCCTGGATGCAGGCCTGTGTTGGCCGACTTGAAGGAGTCCGGTGCGATCGAGGAAGACGCCGACGTGGTGATGCTGCTGAGCAAGGACGGTGACTTGCCTGACGGCTGCTCGCTGATCCATGCCGAGCTCGCGAAGAATCGCGGCGGCAAACGAGGCGTATTCGTGAAATTTGCGTTCAACGGCGCGCACCAAACCTGGGTCGAAACTGATGAAAGAGCCAGACCTGCATCACCGCAAAGACATGCTGCCAAGCATTTCACTGACGACGTATGACCGAGAAGAACGATCTCCGTGGGGGTGCTTTTGCGCAGCGTTTCGCAACAGATGAAGAATCGCGCGCCACTGAACGACCTTTCCCGCGTGCCGCCGTGAGCGGGGAGCCCCTCTGTCTGTTCTGCCAGGGTCTTGTGAAAACCGTCGCTCATCCGATGATCATGCTGCGCAGCAAGGTGTATCCGGTCCAGAAGGGGTCAGTAAATTGAGCAGACCCGACGGCTTGAACGCCAAACAGACTGCCTTTGTGCATGAGTACCTGGTGGACAAAAACGCGACGCAGGCAGCGATACGCGCCGGGTACTCGGTCAAGACTGCTGCATCCCTGGGCGAACGGCTGTTGAGAAATGTTGAGATCCGTGCGGCCATCGACGAGGGATTGCAGGATCTGGCCAGAAGGGTCGGGCTCACGGCGGAAATGGTGTTGCGTGAGCGCAAGCGTCTCGCCTTTTTCGATCCGCGCAAGTTGTTGGACCGAGAGGGCAACCCATTGCCTTTGCAGGATCTGGACGACGACACGGCCGCAGCGATTGCTGGGCTGGATGTGCTGCAGATGATTGGAGAAGGCCACACATCTGGGATCACCAGCTTCGTCAAGAAGTACAAGCTGGCAGCCAAGGACACCAGCTTGATGGCATTGGAGAAGTACCTTGGACTCAACGAGAAGCGGATCCGTTTCGCCTTGCCCAAGATCGAATGCGCAGACGACTGCACCAAGGCGCACGGCGAGGTGCTGGATGCAGTGGCCGCAGGCCGGCTGGGTGCAAGCGAGGCCAAGCTGATGGCCGATCTCATTGACGGTCAGCGTCGCACGCTGGAGACAAATGAGTTGATGAAGCGCATAGAGGCCATGGAACAGGCCATTGAAGCCTTGATCACCAAAAACGCTAAACGAGCATGAGCGCAGTGTTGAAACGGCGAATCCGGCGGCTTGAGAAGATGGTCAAGGAGGCGGCTTCGCCGGCGCAGCCGCGCACTGTTGTCGTGCTTAACGCACCAGAGGATGAGGCACCGGCGGCTGGGAAAGCCGAGTTCGCAGCGCAGCAGGATGCAGCAATCCGGCAAGGCACTTCTGTCATCGTCATAGTTGGTCCGAACGCGAAGGCGGCCAAGTTGCACCCTAAGGCAATCGCAGCGGACAGCGAGGTGGACGCCATGGGTAGGCGCCTGGCGCTGTTTCCGTCCTCAGATGGTATGCACCGGAACGCACTCCAACAGGTGTTGGGGAGCCTTAGCGGGAACGTGATCGGGGTCGTCGCGCAGTAGCCCCTAGGCATTTTGCCAAGAGACTTGCTGTGGTGACCGATCAGTCGGTTACATTTTTGATTAGTACGTTCTTCCAGGTGAGGCCAAGTGCGTCTGCTAACGAATAGCGGCACAGACCGCGTCATTGATCTGGTGCAGCCGCACCTCAAGCCCGGCAGCCAGTTCGGTTGCGTCACCCCTTCGTTTTCGCTGTTCGCCTTTGCCGAGGTGCGCGATGCCTTGGCCAAGTTGGAACGCGTTCAGCTCATCTTGCCGCCAGAGGATGACACCCTGAACTTCCTCGGTGGAGATGGCGACCGGGCCAATCGCAACAAGCTGCAGGCGCGCTGGCTGGCCAACCAGTGCGCCCAATTGCTGGCGGGCAAAGTAGATCTTCGGCGAGCTCAGGGTCGTGTCCCCCAGGGCGCTGTGGTCATGCGTGACTCTCAAGGTTCACCACAGCAGGTGGTGCTGGGGTCGTTCGCTTTCAGCACGGACGGTTTGGGCCTGACCCCCGGAAACCCGATGAACCTGATCCAGGCTTCCGAATCGGCGGCGGAGGCTGCGCAGCTCGCCCAGTGGTTCGACCACCAGTGGGCCAACCTACGGGCTCAGCCGGAACGGAGGGAGGAACTGATTTCCACCCTGCGGCGGATTGGCGAACACAAAGCCCCGATCACCGTGTACGCGTTGATCCTGAACCACTTGCTCGGTGGGCGGGACGACGCCCTGGACGAGGAGCGCATCGTCCGGTCGGCCACCGGAATCCGCAACACCGTCATCTGGAGGAAGCTGTTCAAGTTCCAGCGCGATGGCGTAGTGGGCGCCATCGATAAGCTGGCCCGTTTCGGCGGCTGCATCATCGCTGACAGCGTCGGACTGGGTAAGACCTTCGAGGCACTGGCCGTCATCAAGTACCATGAACTGCGCAACGACCGGGTGCTGGTGCTGGCACCCAAACGGCTGCGCGACAACTGGACGCTCTACAAGGCCAACGACAAGCGAAACGCCCTGGCGGCTGACCGGTTCAACTACGACGTCCTGAACCACACCGACCTCTCCCGTGACGGTGGCAACTCCGGCGATATTGATCTGAGCCACGTGAACTGGGGCAACTACGACTTGGTGGTCATCGACGAAAGCCACAACTTCCGTAACAAGGCGTCGAACAAGGGCAAGGAAACCCGTTACGACCGCCTCATGCGCAAGATCATCAAGGAGGGTGTCAAGACCCGCGTTTTGATGCTTTCGGCCACACCGGTCAACAACCGGCTCGCTGACCTCAAGAACCAGATCGCCTTCGTCACCGAGGGCGACGACACAGCACTGCTTGAACAGGGTATCGACAGCATCGAACAAACCACGCGCAAGGCGCAGATTCAGTTCAACCGCTGGCTGGATATGCCCGAGGCCGAGCGCACGCCAGGCCACCTAGTGGAGATGCTGGGCTTTGACTACTTCACCCTGCTGGACCACCTCACGATTGCGCGCTCACGCCGGCACATTGAGCGGTACTACGGCACCGACGAAACTGGCAAATTCCCAGGCCGGTTGTCCCCGATCAACATCAAGGCCGATGTGGACCTGGCCGGCCAGTTCCGCGCCATCAAAGAAATAAACCTGGAAATCCGGCGTCTGAACCTGGCCAGCTACGCGCCCCTGCGCTACCTGCTGGCGCACAAGCAGGCCGCCTACGATGCCAAGTACAGCACCGAGATTCGAGGTGGCGAGAGCTTTTTCCGGCAAGCAGATCGTGAGGAGAGTTTGATCCACCTGCTGCGGGTCAACGTGCTCAAGCGCATGGAGAGTGCTGTTTCGTCCTTCTCGCTGACCGTGCACCGTCAGCTCAAGGACGTCGAGGCCGTACTCGCTCACATTGAGGCATTTGCCGCTGGGGCGGCGGGCAGCGAAGGCATGGAGGAGATCGACATCGCCGATGTCGACGTGGACGACCCGGCGTTCGAGACCCTGTTGGTCGGGCGCAAAGTCAAGGTGCTGCTGAGCGATGTGGACCTCATCCGCTGGAAGCAAGACCTCATTGAAGACCGCAACCGCCTCGCTACGCTGTTGGCGGCTGCGCAGCAAGTGGACGCTGCGCGTGACGCCAAGCTGGCCAAGCTGCGGGAAATGATCGAGCAGAAGTGCCGCAACCCCATCAACGCCGGTAACCGCAAAATCATCGTCTTCACCGCGTTTTCAGATACGGCGCAGTACCTGTACTCCAACTTGGCGGAATGGGCCAAAGCCAGCCTGGGCGTCAATGCTGCGCTGGTGACGGGCGGCGCCGGTATCCAGTCCACCTTGCCAGGCTTGCGCAAGAGCATGAGCAGCGTTCTGTCCGCCTTTGCGCCTCGCGCAAAGGAACGACCCGCCGACCTGGCCAGCGAGGGCGAAATCGACCTGCTGATTGCCACCGACTGCATTTCCGAGGGGCAGAACCTTCAGGACTGCGACTGGCTCATCAATTACGACATTCACTGGAACCCAGTTCGCATCATTCAGCGCTTCGGACGTATCGACCGTATCGGCTCACCCAACCAGCACATCCAGTTGGTCAACTTCTGGCCCAACATGGAACTGGAGGAGTACATCGGTCTGGAGCAGCGCGTGAGCGGGCGCATGGTCCTGCTTGATGTCTCGGCCACTGGGGAAGAAAACCTGATCGAGCAACAGTCGGGCAACCCGATGAACGACCTGGAGTACCGCCGCAAGCAGCTGCTCAAGCTGCAGGATCAGGTCATCGACATGGAAGACCTCTCCAGCGGCGTGTCCATTACCGATCTAACCCTGACCGACTTCCGCATTGACCTGGCCCAGTACCTCAAGGAACACCCTGGCCAGCTTGAGGCGCTACCGCTGGGTACGCATGCCGTCACCACCAGCATCGACGCCGACATAGAGCCTGGCGTAATCTTTTGCCTGCGAGCTGAGGGCGCTGTCGCGGTCAAAGGTCAAAAGTCCGATTACCCGCTCGCCCCCATCTACCTGGCCCACGTTGGGGAGGATGGCACCGTGCTGCTTCCGTACCCCCAGGCCAAGCGCATTCTGGACCGCCTCAAGCGCCTGGCCCTTGGGCGGGACCTACCCGATGACGGTGCCTGTGCCAAGTTCGACAAAGCCACCCGCCATGGCGAGGATATGCGTCAAGCGCAGAAGTTACTGGCTGCGGCAGTGGCATCTGTGGTTGGCAAGAACGAAGAGCGCGCTGTCGCCAGCCTCTTTTCGCCTGGCGGAACCCACGCCATGAAGGGCGAGTTCGCGGGTAGCAGTGACTTCGAGGTGCTGGCCTTCATGGTTGTGCTTGCCGATCAAAAAATCTGAACCTGATACGGGAGGAAAGCTTGAACAGTGCAGATCAAAACGCCCTGGCACCGATTGCCGAAGAGGTGCTCGGAAAGCTCCAAGAAGTCGCCACAGCCGCGCGTGCCTGGCTTCAGGACCCGAGAGGCCCCAGTGTTGACACGCTGGTGCCTGGCTCTGTTTCAGACGCTGCACTGCGCAACCTGGATCAAGTCAACCAGCAGAACCGTGCGGCCTACCAGCGGTTGAGCAAGGAGCCAGTGGTCTCCCGTGTCGTTGCTGAAGATGAGAAGGGTGTCCTGCATACCCGTTTCTTTTGCCGTGCTGACCAGGGAATGGCCAAACGTGGGGTCATCAGCTACCTGACGAAATGGGGCCGTCTGGCTTCGATGCCAGTCGGAGATGAGTACATCACTCCCGATCGTGAAACCTGGATCGTCGTCTCTAAAACAGGCCTTCGTCCCGAGGAGGTCAACGGACAATGGGATGCTTTCTCGGTTGTGCAGCGCGAGAACCTGCCCAGCGTCACGATTGATTCACTTCGCGCCCTTTTGCGGGCGGAGCGTCCGATACTCAGCGCACGCAACTTGTTGGAAGAGATCCTCGCTGAAGAAGCCAAGAAGGCGACTGTTGAGGAAGGTATCCGCCGGAGTGTTATCACAAGAATGGGGCTCCGGGATCAACCCATCTTGGACAAGTTTCAGGACGAGGTTTTTCGTCTTCCGCTGTCGCATCAGATCGTTCTGCTGGGGCCACCAGGCACGGGAAAAACCACGACCCTGATTCGTCGCCTCGCTCAAAAGCTGGACCTCCAGTATCTCGATGAAGACGAGCAACGCGTTGTGCAGGAAGTAGCACTCGCTCAAGGGTTGTCACATGAGCGCAGTTGGCTGATGTTCACGCCCACGGAACTGCTCAAGCAGTACTTGAAAGAAGCATTCAACCGCGAGTTGGTACCGGCCTCCGATCAGAACCTTCGGACCTGGGACGACCATCGACGAGAGCTGTGCAGGCAGACCTTCGGCATTCTCAGGACGGCCACCGGTGGCGGTACCTTCGTCCAAAAGGTAGGCCTGAGCAGCTTGCTCGACACCACGATCAGGAACCAAGTCGAATGGTTCACAGACTTTGATGCTTGGCAGGGGCAGAGCTACCTGCAGGAGCTGATAGCTGCCGCCCAGGTCCTCCAGCAATCGAATGTCAGGCAGGCAGGCGAGTTGGGCAAGGTGTTGGCCTTGGTGCTGGGCGAACACCAAAGTTGGCCAGCCACTTTGAGCCAGTTGGCAGAGGAGTTGCCTCGGGTTCAGTCCTTTGTTGCTCAGTTCAGGGAAGAGATTGGCGCGCGACTCGAAGCCGCGTTGATTGCACAGTTGCAAACGAATCGCAACTTCGTGGCCGAGTTCGCCACGTTTCTGGAAACTTTGCAGCAAGCCGAGGCGGACGAGGCCGACGAAGCAGAGGTGGACGACGACGAAGACGCACAAGCGCCGAAGGTGGGCGCACAGGCTGCAACCAACGAGTATTACCAAGCGCTCAGGTCCCTGGCGCGCAGCGCTGCCACCAAGCGTGCCGTGAACAAGGCCAGCCGCAGCGGGAAGATCATCGAATGGTTGGGTGACCGCGTGCTCCCCCAGAGTGACCTCATCGACATCGGGAGCAAGCTGATTCTGCAGTCAGCAGCTCGGCGCTTCGTTACGCCCGTCAGGGGTTACATCAGTGGTATGGGCAAACGCTATCGCGCGTTTCGCCGTGAGCGACAGGGCGACGGCACCTGGTACCAGCCAGTAACGTTTGATCAACGTGACGTTCACCCGCTGGAGCTGGATGCCATCTTGCTGGCTACCCTCAAAGCAGGTAACCAGTTGATTGAACGTCGGAACATCCAGCGCGCCATCGACAGCCCGCAATGGGCTCCATTGAGGAGCGTCATGAGCTGTCACCGACACCAGATTCTGGTGGACGAGGCCACCGACTTTTCGCCACTGCAGCTGGCCTGCATGAATGCGCTGGCTCACCCGAGGACGCGATCAGTTTTCGCGTGTGGTGACTTTAACCAGCGACTGACCACTTGGGGTGTTCGCAGTCCCGAGGCGCTGTCCTGGAGCTTGCCAGGCGTGGAGGTCCGTGAAATCACGGTCGCCTACCGCCAGTCCAGGCAACTCAATGACCTCGCGAAAGACATCATCCGTGCCGTTGGTGGTTCTGAGCCGAACGTCAGCTTGCCTGCAGAAGTGAACAACGAAGTGGCTTCTCCAGTGCTGCTGGAAAACAGCTCTGCACCGCAGACCGTTCAATGGCTTGCAGACCGCATCGTTGACATTGAGCGGTTTGTCGTGCAACAGCTCCCATCCATTGCCGTTTTCGTCAACGGCGAAGAGGAGGTCGAGCCAACAGCAAAGGCACTGGACGCCCTGCTGAGCGAGCACAACATTCCGGTGATGGCATGTCGTGAAGGGCAGGCTGTTGGCCAAGAGAGCAGTGTGCGGGTGTTCGACATCCAGCACATCAAGGGGCTGGAGTTCGAGGCGGTTTTCTTCTTGGGCGTCGACCGCCTGGCAGAACTCCAGCCCGAGCTGTTCGACAAGTACATCTATGTCGGTACCACTCGTGCAGCGGCCTACTTGGGCCTGGCTTGCGAAGGTGGATTGCCAGCCCAGCTGGTACCTGTGCGACATCACTTCGCTGACCATTGGGACAACGTGCGTCAGTAGCCAGTAACAAGGATCCGTTAAAGGCCAATTTCATGAGCTTTCGTACCGCAGAGCCCGCACTGAAGGACGTTCTCGATGGCATTGCCGTTGGGCAGATTCAGCTCCCTGACTTCCAGCGCGGCTGGGTCTGGGACGACAACCACATCCGCTCGTTGATCGCGAGCCTTTCCTTGTCGTACCCAATCGGCGCAGTGATGTTCTTGGAGGCCGGCGGCGTACCGTTCAAGCCGCGGCTATTCGCGGGCGTGCAGCTTCAGCCGGCGCCCAAGCCCAAGATCTTGGTCTTGGATGGCCAGCAGCGCCTGACCTCGATGTACCTGTCGTTGCGTAGCGGCCAACCCGTGTCCACGCGTACCGAGAAGGGGGCGGACATCCGCCGCCTGTACTTCCTGGACATGGCCAAGTGCCTGGACCCGGAGGCTGACCGCGAAGAGGCTGTCATCTCAGTGCCCGAGTCGCTGCAGGTCACCTCGGACTTCGGTCGCAAGATCGACCTCGACGTGAGCACCCCTGAACTGCAGTACGCCCAACGCTTGTTCCCGGTGGCGCTGTTGTTCGACATCCAGGGCTTCATGACCTGGGAGAGTGGTTTCAGTGCCTACCACCAGTTCGGGGCCGACGCCATGCAGTTCATGCAGAAGTTCCGTAACGAGATCTGGCTGCGCTTCCAGCAGTTCAAGGTGCCGGCCATCGAACTGACCCAGGACACGCCGCGTGAGGCGGTGTGCCAGGTCTTCGAGAAGGTCAACACCGGCGGCGTGACGCTGACCGTGTTCGAGCTGATGACCGCCACCTTTGCAGCGGACGAGTTCAATCTGCGCGATGACTGGGACGCCCGGCGCGAACGGTTGACCGCCAAGCACGACGTGCTGGAGGCCGTGGACGGCACGAGCTTCCTGACGGCCGTCACCCTGCTGGCCAGCTACCGGCGGCACCTGACTCAGAAGACAGCAGTGAGCTGCAAGCGTGCCGACGTGCTGAAGCTGGATCTGGCCGACTTCAAGGCGCTGGAGACGGCCCTGGAACAGGGCTTCAAGCGCGCGGCCGAGTTGCTGGCCGAGGAGAAGATCTTCGACGAGCGTAGCCTGCCCTATGCCACGCAGATGATTCCGCTGGCCGCGATCTGCGCCCACCTGGGCGAACGGACAACCCTGCACGGCATCAAGCAGAGCCTGTTGCGTTGGTACTGGAGCGGCGTGCTGGGTGAGCTGTACGGCGGCGCCAACGAAACGCGCTTCGCGATGGACATGCAGGACGTGGTGGCTTGGGTGGACGGCGGCAGCGAACCGCGCACGGTGCGCGACGCCAACTTCGCGCCCACCCGCCTGCTGTCGCTGCAAAGCCGCCTGGCAGCGGCCTACAAGGGCCTGGCGGCCCTGCTGATGAAGCACGGCGGGCGCGACTTCGTCAGCGGCACGCCCATCGACCTGAACTCCTACTTCAACAACGCCATCGACATCCACCACATCTTCCCGCGTGCGTGGTGCGAGAAGCAGAAGCTGCCCAAGGACAAGTGGAACAGCGTGATCAACAAGGCGCCGCTGGCCGCCGGCACCAACCGCTTCATCAGCGGTGACGCCCCCAGCGTCTACCTGGGCCGGATCCAGAAGGCCAAGCAGGTGCCGCAGAGTAGCCTGGACGAGTTCCTGACCTCGCACGTCATCCCCGTGGCCGTACTGCGTGCAGACGACTTTGACGCCTTCATCCGCCTGCGTGCCGGCGCATTGCTGACCCTCATCGAGGCTGCCACCGGCAAGACCGTGTCGGGCCGCGACAGCGAGGACACCGTCAAGGCCTTCGGAGCTGCGCTGACCCCATGACGGCGATGCACCACCTCACCGCCGACGACGTGGTCAAGGCGCTGGCCTTGCCCGAGCGCGCACGGGTGGACCAGCGCGTGCCCAAGAAGATGCTGGCCGAGCACGGCGCGCCGACGGCGGCCGACCGGCGCCTGCTGACCGACGGCATCGAGGAGCTGCAGTGGATCGCTGCGCTGAAGCCCGGCACCGTGGCCGTCCCGGAGCACCGTGCCGACGGGCGCGAGTACCTGGAAGTGGCCGTGCTCAGCGTGCAGGTGCGTGCCACGCATGGCAAGGCATCGCAGTGGATGCGGTTGGCCGAGCTGGTGCACCGGGCGGTGCCCTACCCCGTGCTGCTGATCCAGGCGCTGACGCCGGGCGCCGCAGCAGCGGCCGAGCCCTCGACACCGACGCCGCCGACCCAGCTCGCCCTCAGCCTGGCCCACAAGCGCGCTGCACAGAACGAGGCGGGCAAGACGGTGCTCGATGGTGAGCTGGTCCGCTCCGAGCTGATTGGCCCAGACACCGGCAACGCATCCGTGGCGGGCCCGCTGCTGGAGGCGATGGCCCTTGACCGCCAGCCGCATCAAGACCTGATGGCCCTGTACCAGGGCTGGATGGACTGCCTCACCGCTGCGGATGCCGCCCGTCTGACCGGGAACTTCCGCCTGCCCAGCGACCCCACCGCAGCCGCCGCACAGCGAGAAGCGCTGCGCGCCTACCAACGACTGGAACAAGAAACGGCGCGCCTGCGCGGCCTTGCTTCCAAGGAACGACAGATTGCCAAGCAGGTGGACCTGAACCTGGCGCTGCAGCGCCTGCAGGCCGACCTGAACGAGGCCCGTGCGCGGCTGTGACGCGCGCAACCCGACAAGCAAGAACGACCGAATGAAAGACCCGAAGATGAAGAAGATCGAAGCGGCGAGCCCGGAGGCCCAATCCGCCAACCTGGTGGCCGCCAGCGTGGCCCAGCTGAAGGCCCTGTTCCCGGAGCTGATGACCGAAGGACCGAACGGCCCGGCCGTCAACCTGGACGTGCTGAAGGCACTGGTGGGCGACGCCACGGTGACCGACGCCGAAGAGAAGTACGGCCTGAACTGGCACGGCAAACGCGCTGCGCGGCAATTGGCCTTGACGCCCAGCACCGGCACGCTGCGCCCATGCCCGGACGAAAGCGTGGACTGGGACATCACCAAGAACCTCATGATCGAGGGCGACAACCTCGAAGTGCTGAAGCTGCTGCAGAAGAGCTACGCCGGCAAGGTGAAGCTGATCTACATCGACCCCCCGTACAACACGGGCAAAGACTTCGTGTATCCAGACCGGTTTCAGGACAGCATCACCAACTATCTGGAGTTGACTGGCCAAAGGGAAGGCGGGGCAAGGATCTCAAGCAATAGCGAGACCAGCGGCCGGTTCCACACGGATTGGCTGAACATGATGTTCCCTCGCTTGAAGCTGGCAAGAGACCTGCTCAGGGCGGACGGCACCGTGTTCATTAGCATCGATGACAAGGAGGTTGCCAACCTGCGTTGCCTCTGCGATGAGGTGTTTGGAGCCGAGAACCTAGTCGCCCAGATGGTTTGGGAAGGCGCCAACAAGAACGATGCGAAGCAGATCGGCACGTGTCACGAGTACGTCCTGGTCTACGCGCGAAATCGGGATGCTGTGCCGCGAGAGTGGGGACTCAAGAAGGACGGAGTCGAGCCCGTCCTCAAAGAGGCCAAGCGTCTGCGCGAGGTTCACGGTAGCGACTTCGACGCAGCTTCTGAAGCGCTAGCGGGCTGGTTCCGTGCCATGAAGGCCACTGAGTCGTTCGCGCATAGGCGCTACCGCTTCATCGACGCTCGCGGCGTCTACAAGGAAGAGAACCCGACCGCACCCGGCGGCCGAAAATTCCAGCTCATCGACCCAAGAAACGGGAACAAGATTCGTCTGCGTGAGGGTCGAGGCTGGGCGTTCGATCAAGACCAGTTCAACAAGCTAGTTGAAGAAGGCCGAATCACCTTCGTCACGGATACCAGCATCATGCTCAGGCTCTACCTGCATGAGACGGATTCGATGACGCCGCCGAGCGTGTTCTACCAACCCGCCCGATCTGCCTCTGAGCGACTGTCGAAGCTGATGGGACAGGAGGTCTTCGACTTCCCAAAGGACGAACTGGTTCTGCAGAAGTTCGTCGAGATGGCCACCAGCAAGGACGATCACGACTGCATCGTGATGGACTTCTTCGCTGGCTCAGGAACTACTGCGCATGCTGTGCTGTTGCAGAACGCAACCGACAGCGGTCAACGCAGATTCGTCCTTGTGCAACTACCTGAACCACTTGACCCGAGTTCCAGTGAGCAACGTGATGCAGCTGCGTACTGTGACAAGCTCGGGAAGCCTCGGAACATCGCCGAGTTGACCAAAGAGCGTGTTCGACGCGCAGCCGGTGCGATAAGGGCCGACAACCCTCTGTTTGGCGGTGATTGCGGCTTCCGGGTTCTCAAGCTCGACTCGTCCAATATCCGCGCATGGAATCCGACATCGGAAGCGATGAAGGAGACGCTCTTCAACCACGCCGAGCACCTGCTGTCTGACCGGACCGACGACGACCTACTTACCGAACTGATGCTGAAGCTCGGACTGGACCTTTGTGTTCCGACACAGACCAGAAGTGTCGTTGGCAAGCAGCTGCGCAGCATCGCAGGTGGCGTGCTGATTGCCTGCCTGGATCGCCAGGTTCAACTACAGGACGTTGAGTCGCTAGCTCAGGGCATCGTTGCCTGGCACAAGGAGTTGTCTCCGGCCGGTGATACCACCTGCGTGTTCCGCGACAGTGCCTTCGCCGACGACGTAGCCAAGACCAACATGGCCGCGATCCTGGAGCAGAACGGCATCGCCAACGTGCGCAGTCTGTGAGGCCGATGCGATGAAGCTTCACTTCGAGCCCAACCTGGACTACCAGCTCCAGGCCATTGAGTCGGTCTGCGACCTGTTCCGAGGTCAAGAGATCTGCCGCACCGAGTTCACCGTCACCATGAAGCTGCCCGACCAGCAGCTGACGCTGGGCGTGGCCGACACGGACAAGGGCCTGGGCAACCGCCTGACCCTGGTGGACGACCAACTGCTGGACAACCTGCGCAGCGTGCAGCTGCGCAACGGCCTGGCGCCGTCCAGCACGCTGGCGTCGGGCGACTTCACGGTGGAGATGGAGACCGGCACCGGCAAGACCTACGTCTACCTGCGCACGATCTTCGAGCTGAACAAGCGCTACGGCTTCACCAAGTTCGTCATCGTGGTGCCGTCGGTGGCCATCAAGGAAGGCGTCTACAAGTCGCTGCAGATCACCGAGGAGCACTTCAAGAGCATGTATGCCGGCGTGCCGGTGGACTTCTTCCTGTACGACTCCAGCAAGCTGGGCCAGGTGCGTAACTTCGCCACCAGCGCCACGATCCAAATCATGGTCATGACGGTCCAGTCCATCGTTCGGAAGGACTACGCCGTGGTCTACAAGGACTCTGAGAAGACCGGTGGCGAGAAGCCTATCGACCTCATTCGCGCGACCCGCCCCATCATCATCGTGGACGAGCCTCAGAGCGTGGACGGTGGAGACGACGGGAAGGGTAGGAAGGCGTTGGCCGAGATGCACCCGCTGTGCACCCTGCGCTACTCGGCCACCCACGCCAACAAGCACCACATGGTGTACCGGCTGGATGCCGTGGACGCCTACGAGCGTAAGCTGGTCAAGCAGATCGAGGTGGCAGCGGCCACCATCGAAGACGCCTTCAACAAGCCGTACGTGCGCCTGCTGGAGGTGAGCAACAAAAAGGGCATCTCGGCCAAGGTGGAACTGCACGTGCAGACGGCCACCGGCGCCAAGCCGCAGGTACTGACCGTCAACGACGGTGACGACCTGGAGCAGCTCGCCAAGCGGGCGGTGTACGCCGACTTCCGTGTCGGCGAGATCAACACCGCCAAGGGCGAAGAGTTTATGGAGCTGCGCTACCCCGGCGGCGAGGTCTACCTGGCCCTGGGGCAGGCCCACGGCGAGGTGGATGCCCTGGCCGTGCAGCGCGAGATGATCAGGCGGACCATCAAGGAGCACCTGGAGAAGGAGAAGCTGCTGCGGCCCAAGGGCATCAAGGTGCTGTCGCTGTTCTTCATCGAGTCGGTGGCGCGCTACCGCCAGTACGACAAGGACGGCAACCCGGTGAAGGGCGACTACGCCCGCATTTTCGAGGAAGAGTACCGGCGTGCGGCCAAGCTGCCGGCGTTTCAGAGCCTGTTCGGCGAGGTGGATCTGGCGCAGCAAGCCGCCGCCGTACACGACGGCTACTTCTCCATCGACAAGAAGGGCCGCTGGGCCGATCCCGAACTGGACAAGGAAGGCGGCCTGAAGAACGAGACCAGCCGCGCCGACGCCGAGCGCGGCTACAACCTCATCATGAAGGAGAAGGAGAAGCTGCTCAGCTTCGGCACGCCGCTGAAGTTCATCTTCTCCCACTCGGCCCTGAAGGAGGGCTGGGACAACCCCAACGTCTTCCAGATCTGCGCCCTGCGCGAGATGGGCAGCGAGCGCGAGCGGCGCCAGACCCTGGGCCGGGGACTTCGCCTGTGCGTCAACCAGGACGGGCAGCGCGTCTATGGCCACGACGTGAACCGGCTGACGGTGATTGCCACCGAGTCGTACCAGGAGTTCGCCGACCAGCTGCAGAAGGAGATCGAGGCGGACACAGGCATCCGCTTCGGCATCGTCGAGCAGCACCAGTTCGCCACCATCGCCATCACCACGCCCGACGGCAAGGTGGCTCCGCTGGGCGTGGACCAGTCCAAGGCCCTGTGGGACCACCTGCGCGCTGCCGGACACATCGACGCCAAGGGCAAGGTGCAGGACTCGCTGAAGATCGCGCTGAAGGACGGCAAGCTAGCCCTGCCCGAGGCCTTTGAGCCCTACCGGGGCCAGGTGGCTGAGCTGCTGCGCAAGGTGACCGGCCGCGTGGAGGTGAAGAACCGCGACGACCGCGAGACCGTACCGCTGCGCAAGGGTGCCGACGGCAAGGCCGTGACGCTGAGCGAGGACTTCAAGGCGCTGTGGGACCGCATCAAGCACAAGACCACGTACCGGGTGCAGTTCGACAACGACAAGCTCATCCGCGACTGCACAGCCGCGCTGACCCGTGACCTGCACATCGCCCGCGCCCGGCTGCAATGGCGCAAGGCGGAGATCGGCATCGGCAAGGCCGGTGTGGAGGCACGCGAGAAGGAAGGCGCCTACACCGTGACGCTGGACGAGGCCGACATCCAGTTGCCCGACCTGCTGACCGACCTGCAGGACCGCACGCAGCTGACGCGGCGCACGCTGGTCAAGATCCTGACCGAGTGCGAGCGCCTGGACGACTTCAAGCGCAACCCGCAGCAGTTCATCGAGCAGGCAGCCGAAATCATCAACCGCTGCAAGCGCATGGCCCTGGTGGACGGCATCTGCTACCAGCGCCTGGGCGACGACGCCGTCTGGGCCCAGGAGCTGTTCGAGACCGAGGAACTGACCGGCTACCTGACCAACATGCTGCGCGACACCAAGCGCTCGATCTACGAGCACGTGGTCTACGACTCAGCCACCGAGCGCGACTTCGCCGACGCGCTGGAGAAGGACGACGACGTGGTGCTATACGCCAAGTTGCCCGGCTGGTTCAAGGTGCCCACCCCGCTGGGCAACTACAACCCCGACTGGGCCGTGCTGGTGAACAAGGACGGCACCCGGCGCCTGTACTTCGTGGTCGAGACCAAGAGCAGCCTCTTCACCGACGACCTGCGCAACAAGGAGAGCGCCAAGATCGAGTGTGGCAAGGCGCACTTCAAGGCGCTGGCGGTCGGCGAAAACCCGGCTCAGTACGTTGTGGCCACATCATTTCAGGATGTGCTCAAGACGATGGACTGATGGTCGGCACTTGGTACCAGAATGGCAAGAGGCGCCACTTTTCTCGGCAGTGCCACTGTCGAAGTGATCTCAAAATATTGCGGACGCTGGATCAGACTCTGTAACAGCCACATCTGGACCGGGTAACAATCCGGGTAACTCATTGAGTGAAGACCATCGAAAATTAGGTTTTATGAGGCTTCTCGGCCACTGTTCAACAGACCCCAGCCCACCACATTTTTCTTGCACGAATCCGAAGGCGTCGGGGCCTTCGCGATTCGTTTTGCACCGATGAGGCCTCTCGAAGACCTGTTGTTCTCCCAAGGCTTCGGCACCCGCCGTGTCTGCCGTGGCCTCGTGCAGCAAGGTCGCGTGGCGGTGGGGGATCCGCCGCAACCCTGCCTGGACCCCGATCAGGCTTTCGAAGCAGAAGGCTTGCGTTTCTCGGTCGAGGGCGTGCCCTGGGAGTGGCACGAGCGTGCTTACCTCATGCTTCACAAGCCGGCGGGCTACGAATGCTCGCAGCGCCCGTCGGCACACCCGAGCGTGTACACGCTGTTGCCGGCCCCGCTGCGCCAGCGCGGCGGCGGTGCAGCGGCTGGCGTGCAAGCCGTGGGGCGGCTCGACCAGGACACCACTGGCCTTCTGCTGTTGTCCGATGACGGGGCCTTCATTCACAAGATGACTTCGCCCAAGCACCACGTGCCCAAGGTCTACGAGATCACGTTGCGGCACGCCATGGAGGCCGGCGCCGTTCAGCGCCTGTGCGATGGCGTGGTGCTCGACGACGATCCGAAGCCGGTGCGCGCGCTGGCCGCGGAACTCGTGGCGCCGCTGCACCTGCGGCTCGTGCTGGGAGAGGGCAAATACCACCAGGTCAAACGGATGGTGGCGGCGGTGGGCAATCGGGTGGAGGCCCTGCACCGGTCGGCCTTCGGCGAGCTGCGCTTGCCGCCCGATCTGGCGCCCGGTGGCTGGCGCTGGCTCACACCCCAAGAGGTGCAGGGGTTGCGCGACTTCCGCGCGCGCCGATGACGGGCAATCGCCCGTGCGGCGTCAGAGCAGATCACCCTTGCGGCTGTCCAGCGGCATCAGGAACGAGTTGTTGTCCTGCCACTGCGAGTTGAAATCGCTGCTGCGCGCGTCGGCCGGCACGCTGTTCTGCCAGTTCGACGACAGTGGGTTGAAGTCGCTGTGCGGGCGGCTGCTGCGCTGGCGGTTGATGGCACTGCGCAGGTTGGTCTGGGCCGCGATGATCGCGCGCTCTTCCATCTCGCGCTCGCGCATCGCACGGTTGAATTCGGACTCGCCCAGGAATTCGGCGCGGATCTCGGCCACCGTGGGAAGGCTGTTGGACCGAACCACCCAATAAGGCAGGCCGATCTGGCTGAGCAGCGAATGCTTGAGCGCCCGCGTGCTGCGAGGAATGCCTGCGGGGCCGGGAACGTCGAGGCAGCCCACCACACGCCCGTCGGACTTGCAGATCGTGAAAGTGCAGTACACGCCACCCAGCAGCTTGTACCAGTCCACCCCTTCTTCACGCTGCCGCGGCAGCGTGAAGCGCGTGACCGGCAGCTTGATCATCACGTGGTGGTCGTAGAAGGCGCGCGCGAGCCAGTGCCATACGCGCGCTTCTTCGCTGTTGGCCAGGGGGCGCGCTGCCAGCGGCCAGTGCTTGGGCAGGCGACGCCGCTTCTTGGCCTGGCGTTCCACCCAGATGCGGTGCAGCAACGCACCCACCGCCAGCAGGGCGGGGGTGAGAGCGGCGAGCAGCCAGGGTTGGTTCCAGTCGATCATGGATTCGGGCAGGTGGCCAGATTTGTATCAAAGTGTATAGAAGCCGCCACCGATCCGATGAGGCGTCAAGCCGAAAGCCGGCGAGGTCGTGATTTCCTTGGGATTCGCGCCGGCCGCCTGTGGCGGCCGCACCGCGTTGCCGCGAAATGCTTCTCGGGCTGGACCCGGATTGTCCGCGCGCCGTTCCCCCGAGCCCATCCCTCAATTGCAGGAATGCGTGATCAGACACGCGGATTTGTCACGAACTGCTGCAATAGGCGCGTCAATGCCTCGGGTTGGTCGCGGTGCGGGCTGTGGCCGCAGGCGGGCAGGGCGTGAAGGCCGGCGTGGGGCGCAGCACGGCGGATCGCTTCCAGCTGGTCGAGCGTGCCGTACTCGTCGTTTTCGCCCTGCACCAGCAGCAGCGGGCTGCCGATGCGGCGGCATTCCTCTTCGATGTTGTAGCCGCGGAAGGCCGGGCTGAGCCAGACGTCGTTCCATTGCCAGAAAGCGTTGTCGACGTCGCGGTGGTGCCGGGCCAGCCGCTGGCGGAGGCTGCCGGGGGCGTCCGGGTCTTTCAGGTAGGCGTCGCGCGCCTGGGCGATGGCCTGCACCGATACGTCTTCCACGAACACATGGGGCGCCAGCACCGCACACGCCTCCACGGGGTGGGCGCTCGCGTGGAGCAGGGCGATGGTCGCGCCGTCCGAGTGCCCGACCAGCACGGGCCGCTCGATGCCCAGCTTCGCGAGCAGCGCGGGCAGCACGTCCATCGCTTCGCGGTGCATGTAGTCGGGCTCATGGCGACCGACATGCCAGAAACCCTCGATGCGGGGCTCGCCCCGCACGTCGTCGACCGGGTCTGATTGCCCATAGCCGCGCCGCGAATACAGCCAGCCTGCGCGGCCGGTGGCGCGGCACAGGATTTCGGGCCAGCACTGGCCCCGCTGTGTCCAGAGGGAAACGCTGCCCAGGCCTTCGTGCAGGAACACCAGGGGCGCGCGCGTGTTGTCTCCCGGGATGTGCGCCACTTCCAGCCGCACCCCGTGCACGTCGATATGGGTCATGCGCCGATCGTAGCGGCGTCGCCGGATGCGCGCCGGGTGCGCGGACGGGTATTCTTCGCGCCATGCGATCCATGTTCGATGCTTTCTGGCGCTCGGTCGCCTACTGCCTGCACCCGCGCGTGATCGCGCTCTCCTTCCTGCCGCTGGTGCTGATGGTGGTGCTCTCGTTCGCGCTCGGCTACTTCTTCTGGGACACGGCCGTCAGCGAGGTCGCCGCCTGGTTCGAAGCCTTTGACCTCGTGCAGGCCTTTCTCAGCTGGCTCGAGCGCATGGGGCTCGCTTCCTTGCGTGCGGTGTTCGCGCCGATGGTGGTGCTGGTGCTGGCCACGCCCGTCATCGTGCTGGTCTGCCTGCTCCTGGTGGCCTTGTTCATGACGCCCGCGATGGTGGATCTGGTCGGGCAGCGGCGCTTTGCGCGTCTGGACAAGCGCCACGGCGGCTCCTGGGTGCTCGGCCTGTTCTGGTCGCTCGGCTCCACGCTGGTTGCCGTGCTGGCGCTGCTGCTGTCCATGCCGCTGTGGCTGGTCCCGCCCCTGGTGCTGATCCTGCCGCCGCTGATCTGGGGCTGGCTGACCTACCGCGTGTTCGCCTTCGATGCGCTGGCCACCCACGCCAGTGCCGACGAGCGCCGCCAGCTCATGCGCGAGCACCGCAGCGTGCTGCTGGTGATGGGCGTGCTCAGCGGCTACCTGGGCGCAGCGCCCAGCCTGCTCTGGGCCTCGGGGGCCATGTTCATCGCCCTGGCGCCGCTGCTGGTGCCGGTCGCGATCTGGATCTACACCCTGGTCTTCGCGTTCGCCTCGCTCTGGTTCGCCCACTACCTGCTTGCCGCGCTCGAGCGTTTGCGCGCCACGGCCGCGGTCGAGGTGGTGGACCCGGCCCCTGCGACGCCGGTGTCCGAAGCCTCGGTCACCCCCCCGAATGGCCTGCCGCCGGCCGACCCGCTTCCTCTGCCCCCCGGACCGCACCAACCATGAGCCCTGCTTTCGGCCTGATCATCGTCGGCGACGAAATCCTCTCCGGCAAACGCCAGGACAAGCACCTGCCCAAAGTGGCCGAGCTCCTGGGCGCGCGCGGCCTGTCGCTGGCCTGGGCGCGCGTGGTGGGCGACGACCGCGAGCGCATCACCGACGCCTTGCGCAGCGCGTTCGCCGGCCGCGACGTGGTGTTCTGCTGCGGCGGCATCGGCGCCACGCCCGACGACCACACGCGCCAGTGCGCCGCGGCTGCCCTGGGCGTGGAACTGCAGTTGCACCCCGAGGCCGCCCGCCTCATCGAGGAGCGCATGCGCGACGTGGCGGCCGAGCAGGGCCTTCCCTTCGACCCGCAGCGGCCCGACAACGTGCACCGCTACAACATGGGGGTGTTCCCTGCCGGCGCGCGTATCGTGCCCAACCCGTACAACAAGATCCCCGGCTTCTCGTGCATCGGGCCCGGGGGCGCGGAGCTGCATTTCGTGCCGGGCTTTCCCGTCATGGCCTGGCCGATGATCGAGAACCTGCTCGATCAGCGCTACGCCCATCTGCACCGCGCGAACGCCTGGCAGGAGCGCTCGGTGATCGTCATGGGGGCCATGGAGGCCGCCCTCACCCCGCTCATGGAACGCATCGAAGCCGGCCACCCCGTGAAGGTGTTCAGCCTGCCCAGCGTGGACCACCCGACCTACGGGCGGCACATCGAACTGGGCGTCAAGGGCGCGGTGGAGGCCGTGGCGGCGGCGTTCACCGATCTGCTCGCGGGCCTGCAGGCCCAGGGGGCCGAGCTGGGCCCCGAAGTGGTGCGCTGACCGTTTGCACTGTGTTGGTGCCTTAATGTCTTCTTGTGGTGCATCGGCGGTGTTGGACTGCCGCTTACCCGCGCAAAGGCGCCAGGAGCCGGCGCCATGCCCCGACATGGAACCGTTCTGGCGCACCGGCCGCGGGCCATAATCGCCGCTTCGCCCCACGGATGAGCTCGGGCGACATGCCCAGTGGCATGGAACCTGCATACCCCCCAGCCGTCGCTTTTCTTTTTCCCACCCCTTCCAGAGACACAGGAGCATTTGATGGCCAAGACCGTCGCAGACGTGATGCAGATGGTGAAGGACAACGAAGTCAAGTTCGTTGATTTCCGTTTCACCGACACCCGCGGCAAAGAGCAGCACGTCACCGTGCCGATTTCGGCGTTCGACGAAGACAAGTTTTCTTCGGGCCATGCTTTCGACGGCTCGTCGATCGCTGGCTGGAAGGGCATCGAGGCCTCGGACATGCAACTCATGCCCGACCCGAACACCGCCAACATCGACCCGTTCTTCGAAGAAACCACGCTGTTCCTGCAGTGCGACGTGGTCGAGCCCAGCGACGGCAAGGCCTATGACCGCGACCCGCGCTCGATCGCCAAGCGCGCCGAGGCCTACCTGAAGGCGTCCGGCCTGGGCGACACCGCCTACTTCGGACCGGAACCCGAGTTCTTCATCTTCGACGGCGTTCGCTACAGCAACGAACCCGGTCGCGTGTTCTTCGAGATCGAAGAGTACGAAGCCCCCTGGAACAGCGGCGCCAAGCTCGAAGGCGGCAACCGCGGTCACCGTCCCACCGTCAAGGGCGGCTACTTCCCCGTGCCCCCGGTCGACAGCACGCAAGACATGCGCGCCGAGATGTCTCTGATCCTCGAATCGCTGGGCATCCCCGTCGAGGTGTTCCACCACGAAGTGGCGGGTGCCGGCCAGAACGAGATCGGCACCAAGTTCTCCACCTTGGTGGAGCGCGCCGACTGGACCCAGGTGCTCAAGTACGTGGTGTGGAACGTGGCCAATGCCTACGGCAAGACCGCCACCTTCATGCCCAAGCCCTACGCCGGCGACAACGGCTCGGGCATGCACGTGCACCAGTCGATCTGGAAAGACGGCAAGAACCTGTTCGCCGGTGACGGCTACGCCGGCCTGAGCGACTTCGCGCTGTACTACATCGGCGGCATCATCAAGCATGCCCGCGCGCTCAACGCCATCACCAACCCCGGCACCAACAGCTACAAGCGCCTGGTGCCCGGCTTCGAAGCGCCCGTGAAGCTGGCCTACAGTTCGCGCAACCGCTCGGCGTCGATCCGCATCCCGCACGTGGCGAACCCCAAGGGCCGCCGCATCGAGGCGCGCTTCCCCGATCCTTCGGCCAACCCCTACCTGGCCTTCTCGGCCCTGATGATGGCGGGTCTGGACGGCGTGGAAAACAAGATCCATCCGGGCGAAGCCGCCACCAAAGACCTGTACCACCTGCCGCCCGAAGAGGACAAGCTGGTCCCCACCGTGTGCAGCAGCCTCGACCAGGCCCTCGAGTACCTCGACAAGGACCGCGCCTTCCTGACCAAGGGCGGCGTGTTCACCGACTCGATGCTCGACGCCTACATCGAGCTCAAGATGGGCGAGGTGACGCGCTTCCGCATGGCGCCGCACCCCGTCGAGTACGAGATGTACTACAGCCTGTGATCCGGCACCCGCTTGCGCGGGTACGGTGAATGCAGAGGGACGGCTCCGGCCGTCCCTTTTTCTTGGGCGAACGTCTCCGCAGGGTTCGCCTGAGGCACTTTCGCCGGGCAATTCGGTCATACTGCCCGCCGAAAAAACCGCCTTGGAGTGCCTGTGTCCGTTGCCCTGTCCTTTCCGGTTCGTCGCCTGCTGCCCCTGCTCATGCTGACGGGCGCCTTGCCGGTGTTCGCCCAGGACACCATCTACCGCTGCGGCAACGAGTACATCAACAACGCGGCGATCGCCAAGCAACGCGGCTGCGTGCCGCTGCAGGGCGGCAACGTCACGGTCATCGAAGGCACCCGCCCTTCGCCCGCAAGCACCGCCCCGGCGCCGCGCGGAAACGGCGCGGTTCAGGGCAGCGGCCCGCGCGTGGACAGCGCGGCCCAGCGCCAGCGCGACGCCGACGCCCGCGCCACGCTCGAGGCCGAGCTGCGCAAGGCCGAAGAGCGGCTGGCCGAGGCGCAGAAGGCCTATGCCAACGGCGAGCCCGAAAAGCAGGGCATCGAAGGCCGCAACCACCAGCGCTACCTCGACCGCGTGGCCAGCCTCAAGGACGCCGTGACCCGCGCCGAGAACGATGTCGCCAGCATCCGCCGCGAACTGCAGCGCCTGAACTGAGCCTGTCGCACAATCGGCGGCTTGAACAAGTCAGACGCCCTCTCCCTCTTCAAACTGGTCACGCGGCGCGGCGGTGAACGCGATGCCGCGCGGCCCAACGCCGCCGCCGCTTCGCGGTTCCAGGCCCTCGACCTGCTCGCCACGCTCGTGGCAGTGGTCGACACCGAAGGCCAGGTGCTCTACGCGAACGCCGCGCTCGAAGACGCGCTGGGCATCTCCCGGCGCAGCATCGCGGCCGTGCGGCTGCAAGACTGCTTCACCGAGCCCGTGCTGCTCGACAACGCCTTGCAGGGCGCGCGCAGCAACGAGTTCGCGGCGCTGCGCTACGACGCCTTCCTGCACCGCCTCAACCACGAGCCGATGCCGGTGCACGTGGTGGTGGCGCAAACCGAGCAGACCGGCGAGGTGGTGGTGGAGATGCTGCCGCAGGAACAGCAGACCCGGCAGGAGCGCGAAGAGCGCCTGCTCGACCAGGCGCAGGCCAACAAGGAGCTGATCCGCAACCTCGCGCACGAGATCAAGAACCCGCTGGGCGGCATCCGCGGTGCGGCGCAACTGCTGCAGATGGAGCTGCAGAGCAAAGAGCTCATCGAGTACACGCAGGTGATCGTGCACGAGGCCGACCGCCTGCAATCGCTGGTCGACCGCCTGCTCGCACCGCACCGCCGGCCGCACGTGGTGGGCGATGTGAACATCCACGAGGTCTGCGAGCGCGTGCGCTCGCTCATCGTGGTCGAGTTCCCCAAGGGGCTGAAGGTCGTGCGCGACTACGACACCTCCATCCCCGAGTTCCGTGGCGACCGCGAGCAACTGATCCAGGCGCTGCTCAACATCGTTCACAACGCGGCGCTGGCGCTCAGCGAGCGCATCGAAGCGGGCGATGCGCGCATCACCCTCAAGACGCGGGTGGGCCGTCAGGTGACCTTCGGCAAACAGCGCTATCGGCTGGCACTGGAATTGCATGTCATCGACAACGGGCCCGGCGTGCCGGACTCGATCAAGGACCGCATCTTCTTTCCCCTGGTCTCGGGGCGCGACGGTGGGTCCGGCCTGGGGCTGACGCTGGCGCAAACCTTCGTGCAGCAACACCATGGCCTGATCGAGTGCGAGAGCGAGCCGGGCCGGACGGACTTCAAGATCCTGATTCCGTTGCCTTGACCATCACGCACCACGCTCGCCGAGCCACCTGAAGGGACGACCGATAAATGAAGCCGATCTGGATAGTGGATGACGACCAGTCCATCCGCTTCGTGCTCGAGAAGGCTTTGCTCCGCGAAAACCTGCCCACGCGCAGCTTCACCAACGCCACCGAAGTCCTCAAGGCCCTGAGCGACACCCCCGAGAGCGAGGGCCCGCAAATCCTCGTGAGCGACATCCGCATGCCTGGCGGTTCGGGCCTGGACCTGCTCGAGAAGGTCAAGCAGCGCTACCCCGCGCTGCCCGTCATCATCATGACGGCCTTCTCCGACCTCGACAGCGCGGTCTCGGCCTTCCAGGGCGGGGCCTTCGAGTACCTGCCCAAGCCCTTCGACCTGACCAAGGCGGTGGAGCTGATCCGCCGCGCGGTGGACGAGAGCCAGCGCGAGGAAGTGTCCGAAGAGCGCCTGAGCGCCATGCCCGAAATGCTGGGCCAGGCGCCCGCCATGCAGGACGTATTCCGCGCCATCGGCCGCCTGAGCCAGAGCCAGGTCACCGTGCTGATCACGGGCGAATCGGGTTCGGGCAAGGAGCTCGTGGCGCGCGCATTGCACAAGCACTCGCCGCGCGCGAGCGGGCCTTTCGTGGCCATCAACACCGCCGCGATCCCGAAAGACCTGCTGGAAAGCGAACTGTTCGGCCACGAGCGCGGCGCCTTCACGGGCGCGCAGACCATGCGCCGCGGCCGCTTCGAGCAGGCCGATGGCGGCACACTGTTTCTCGACGAGATCGGCGACATGCCCTTCGATCTGCAGACGCGCCTGCTGCGTGTGCTGTCCGACGGCCAGTTCTACCGCGTCGGTGGCCACAGCGCCGTGCGCGCCAATGTGCGCGTGATCGCCGCCACCCACCAGAACCTCGAGCAGCGCGTCAAAGAGGGCGTGTTCCGCGAAGACCTGTTCCACCGCCTCAACGTGATCCGCCTGCGCCTGCCCGCGCTGCGCGAGCGCCGCGAAGACGTGCCCATGCTCACGCGCTTCTTCCTGCAGCAGAGCGCCAAGCAGCTCGGCGTGGAGCCCAAGCGCATTTCGGACGCCGCGCTCAAGCTGCTCGGCAGCTTCGATTTCCCGGGCAACGTGCGCCAGCTCGAAAACGTGTGCCACTGGCTGACCGTGATGGCGCCCGCGCAGGTGATCGAGACCAAGGACCTGCCGCCCGAGGTGCTGGGCGCCGTGGGCAGCCCCGAGATGGTCGCCGCGGCCAGCACGGCCCTGCCGGCCTCGCTGGCGCCGGTCGCGGCGCCGGCGGCGTTCGCCAGCCCGGCCGCGGCAGAGACCGCGCGCGAAGCGCTTGCGCCCGCCACCGCGCCGGTGGTGGCCGTGCCCGCGCCCATGACCGCCGATGCGCCCGCCGCGCCGTCTTCGTGGGAAGCGGGCCTTCAGGCCGAGGCCCTGGCCCTGCTCGAAACCGGCCGCACCGACGTGTGGGACGTGCTCACGCGCCGCTTTGAAACGCGGCTGATCCAGACCGCGCTGGCCAACACGCGTGGCCGCCGCATCGAGGCCGCGCACAAGCTCGGCATCGGCCGCAACACCATCACGCGCAAGATCCAGGAACTGGGGATGGAGTGACCGCCCGGGCGGTGCTCACGCCAGCGTGAGCACCACCGGCGCGTGATCGCTCGGGCGCTCGTTCTTGCGCGGCAGCTTGTCCACCGCGCAGGCCGTGGCGCGGGCCTTGAGCGCCTCGCTCACCAGGATGTGGTCGATGCGCAGGCCGCGGTTGCGGCGGAAGGCGAGGTCGCGGTAATCCCACCAGGAGTAGTTTTTCTCGGGCTGGGGGAACAGGCGCACGCTGTCGGTCAGGCCCAGGCCGATCAGCGCCTGCAGCTGCGCGCGCTCCTCGGTCGTGCAGTGGATGGTTTCGCGCAGGCCCACCGGGTCCCACACGTCGAGGTCGTCGAAGGTGATGTTGTAGTCGCCCATGAGCACCAGCGACGGGTGTGCCGCGAGCTCGCCGCGCACCCACTCGCGCAGCGCGTCGAGCCAGCGCATCTTGTAGGCGAACTTGTCGCTGCCCGGCGCCTGGCCGTTGGGAAAGTAGCCCCCGATCACGCGGATGCCGTCGACCGTGCCCGCGATCACGCGCGCGTGGTCGTCCTCGAAGCCCGGGATGTTCTTCACCACGTCGGTGGCCGGCGACTTGCTCAGCAGCGCCACGCCGTTGTAGGTCTTCTGCCCGTGCCACTGCGCGTGGTAGCCCGCATCGGTGAAGGCCTGCGCGGGGAACTTGTCGTCGGTGAGCTTGAGCTCCTGCAGCACCAGCACCTCGACCGGGTTGGCCGCGAGCCAGTCGAGCACCTGCGGCAGGCGGATGGACAGCGAGTTGACGTTCCAGGTGGCAAGGCGCATGGATCAGGGCTTTCGCACGTAGGTCACGAAGGCGAACGGCAGGCCGTTCGCCGCGGTATGGGCCTCGCGCGTGGTCTCGGTCCATTCGGGGCCGAGCGCGGGCATGAAGGCGTCGCCCTCGAAGGCCTGCGCGATCTCGGTCACGACCGCGCGCTGGGCGTGGGGCAGCGCTTCGCGGTAAAGCTCGGCGCCGCCGATCACCCAGATCTCGGGCGCGTCGCCGCACAGGGCCAGCGCCTCGGGCAAGGAGCCCGCGCGCTGCGCGCCCTCGGCCCGCCATTGCGCGTCGCGCGTGAGCACGGTGTTCTGACGGCCCGGCAGCGGCCGAAAACGCGGGGGCAGCGAGTCCCAGGTCTTGCGGCCCATGAGCACGGGGGCGCCCAGCGTGTGGCGCTTGAAGTGTGCAAGGTCTTCGGGCAGGTGCCAGGGCAGGGCGTTGTCCTTGCCGATCACGCCGTTGGCGGCGCGCGCGTAGATGAGGTTCAGGCGGGGCATGGCTCGGGCCTTTTCAGACCGCCACGGGCGCCTTGATCACCGGGTGGTGCTGGTAGTCGAGGATCTCGAAGTCGTCGAGCTCGTAGTCGAAGATCGAGGCCGGACGGCGCTTGATGCGCAGCGTGGGATAGGGGTAGGGCGTGCGCGAGAGTTGCAGCTCGACCTGTTCGCGGTGGTTGCTGTAGATGTGGCAGTCGCCGCCGGTCCAGATGAACTCGCCCACCTGCAGGTCGCACTGCTGAGCCAGCATGTGGGTGAGCAGCGCGTAGCTCGCGATGTTGAAGGGCACGCCGAGAAAGATGTCGGCGCTGCGCTGGTAGAGCTGGCAGCTCAGCTTGCCCTCGGCCACGTAGAACTGGAAGAAGGCGTGGCAGGGCATGAGCGCCATCTTGTTCAGGTCGGCCACGTTCCAGGCGCTCACGATGATGCGGCGCGAGTCGGGGTTGGTCTTGAGCTGCTTGACCACCTCGGCGATCTGGTCGATGTGCTGGCCGTCGGGCGTGGGCCAGTTGCGCCACTGCACGCCGTACACCGGGCCGAGGTCGCCGTCTTCGCGCGCCCATTCGTCCCAGATGGTGCAGCCGCGCTCCTGCAGCCATTTCACATTGCTGTCGCCGCGCAGGAACCACAGCAGCTCCACGATGATGGCCTTGGTGAACACCTTCTTGGTGGTCACGAGTGGGAAGCCTTCGTTGAGGTCGAAGCGCATCTGGTGGCCGAACACGCTGACCGTGCCGGTGCCCGTGCGGTCCGTTTTGGGCACGCCCGTGGTGTACACGTGGCGCATGAAATCTTCGTACTGGGAGCGGACGGGGCGGGCGGTGGTCATGGCGGCGGCAAATGGCAAGCCGGCATTTTGCACCGCCATGGCGCGCGGTCTTCAGGGCCGCGCCGAAACCGTTTGCGCGAGCAGGGGCGAGGCGGGGGCGATGGTGGGGTCGAACGGGTGCTCGGTGAGCGCGTAGAAGCGCTGGATGCGGCGCACGTAGTCGCGCGTCTCGGCGAACGGCGGGATGCCGCCGTGTTTGTCGACCGCGCCCTCGCCCGCGTTGTAGGCCGCCACCGCCAGGGGCACCTGGCCACGGAAGTACGACAGCAGCCAGCGCAGGTAGCTCATGCCGCCGCGGATGTTCTGCTCGGCGTCGAAGGGCTTGCTGATCGCGAAGCGCGCCGCGGTCTCGGGAATGAGCTGCATCAGCCCCTGCGCGTTCTTGTCGGACACCGCGTGCACGTTGAAGTTGGACTCGGCGCGGATCACCGCGTACACCAGGCCCGGCTCGAGCCCATAGCGCGGCGCGAGCCTGTAGACGATCTTCATGATGCGCTGCTGCTCGGCCCCGTCCACATGGGCGCGGTAGGCCGTGGCCAGTGCGGCCTTGCGTTCGGCCTCGCGCTGCTGTTCGGCGCGTTCGGCCTGTTCGCTGGCCGCGCGCGCCTCGCGCCGTTCGGCCTCGCGCACGCAGTCGGGCTTTTCGGCGGCCACGCCCAGGCGCTTGAACATCTCGGCCGCACGTTCGTCGCCGAGCAGCGCGGCGCGCGCGAACCAGTGCGCCGCGAGCGCGTCGTTGCGCGACAGGCCGCGGCCGTTGGCGTGCATCCAGCCCAGGTTGAAGGCCGACACCGCGTCGCCCGCGAGCGCGGCCTGGCAGTACAGGCGGACCGCCTGTGCCGCGTCGCGCGGCACGCCCTCGCCATGCTCGTACGCGATCGCCTGTTCGCGCCATTGCTGGCGCAGCGCGCCGTCCACCGGCTGCACCGCCTGCGCCGCGCCCACGAACGCGCCCAGGCCGATGGCCAGGGCGGGCAGCGTGCGGCGAAGCAGCGGGTTCATGGCGTCAGGACGCGGCCGGGGTTGAAGCGGTTGTGGGGGTCGAGCGCCGCCTTGATGCGGCGCATCAGCGCGAGTGCCACCGGGTCCTTGAAGTGCGGCAGGTGGCCGGCCTTGAGGCTGCCCACGCCGTGCTCGGCGCTGATCGAACCATGGTAACGGGCCACCGTGTCGAACACCAGTTGGTTCACGCGGCTTTCCTGCGTTTGCAGGAAGTATTTGGCATCGGCGCCGGCCGGCGCCTGCACGTTGTAGTGCAGGTTGCCGTCGCCCAGGTGGCCGAAGTTCACCAGCCGCACGCCGGGGATTTCGCGCTGCAGCAGCGCATCGGCTTCGTCGCAGAAGGCCGGGATGCGCGACACCGGGAGGCTGATGTCGTGCTTGATGTTCAGGCCTTCCTGCGCTTGCGCGAGCGGGATGCTCTCGCGGATGTGCCAGAGCGCATGGGCCTGTGCGATCGATTCGGCCACCACCGCGTCGCTCACCAGCCCGTGTTCCATCGCGGCCTCGAGCAGGCCCTCGAACTGGGCGCGGGCGTGGTCTTCGCCTTCGCTGTCGCTGTTCTCGAGCAGCACGCAATAGGGCGTTTCCTGCCACAGCGGCACGCGCAGCTGCGGCATGTGGCGCGCCACCAGCGAGAGCGCGAACTGGCCCATCACCTCGAAGCCCGTGAGTCCGGCGGCCAGACGCTGCTGCGCCAGGCCCAGCAGATCGACCGCGGCCTGCAGCGAGGGCACCGCGGCCCAGGCCGTGAGCGTGGCCGCGGGTTGCGGGAAGAGCTTGAGCGTGGCCGCGGTGATGATGCCCAGTGTGCCTTCGCTGCCCACGAACAGGTCGCGCAGGTCGTAGCCGGTGTTGTCCTTGCGCAGGCCCGAGAGGCCATGCCACACCTCGCCCTCGGGCGTCACCACCTCAAGGCCCAGGCAGAGCTCGCGCGCATTGCCGTAGCGCAGCACCTGCGTGCCGCCCGCGTTGGTGGCCAGGTTGCCGCCGATGGTGCAACTGCCCTCGGCCGCGAGGCTCAGCGGGAACAGCAGGCCCTCGGCCTCGGCCGCCTGCTGCACCGCCTGCAGCACGCAGCCGGCCTCCACCGTCATGGTGAGGTTGGCGCGATCGATCGCGCGCACCGCGTTCAGGCGCTGCAGGCTCAGCACCACCTGGGTGCCGCTGTCGTCGGGCACCGAGCCCACGACCAGGCCGGTGTTGCCGCCCTGGGGCACCAGGCTCGCGCCGTGCGCGGCGCAGGCGCGCACCGCCGCGGCCACTTCGTCGGTGCTGCCGGGCCGCACCACGGCCAGGGCGCGGCCATGCGCGCGCTGGCGCCAGTCGCGCTCGTAGGCTTCGAGGTCGTGGGTGTCGCGCGTGAGCACCTGGGCGGGGCCCAGGGCGGTACGCAGGGCGTTCAGCAGGTCGGCATTCATGGCAGGCACCGGGGCATCAGGGTTCGCGCGCCACCGCACGCTCGGCCGCGGCATTGGCCGCGGCCACGTCGGCCGCCACCGCCTCGGGACCGGCCGCGCGCAGGCGCAGCCGCACATGCAGGGCGCAGGCCACGAACAGCGTGATGCACAGCAGGGTCTGCAGCGCGGCCATGAGCGTGGACAGGCCGCTCTCGCCGCTGGTGGCGCGCACCACGCCCTCGGTGAAGTACAGCCAGACCAGCAGGCTCACCCAGCGGTAGGTGTACATGCGGTTCTTGAGCAGGCCGGCCAGCGGCAGCGCCAGCGGCAGCACCTTGATGGCCCACCACGAGCCGCCCTCGCGCAGCGGCGCGAGCCAAAGCTCCCAGGCCAGGCCGACGGCGATCAGGCCCACCAGGCTCGCGACGGCCAGGCGCCGCGTGAAGGCCACGCGCGTGGCCGGATCGGAAGAGAGGAACGACATGCGGGCCCGGCGAAAAAACGAGGCTGGCATGATACCGGCATGACCTTGTCCGAGCGGCTCGACACCCTGCGTCCCCTGGCGCGCGACCTGTGGCGCAACGCGCTGAATTTCCCGTGGCGCACCACCGCGCTCACGCTGCAGGAGCGCTTCCGCGAAGACCGCCTGGGCCTCACCGCCAGCAGCCTCACCTTCACCACCACGATCTCGCTGGTGCCGCTGTTCGCGCTGGCGCTGGCCATCTTCAGCGCCTTCCCCATGTTCGACCGGCTGCAGCGCGGCCTGCAGCGCAGCCTGGTGGAAAGCCTGGTGCCCGAGAGCATCGCGCGCCCGGTGCTGATGTACCTCAACCAGTTCGCGGCCAAGGCCACGCAGATGGGCTGGGCCGGCGCGCTGGCGCTGCTGGTCACGGCGCTCGCGCTCATCCTCACCATCGACCGCAAGCTCAACGACATCTGGCGCGTGCGCCAGGCACGGCCGGTGACGCAGCGCATCCTGGTGTACTGGGCGGTGCTCACGCTGGGGCCGCTGCTGCTGGCGGCGAGCGCGGCGGCCACCACCTACGCCTTCGGCGGCGCGCGCGGCCTCGCGGGCCTGCCGGGGCCGCTGCGCCTGCTGATCGATTCGCTGCAATTGCTGCTGGTGACCGCGGGCATGGCCGCGCTGTACCGCTACGTGCCCAACACGCGCGTGCGCTGGAGCCATGCGCTCGTGGGCGGCCTGTTCACCGCGGTGGGCCTGGAGGTGGCCAAGCAGGTGCTGGCCTGGTACCTCAAGCAGGTGCCCACCTTTTCGGTGCTCTACGGCACCTTCGCCACCGTGCCCATCCTGCTGGTGTGGATCTACCTGGGCTGGGTGATCGTGCTGCTGGGCGCGGTGATCGCGGCCTACCTGCCGAGCCTGCTGCGCGGCGTGGCGCGGCGCGGTGACGTGCCGGGCTGGAGCTTCCAGCTCGCGCTCGAACTGCTGGCCCAGCTCGCCGTGGCGCGCGCCGGGCAGCCGCGCGGCCAGAACCTGGAAGCGATCGCGGCCGCGCTGCGCGTGGAGGCGCTGCAGCTCGAAGAGCCGGTGGCCGCGCTGGTGGCGCTCGACTGGCTGGGCCGGCTCGACGAAGAGGGCGAGCGCTACGTGCTGCTGATCGACCCGGCCACGACCGCCCTGGGCCCGCTCATGGAGCAGCTGCTGCTGTCGCGGCACAGCGCCACGGCGCGCCTGTGGGAGCGCAGCCATTGGGCCGGCATGACCGTGGCCGAGGCCTTGCCCGAGCCGCTCATGCCGCGCTGAAGGGCGCGGCCAGGAAACCGCGGAATCGCGCCCGCCCGCCGCGCGTGGGCGCGGCCGTGAGCCGGTAGGCCGGAAAGCGCCGCAGGAAGCGGCCGATGGCGATGCGCCCTTCGAGCCGCGCCAGGCTCAGCCCCGCGCACTGGTGGATGCCGAAGCCGAAGGCCAGGTGCTTGTTGGGCTCGCGCGCGATGTCCAGCGTTTCCGGGTCGGTGAACTGCGCCGGGTCGCGGTTGGCCGCGCCGATGCACAGCGTCACCAGCGTGCCCGCGGGCAGGTCGAGTTCGCCGATGCGCGTGTCTTTCACGGCGCGGCGGTTGCCCAGCTGGTTCGACGACTCGTAGCGCAGGAACTCGTCGACCGCGCGGTCGAGCACGGCCACCTCGTCGCCGCTGGCCATGCGCTGCAGCAGTTGCGCGCGCACGGCCGGGTGTTCGTGCAGCGCCACCAGCGCGTTGCCGATCAGGTTGGTGGTCGTCTCGTGGCCCGCGTTGAGCAGGAAGATGCAGTTCTGCAGCAGCTCGACCTCGCTCAGCTGCTCGCCGTCGGCCTCGCCCTGGATCAGGCGCGTGAGCACGTCGCGCTCCGGGTCGCCGGGGGCCAGGCGCCGCGCGGCCACCAGGGTGCGCAGGTAGTCGCACATCTCGGTCACGGCGCGGTGGCCGCGCTCGGCCTGCGCGGGCGTCACCACGGGTTCGAGGGCGCCCAGGATGGCGAGCGACCATTCGCGCAGCGGCCCGCGATCGGCGTGCGGCACGCCCAGCAGGTTGCCGATGATCTCCACCGGGATGGCGGCCGCGAAGTCTTCGATCAGGTCGCCGCCTTCGTGCGCCGCGATGCCGTCGAGCAGGCGGTCGACCAGTTCCACCAGGCCGGCCTCCATGTCGGCGATGGCGCGGCGCGTGAGCGCACCCATGATCAGGCGGCGCACGCGCGTGTGCAGCGGCGGGTCATTGAACACCAGACTGGTGGTGTGGTGCTCGAACAGCGGCGTGCCCCGGCCGTACTTGGGCGCGAACTCCACCTGCTTGTCCGAGCTGAAGGCCTGGGCGTCGCGGTACACGGCCACCAGGTCGGCCCAGCGCGTGAGGAAGACCGAGCCGTCGGGCATGCGGCGGATCGGCTCGCGCTCGCGCAGCGCGCGGTAGACCGGGTAGGGGTTGGCGAAGAAATCGGGCGGCAGGGCGCGCAGGTCGAAGGCCTGCGCAATGGCCTGGGCGCGCTCGGGCGCCATCGGTGGGGTGATGAGCTCGGCGGTGATCATGCGCGCAGGAAATCGCGGATCGCGAACAAGGTGGCGTCAGGGGTTTCGGTCATCTGGTGGTGGCCGACCGGCAGCGTGACCACCCGGTGCGACTTGCCCGTGGCCTTTGCGGTGTCGATCAGCGTCTTCGCGGCCCTGGCCTGCGTCATCTGGTCGAGTGCGCCGAGCACGAAGAGCACGGGGCAGGTCAAGGCCTGCATGGCGGCCTCGCCGTTGGCGTAGCGGTCGCAGGCCACGAAGCCGCGGTGGAACACGTTGACCTCGGGGTTGCTGCGCAGCACGCGCCGGCCCAGCGCCATGCCCGCGCCGTAGACCCAGGTGCCCGGGCCCAGCGCCGAGGGCGGCGCGGCCAGGGTGCTGCGGCTGAACACGTTGACCATGCGCAGCGCCTTCTCGGGTTCGTTGAGCGAAGACTCGATGAGCGCGGGCGAGACCTTCATGGGGTAGGCCGTGCCCACGAGCACCGCGTGCGTCACCCGGTCTTTGAGGCGGGCCGCGGCCTCGAGCGCGATCAGCGAGCCCCAGCTGTGCCCCACCAGCGCGGCGCGCGGCACGCCCGCGGCGTCGAGCAGGGCGGCGATGAAATCGGCGGCTTCCTCGACGCTGGATGGCGCTTCGCCCGCGCTGCGGGCGTGGCCCGGCAGATCGATCGCGAGCACGTTGAAGCCGTGGTTGGCCAGGTAGCGGCTCTGCAGGATCCACACGCTGTGGTCGTTGAGCACGCCGTGGATGAACACCACCGTGGGCTTGGCCGGATCGAGCGCCTTGCCGCCGGTGTAGCAGTAGGTGCGGGCGCCGTTGACGAGCAGTTCCATCACGCGGCCTTTTCTGCGGCCTTGAGCGCGCGCTTGAGGTCGTCGATCAGGTCGTCGGCGTCTTCGAGGCCGATGGACAGGCGGATGGTGCCGGGGCCGATGCCCGCGCCCGCGAGCGCTTCGTCGCTCATGCGGAAGTGGGTCGTGCTCGCGGGGTGGATCACCAGCGAACGGCAGTCGCCCACGTTGGCGAGGTGGCTGAACAGCTTGAGCGCCTCGATGAAGGCGCGGCCCTGGGCGCGCGAGCCTTTGATGTCGAAGCTGAACACCGAGCCCGCGCCGCGCGCGCCGAAGCGCAGCAGCTTCTCGGCCAGCGCGTGGCTGGGGTGCGATTCGATCAGCGGGTGGCCCACGCGGCCCACCAGCGGGTGGCTCGCGAGGAACTGCACCACCTTCTCGGTGTTGGCCATGTGGCGGTCCATGCGCAGCGACAGCGTCTCGATGCCCTGCAGGATCAACCAGGCCGAGTGCGGGCTCATGCAGGCGCCGAAGTCGCGCAGGCCCTCGCGGCGCGCGCGCAGCAGGAAGGCGCCCACGGTGCTTTCCTCGGTGAACACCATGTTGTGAAAGCCCTCGTAGGGCTCGCTGAACTCGGGGTAGTGGCCCGCGGCGTCCCAGTCGAAGCTGCCGCCGTCGACCACCACACCGCCGATGACGGTGCCGTGGCCGCTGAGGAATTTGGTGGCCGAGTGGTAGACCAGATCGGCGCCGAGCTCGAGCGGCTTGACCAGGTAGGGCGTGGTCAGGGTGGAATCGACCAGCAGCGGCACCTTGGCCTCGTGCGCGATCTGCGCCACGGTGGGGATGTCGAGCACGTCCAGCCCGGGGTTGCCCACGGTTTCGCCGAAGAAGAGTTTGGTGTTGGGCCGCACCGCGGCGCGCCAGCCGTCGATGTCGCCGGGCTTGACGAAGGTGGTGTCTATGCCGAAGCGGCGCAGCGTGTAGTGCAGCAGGTTCTGGCTGCCGCCGTAGAGCGCGGTGCTGGCCACGATGTGCGAGCCCGCGCCCATGAGCGTGGCCACCGCCAGGTGCAGCGCGGCCTGGCCGCTGGCCGTGGCGATGGCGCCGATGCCGCCTTCGAGCGCGGCCATGCGCTGCTCGAACACCGCGTTGGTGGGGTTGCTGATGCGGCTGTACACGTGGCCCGCGCGCTCCAGGTTGAACAGGGCCGCGGCGTGCTCGCTCGACTCGAAGACGAACGAAGTGCTCAGGTGGATGGGCACGGCGCGGGCGCCGGTGGCGGGGTCGGGGCTGGCGCCCGCGTGCAGCGCGAGCGTGTCGAAGCCGGGGTCGGCATGGCCTGCCATGGGTGTCGTCTCCAGGGTGTTTTTCGGCGGATTGTGGGCTATATTGGCCGCCAGTCTCGCCTGCAGGCGACACATCCCGAGGAGCACACATGAAAGTCAGCGACATCCTGCGCGTCAAGGGCGGCACGCTCTACACCGTTTCCCCGGACGAACGCCTTGAAACCGCGGTGCAGACCATGGCGCAGTACGACATCGGCTCGCTGGCCGTGATGGAGCACGGCGAGCTCGTGGGCATGCTGACCTTCCGCGAACTCATCGAGACCCTGGCCGACAACGGCGGCCAGCTCGGCAACCGCACCGTGCGCTCGGTGATGGACGATCACCCCATGACCTGCACGCCCGAGACCGAGCTCGAACAGGTGCGGCCCATGATGCTCGAGAAGCACACGCGCTACATGCCGGTCATGGAGAGCCGCATGCTCATGGGCGTGATCAGCTTCTACGACGTGGCCAAGGCCGTGGTGGACAGCCAGAACTTCGAGAACAAGATGCTCAAGGCCTACATCCGCGACTGGCCCGAGGAAGAAGCTGCGCAAGACCCGCAGCCGCGCTGAGCCCCGCGCTCAGCCCAGGCTGGCGTGGATGTGCTCGCGCACGCGCGGGTAGATCTGCGCCTGCCAGCGCCGCCCGCTGAACACGCCGTAGTGGCCCACCCCCGTCTGGATGTGGTGCGTCTTGCGGTAGGGCCGGATGCCCGGGCACAGGTCCTGGGCCGCCACGGTCTGGCCGATGGCGCAGATGTCGTCGCGCTCGCCCTCCACCGTCATCAGCGCCGTGCGCCGGATCGCCGCGGTGTTCACGCGCCGGCCGCGCCACATCAGCTCGCCGCGCGCGAGGTCGAAGGTCTGGAACACCTTGGCCACCGTCTCCAGGTAGAACTCGGCCGGCAGGTCGTTCACGGCCAGGTATTCCTCGTAGAAGTCCTGGATGGTGCGGGCCTCGTCCACGCGGCCGTCCACCAGGTGATCGACCATGGTGCGAAACGACTGCTGGTGCCGCTCGGGGTTCATGCTCATGAAGGCCGTGAGCTGCACGAAACCGGGGTACACGCGGCGCAGGTGGCCCGCGTGCGGCAGCGGCACGTGGCTGATGAGGTTCTGCTCGAACCACTCGATGGGCTTGCTGGTGGCCAACCGGTTCACCTCGGTGGGGTTCACGCGGCAGTCCACCGGGCCCGCCATGAGCGTGAGGCTGACGGGTGCGGCGGGGTCTCCGTTCTCGGCCATGAGCGCCGTGGCGGCGAGCGCCGCCACGCAGGGCTGGCACACCGCCACCATGTGCGCGCCCGGGCCCAGGTGCGCGGTGAAGCGCATCAGGTAGTCGATGTAGTCGTCGAGCCCGAAGGCGCCGTGGCGCAGGTGCACGTCGCGCGCGTTGTGCCAGTCGGTGATGTAGACGTCGTGGTCCTGCAGCAGGGTGCGCGCGGTTTCGCGCAGCAGCGTGGCGAAGTGGCCCGAGAGCGGCGCCACGAGCAGCACCGGCGGGCCGGGGTCGGCCGCGCGCTTCTGGAAGTGCAGCAGGCTGCCAAAGGGCAGCTGCAGCGCCACGGTTTCGTCCACCGCCACCGGCTCGCCGTTCACCTGCACCTCGCCGATGCCATAGGGCGGGCGGCTGTGGGTGAGGCGCAGGCGGCCCACGAGGTCGCAGGCGGCCGCGAGCTGGCGCAGCCAGGTGCGCTCCGTGCGCGGCACCCACAGCGCCGAGGCCAGCGACTGGGCGGCCAGCCGCCAGGGTGAGAGCAGGTCGGACTGGGTCTGGTAGGCCTGATAGAGCAGCATGGTGTGCCTCTCGGGGAGGGATGCGCGGCATGCAGGCAAGTCCTGCGCCAGCCCGGCCGTGCACCGTGGCGGTGCCTCGCGCCGGCCCGCGCATGGCACAGGCTTTGCTGCGGCCGTGCATCCACAGGAGACGCCCATGGCCACGGCAGAACTCACCATCAGCAGCAAGAACTACGGGGCCTGGGCCCTGCGCGGCTGGCTCATGTGCAAGCTCGCGGGCCTGAAGTTCACCGAGAAGGTGATCCCGCCCGACGACCCTTCGGTGCGCGCCGAGATGCTGCTGCTCTCGTCGTCCATGCGCGTGCCCTCGCTGGTGCACGAGGGCGTCACGGTGTGGGACGTGCTGGCCATCGGCGAGTACCTCAACGAGATCAAGCCCGATGCCGGCCTGCTGCCGGCCGACCGCGCGGCGCGCGCGCACTGCCGTGCGATCTGCGGCGAGATGCACTCGGGCTTCACGGCGCTGCGCTCGTCGCTGCCCATGAACATCAAGGCCCACTTCCCGGGCTTCAAGCTCTGGAGCCGCGCGCAGACCGACATCGACCGCATCGAGGCGATCTGGACCGAGTGCCTCGCCAGCTACGGTGGCCCCTGGCTGTTCGGCGCCCGGCCCTGTATCGCCGACGCCATGTTCGCGCCGGTGGTGACGCGCTTCATCACCTACGCGGTGCCGCTGGACCCGGTGTGCGTGGCCTACTGCGACACGGTCATGGGGCTGCCGGCGATGCAGGAATGGGTGGCCGCGGCCGAGGCCGAGCCGGACGAGATCGACGAGTTGGATGCGGAGTTCTGACGCCCGCCGATCCAGCGGGCGAGAAAGGCCTCACGCCGGCCAAGGCGTCGGCTTCGGGATTTCGCACACCGGGTCCACGTCCACCGTCTTGAAATCGGCGGGCGAGACGATTTCCAGGTACTCCATGTCGGGCGAGTAGTCGAACAGGTAGTGCCGCACCCCGGGCCGCTGGTGCACGCAGTCGCCGGCCTCCACCAGCGTCACCTGGTCCTCGTACATGAAGCGCGCCCAGCCCTTGAGCATGATCACGATCTGGAAATCGGCCTCGTGCCGGTGCCAGCCGGTGCCGCCCTCGGGCGGCAGGTTGGCCTTCACCAGGTGCGCGATCACCTTGCCGTGCGTGGCCTTGGCGATGCCCAGGTCGCGGTAGAGGAAGAAGTCGCGCAGGCCGCCGCCCTGGTAGGGCGTGTCGGCGGGCTTGACGTGCGAAAACAGGGTTCCGGTGCGATCCAGCATGTGACGCTCCTTTCTGGGGCATGGCAGCCGCGGCTGGGCTGCTATGCAAGCCGAAGCACGAAGCATTCCGGAACCAGCCCTGGCCGGCCCGTGCCGGGCACTCGCCGATAATCGGCGCCCATGAGCGGCAACACCCTAGGCACCCTGTTCCGGGTCACGAACTTCGGCGAATCCCACGGCCCGGCCATCGGCTGCGTCATCGACGGCTGCCCCCCGGGCATGGACCTGTCCGAGGCCGATATCCAGGGCGACCTCGACCGCCGCCGCCCCGGCACCAGCAAGTTCGTCACCCAGCGCAACGAGCCCGACGCGGTCGAGATCCTCAGCGGCGTGTACGAGGGCAAGACCACCGGCACGCCCATCTGCCTGCTGATCCGCAACACCGACCAGCGCAGCAAGGACTACAGCGAGATCGCGCGCAGCTTCCGCCCCGGCCACGCCGACTACACCTACTGGCAGAAATTCGGCATCCGCGACCCGCGCGGTGGCGGTCGCTCCTCGGCCCGGCTCACCGCGCCCACCGTGGCCGCCGGCGCGGTGGCCAAGAAGTGGCTGGCGCAGAAGTTCGGCACCACCTTCCGCGGCTGCATGGTGCAGATCGGCGAGCTCGCCATTCCTTTCGAGGGCTGGGAGCACGTGCCGAACAACCCCTTCTTCGCGCCCGTGGCCGACGTGTCCGCGCTCGAGGACTACATGGGCGCGCTGCGCAAGCGCGGCGACTCTTGCGGCGCGCGGCTGCGCGTCACGGCCAGCGGCATGCCCGTGGGCCTGGGCGAGCCGCTGTACGACCGGCTCGACGCCGACATCGCCCACGCCATGATGGGCCTGAACGCCGTCAAGGGCGTGGAGATCGGCGCGGGCTTTGCGAGCGTGGCCGATTTCGGCAGCACCCACGGCGACAGCCTCACGCCCGAGGGCTTCGCGGCCAACAAGGCCGGCGGCGTGCTCGGCGGCATCAGCACCGGCCAGGACCTGGAGGTGCAGATCGCCATCAAGCCCACGAGCTCCATCCTGGTGCCGCGCGAGAGCATCGACATCACCGGCGCGAGCACCGAGGTCATCACCAAGGGCCGCCACGACCCCTGCGTGGGCATCCGGGCCACGCCCATCGCCGAGGCGCTGCTCGCGCTGGTGGTGATGGACCACGCGCTGCGCCACCGCGCGCAGTGCGGCGACGTGGTCACCGACACGCCCGACATCGCCGCGCGCTCGCGGGGCTGAGGCTTGGCTCCGGCGACGACCCGCGCGGGGGCCGAGCGCGGCGGCTCCGTGCTGGCCTTCTGCGCACTGTCGGCGAGCTACTTCGCCCACATCGGCTTCTTCAACCCCTACCTGCCGCTGTGGCTCAAGGACATGGGCTTCGGCCTGCTGGCCATCAGCGTGCTCACCTCGGTGCAATCGGCCACGCGGCTGTTCGCGCCCTACGGCTGGGGCTGGCTCAGCGACCACACGGGCGAGCGCGTGCGCCTGCTGCGCCTGGGCTCGGCGATCGCGCTGCTGTTCTCGCTCGGGCTGTGGTTTCCGCTCAGCGGGCCGCTGCTGTTCGCGGTGCTGCTGGGCATGTTCACCCACACCAGCGGCATGATGCCCATGAGCGAGGCCGTGCTCGCGCAGATCGTGAGCCGCGACGGCCGATTCGACCCGCGGCGCTATGGCCGCGTGCGCGTGTGGGGCTCGATCGGCTTCCTGCTGACGGTGCTGCTCGCGGGCGCCTGGTTCGACGCCTTCGGCATGGGCAGCTTCGCGGCCTGGACCTCGCTCACGCTCGCGGCCGTGGCCCTGAGCACCTGGTGGCTGCCCGACCACCGCGAGCCCGCCGCGCACGAGCAGCGCCCCGAGCCCATCGGCCCGGTGCTGCGCCAGCCGCGCGTGCGCTGGTTCTTCGCGGCGGTGTTCTTCCACGTGCTGGCCCACGTGTTCGTCTACGTGTTCTTCTCGCTGCACCTCGATGCGCAGGGCTACGCCAAATCGGCCATCGGCCTGTTCTGGGCGATCTCGGTGCTGATCGAGATCGGCTGGTTCTTCACCCAGGGCCGTTGGCTGCCCGCGCTGCGGCTGCCGGGCTGGCTGGTGCTCGCGGGCGTGCTCATGGGGCTGCGCATGGCGGTCACCGCCACGCTGCCCGCGGTGTGGCCAGTGCTGGCGCTCGCGCAGCTGCTGCACGCCATCACCTTCGCGGCCCACCACACGGTGTGCATCGCCTGGATCAGCGAGCACTTTCCAGGCCGCCTGCGCGGGCGCGGGCAGGCGCTGTACGCGGTGATCGGCTATGGCCTGTCGGGCGTGAGCGGCGGGGTGCTGGGCGGGCTGGTGTCGAGCCGCTTCGGCCTGTCCAGCGTGTTCTGGCTCGCCAGCGCCTGCGGTTTTGCCGCGGCGCTGTGCGCGCTCAGGGTGCGGGCGTTGACGCGAGCCAGCGGCGCAAGGGGTTGAAGCCCGTGACGAGCGCGGTGGCCACCAGCACCAGCGCGCCGCCCACGAAGATCCCGCTGGAGAGTTCTTCGCCCAGGAACAGGTGGCCCCAGGTGACGCCGAACACCGGGATCATGAAGGCCGGGCTGATGGCCGCCACGGGCGAGACCTGGCGGATGATGCGCAGGTGGATCCAGTAGGCCACGCCCGAGGTGACCACGCCCAGCACCAGCACCGAGAGCATCGCCGCGGGCGTGAACTGCGCCTGTGGCAGGGCCCAGAGCGCGCCCGGCGCGAGCACCACCAGCGCGGCCAGATGCAGGCCGCCGGCAATGGCCAGCGGCTCCATGCGCGTGGTGGCGCGTTTCATGAGCGGGGTGGACGCGCCGTAGCAGGCCGAGGCCACGATGCAGGCCAGCACGGCGAGCACCGTGGGACCGTCGAGCCGCACCGGGCCAAGCTGCACGATCAGTGCCACGCCCGCGAAGCCCACGGCGCAGCCGAGCAGCTTGCGCACGGTGAGCGTGTCTTCCTTGAACCAGGCCGCGGCCAGGGTGCCGAACAGCACCGCCGTGGTGTTGAGCAGCGCGCTGTAGCCTGCCGGCAGGCGCAGCGAGGCCCAGGAGTACAGCAGGAAGGGCAGGGCCACGGTGAGCATGCCCAGCAGCCCGAGTTCGCGCCAGTGCCGCCAGGGCCAGGGCTGGCGCAGCGCGCGCATGATGCACATCAGCGCCACGATGGCCAGCGACACGCGCAGGCCGGCCAGCGTGAGCGGCCCCAGCAGCGGGGCCGCGATGCGCAGGAACAGGAACGAGCTGCCCCACAGGGCCGACAGGCCCACGAGCTGCGCGAAGTGGCGCGTCTTCACCGCGCAGCGGACTTGCGGACCAGCCCCTCGATGGCGAGCTCGTAGCCCGCGATGCCCATGCCCACCACGATGCCCGCGGCCACGGGCGAGATGTACGAGTGGTGGCGGAAGGCTTCGCGCGCGTGCACGTTGGAGATGTGCACCTCCATCACGGGCAGCGGCGCCACGCCGGCGATCGCGTCGTGCAGCGCGATGGAGGTGTGGGTGTAGGCGCCCGGGTTCATCACCACGCCCAGCAGCTCGCCGGCCTTGAAGCGTCGGCCCGCGGCATGGATGGCGTCGATCAGCGCGCCTTCGTGGTTGCTCTGCAGGGCCTCGAGCGTGTGGCCATGGCGCGCGGCGGCGGCACGGCAGTTGGCCTCGACGTCGGCCAGCGTGGCCGCGCCGTAGGTGCCGGGTTCGCGCGTGCCGAGCAGGTTGAGGTTGGGACCGTTGAGCAGCAGGATGGCGGGCATGGGTGGTGTCTCCTCGGGAATCGATCAAGCTTAAACCAGCGGGGCCCGCGGCCGGCTCAGGCCAGCGGCACCGTGAGCGCTTCGATCACCGCTTTGGTGGATGGGCGCACACCGCGCCACCACAGAAAAGCCTCGGCCGCCTGCTCCACCAACATGCCCACGCCATCGGCCAGGGTCTGCACGCCGGCCTCGCGCGCCTGGCGCAGGAACGGGGTGAGCCCCTTGCCGTACACCATGTCGTAGGCCAGCGCGCCGGGTGCGAACAGGCCCGCGGGCAGCGGCAGCGCCTCGCCCGCGAGGCCGGCCGAGGTGGCATTGATCACCACGTCGAAGGCCTCGCCCGCGAGGTCGGCGTAGCCACCGCTCTGCAGCGCGGCGTGGGCCGCGAAATCGGCGCGCAGCGCGTGCGCCTTGTCGGCGCTGCGGTTGGCCACGGCCAGCAGCGCCGGGCCCTGCTGCGCGATCGGCAGCAGCGCGCCGCGCGTGGCGCCACCGGCGCCCAGCAGCAGCACGCGCCGGCCTTTCAGGGACCGGCCGAGGTTGACCTGCAGGTCGTTCACCAGGCCGATGCCGTCGAAGTTCTCGCCCAGGATGCGATGGCCCTCGAACCTGAGCGCGTTGGCCGCGCCGGCCAGGCGCGCGGCCTCGCTCGGATGGGTGGCGAGCTCGCAGGCCTGCAGCTTGAAGGGCAGGGTCACGTTGACGCCGCGGCCGCCCTCGCGGCGGAAGGCCTCGACCGTGGCGGCGAAGCCGTCGAGCGGGGCTTCGATGGCCGTGTACGTGAGCGACTGCCCCGTGGCCTGGGCGAAGGCGGTGTGGATCTGCGGCGATTTGCTGTGCGAGATCGGGTGGCCGATGACGGCGTAGCGGTCGGTCATGAAGGCTTTCGGGGGGCAGGGTCTTGGGCGAACCCGCCATTGTCACGCAGCGCACGGCCGGACAATCGCGCCCATGAACACCCCACGCCTCAAGATCGATTTCGTCTCCGACGTGTCCTGCCCCTGGTGCGCCATCGGCCTGGGCGGGCTGGAGCAGGCCCTGCAGCGGCTGGACGGCGAGATCGGCGCCGACATCACCTTCCAGCCCTTCGAGCTCAACCCGCAGATGGCACCCGAAGGCCAGGACATCGGCGAGCACCTGGCGCAGAAGTACGGCAGCACGCCCGAGCAGCAGGCGCAGATCCGCGAGACCATTCGCGCGCGCGGCGCCGAGGTGGGCTTTGCCTTCAACCCCGCGGGTCGCGGGCGCATCTGGAACACCTTCGACGCGCACCGCCTGCTGCACTGGGCCGCTGAAGAAGGCCAGGCCGGCCAGCAGACCGCCTTGAAGAAGGCGCTGCTCGCGGCCTGCCACACGCGCAGCGAGGCCATGGGCCACCCCGAGGTGCTGCTGGCCTGTGTGCGCGAGGCGGGGCTCGACGAAGCGCGGGCCCAGACCATCCTGGCCAGCGACGAATTCGCCGCCGAGGTGCGCGAGCGCGAGCAGTTCTACCTGTCGCACGGCATCCACTCGGTGCCCGCGGTGATCATCAACGACCGCCACCTGATCTCGGGCGGCCAGCCCGCGGCGGTGTTCGAGCAGGCGCTGCGGCAGATCGCCGCTGGCCAGGTGGGCTGACGCCGCTCAGCGCCCCAGCTGCGTCAGCGCCGCCTGCAGGCCCGCGAGGCCGCCCACGCGCTGGTCGTTGATGAAGATCTGGGGCATCTGCCGCACCGAGGGACCGCACTTGGCGTAGAAGGCCAGGCGCTCGGCCTCGTCGTCGATTCGGATCTCCTCGAAGTCCAGCGAGCGGGACTTGAGCAGCATCTTGGCGGAATCGCACTGCGGGCAGGCGGACTTGGAGTAGACGGTGATCTTGAGGCTCATGGCGCACGAGTGTAGAGCGCTGGCGCCGGCCCCACGGGGCGTATGGGGGCGAATCCGGGTAGGCACGCGGCGGGTCGGCCCGCACAATCGCGGCCCATGAAAATCAAGCCCACCCCCCTGACCGCTGCCGTGGCGGGCGCCGCTGCCGCGCTCGCCTGGCCCCTGATCGCATCGCACTCGGGCACGCCCGGCGGCTCGTGGGGCATCGATCTCATCGTGCTCACGCTGCTGGCCATCGCGCTGCCGGCGCACCTGCTGGTGGTGGGCTTCGACCGCCCCGCGCCCGGCGCCGAGCGCAAGGTGGACACGGCGCTGCTCAAGCGCATCGCGGTGTGGCTGGCGGTGGCGCTGGGGGTGACGCTGCTGCGGTCGGCGATGGGGGGGTGAAGCGCCGGGCTCAGGCGGTCTCGCGCTGGGCCAGGGCGCGCGCGATCCGGTGCTTCTTCACCGTCGGCCGCGGCACCGGGTAGGGCAGGTGCTCGAACCAGGCGCGCACGTCTTCGTCGAGCCCGGTGCCGTGCATGTAGTTGTAGAGCGCCTTGCGCAAACCGATGCCCAGCGCGTCGTGGTCCACGCCGGTGGGGTCGATGAATCCGATGTCGTTCTTGGCGAACGTCACCTCGGGCAGCGGGATCAGCTCGATGCCATAGGCCTTGGGGTCCAGCCCCACCGGCGAATGCACGGTGCACGAGAAGCGGTGGAAGAAGCCGCTCTGGATGCAGCCGTTCTGGAACAGCTGGCGCACGTATTCGAGCGCGTCCACCGTGTCCTGCACGGTCTGGGTGGGAAAGCCGTACATCAGGTAGGCGTGCACCAGGATGCCGGCGTCGCTGAAGCCCTTGGTGACGCGCGCCACCTGGTCCACGGTCACGCCCTTTTTCATGAGCGCGAGCAGCCGGTCGCTGGCGACTTCGAGGCCGCCGCTCATGGCGATGCAGCCGCTGTCGGCGAGCAACTGCGCGAGCTCGGGCGTGAAGGTTTTTTCGAAGCGGATGTTGCCCCACCAGCTGATGGGCAGTTCGCGCCGCAGCAGCTCTTCGGCCAGGGCCTTGAGCGACTTGGGCGGTGCGGCCTCGTCGACGAAGTGAAAGCCCGTCTGGCCGGTTTCTTCGACGATGCGCTCGATGCGGTCGGCCAGGGTGCGGGCCTCGGCGGTCTCGTAGCGGCCGATGTAGTCGAGCCCGACGTCGCAGAAGCTGCATTTCTTCCAGTAGCAGCCGTGCGCCACGGTGAGCTTGTTCCAGCGCCCGTCGCTCCAGAGCCGGTGCATGGGGTTGAGCATGTCGAGCAGGCTCAGGTAGTCGTGCAGCGGCAGGCCGTCCCAGGTGGGCGTGCCCACGTCTTCGAAGGGCACATCGGGCTCGGCGAGGTTCACGTACTTCACCGCGCCTTCGGCGTCGCGCACGAAGCTGCGCACCAGGCGCTGCGGGCCGCGGCGGCCCTGCAGGTGTTCGATGAGTGCGAGCAGCGGGCGCTCGCCGGCGTCCAGGGTCACGACGTCGACGAAATCGAACAGGCGCGGCTCTTTGAGCTCGCGCAGCTCGGTGTTCACATAACCGCCGCCGAGCGCGATGGGCAGCTGCGGCCAGCGCGCCTTGATGGCCTGGGCGATGCGCAGCGCGCCATAGACCGCGCCCGGGAAAGGCACCGAGAGCAGCACGAGCTGCGGCGCGTGGCGCTCCAGGGCCTCGAGGGTGAGCGATTGCAGCAGCGTGTCGATCAGCGTGGGCGGTGCGGCCAGGGCCTGGGCGAGCGGCTCGAAGCTGGGCTGGCTGCTGGCCAGCGATTCGCCATAGCGCACGAAGGCGAAGCGCTCGTCCACCGCGTCGCGCACCACGTCGGCGAGGTCGTCGAGGAACAGGGTGGCGATGTGGCGCGCGCGGTCTTGCGTGCCCAGGGCGCCGAAGGCCCAGCCCAGCGGATCGCCGCTGCCATCGCCGTCGTCGCCGCTGAGGTGGCCGTACTGCTCGAGCGCCGCGAAGCGCGGGCCTTCGGGCAGCAGCTCGCGCGCGGCGATGCGGTGCGCGAGCGTGCCGTCGCGGCCCTGCAGAAACGCGATGGTGGGCGCGATGCTGCGGCGGTAGCGCGCGAACTGGTCGAGGAAGGCGTGCACGCTGGCCGTGCGCTGCACCTCGGGCAGGGCGAGCGCGCGCTCGCGCACGGCGTCGAGTCCGGCGGGCGTGAACAGGCGCAGCACCAGGGCCAGCGCGAGGTCGGTCTGCACGGCGTCGATGCCGCGCGAGCGCAGAAAGCCCGTGAGGTAGGCGGTGGAGGGGTAGGGCGTGTTGAGTTGCGTCATCGGCGGGATGACGCTCAACACCCGAAAGGCGGGCGCGTTCATGGCAGGCAGGGCGAGGGCGGCAGTGTACGGCCGCCCCGCCGCGCCCGCGCGCCCCGGGTCAATCGGCGAGCTCGCCCACGGGCACGCAGCTGCAGAACAGGTTGCGGTCGCCGTAGACGTTGTCGACCCGGCCCACGGGCGGCCAGTACTTGTTGTGGCCGCGCGCGTCGAGCGACGCCGCACCGACCTCGCGGCCGTAGGCGTGGGCCCAGTCGCCCTTGAGCAGGCTGGCCGCGGTGTGCGGCGCGTTCTTGAGCGGGTTGTCGTCCTGCGGCCATTCGCCCTGCTCGATGCGCGCGATCTCGCCGCGGATGGCGATCATGGCGTCGATGAAGCGGTCGAGCTCTTCGAGCGTTTCGCTCTCGGTGGGTTCGACCATGAGCGTGTTGGCCACCGGGAAGGACAGCGTGGGCGCGTGGAAGCCGTAGTCGATCAGGCGCTTGGCCACGTCTTCGGCCATCACGCCGCTGCTGTCTTTCAGGTCGCGCAGGTCGAGGATGCACTCGTGCGCCACGTGGCCGTTCGCGCTCGCGTACAGCGTGGGGAAGTGGTCTTTGAGGCGCGCGCTGATGTAGTTGGCCGAAAGGATGGCCGCCTCGGTGGCGCGCTGCAGGCCCTCGGCGCCCATCATGCGGATGTACATCCACGAGATCGGCAGCACCGCCGCGTTGCCCAGCGGCGCCGCGGAAATGGCGCCCACGCCGTTCACCGGCAGGCCGCCGGCCGCGTGGCCGGGCAGGAAGGGCACGAGGTCTTCGACCACGCACACCGGACCCACGCCCGGGCCACCGCCGCCGTGCGGGATGCAGAAGGTCTTGTGCAGGTTGAGGTGGCTCACGTCGCCGCCGAACTCGCCGGGCGCGGCCACGCCCACCAGGGCGTTCATGTTGGCGCCGTCGACATACACGCGCCCGCCGTGGCGGTGCACCAGCGCACACAGCTCTTTCACCTGGGTCTCGAACACGCCGTGCGTGCTGGGGTAGGTGATCATCACCGCGGCCAGGTTCGCGCTGTGCTGTTCGCACTTGGCCTGCAGGTCGGCCAGGTCCACGTTGCCGTTGGCGTCGCACTTGGTGACCACCACCTGCATGCCCACCATCTGCGCGCTCGCGGGGTTGGTGCCGTGCGCGCTGCTGGGGATCAGGCAGACGTTGCGGTGGCCTTCACCGCGCGCGCGGTGGTAGGCCTGGATCACCAGCAGGCCCGCGTACTCGCCCTGCGAACCCGCGTTGGGCTGCAGGCTGATGCCCGCGTAGCCCGTGGCCTCGCACAGCCACTGGCGCAGCTGCTGGTCGAGCAGCGCGTAGCCCTGGCGCTGGTCGGCCGGCGCGAAGGGGTGCACGTGCGCGAACTCGGGCCAGGTGATGGGGATCATCTCGCTGGTCGCGTTGAGCTTCATGGTGCACGAGCCGAGCGGGATCATGCTGCGGTCGAGCGCGAGGTCTTTGTCGGACAGCGCGCGGATGTAGCGCAGCATGCCGGTCTCGCTGTGGTGGCTGTTGAACACCGGGTGCGTGAGGAAGTCGCTGGTGCGGCGCAGTTCGGCGGGGATCAGCGGCTCCACGCCCTTCTCGAAGGCCTCGAAGTCGGGCAGGGCCTGGCCGTCCTTGGCGAAGATGGTCCACAGCAGCGCGATGTCTTCGCGCGTGGTGGTTTCGTCGAGCGTGGCCATCACGTACTCGCCCCAGGCGCGGCGCAGGTTCACACCGTGCGCCACCGCGCGCGCCATGAGCGCCTCGGCCTCGGCCGCGCCCACGTGCAGGCACACGGTGTCGAACACACCCTGCTCGCCATGGTGGGTGTTGGCGTGGCCGAGCTGCGCCAGTCCGCGCGCCAGCACCGCGGTGTAGGCGGCCACGCGCTGCGCGATGCGCTTCAAGCCCTGAGGGCCGTGGTACACGGCGTACATGCTCGCGATCACGGCGGGCAGCACCTGCGCGGTGCAGATGTTGCTCGTGGCCTTCTCGCGGCGGATGTGCTGCTCGCGCGTCTGCAGCGCCAGGCGGTAGGCGGGGTTGCCGTGCGCGTCCACGCTCACGCCCACCAGGCGGCCGGGCAGGCTGCGCTTGTACTCGTCGCGGCAGGCCATGAAGGCCGCGTGCGGGCCGCCATTGCCCATGGGCATGCCGAAGCGCTGCGTGGTGCCGACCACGATGTCGGCGCCCATCTCGGCCGGCGTCTTGAGCAGCGTGAGCGCGAGCAGGTCGGCGGCCATGATGAAGGCCGCGTGTTTGCCGTGCACGGTGGCCGCGTCCTGCGTCCAGTCGTGCAGCCAGCCGCTGGAGGCGGGGTACTGCGCGAGGGCCGCGAAGTAGTCGTCGGCGGCAAGCAGGCGGTCCCATTCCTCGCCCGACATGGCCACGCGCACCTCCAGGCCCAGCGGTGCGGCGCGGGTCTGGATCACCTCGATGGTCTGCGGGTGCGTGTCGCCCGAGACCACGATGGCGTTGCCGCGCGCCTTCACCGAGCGCTTGGCCAGGGTCATGGCCTCGGCCGCGGCGGTGGCCTCGTCGAGCATGGACGCGTTGGCGATGGCCATGCCCGTGAGGTCGGTGACCATGGTCTGGAAGTTCACCAGCGCTTCCATGCGGCCCTGCGAGATCTCGGCCTGGTAGGGCGTGTAGGCGGTGTACCAGGCCGGGTTCTCGAGGATGTTGCGCAGGATCACGCCCGGCGTGTGGGTGCCGTGGTAGCCCTGGCCGATGAAGCTCTTGAGCAGCTTGTTCTGCTGCGCAATGGCCTTGAGCTCCGCCAGCGCCGCGGCCTCGGTCACGGGCGCGGGCAGCTTCATGCCCTGGCTGCGCGCGATGCTGCGCGGCACGATGCTGTCGATCAGCGCGCGGCGCGAGGCCTCGCCGATCACCGACAGCATGTGGGCCTCGTCGGCCTCGGTGAGGCCGATGTGGCGGGCGACGAACTCGCTGGCGTTCTCGAGTTCACCCAGGGGTTTGACGGCGGGCATGAGCATGGCTCGGGCTTTCAGGCAGGGGCGGTGGTCAGTTGTTCGCGGCGAAGGCGTCGTAGGCGGTCTTGTCGAGCAGCGCGTCCACCTGCGAGGCGTCGCTGAGCTGCACCTTGAAGAACCAGCCGGCGCCCAGCGGGTCGCTGTTGGCGAGCGCCGGGTCGGCGCGCAGGGCTTCGTTGACCTCGGTGACGGTACCGCTCACGGGCATGTAGACGTCGGCCGCGGCCTTCACCGACTCGACCACGCCGGCCACGTCTTTCTGGGCAAAGGCCTTGCCCACCTCGGGCAGTTCGACGAAGACCACGTCGCCGAGCGCGTCCTGCGCGTGGTGGGTGATGCCGACCGTGGCGACGTTGCCGTCCACGGTGATCCATTCATGGTCTTCGGTGTACTTGGTGGTCATGAGGAAAGCTCCTGGGGGATGAGGGGAAGGATCAGCCGCGGTGGTAGCGGTTGGGCACGAAGGGCATGGGCGCCACCACCATGGGCACGGCCTTGCCGCGCACCAGCGCGTTCACGCGGGTGCCGGGGGCGGCGAACGCCGGCGGCAGGTAGCCCATGGCGATGGGCTGGTTGATGGTAGGGCCGAGCAGGCCGCTGGTGACTTCGCCCAGTCGCTCGCCCGCTTCGCTCTGCAGTTCGGTGTGCTCGCGCACCGGCACGCGCTCCTGCGCGATCAGGCCCACGCGCACGCGCTCGGGCGGGGCGGTGCCGTCGAGCTGGGCGAGCACGCGCGCAGCGCCCGGGAAGCCGCCCGCGCGCGCGCCGCCGCTGCGGCGCACCTTCTGCATGGCCCAATTCAGGCCGGCTTCCACGGGCGTGGTGGTGGTGTCGATGTCGTTGCCATAGAGGCACAGGCCGGCTTCGAGGCGCAGCGAGTTGCGCGCGCCCAGGCCGATGGGCTGCACCTCGGGCTGCGCGAGCAGCGCGCGCGCGAAGGCCTCGGTGTCGGCCGCGGCCAGCGAGAGCTCGAAGCCGTCTTCGCCGGTGTAGCCGCTGCGCGTGACGAACAGCGGCCGGCCCTGCCATTCGAAGGCCGCGCCGGTCATGAACACCAGCTTTTCCACGCCGGGCAGCAGGCGCTGCAGCGCGGTCACGGCCTGCGGGCCCTGCAGCGCGAGCAGGCCGCGGTCGAATTGGGGTTCGATGGTGCAGCGCTGGCCGATGCGCTGCTGCATGTGCGCGAGGTCGCCGTGCTTGCAGGCGCCGTTGACGATCACGAACAGGTGGTCCTCGCGGTTCACGAACATCAGGTCGTCGACGATGGTGCCCTCGTCGGTGAGCAGCAGGCCGTAGCGCTGCTTGCCCGGCGCCAGGCCGATCACGTCGACCGGCATCAGGCTTTCGAAGGCGGCCGCGGCCTCGGGGCCCGACAGGCGCAGCTGGCCCATGTGCGACACGTCGAACAGGCCGGCGGCGTTGCGCGTGTGCTGGTGCTCTGCCATGAGGCCCGCGGGGTACTGCACCGGCATGCTGTAGCCCGCGAAGGGCACCATGCGCGCACCGAGTTCGAGGTGCAGTGCGTGCAGCGGGGTCTGGAGAAGTTCGGTGGAGGACAAGGCGGACTCGCTGGCAGGGCAGGCCCCTCGCGGGGCGAAACACGGCGTGCCGTGTGCTGCCCCGCTGTCCGCTTTACCTGAGAGATTCACGCGGGCGATGCCGCGCTTGCTCCTTCGGTGGGCCGCATCGTGTGGGGCCTCTCTCCAGGGGGGATCGCCTGCCTTGCGGCGGGCGTTTGCCAGTCCTTTTGCCTGAGCGTTCGGGGCCGTTGCGGCCTCCTGCGCCTTCGGCGGCTCCACGCGGGAGCTCTCTCCTGAGCAACGCCGCGGATTCTAGTGCAGTCGACGCGGGTGGCGTTGCTCAGACCCCGAGCGGGGCCGATTCCGGCAGCAGTTTGGCCAGCCGCGCGCTGACCGCCAGCGCCCGCTCGCGGCCTGCGACGCGCTCGATCTCGGCCAGCATCTCGCGGCCCACGGCGACCATGCTCGGGGCGTCGCGCGCTTCACGGAGTGCGTCGCGCAGGCGCTCGGCCATCTGCCGGTCGCGCGGCGCGAACATGCGGTCCGAGAGATCGAACAGGAACATGCGCGCGCTGGCCAGCGAGCGCGGGCCGCTGAAATCGTCGACCGAGCCCTGCACCGCGAGGCCCGGTGACGGGGCCGGGGCGGGCGGCGGGCGGTCGTCCAGCAGGTAGCCGCCCGCGATCAGCGATTCGACGATGGCCTTGCCGTCGCCGTGGAAGAGGGCATGCAGCGAGGCGGTGGATTTGCGGCCGTCGGCCACGAGCAGGATCGCGCGCTCGCGCTGGCCCAGGGTGCGCTGGCCGGGTTGCAGCTCGGCCCGGCCCTTGTCGGTCTTGTTGAGCATGGGTGTGGCAGGGAGTGCTACGGATGACGCAGCACTCTGCGCAGGCCGCATGACGTTCGCGTGTCATGCGGGCGCAAAAAAGCCGCCCGCAGGCGGCTTTCGCGGAGGGATGTGAACGAACGCACATCCCGCGCCGCGGCGCGTCACATCCCCGCGTAGTTCGGCCCGCCCCCGCCCTCGGGCGTGACCCACACGATGTTCTGCGTCGGGTCCTTGATGTCGCAGGTCTTGCAGTGCACGCAGTTCTGCGCGTTGATCTGCAGCCGGTCGGCGCCGTCCTCGGTCTTGACGTACTCGTACACGCCCGCGGGGCAGTAGCGGCTCTCGGGGCCCGCGTACTTGGCGAGGTTGATCTTCACCGGCACGCCCGCGTCCTTGAGCGTGAGGTGGGCGGGCTGCTGTTCTTCGTGGTTGGTGTTGCTCACGAACACGCTGCTCAGGCGGTCGAAGGTGAGCTTGCCGTCGGGCTTGGGGTAGGCGATCTTTTCGCACTCGGCCGCGGGTTTGAGGTACAGGTGGTCGGCCTTCTCGCGGTGCAGCGACCACGGCGGGCTCTTGAAGCCCAGGCGCGGCAGCAGCCAGTGCTCGATGCCCACCATGAGGCCGCCGATGAGGTTGCCGTACTTGAACCAGCTCTTGAAGTTGCGCGAGCTCTCGAGCTCTTCGCGCAGCCAGCTCCGGTCGAAGGCCGCGGGGTAGGCGGCCAGTTCGTCGTGCTGGCGGCCGGCCTGCACGGCCTCGAAGGCGGCTTCGGCGCAGAGCATGCCGCTCTTGATCGCCGCGTGGCTGCCCTTGATGCGTGCGCCGTTGAGGTAGCCCGCGTCGCAGCCCACCAGCGCGCCACCCGGGAACACCGACTTGGGCAGGCTCATGAGGCCGCCCGTGGTGATGGCGCGCGCGCCGTAGCTCAGGCGCTTGCCGCCTTCGAGGAACTGGCGGATGCGCGGGTGCGTCTTCCAGCGCTGCATTTCCTCGAACGGGCTCAGCCAGGGGTTGCTGTAGTTCAGGCCGGTCACCAGGCCCAGCGTGACCTTGTTGTCCTCGAGGTGGTAGAGGAAGCCACCGCCGTAGGTGTCGTTCTTCATGGGCCAGCCCGCGGTGTGCACCACCAGGCCGGGCTTGTGCTTGGCCGGGTCGATCTCCCAGAGCTCCTTCACGCCGATGGCATAGGCCTGCGGGTCCTTGCCTTCGTCGAGGTGGAACTTGGCGATCAGCTGCTTGCCCAGGTGGCCGCGCGCGCCCTCGGCGAACACGGTGTACTTCGCGTGCAGCTCCATGCCGAGCTGGAAGTTCTCGTTGGGCTGGCCGTCCTTGCCCACGCCCAGGTTGCCGGTGGCCACGCCCTTGACCGAGCCGTCTTCGTTGTAGAGCACTTCGGCGGCCGCGAAGCCGGGGAAGATCTCCACGCCCAGGGCCTCGGCCTGCTGGCCCAGCCAGCGCACCACGTTGCCCAGGCTGATCACGTAGTTGCCGTCGTTGTGGAAGTTGTTCGGGATCAGGAATTTCGGGGTGTCGAAGGCGCCCGTCTCGGTGAGCCAGAGCAGCTGGTCGTCGCTCACGGGCTGGTTCAGCGGCGCGCCATCGGCCTTCCAGTTGGGCAGCAGCTCGGTGAGGGCCCGGGGATCCATCACGGCGCCCGAGAGGATGTGCGCGCCGGGCTCGGAGCCCTTCTCGAGCACGCAGACGTTGACCTCGGCGCCCTTCTCGGCAGCCAGTTGTTTCAGCCGGATCGCGGTGGACAGGCCGGCCGGGCCGCCGCCGACGATCACCACGTCGTATTCCATGGCTTCGCGGGGGCCGTACTGGGCCAGGATCTCGTCTTGCGTCATGGGGTCTCGCTCATAATGGTTGGCACACCCCCCGGATGCCCGCCTTTGCGGCGGCGTTCGTGTGTCCGGGGAGCGCGCATTTTATGCGGCGATGCAATAAATCGAACGGTCGTTCGCATTCCAGAGAGACCTCCCCATGGCGTACACCCTCGACCTGTCCGGCCGCGTGGCCCTGATCACCGGCGCGTCCAGCGGCCTGGGCGCCCAGTTCGCCAAGACGCTGGCGCGCGCCGGCGCGGCCGTGGTGCTGGCCAGCCGCCGCACCGACCGCCTCATGAACCTGCGCGCGCACATCGAGGCCGAGGGCGGCGCGGCGCACGTGGTGGCGCTCGACGTGACCGACCTGGCCTCGATCCGAGCCGCGGTGGCGCACGCCGAGACCGAGGTCGGCCCGATCGACATCCTCATCAACAACTCGGGCGTGAGCACCACGCAGCGCCTGCAGGACGTGGCCGAGGCCGATTACGACTTCGTCTTCGACACCAACACCAAGGGCGCCTTCTTCGTGGCGCAAGAGGTGGGCAAGCGCATGATCGCGCGCGCCAAGGGCGCGGCCCCGGGCAGCTTCGTGGGCGGGCGCATCGTGAACGTCGCGTCCATGGCCGGGCTCAAGGTGCTGCCGCAGATCGGCGTGTACTGCATGAGCAAGGCCGCCGTGGTCCACATGACCAAGGCCATGGCGGTGGAGTGGGGCCGCTTCGGCATCAACGTGAACGCCATCTGCCCGGGCTACATCGATACCGAGATCAACCACGCGCACTGGCAGACCGAGCAGGGCCGCAAGCTGGTGGACATGCTGCCGCGCAAGCGCGTGGGCCAGCCGGCCGACCTCGACGCGCTGCTGGTGATGCTGTGCGCGAACGAAAGCCATTTCGTGAACGGTGCGGTGATCGCGGCCGACGACGGCTTCGGGGTCTGAATGACCGCGCTGGTGGTGCAGCGGCCGGGCGGCCTGCCGCCCGGCATGGTGACGGGTCTGGCCGCGGGCCTGGGCGCGGGCGCCTTCTGGGGTTCGGCCTTCATCGCGCCCGTGATCGTGCCCGAGTTCGGTTCGGTCGACGTCACCGTGGGCCGCTTCCTGGCCTGCGGGCTGCTCTCGCTCCTGCTGCTGCTCTGGGGCGCGCTGCGCGGTGAGGCGCGCTGGCCCACGGCGCCCCAGGCGCGCGCCGCGCTGGGCCTGAGCGTGCTGGGCTACACCGGCTACTACCTGCTGCTGGTGATCGCGATCCAGGCCGCGGGCGCGGCGCTGCCGGTGCTGATCATCGGCACCATCCCGGTGTGGATCATGCTGCTGGGCAAGCCGCAGGGCCTGCGCTGGCGCAGCCTGTTGCCGGGCCTGGTGCTCACGGCCGCGGGCATTGCGCTCATGGTGCGCGCCGACGCGCACGGTGCGGCGGGTGGCGGGGTGGGGTTGTGGCTGGGCGTGCTGTTCGCCGCGCTCGCCGCCGCCGCCTGGACCGCCTTCGGCCTGCTCAACGCGCGCTGGCTCACGCGCCACCCCGAGGTCAATTCCACCGTGTGGGCCAACTGGCTCGGGCTGGCCGCGGGCCTGGGTGCGCTGGCCATCTGGGCGGTGGCGGGCAGCCCGCTCGCCACGCTGCTGGCGCAGCCGCGCCTGGGCCTGTTCGTGGCCGTATGCGCGGTCACCGGCATCGGCTCGGCCTGGATCGCCTCGGTGCTCTGGAACATGGCGAGCCGGCGCCTGAGCGCCAGCCTCGCGGGCCAGCTCATCGTGAGCGAGACCGTGTTCGGCCTGCTCTACAACTTCGTCTGGAACGGGCAGTGGCCCGTGGCCCTGCAGTGGGCCGCGTGCGCGCTGTTCGTTGCCGGCATCCTCGCGTCCATCCGAGCCCACCGATGAAATTCGAACTGCCCGAGAAGAAGAAAGCCGTTCACACCATGCGCATCCCCATCCGCTGGGGCGACATGGACGCCATGGGCCACGTGAACAACACGGTGTACTTCCGCTACCTCGAAACCATCCGCATCGAGTGGATGCGCTCCATCGGCTGCCAGCCCGACCCGCAGGGCGAGGGGCCGGTGATCATCAACGCCTTCTGCACCTTCCACAAACAGCTCGAGTTCCCGGGCGAGGTGGTGGCGACCATGTTCGTGAGCGACGTGGGCCGAAGCAGCTTCGAGAGCTGGTGCACGCTCGAACGCGCCGACGTGCCGGGCGTGGTCTATGCGTCGGGCGGGGCGACCACGGTGTGGGTGGATTTCCCGAAACAGAAGTCGGCCCCCATTCCCGACAGCCTGCGCCAGCATCTGGTTGACTGAGGCGCCCCTTCAGGGGTGCCAGTTCGACAGCACCGGCGGCGTGTTGGCCGATCGGCTGCCCGCGAGCGCGTACGACAGCGCGTTGGCCGCGCGGATCACGTGCTGGGCGTGCTGGTCGAGCTTGCGTTTGGGCAGGCGCGAACTCGGGCCCGAGATGCACATCGAGCCCAGCAGCCGCCAGCCCAGGCCGAACACCGGCGCGGCCACGCTCGACACCTCGGGCTCTCGCTCGCCCAGCGAGAGGTGGTAGCCGCGCTGGCGGATGCCTTCGTAGGGCTCGCCGCGTTCGCCGCTGAAGGCCAGGATCACGCGGCCCGGCGCGCCCTTGTCGAGCGGCAGCCGCTCGCCGATGCGCACGTGGTGCCGCACCGAGTGCGGGCCTTCCACGCGTGAGATGCAGGCGCGGATGCTGCCTTCGCGCACATAGAACGACGCGCTTTCGCCGGTGAGCGCGACCAGCTCGCGCAGCACCGGCTCCACCACCAGGTTGACGTCGAAGCCGCGCTGGTAGCGCGCGCCCAGCCAACCCGTGGCCGGGCCCAGGCGCCACTGGCCGTCGTCTTCCTGAACCATGTAGTGCGACAGCGCGAGCGTGCGCGCCAGGCGCAGCACCGTGGTCTTGTGGATGCCCGTGCGCCGGCTCAGCTCGGCCAGCGAGAGCGTGGATTCGCCGGCCTGGAAGGCCTCCATCAGCGAGAGTGCGCGCGTCACCGCGGTGACGCCTTCGGCGGGTTCGGGCTCGGCCGGGGCAGGGTTTCGCATGTCGCACCTTGGTTCACTGAGTGAAACGGCATTGTACGCAGTGCAACCTTTGCCCAGAATCCGGCGCACAGCGAAGCGGTTCGCTGCACAACGATGGAGACAAGCCAGTGAACATTTCCCGCCGCCTTCTGACGGGCCTTGCCCTCGCCACCGCCTTCGTGGGCCTGTCCCATGCCCAGGCCTGGCCCAACAAGCCGATCCGCCTCGTGGTGCCGTTCCCCGCGGGCGGCGGCACCGACCTGATCGGGCGCGAACTCACGCAGAAGATCACCGAAGCCACCAAGTGGAACTTCGTGGTCGACAACCGCCCCGGCTCGGGCGGCAACATCGGCATCGATAACGTGGTGAAGTCGCCCGCCGACGGCTACAACCTGGTGCTGGGCCAGACCAGCAACCTCGCGATCAACGCCACGCTCTACGAGAAGCTGCCCTACGACCCGGTGAAAGACCTCACCCCGGTGTCGCTGGTGGCGAGCGCGCCGCTCACGCTGGTGGTGGCCACGAACTCCAAGTTCCGAACCCTGGCCGACGTGATCGCGGCCTCCAAGGCCAAGCCCGGCTCGATCAACTTCGCCACCTCGGGCAACGGCACCGTGGCCCACCTGGCCATGGAGCTGTTCCAGCGCGAGGCCGGCATCAAGCTCATGCACATCCCCTACAAGGGCGCGGCCCAGGGCATCAACGACGTGATGAGCGAGCGTGTCGAGGTTTATGTCTCGTCCATTCCCACGCTGCTGGGCCACATCAAGAACGGCAAGCTGCGTCCGCTCGCGGTCACCTCGCTCAAGCGCGTGGACGACCTGCCCGACGCGCCCACCATCGCCGAGTCCGGCTACAAGGGCTTCGAGGCCGTCACCTGGTTCGGCGTGCTCGGCCCGGCCAACCTGCCCAAGGACGTGGTGGCCCGCCTCAACACCGAGATCAACAAGGCCCTGCAGACGCCCGCGCTGCAGAAGCAGCTGAGCGATCAGGGCGCCGACGTGCTCGGCAGCACGCCCGAGGCCTTCGGCAAGCTGGTCCGTGACGACATCGTCCGCTGGGGCAAGGTCGTCAAGGAGTCCGGCGCCAAGATCGACTGAGGCCTGCCCGGTCCCCTCCTTTTCTCCCACCCCAGGAAACCACCGTGTCCCTTCCCGACATCGTGCGCGACTTCGATCGCGTGTCCCCCGAACTCGTGCAACAGGCCGGTGCCTACCAGGCCGCGATCCTGGCCGACGTGAACGGCCGCCGCGGCGCGCTGCACGGCCGCATCGCCGCGCTGCGCCCGTCCATGAAGGTGGCCGGCACCGCGTTCACCGTGGAGGTGCGCCCGGGCGACAACCTCATGATCCATGCCGCCATGTCGCTCGCGAAACCGGGCGACGTGCTGGTCATCGACGGCAAGGGCGACCAGACCGCCGCGCTCATGGGCACCATCATGATGACCGCCTGCCGCAAGCTCGGCATCGCGGGCGTGGTGGTCGACGCCGCGGTGCGCGACTCGCTCGAGATCGAGGAGATGGGCTTTCCGGTGTTCAGCGTGGGCACCAACCCCAACGGCCCGACCAAGCAGGTGGGCGGGCGCATCGGCCACCCGGTGTCGGTGGGCGGTGTCACCGTGCACCCGGGCGACCTGGTGGTGGGCGACGCCGACGGCGTGGTGGTGGTCGAGCGCGCCCGCGTGGCCGCGCTGATCCCGCTGGCCGAGAAGAAGGTGAAGGACGAGGCCGCGCGCATCGCCGCCATCGGCCAGGGCGACACCGCCGCCAAATGGCTCGATGCGGCCCTGCGCACCGCGGGCGTGTTGAAAGAAGGGGAGCGCCTGTGAGCAACGCCGTCGCCCTCAAACCCGCGCTGCTCGTCACCGCGGCCGACCTCGCCCCGCAGGCCCTGGCCCTGTTGACCGATTTCGAGATCGTCTACGCGGGCAAGACGCCCACCGACGACGACATCGTGGCCCTGTGCAAGGCGCACAACCCCGAGGCCATCATCGTGCGCTACGGCAAGGTGGGCGCGGCCGCGATGGACGCGGCCCCCGCGCTGCGCGTGATCTCCAAGCACGGCAGCGGCACCGACACCATCGACAAGGTGGCGGCGCAGGCCCGCCACATCGAGGTGCGCGCCGCCGTGGGCGCCAATGCCGCGGCCGTGGCCGAGCAGGCCCTGGCCTTGCTGCTGGCGTGCGCCAAGTCCGTGCCCAAGCTCAACGCGCGCATGCAGGCCGGCTTCTGGGACAAGGCCACGCACAAGAGCGTCGAGCTCGCGGGCCGCACCGTGGGCCTGATCGGCCTGGGCGCCATCGGCCAGCGTTTCGCCCGCATGGCCCTGGCCATGGACATGCGCGTGATCGGCTTCGACCCGTTCGCGAAAAGCCTGCCCGCCGGCATCGAAGCCGTGGACCTGGCCACGCTGTGGCGCGAGTCCGACGCGATCTCGCTGCACTGCCCGCTGACCGAGGACAACCGCGGCCTGCTCAACGCCGAAACCCTGGCGCAGTGCAAGCGCGGCGTGATCGTGGTGAACACCGCACGCGGCGGCCTGATCGACGAGGCCGCGCTGCTGGCGGCGGTGCGCTCGGGCCAGGTGGGCAGCGCCGGGCTCGACAGCTTCGCGGTCGAACCCATGACCGCGGGCCATCCCTTCCAGGGCGAAGAGCGCATCATCCTGAGCCCGCACATCGGCGGCGTGACCGCCGACGCCTTCGTGAAGATGGGCGTGGGCGCGGCCGAGAACGTGCTCTCGGTGCTGCACGCCTGATCCGCCATGGCCCCGCGTTGGAAACACTCGCCCGACGGGGCGCGCTGGGGCGAGTTCGGCCCGGACGATCAGCGCGGCCGCATGAACCTGGTGACGCGCGAGAAGGTGCTGCAGGGCGTGGCCGAGGTGCGCGAGGGCCTGAGCTTTTGCCTCTCGCTGCCGCTCGACGTGCCCGGCGGCGCCCGCATGAACCCGCGCCGCCAGCCGCCGCAGCGCTACTCGGTGATCCGCAACGGCCCCAGCGCGGGGCAGCAGGGCTTTTGCTGGTCCTACGCGTCGGAAGACCCCGAGCTCACCGACGTGGTCAACGACGACGTGGCCCTGCTCAGCCTGCAGTACTCCACGCAATGGGACAGCCTGGCCCACATGGGCAGCCTGTTCGACGCCGATGGCGATGGCGTGGCCGAGGCGGTGTTCTACAACGGCTACCGCGCGGGCGAACACATCCGCCCCGGCACCGAAGACCCGCAGGCCACGCAGGCTTTCGCGCGCTTCCCTGGTCCGCAGGCCGATGCCTTGGGCATCGAACACCTCGCGGAGCACGGCGCGCAGGGCCGGGGCGTGATGATCGACCTCGAACACCACCTGGGTCGCCGCCGCCAGGCCGTGGGCTACGACGCGCTCATGCGCATCCTCGAGGCCGACGGCATCGCGGTGGAAAGCGGTGACATGGTGTGCCTGCACACCGGCTTTGCCGACACCCTGCTGGCCATGAACCGCCGGCCCGACCTGGAGACCCTGCACGCCACCGGCAGCGGGCTCGACGGCTGGGACGACCGGCTGCTCAACTGGATCGTCGACGTGAAGCTGGCCTGCCTGCTCGCCGACAACCCCGCGGTGGAGCTGGTGGTGCCCAAGCTGGCCCGGCCCGCGGGCGGCCCCGCGCTGCGCCAGCCGCGCCTGCCCCTGCACGAGCACTGCCTGTTCAAGAACGGCATTCACCTGGGCGAGCTCTGGTACCTCACCGAACTCGCCCGCTGGCTGCGCGCGCACGGGCGCAGCCGCTTCCTGCTCACGGCGCCGCCGCTGCGCCTGCCGGGCGCGGTGGGGTCGCCCGCCACGCCCATCGCCACGGTCTGAATCCCCGGACCCCCGGCCGTTCACCCCAAGGAGACACCCATGAGACAAGGCCTCAAGACCCTGCTGGCCGCCTGCTTCGCGGTCGCCGCGTTGACGCCGCACCTGGCCCAGGCGGCCTGGCCCGAGAAACCGATCCGCTTCGTGGTGCCCTATACGGCCGGCGGGGCAGCCGATGCGCTGGCGCGCACCGTGGCCACCGAACTCACGCAGCGCCTGAAGCAGTCGGTAATCGTGGAAAACCGGCCCGGCGCGGGCGGCACCATCGGTGCGATGGCCGTGGCCACGGCGCCCGCCGACGGCTACACCTTCCTCTACGACGCCACGGCCTTTGCCGTGAATCCGTCGCTCTATCCCAAGCTCACCTTCAGCTACGAGAAAGACTTCGTGCCCATCTCGATGGTGGCGCGCATCCCGACCCTGCTGGTGGTGCCGGCCAACTCGCGCTTCAACAGCGTGGCCGACCTGGTGAAGCACGCCAAGGCCAACCCCGGCAAGCTCTCGTACGCCTCGGCGGGCAACGGCGGGGCCGCGCACCTGAGCGGCGAGCTTTTCAAGCAGGGCCACGGCCTGGCCATCGTGCACATTCCCTACCGCGGCGGCGCGCCCGCGCTCACCGATCTGTCGGGCGGCATGGTCGACCTGATGTTCAGCGCCGTGACCGCGTCGGGCCCGCTGGTGAAGGCGGGTCGGCTCAAGGTGCTGGCCACCGCCTTCGACAAGCGCCTGGACAGCATGCCCGAGACGCCGACCATCGCCGAGACCGGCCTCAAAGGCTTCAGCGCCTACGAGTGGAACGCCATCTTCGCGCCCGTGGGCATGCCGCCCGACATCGTCAAGCGCATGGAAGCCGAGATGCGCGAGGTGCTGTCCTCGCCCGCCGTGCGCGAACGCCTGCAAGGGCAGGGCGCGCTGCCCGCCGCCGGCGGTGCCAAGGAACTCGAGGACTTCGTGAACGCAGAGGCCGCCAAGTGGGCCCGCGTGATCAAGGCCTCCCGCATCACCATCGATTGACCCTCGCTCACAGGAGACACCGCATGACCAAGACCTTCTCCCTCCTCGCCGCCGGCCTGCTGCTGGCCTGCGCCGGTGCCAGCCAGGCCGAGACCTGGCCCGCGCGACCGGTCAAGATCATCGTGCCCTACGCACCGGGCGGCGCGGTGGACGTGGTGACGCGCAAGATGGCCGCCAAGCTGCAGGAGCAGACCGGGCAGAGCTTCATCGTCGACAACCGGCCCGGCGCCACCGGCACCATCGGTGTGTCCACGGCGGCGCGGTCGGCGCCCGATGGCTACACCCTGGTGGCCAACGACACCACCTTCGCGCTGCTGCCGCACATCTTCAAGAAGCTGCCCTTCGACCACGACAAGGACCTCGAGCCCGTGGGGGCGTTCGTGTTCGCGCCCATGGCGGTCGCGGTGCGCGCCGAGTCGCCGTACAAGACCCTTGACGAGATGCTGCGCGCCGCCAAGGCCGAGCCGAACAAGCTCACCTACGGCACCGGCGGCCCCGGCACCATGCCGCACTTCGCCAGCGAGGCGCTGGGCATCGCCACCGGCGCGCGCTTCCTGCACGTGCCCTTCAAGGGCGCGGGCGAGGCCACGCAGGCGCTGCTCACCGCCACCATCGACTACCAGATCGCGTCCACGCCCGGCGTGATCGGCCCGGTCAAGGGCAACCGTGTCCGCCTGCTCGCCATCAGCGGCGACAAGCGCCTGCCGGCGCTGCCGCAGGTGCCCACCTTCGCCGAGGCCGGCGTGAAGGACTTCAGCGTGGTCAACTTCACCGGCTTGTGGGCCCCCAAGGGCACGCCGCACGAGGTGATCGAGCGGCTGCAGAAAGAGATCGCCACCGCCATGGCCGCGGCCGACATGAAGGCCTACGCCGAAGGCATCGCCGCCGAGCCTGGCCACTGGGACGCACCCACCTTCGCGCGCAACCTCAAGGAGCGCACCGCGTACTGGGGCAAGATCGCGGCCAACTCTGCCTTCGAGAAGCAGTAAGCCACGCCAGGGGCGCCTGAGGACGCCTTGCTTCCTGAGGAGACAAACATGCAGAGACAACGGGGGCGCGTTCGCGTCCTGGCCCCGCTCGGCCTGGCTGCCTTGATGATGGGCCTGGGCGGTGCCCGGGCCCAGACGCCCGCTTGGCCGGCCAAGCCGGTGCGGCTGGTGGTGGGCTTCGCTGCCGGCGGCCCCACCGATGTGGTGGCCCGCGGATTCGCCGAGCAGGCGGGCCGGGGCCTGGGGCAACCGGTGGTGGTGGACAACCGGCCGGGGGCCAACACCATCATCGCGGCCGAGGCCGTGGCCAGCGCCAGCGATGGCCACACCTTGCTGATGGCCGCGACCAACCACACCATGATCCCGGCGCTCTACAGCGCGCGGATCAAGTTCGACGCCGTGCGCTCGTTCAAACCGGTGTGTCGCATCGCCAGCGCGCCCACGGTGCTGGTGGTCGGCCCTGCGCTGGCGGTCAAGAGCCTGGGTGAGTTCGTCGAACGCGCCAAGGCCACGCCGCTGGGCATCACCTACGCCACGCCGGGCATCGGCAGTTCGGTGCATTTCGCCAGCGAGCTGTTCGCCCGGCAGGCGGGCCTGAAGCTCACCCACGTGCCCTACAAGGGCGCCGCACCCGCCGTGGCCGACGTGCTGTCCGGTCAGGTCGATGCCTCGTTCGCCACGCTCGGGTCGGTGCTGCCGCTGATCAAGTCCGGCCAGCTCACCGCGCTGGCGCTGGCGCACCCGCAGCGATCGCCGCAGTTGCCGGGCGTGCCCACCTTCGCCGAGGCCGGCTTCAAGGACTATGCGGCCGACGCCTGGTACGGCCTGCTGGCACCGGCCAGCACACCCGAGCCGGTGATGGCCTTGCTGCAGCGTGAAGCGCGCGCCTACGCAACCTCGACCACGGGCGGTGACAAGCTGCGCTCGCTGGGCATGGAGCCCCAGGTGCAGTGCGGTGAAGCCTTCGCGCGCGACGTGGCCCGCGAGACGGCGCTGTGGACGCAGATGGCGCAGCAACTCAAGCTCAAGGTCGATTGAGACCTGCCGGCCCACCCGACACAGGAGACTCGCATGAAAACCTTCCCCCTGGATACCGCGCGCCGACGCCTGGTGGTGGCCCTGGGCGGCGCCGCTTCACTGGCCGGGCTGGGTGGCCTGGGTGGTTGCGCCACGGGGGGCGCGCCCGCGGCTGCGGCAACGCCCGCCACGCCGCCCCAGCCCGCGCCGACCACCGTGCCGCATTCCGCCGGCAGCGCCGTGCCGCGCTCGGCCATGCCCGCACTCGCCTGCGACTGCCATCACCACATCTACGACCGGCGCTACCCCGCGCACCCCTCGGCCACGCTGTTGCCCGATGACGCCAGCGTGGCCGACTACCGCCTGTTGCAGCAGCGCCTGGGCCTGCAGCGCCATGTGGTGGTCCAGCCCTCGACCTATGGCACGGACAACCGCCTGCTGGTCGACGCGCTCAAGGCCTTCGGGCCGACTGCGCGCGGCGTGGCCGTGGTGGACACCAGCGTCACCGACGCCCAACTGCGCGACCTGCACGCCGCCGGCGTGCGGGGCATCCGCTTCAACCTGAGTTTCCTGGTCGGCATCGGTCCGGAGATGATGGAGCCCCTGGCCCGCCGCATCGCGCCCCTGGGCTGGCACCTGCAGGTCAACGGCAGCGCCGACCGGCTGCTGGCGGCGGCCGACACGCTGCAGCGCCTGGCCTGCCCGGTGGTGTTCGACCACATGGGGCAACTGCCCCAACCGCAAGGCCTCAAGCACCCGGCCTTCGCCCTCTACGCGCGCCTGCTCGACGCCGACAAGGCCTGGTTCAAGCTCTCGGGCCCGTACCTCACCAGCAAGAAGTCCGACCTGTCCGACGTGGGTGTTGTCGCGCGCGCCCTGATCGGTCTGGCGCCGGAGCGCATGGTTTGGGGAAGCGACTGGCCGCACCCGACCAAGAAGGCCAACGAAAAGCCCGACGATGCGGCGCTGCTCAACCTGCTCGATGATTGGGCGCCCACCGCTGCGATCCGCCAGCGCATCCTGGTCGACAACCCGGCCCAGCTCTACGCCTTCTGAGACCCGCCATGCTGCTGTTGAACCCGCCCGACATCCGTTCGCTCGACGTCTTCACGGTCTTGCCCGAGCGCTTCCGACAGCGCCGGCGCACGGCGTGGAGCGACGCCAACCTGGGCGGGCGCGAGGTCGACTCGTTCCTGGAAGGACCGGTGTTCGACGACGCCGGCAACCTCTACGTCACCGACATTCCGTTCGGCCGCGTGTTCCGCATCGACCCGCAAGGCGAGTGGGCACTGGTGGCGCAGTGGGACGGCGAGCCCAACGGCATGAAGTTCCTCAACAGCACCGAGCTGCTGGTGACCGACTACCGCAACGGCCTGATGGTGGTGGACAGCCGCAGCGGCGCGGTACGGCCTTACCTGGGCCGGCGCAACACCGAGGCGTTCAAAGGGCTCAACGACCTGACCTTCGACAGCCAGGGCAACCTCTACTTCACCGACCAGGGCCAAACCGGTCTGCACGACCCCACGGGCCGCGTTTACCGGCTCAGCCCGTCGGGCCGGCTCGACCCGTTGCTGGTCAATGTGCCCAGCCCCAACGGCATCGTGCTCTCGCCCGACGAGAGGTTTTTGTTCGTCGCGGCCACGCGCGGCAACTGCGTGTGGCGCATGCCCTTGCTCGCCGATGGTGGCGTGGCCAAGGCGGGTCAGTTCTTCACCTCCTACGGCCCCAGCGGGCCCGATGGCCTGGCCATGGACCAGGGGGGCCGGCTGCTGGTGGCCAATCCCGGGCTGGCCTATGTGTGGGTGCTCAATCACCGGGCCGAGCCGGTTGAGGTGTTGCGCACCGACACCGGTGCCTCACTGACCAACCTGGCCTTCGGCGGGCCCGATCGCAAGACGCTCTACTGCACCGAGTCGGTGAGCGGCTCGATCCTGCGCATCGGCATGGACCAACCCGGACTGCCGGTGGCGCGCGGGCCGGGCTGAGCCGGTGCAGCGCGCCCGCGCTCAGGCCGCGGGCCTGGCCTTGGGCACGCGGCCCAGCAGGTAGAACTCGGGGTTGGGCAGCATGCCGGTGACGTTGGCCATGCGGTTGGACAGGCCGAAGAACGCGGTGATGGCCGTGATGTCCCAGATGTCCTCGTCGTCGAAGCCGTGCGCGTGCAGCGCGTCCATGTCGGCGTCTTCCACCTCGTGCGAGGCCAGGCAGACCTTCATCGCGAAGTCGAGCATGGCGCGCTGGCGCGGCGGGATGTCGGCCTTGCGGTGGTTCACCGCCACCTGGTCGGCCAGCAGCGGCTTCTTCTCGTAGATGCGCAGGATCGCGCCGTGCGCCACCACGCAGTACAGGCAGTGGTTGGCCGCGCTGGTGGCGGTCACGATCATTTCGCGCTCGCCCTTGGTGAGGCTGCCGGTCTCCTTGAGCATGAGCGCGTCGTGGTAGGCGAAGAAGGCGCGCCACTCGGCAGGCCGGCGCGCGAGCGCCAGGAACACGTTGGGAATGAAGCCCGATTTCTCCTGCACTTCGAGGATGCGGGCCTGGATGTCCTGGGGCAGGGCGTTGAGGTCGGGCAGGGGGTAGCGGTTCTTCTGGGCCATGGGGTGTCTCCGGGTTGAGGCGCCCGCCAGTATCGGCGAGGCCTGCGGTATCGTTGCGCCCGTCCGCGACAACCCCTGCCCACCACCGCCATGAACCTGCCCGACGATCCCGAATTCCAGCGCGGCCTGGCCGCCCGCACCGAAGTCATGGGCGAAAGCTTCGTTGCCAATGCCTTTGGCAACATGACGCCTTTCACCGAGCCCATGCAGCACCACATCACGCGCCGCGCCTGGGGCGACGTGTGGCAGCGCGGTGTGCTCGACCGCAAGACCCGCAGCCTGATCACCGTGGCCATGCTCACTGCGCTGGGCCGCCAGCACGAGCTCAAGGGCCACGTGCGCGGCGCGCTCAACAACGGCGCCACGGCCCAGGAATTGCAGGAGGTGCTGCTGCACGCCGCCGTGTACTGCGGCATTCCCACCGCGGTGGACGCGTTCCGCACCGCCGCGAGCGTGGTCGACGGCGAGTCCGCCTGATCGTTTTTTTCTTGTTCCCGAACGGAGGTTTCCGATGATGCGTTCTTTCTCCCTCAGCCGCCGCGCGGCGGTGCTGGCCGCGCTGGCGCTGGGTACCGGCCTGGCGCAGGCCCAGTCCGCCACCACCCGCATCCTGGTGGGCTTTCCGCCCGGCGGCGGCACCGACGCCATCGCGCGCATCCTGGCCGAGAAGCTGCAGCCCGAGCTGGGCCACCCGGTGGTGGTGGACAACAAGCCCGGTGCGGGCGGCCAGCTCGCGGGCCAGGCACTCAAGGCCGCACCGGCCGATGGCGCCACGGTGTTCCTGAGCCACGACCACAGCGTGTCCATCCTGCCGCTGACCATGAAGAACCCGGGCTTCGACCCGTCCAAGGACTTCGTGCCCGTGGCCGGCTTCGCCACCTTCGTGAACGCGGTGGCGCTGTCGGGCGGCACGCCCGCGCGCGACCTCAAGGCCTGGATCGACAGCGTGAAGGCCGCGGGCGGCAAGAGCACCGTGGGCATCCCCGCGCCCGCGTCCACGCCGCAGTTCGCGGTGCAGGTGATCGGCAAGCAGTTCGGGCTCGACCTGGTGGCCGCGCCCTACCGCGGCAGCGCGCCCATGATGAGCGACATGCTGGGCAACCAGATTCCGGCCGGCGTGGGCTCGGTGCCCGACTTCATCGAGAACCACAAGTCGGGCAAGCTGCGCGTGGTGGCCGTGATGGGCACCCAGCGCCAGGCCGCGCTGCCCGACGTGCCGACCTTCACCGAGCTCGGCATCAAGGGCTTCGAGGACGTGCCGTACTACGGCATCTTCGCGCCCGCGGGCACGCCGCAGGCCGCCATCGACCGCCTAGCGGCCGGCGTGCAGAAGGTGATCGCCCAGCCCGACGTGCGCGAGAAGCTCGCGGCCATGGGCCTGACCGTGGGCTACATGAGCGGCGCCGAACTGGGCAAGCGCGAGGTCGCCTACCGCAGCGTGTGGGCGCGCATCATCAAGGACAGCGGCTTCCAGCCGCAGTGAGGCCCGCGGGCCTCAGCCGGCCATGAGCCGGTGCACCAGGTCGGGCGTGCTGTGGGCCTGGTACTTGCGCATCAGCCGCGCGCGGTGCACCTCCACCGTGCGGTGGCTGATGGCCAGCAGCTTGCCGATCTGCTTGCTCGTGAGGCCGTCCATGATGAGCGCGGCCACCTCGCGCTCGCGCGCGGTGAGCTCGGCGCGCACCGGGCGGTGCGAGCTCAGGTCTTCGAAGCTCCAGATGCCGGCCGCGTGCGGCGCGCTGCGGTCCACGGCGCGGCCGGTCACGTGGCACCAGAAGGTCTCGCCGGCGTGCCGGCCGCCCACCCGCTTCATGATGCGGTTGTCGGCGTAGGTGCCGCTGCGCCCGAGCAGCGGGGCCATGCGCGCGCCCAGGCGCTCGTACTCGTCGGCGCTGGGGTAGAGGATCTGGAAGCTCTGGCCCACGAGCTGTTCGCGCGTGGCGCCGAACATGTCGCACAGCGCCTGATTGCAGTCGACCATGGTGCGCTCGCGCGACAGCGCCAGGCCCACCGGGGCGAGGTCGAACGCGAGCCGGTAGTCGATGTCCATCGGGTTGCCCTTTACGAAATACTACGTAATGCGCTACGTAGTATCGTTGCGCTTTCCCCCAGACCCAACGGAGGCAAACCCGTGAACAAGATCTACCCCAGCGCGGCCGCCGCGCTCCAGGGCGTGGTCGCCGATGGCCAGCTCATGGCCGTGGGCGGTTTCGGCCTGTGCGGCATTCCCGAAGCGCTCATCGACGCGCTGCGCGACAGCGGCGTGAAGAACCTCACCGTCATCTCCAACAACGCGGGCGTGGACGGCTTCGGCCTGGGCAAGCTGCTCGACACGCGCCAGATCAAGAAGATGATCAGCAGCTACGTGGGCGAGAACAAGGAGTTCGAGCGCCAGTACCTCGCCGGTGAGCTCGAGCTCGAGTTCACGCCGCAGGGCACGCTGGCCGAGAAGCTGCGCGCCGGCGGCGCGGGCATTCCGGCCTTCTTCACCAAGACCGGCGTCGGCACCATCGTGGCCGAAGGCAAGGAACTGCGCGAGTTCGACGGCGAAACCTACGTGATGGAGCGCTCGCTGGTGCCTGCGGTCTCGCTCGTGAAGGCGCACCGCGCCGACAAGAGCGGCAACCTGCAGTTCCGCTACACCGCGCGCAACTTCAACCCCGCCGTGGCCATGGCCGGCAAGGTCTGCATCGTCGAGGTCGAGGAGATCGTCGAGACCGGCGAACTGCACCCCGACCAGGTCCACCTGCCGGGCATCTACGTGCACCGCATCGTGCTCAATGCCTCGCCCGAGAAGCGCATCGAGAAACGCACCATCACCGAAAAGGCAGGAGTCTGACCATGCCCTGGACCCAGGACCAGATGGCCGCGCGCGCGGCCCAGGAACTCGAAGACGGCTTCTACGTGAACCTCGGCATCGGCATTCCCACGCTGGTGGCCAACCACGTGCCCAGCACCAAAGAGGTCTGGCTGCAGAGCGAGAACGGCATGCTGGGCATCGGCCCGTTCCCCACGGAAGACGAGGTCGACGCCGACCTCATCAACGCCGGCAAGCAGACCGTGACCACCATCAAGGGCTCGTCGATCTTCGGCAGCCACGACAGCTTCGCGATGATCCGCGGCGGCAAGATCAACCTGTCCATCCTCGGCGCCATGCAGGTGAGCGAGCACGGTGACCTCGCCAACTGGATGATCCCGGGCAAGATGGTCAAGGGCATGGGCGGCGCCATGGACCTCGTGGCCGGCGTGCCTCGCGTGATCGTGCTCATGGAGCACGTGGCGAAGAAGAAGGACGGCACCGAGGATCTCAAGATCCTGCCCAAGTGCACGCTGCCGCTCACGGGCGTGGGCGTGGTCGACCGCATCATCACCGACCTCGGCGTGATGGACGTGACGCCGCAGGGCCTCAAGCTCGTCGAGACGGCCCCGGGCGTCACGCGCGAGTTCATCCAGAGCAAGACCGGCGTCACGCTGATCTGATCGACACCCCGGCGGGTATACTCGCCGCTTCACCCGTCATTGGGGAGTAGCCGCCCGGCGTTCCAAGCGCCGGGGTTCGCGTCAACAGACTTGGCCCGCAGGCCATGGCGCGAACAGCCTCCAGCCTGGCAAGACCTTTGACCACACCGCCTCCGCATGTGCCGGGGAGGCGGCGTGGTCTTTTGGTTTTTCGCCGGCCATCGGAGTTTTCCTTGGAAGCCTTCCTCATTTCCACCGGCATCGTCGCGCTCGCCGAAATGGGCGACAAGACGCAGCTGCTCTCGCTCGTGCTCGCGGCGCGTTTCAAGCGGCCCTGGCCGATCGTGGCGGGCATCTTCGTGGCCACCATCCTCAACCACGCACTCGCGGGCGCGGCGGGCGCCTGGATCATGGCGGCCGTGGGCCCGACGGTGATGCGCTGGGTGCTGGGCCTGTCCTTCATCGCGATGGCGGTGTGGATGCTGATTCCCGACAAGCTCGACGAAGGCGAGGTCAAGGCCAGCCGCGGCCTGGGCGTGTTCGCGGCCACCACCTGGGCCTTTTTCCTGGCCGAGATGGGCGACAAGACGCAGATCGCCACCATCGCGCTGGGCGCGCAGTACGCGCCGCTGTTCGCGGTGGTGATCGGCACCACGCTGGGCATGATGCTGGCCAACGCGCCGGTGGTGTTCTTCGGCGACGCGATCACGCGCCGGGTGCCGATCAAGGTGGTGCACACGGTTGCTGCGCTGATCTTTGCGGTGCTGGGCGTGATGGCGCTGCTGGGCGTGGGGGCCTGAAAAAGAAACAGGCCCCGGAAGGGGCCTGTGGCGTGTGTGGAGCGGGTGAAGGGAATCGAACCCTCGTATGAAGCTTGGGAAGCTGCCGTTCTGCCATTGAACTACACCCGCATCGGGCACCGATTCTACTGGCTAGAATCCGCGCCCCCATGACCGCATCCGCCCCCCACCGTCCCTTCTGCGCCATCGACTTCGGCACCTCCAACTCGGCCATCGCGCTGTCCTCGCCCGGGGGCGGCGCGGCCCTGATCCCGGTCGAGGGCGCCGAGCGCACCATGCCCACCGCGGTGTTCTACGGCGTCGAGGGCCTGGCGCCGCACGAGCCGCCACAACGCCTGTTCGGCCGCCAGGCGCTGGCCGCGTACGTCGAGGGTCACGAGGGCCGGCTGATGCGCTCGATGAAGAGCGTGCTCGGATCGCCGCTGGCCGAGCAGAGCACCGACGTGGGTGAAGGCCGCTCGGTGCGGTACCTGGACGTGGTGTCGGGCTACCTGCAGCACCTCAAGTCGCTCGCCGAACGGCGCGCGGGTGCGCCGCTGGAGCGCGCCGTGCTGGGCCGGCCGGTGTTCTTCGTCGACGGCGATCCGGCGCGCGATGCGCAGGCGCAGCACACGCTCGAACAGGCGGCGCGTTCGGTGGGCCTGCGCGAGCTGAGCTTCCAGTACGAGCCGATCGCCGCCGCGCTCGACCACGAGCAGGGCATCGACCGCGAACAGCTCGTGCTGGTGGCCGACATCGGCGGCGGCACCTCGGACTTCTCGCTGGTGCGTGTGGGGCCCGAGCGCCGCCGCCGCGCGGACCGCAAGGACGACATCCTGGCCAACCACGGCGTGCACACCGCGGGCACCGACTTCGACCGCCAGGTCGAGCTCGCGGCCATCCTGCCGGTCTGCGGTTACCGCGGCCTGGGCCCGGCGCGCGCCGACGGGCCGCCGCGCGAGGTGCCCAGCCGTGTGTACTTCGACCTCGCCACCTGGCACCTCATCAACACCGTCTACAGCGCGCCGCGCGTGGCCGAGCTGCGCCGCATGCGCGATTTCTACGGCGACCCGCGCCAGCACCAGCGGCTGATGCGCGTGGTGGACGAGCGCCTGGGCCATGGCCTGCTGGGCCTGGCCGAAGCGGCCAAGATCGCGGTGGCGCAGGGCGGCGACACGGTCATCGACCTGTCGCGGCTCGAGGCCGGGCTGCGGGCGGGCTTCGACGAAGCGGCGGCACTCGAGGCGCTCGACGCGGAACTGCAGCGCATCGAAGCCGCGGCCGACGAAACCCTGGCCCTCGCGGGCGTGAACGCCGGCGCGGTGGACGCGGTGTACTTCACCGGCGGCTCCACCGGCTTTCGCCCGCTCACCGAGCGCATCGCCGCGCGCGTGCCCGCAGCGCAGGCCCTGCACGGCGACCGCAACGCCAGCGTGGCCCAGGGGCTGGGCGTGCACGCCCAGCGGGTGTTCGCCTGAGGCGGCGGGCCTTGGGCCCACGCGCCAGCGGCGCTCAGAACCCCACGGCCTGCCCGTCGCGGCGCGCATCGCTCGCGGCCACGTAGCCGTCGGCGAGGTCGTCGCTCAGGCGCGCGATGAACTGGCCGCTGCCGAAGTCGAGGTAACTGTCGGCCGCGGGTTCGAAGCGGTGGCCCAGGGCCTTCAGGCCGTCGCGCAGCGCCGGGTCCATGGTGGATTCGAAGTCCACGTTCAGGCCCTGGCCCCATTTCCAGCGCGGCGCGTCGCACGCGGCCTGCGGCTGCTGGCCGTGCACCAGCATGCGCACCAGTGTCTGCACATGGCCTTGCGGCTGCATGTTCGCGCCCATCACGCCAAAGCCCATCACGGGCTGGCCGTGGCGCGTGAGGAAGCCCGGGATGATGGTGTGGAAGGGTCGCTTGCCCGGCGCCACCTGGTTGGGGTGGCCGTCCTGTAGCGTGAAACCGTGGCCGCGGTTTTGCAGGCTGATGCCCCAGCCCGGCACCACCACGCCGCTGCCGAAACCCAGGTAGTTCGACTGGATGAAGCTCACCATGCGGCCCTGCGCGTCGGCCGCGGTGAGGTAGATGGTGCCGCCGCGTGGGGGCTGGCCCGGACCGGGGTCGATCGCGCGTGTCGGGTCGATCAGGCGCGCGCGCTCGCGCAGGTAGGCCGGGTCGAGCAGGTCCTGCGGGCGCACCTCGGTCATGTAGCGCTCGTCGCCCACCCAGCGGTAGGTGTCGGCGAAGGCGAGCTTGATGGCCTCGATCTGCAGGTGCTGGCCTTCGACGCTGTCGGGCCCGAAGCGGCCGATGTCGAGCTGTTCGAGCATGCCCAGCGCCATCAGCGCGGCGATGCCCTGGCCGTTGGGCGGCAGCTCGTGCACCGTGTGGCCCGCAAAGCCCATTTCGATCGGCCTGACCCACTGCGGGGTGTGGGCCGCGAGGTCGCTCGCGCGCAGCTGCGCGCCGTGCTCGCGCGCGAAGGCCTCGATGGCCTGCGCGATCTCGCCGCGGTAGAAGGCCTCGCCGCGCGTGGCCGCGATGGCGCGCAGCGCACGGCCCGCGTCGGCGAAGACGAAGCGCTCACCCGTGGCGGGCGCGCGCCCGCGCGGCAGGAAGGCCTGCGCGAAGCCGGGCTGGTTCTGCAGCAGCGGCACGGCGCGGGCCCATTTGTCGGCCACGATGCCGCCCACCGCGTGGCCGCGCTCGGCGAGCTCGATCGCGGGCTCCATCAGGTCGGCGAAGGGCAGGGCGCCGAAGCGCTCGGACAACGCGACCCAGCCCGCGACCGCGCCGGGCACGGTCACGGCGTCGAAGCCGCGCAGCGGGATCTGGCCGTGCTTGTCGCGGAAGTAGGCCGGGCTCCAGCCCGCGGGCGCCTGGCCCGAGGAGTTCATGCCGTGCAGGCCCTGGCCGTCCCACACGATGGCGAAGTTGTCGCTGCCCAGGCCGTTGGACACCGGCTCGACGACGGTGAGCGCGGCCGCGGCCGCAATGGCCGCGTCGATCGCGTTGCCGCCCTTGAGCAGCATGCGCAGGCCGGCCTGCGCCGCCAGCGGCTGCGAGGTGGCGACCACGTTCCTCGCCATCACGGGCGAGCGCAGGGTGGGGTAGGGGTTGGTCCAGTCGAACTTCATCGCGACGTCACTTGAGCACGTCGCCCAGGCACAGGTATTTGATCTCCACGTAGTCGTCCATGCCGTGGTGCGAGCCCTCGCGGCCCAGGCCCGACTGCTTCACGCCGCCGAAGGGCACGTGTTCGGTGGCCAGGATGCCCACGTTGATGCCCACCATGCCGTACTCGAGCGCCTCGCTCACGCGGAAGATGCGACCGACATCGCGGCTGTAGAAGTAGCTCGCGAGGCCGAACTCCGTGTTGTTCGCGGCGGCGATGGCTTCCTGCTCGGTCTCGAACTTGAAGACCGGCGCGAAGGGGCCGAAGGTTTCTTCGCGCGCGCACAGCATGTCGGCCGTGGCGTCGGCCACCACCGTGGGCTCGAAGAACTGGCCCTGCAGCTTCTTGCCGCCGGTGAGCACGCGGCCGCCCTTGGCCACGGCGTCCTGCACGTGGCGCTGCACCTTCTCCACCGCCGCGTCCTCGATCAGCGGGCCCTGCACCACGCCGTCCTCGAAGCCGTTGCCCACCTTGAAGGCCTTGACCTTGGCGGCGAACTTCTGCACGAACTGCTCGTACACGCCGGCCTGCACGTAGAGGCGGTTGGCGCACACGCAGGTCTGGCCCGCGTTGCGGTACTTGCTCGCGATCGCGCCTTCCACGGCCGAGTCGATGTCGGCGTCGTCGAAGACGATGAAGGGCGCGTTGCCGCCGAGCTCCAGGCTGAGCTTCTTCACCGTGGGGGCGCACTGCGCCATCAGGATGCGGCCGACCTCGGTGGAGCCGGTGAAGCTCAGGTGGCGCACGGTGTCGCTCGCGCACAGCACCTTGCCCACGGCGATGCTCTGCTGCGCGTCGGCCGTGATCACGTTGAGCACGCCGGCCGGAATGCCCGCGCGCACCGCGAGCTCGGCCGCGGCGAGCGCGGTCAGCGGCGTGAGCTCGGCCGGCTTGATCACCACCGGGCAGCCCGCGGCCAGCGCAGGCGCGACCTTGCGCGTAATCATGGCCAGGGGGAAGTTCCACGGCGTGATGGCCGCGCACACGCCGATGGGCTGCTTGAGCACCAGCAGGCGGCGGTTGGGGTCGAAGGTGGGCAGGGTTTCGCCGTTGACGCGCTTGGCCTCTTCGGCGAACCACTCGACGAAGCTCGCCCCGTAGGCGATTTCGCCCTTGCCCTCGGCAAAGGGCTTGCCCTGCTCGGCGGTGAGGATGCGGCCCAGGTCTTCCTGGTTCGCCATCAGCAGGTCGTACCACTTGCGCAGGATGCCCGCGCGTTCCTTGGCGGTCTTGGCGCGCCAGGCCGGCCAGGCCTTGTCGGCCGCGGCGATGGCGGCTTCGGCGTCGGCCGGGCCGAGGTTGGCCACGTCGGCCAGCTTCAGGCCGGTGGCGGGGTCGTGCACGTCGAAGCGCGCGCCGCCCTTGGTCCACTGGCCATTGATGAGGCCGTCGGTCTTGAGCAGGGTCGGGTCCTTGAGCAGGGCCAGGGGGGAGGTTTTCATGTCCATGGGCGTCGTCTCCGTCGGTTCGCGAGCTGGGTAAATTGGGTAAATATTTAACTTGTTAAATATTTCGGGCGCCATTGTGCCGGCATTGCGCCCACGAGCATAGCCCCCGACCCGCGCCGGGGCGTTGCCAGCGGCGACTGCCCGCCCGGTGCCCGTGGTTTTCCCCGGGCTGGCCGGGCCCGCCCCGCATGTTGGAAAATAGCGGGTTCGCGTGCGCGGCACGCGCCCCTTCCGATCCCAAAGGCCCCCATGACCCGTCCCGTCTCCGTCGCCGACATCCGCAAGAGCTTTCTGGACTTCTTCGCTTCCAAGGGCCACACCGTGGTCGCGTCCAGCCCGCTGGTGCCGGGCAACGACCCCACGCTGATGTTCACGAACTCGGGCATGGTGCAGTTCAAGGACGTGTTCCTGGGCACCGACAAGCGCCCCTACGTGCGCGCGGCCTCGGTGCAGGCCTGCCTGCGCGCCGGCGGCAAGCACAACGACCTCGAGAACGTGGGCTACACCGCGCGCCACCACACCTTCTTCGAGATGCTGGGCAACTGGAGCTTCGGCGACTACTTCAAGCGCGAGTCGCTCAAGTGGGGCTGGGAGCTGCTCACCGAGGTCTATGGCCTGCCCAAGGAACGCCTGCTGGCCACCGTCTACATCGACGACGACGAGGCGTACGACATCTGGACGAAAGAGATCGGCCTGCCGCCCGAGCGCGTGATCCGCATCGGCGACAACAAGGGCGGCAAGTACAAGAGCGACAACTTCTGGATGATGGCCGACACCGGCCCCTGCGGCCCCTGCTCGGAGATCTTCTACGACCACGGCCCGCACATCCCCGGCGGCCCCCCGGGCAGCCCCGAGGAAGACGGCGACCGCTTCATCGAGATCTGGAACCACGTGTTCATGCAGTTCGACATGAAGGAAGACGGCAGCGTGGTGAAGCTGCCCGCGCCCTGCGTGGACACCGGCATGGGCCTGGAGCGCCTGGCCGCCATCCTGCAGCACGTGCACAGCAACTACGAGATCGACATCTTCGACGCGCTGATCAAGGCCGCCGCGCGCGAGACGAACACCGCCGACCTCGCCAACCCCTCGCTCAAGGTCATCGCCGACCACATCCGCGCCACCAGCTTCCTGGTCAGCGACGGCGTGATCCCGAGCAACGAGGGCCGCGGCTACGTGCAGCGGCGCATCATCCGCCGCGCCATCCGCCACGGCTACAAGCTGGGCCAGAAGACGCCGTTCTTCCACAAGCTGGTGCCGGTGCTGGTCGAGCTCATGGGCGCGGCCTACCCCAACCTGGCCCGGCAGGCCCAGCGCATCACCGAGGTGCTCAAGACCGAAGAGGAGCGCTTCTACGAGACCCTGGCCAACGGCATGGAGATTTTGGAAGGGGAATTCCGACGTATCGCTGAAGCGCAGCCACGCGACGGTGTTCTTGAAATCAACCCGAAGGCTGCTGAGCTCAGGCGGCAGCTGCCCGGCGACGTGGCCTTCAAGCTGCACGACACCTACGGCTTCCCGCTCGACCTCACCAACGACGTCTGCCGCGAGCGCGGCGTGACGGTGGACGAGGCGGGCTTCCAGGCCGCCATGGAGCGCCAGAAGGCGCAGGCGCGCGCGGCCGGCAAGTTCAAGATGGACAAGGCGCTCGAGTACACGGGCGCGGGCAACCGCTTCGTGGGCTATGAAACGCTCGAATCGCCGGCCCAGGTGGTGGCGCTCTACCACGAGGGCACGCCGGTGCAGCAGCTCACGGCGGGCCAGGGCGGGGTGGTGGTGCTGGGCACCACGCCCTTCTACGCCGAGAGCGGCGGCCAGGTGGGCGACCAGGGCGAGATCGCCGCGGCTGGCGTGCGCTTCGAGGTGGCCGACACCCAGAAGATCAAGGCCGACGTGTTCGGCCACCACGGCAGCGTGGCCGAGGGCACGCTCAAGGTGGGCGACGCCGTGACCGCGCGCGTGGACACCGCGCTGCGCGCCGCCACGGTGCGCAACCACAGCGCCACCCACCTCATGCACAAGGCGCTGCGCGAGGTGCTGGGCGACCATGTGCAGCAGAAGGGCTCGCTCGTGAACGCCGAGCGCACGCGCTTCGACTTCGCGCACAACGCGCCGCTCACCGACGAGCAGATCCGCCGCATCGAGGCGATCGTGAACGCCGAGATCCTGGCCAACCCGGCCACCGAGGCGCGCCTGATGGACATCGAGTCGGCCCAGAAGACCGGCGCCATGATGCTGTTCGGCGAGAAGTACGGCGAGACCGTGCGCGTGCTCGACATCGGCAGCAGCCGCGAGCTCTGCGGCGGCACCCACGTGCAGCGCACCGGCGACATCGGCCTGTTCAAGGTGGTGGCCGAGGGCGGCGTGGCCGCGGGCGTGCGCCGCATCGAGGCCGTGACGGGCGAGAACGCGCTGGCCTACCTGCAGTCGCTCGAGCGCACCGTGGCCCAGGCCGCGGGCGCGCTCAAGGCGCCGGTGGCCGAGCTCACCACGCGCGTGGGCCAGACGCTGGAGCAGATCAAGGCGCTCGAGAAAGAGATCGCCGCGCTCAAGGGCAAGCTGGCGTCGAGCCAGGGCGACGAGCTCTTGGGCCAGGCGGTGGACGTCAAGGGCATCAAGGTGCTGGCCGCCACGCTCGACGGCGCCGACGCCAAGACCCTGCGCGACACGCTGGACAAGCTCAAGGACAAGCTCAAGACCGCGGCCATCGTGCTGGCGGCCGTGGACGGCGGCAAGGTGCAGCTGGCCGCGGGCGTCACGGCCGACAGCGTGGGCCGCGTGAAGGCCGGCGAGCTCGTGAACTTCGTGGCCCAGCAGGTGGGCGGCAAGGGCGGCGGCAAGGCCGACATGGCCATGGCCGGCGGCACCGACCCGAGCGGCCTGGCCAAGGCCCTGGCCTCGGTGCAGGGCTGGGTGGCCGAGAAGGCCTGAGCCCCCAGGCCGGCCTGGCTGGTCAGCCGGGCTGGCCGATCGAATCGCGCAGGTCGGCCGGGCGCGAAGTCGCGAAGCCCAGGCGCCCGATCAGGAACAGCACATTGCGCAGCAGCCGCGCGAGCTGCGCGCGCGCCTCGCGCGAGTGCGCGGGCGCGCTGAGCTGGATCGAGGGCATGCGCGTTTCCACGGCGTCCTCGTCGCTGACGGCGCTGCCGTAGTGCAGCAGCGGGTCTTTGCGCAGGGCCAGGCGGGCCTCCACGAGTTCCACCGCGCGTTCGAGCTTGCGCATGTCCTCGAAGCCGATGTCCCAGCACACCTGGCGGCCTTCGAGACGCTCCACCACGCTGCAGCCCATGGGCAGCTCCCAGCGCTTGGGTTCCTGGCGGCCCGAGAAGAAGCGCCGTGCCTGCTCCCAGAGCGAACCGGTGTCGGCGGCGAAGTGTTCGAGCGTCTGGCGGATCTCCACCGCAAGGTCGCCCTGCGAGCCGGGGCCGGGCACCACCACCACGCCGTCGTTGTCCAGGCGCGCGCCGTCGACCGTGACGCGCTGAGGGTGCCAGCCCGCGGCCACCGACTGCGCCACGCCGCGCACCATCTCGCGCGCGCTCCAGGGCGCGAGCATGAGCGTGACGCCGCCGGCCTGCAGCCAGCGCAGGCCCACGGCCGCGTCGCTGCCGTCGCCGAGCAGGCGCTGCAGGGCCGTGGCCGCTTCGCGCTGGTCGTGGCGGCTGGCGCCCATGAGCACCACCACCACCAGCGCCTCGTTGCCCTTCATGGCCGGGGCGTTGCACACCATGCAGCGCACCTTGGCATCGGTGCGCGAGAACACGTCGCAGGTGGTTCGGGGGGGAAGTACCGCGCCGTCGTTGTTGAGCGTTTGCAGAACGGCGGCGGGGGTGTCGGTGTTGAGGCGGGGCATGGACATCGGGCGAGCGGCTCGCAGCGGGCCCCGACATCTTGGCTTGCGCGGCCGCGGGGCCGTTCGCGGGCGGTTCGTGCGGACGGTGGGGGCGACTGCCGGTCGCGCGCCGGGCGGCGCCGGGGCGGCGCCTGAGTCCTTAGTGTTCAGGTGCCCGTCAGGGCATCGTCATCGCGGGCCGGAACCGCCCCGCCGGGGCCCGGACTCAGGCGGTTCCTTCCACTCCCCCCTGTACCCATGAACGCTATCAGCCTGGGCGGCACCGGCCGCACGCAAGGCCAGGTGCCGGCAACGGCCGCTTCCTTTGCCCATGACCGCAACGGCGCCGAGACCGCCGGCACGGCGGTGCCGCAGCCGCTGGCCGCCGGTGATCTGTCGGGCCAGATCGAGCGCATCGACCAGTCCCTGCGCCAGGCCGGCCGCTGCGCCGAGGAAGCGGGCCACACCGTGGCCCGGCTGGCGGCGAGGCTCGGTGTCCTGCGCGAGCAGCAATCGGCGGCGCGCGCGGCCCGCGGGCGCGACAAGGACCAGCGGGACTATCTGCGACTGCAGATCGGCCTGTGCGAGCAGCAACTGAGCGAGGCCGAGCGCGACATCGTGGTGGCCCGCGCGTCCATGGAGGCCTTCGAAGCGCAACGGCACGCATGTGTCGCGGCGCTCGAACAGGCCCGGGCGCGCGCGCGTTCGCGCGCATCGGCGCCGGCGATCCGTCCTGTGCAGCCGCGGGATGCGGGGGGCGGGCCCGCCGCCGCCCGGCCCCACGTGCTGCGGGCCGCGCGCGCGCGGACGAAGGCGGTGGCCGAAGCGCACGCCTCGGACGTCGCCGACAAGGGCAAGGACCGCATGGACCCCGTGTCCCCGACGCCGGTGATGCCGGTCGACGCGCCCCGCGACGAGGTGCGTTTCATGGCCGCGACCGCGCTGGGGGCGCTCGCCTTGGGCTTGATCGGCGTGTTGGTCGACCGCTCCGTGGGGCTGAAGATCGGCGAAGCGCACAGCATTGCGCCCACCTTTGCCCACCTCGGTGCCATGGGCAGCCTGAGCGCGCTGGTGGCCCGCGGGGAGCGCCTGGACACGCCGCTGCGCGTCACGGTGCTCGCGCTGATGGTGGGGCTCACCGCGCTGTTGATCGCGCAGGGGCTTCAGTCGGCGTCCGATGCCGCCGGTGCCGGCCAGTCCAGGCCCAGCCCGCTCTGAAAGCGCCGCGCCTGCCCCGTGACCGGGTCGGTGAAGGCGATGCCCCGCGCGAGCAGGCGCAGCGGCTCGGCGAAGTCCTCGGCCTCGTCGGGGCCGCGGCGCACGCGCGGGTAGAACCGGTCGCCGGCAATGGGCAGGCCCAGCGCGTCGAGGTGCACGCGCAGCTGGTGGCGCTTGCCGGTCAGGGGCTCGAGCGCGTAGCGCGCCCAGTCGCCGCGCACCTCGAGCCGCTCGATGCGCGTTTCGCTGTTGGCCTCGCCTTCGGTCTCGACCATGCGGAAGAAGGCCTCCACGTCTTCTTCGATGCGGCTGCGGCGCGTCTGCGGAAAGGCCTGCGCGGGGTCGTGCGGCGCGATCGCCTCGTAGCGTTTGTGCACCTGTCGGTCGCGGAACAGCGCGTGGTAGGCGTTGCGGTCTTGTGGCCGCAGGTTGAACACCACCAGGCCCGCGGTCTCGCGGTCGATGCGGTGGATGGGGTTGAGCGTGTCGATGCCGGTGCGCCGCTTGAGCCGCACCATGAGGCTGTGGCGCACGTATCGGCCCGTGGGGGTCACGGGCATGAAGTGCGGCTTGTCGGCCACCAGCAGGTGCTCGTCCTGGAACACGATGCGTTCCTCGAACGGGATCGCGGCCTCGCCCTCGATCTCGCGCCAGTAGTACAGGCGCGCGCCCGGCACGCAGGGCGCGTCGGCCGCCACGGGCCGGCCCTCGTCGTCGAGCACGTCGCCCTGGGCCAGGCGCTGCGCCCAGGCCAGCGGCGCCACCACGGGCAGCCGCTCGCTCAGGAACTGCAGCACCGAGCCCCAGGGCACAGGCTTGGCGAAGGGGATCGCGACGCAGCTCGGCGAGAGGCCCTCGCGCGTGGGGATCAGGGGGTTTTTGGGGCGGTGCGCCATACCAGGTCCCACACACCGTGGCCGAGCTTCAGGCCGCGATTCTCGAACTTGGTGAGGGGGCGGTAGTCGGGCTTGGGCGCGTAGCCGCCGTGTTCGTCGGACACCGTGTTGTGCAGCAGCGGCTCGGCGCGCAGCACCTCGAGCATCTGCTCGGCGTAGGGCTGCCAGTCGGTGGCCAGGTGCAGGTAGCCGCCGGGCTTGAGCTTTCTGGCCAGCCGGTTCACGAACGGCCCCTGGATCAGGCGGCGCTTGTGGTGCTTGGTCTTGTGCCAGGGGTCGGGGAAGAAGATGTGCACGCCGTCCAGGCTGGCCTCGCCGAGCATGTGGTCGAGCACCTCGACCGCGTCGTGCCGCACGATGCGGATGTTGTCCAGGCCGCCGTCGCCCGCGAGCTTGAGCAGCGCGCCCACGCCGGGCTCGTGCACCTCGCAGCACAGGAAGTTGTCTTCGGGCCGCACGCTGGCGATGTGCGCGGTGGCGCCACCCATGCCGAAGCCGATCTCGAGCACCAGCGGCGCATCGCGGCCGAAGGCGGCGCGCGCGTCGAAGGGGCGCTCTTTGTCGAAGGGCAGCAGCAGGCGCGGGCCGTACTGCTCGTAGGCCTTGGCCTGGGCGGCGGTGGTGCGGCCGGCGCGCAGCACGTAGCTCTTGACCTGGCGCAGGTAGGGCACGTCGGTGGGCGGGGTGCGCGGCTGCGCGTGGCGGGGATCGGTCATGGGAAGGCGGCCTTGAAGGGCCGCGATTTTAGGCGGGCCGGCGCTGCGCCCAGGCCGCGGTCCAGGCGGCGGTCCAGCTGGCCAGGGCATCGGGCAGCGCGCCGCTGGCCGCGGGCAGGCCCAGGGCCTGCGCGGCCGCGTTCAGCGCGGCCAGCGGCTCGCGCAGGTCGAGCGGCTGGGCGCCGTTCTGCTTGCTCAGCTTTTCGCCGTTGTCGCCCAGCACCAGCGGCGTGTGCAGGTACGCGGGCGTGGGCAGGCCGAGCGCGCGCTGCAGCAGGATCTGGCGCGGCGTGTTGTCGGCCAGGTCTTCGCCGCGCACCACGTGGGTGATGCCCTGGTCGGCGTCGTCGACCACCACCGCGAGCTGGTAGGCCCAGAGGCCGTCGGCGCGCCGCACGATGAAGTCGCCGACGGCGCGCGCCACGTCCTGCGTCTGCGGGCCCAGGCGGCGGTCGGTCCAGGCCACCTCGGCCTGCGCCGGCGCCCGAAAGCGCCAGGCGCGTGCGGGCCGCCCGGCCAGGCCGCCGCGTTCGGGCCGGCAGGTGCCGGGGTAGGGCGCTGCGGCGTGGCGCTCGCGCGGCGTGCCCGCGGCCTGCAGCGCGCGTTCGATGTCCTGGCGCGTGCAGGCGCAGGCGAAGGCGTCGCCCTGGGCCAGCAGGCGATCGAGCGCGGCCTGGTAGGCGGCACCGCGCGCCGATTGCCAGCGCACCGGCTCGTCGCTCACGAGGCCGCAGGCGGCGAGCTGTTCGAGGATGCGCGTGTCGGCGCCGGGCACGCAGCGCGGGCCGTCCACGTCTTCGATGCGGACCAGCCAGGCACCGCGGTGGGCGCGGGCGTCGAGCCAGCTCGCGAGGGCGGCCACCAGCGAGCCCGCGTGCAGCGCGCCCGTGGGCGAAGGGGCGAAGCGGCCGCGGTAGGACACCTCAGGCCAGGGCCAGCGCGAGCTCCAGGCCCGAGACGAAGGCGTCTTCGACGCGGTGGCCCAGGCACCAGTCGCCGCACAGGCCGATGCCCAGCGCCGCGTCGAGCAGGTGGCTGCGGCCCAGCGGGGTCTGGGTCTGCGCGTAGCGCCAGCGGTGCACCACGGCGTGCGGCGGCGTGGCGCGGATGCCCGTGATCTCGGCAAAGCCCTTGAGCAGCTTGGCCTTCACGCGCTCGGGGTCGTCTTCGAGGTGCTTGGTCGACCAGGCCGGGCTGGCCTGCACGGTCCAGCGCTCGATCGGGTCGCGCCCGGGCTTGCTCGATTCGCGCGCCAGCCAGCTGATGCGGTGGTGCGTGCTGCGCGCCGCGCTCCACTGCGGGCCCAGGTGGGCCAGGCCGGGTTGCATGGCCTGCGGGAAAGCGACCATGAGCGTCCAGCACGGCGCCACGTGCACGGGCGTGAGCGCCTGGCGCAGCGCGGGCGCGACGCCCGAGGCGAGCAGCAGGTCGTGCGCCTGCGGGTGCGGGATGGCGAGCAGCACGCGGTCGAAGCCGCCGAGCACACGTTGGCCGCCGTCGCCGCCCGTGCTGTCTTCGCAGCGCAGCTGCCACTGGCCGGGGTGCAGGGCGTCGGCTTCGATGCGGCTCACGCGGGTGTTGAGCAGGGTCTGCGCGGGCAGGCCGCCGTGCTGCTCGGGGTGCAGCAGCGGCTGGGCCCAGAGCGTGACCAGCGCGTTCATGCCCGGCGCGGCCACGAAGTGCGGCTCGGTGGGCGGCGGCGCGCTGGCCAGCACGTGGCCGAAGGCGTCGAGCACGCGCACGGTGCTGGCGCTCCAGGCGCGCACCGCGCTGGTGGCGGTGGCGCGCAGCACGCGCTCGAAGCGCTCGTCGCGGACGGTGAAGTACTGCACACCGTGGTCGAAGCCGCCGAACTCGGTGCGGCGCGTGGCCATGCGGCCACCGAAGCCGCGGCTTTTTTCGAGCAGCGTGACGCGGTGGCCTGCCTGCAGCAGGGTGCGCGCGCAGGCCACGCCGGCCATGCCGGCGCCCACCACGGCGAAATGGAGCGATTCGGAAGCGCGAGCGGTCGGGCTGGATCGTTTCATGGTGTTGGGCGTGCGAGGGTGGGGCGACTGTAGCAGCGCGCTCCGGCGCGCCGCCATGGGACCTTCACTGCTGGTGGTGGCGGTTGAGCAGCGCGTCGCGCGTGCGCTCGTGCTTGAGCTGGTCGAGCCACCAGCGCAGCGCGCGGCCGCTGTCGCCGGCCACGCGCGTGCTGTGCCAGCCATAGGCCACGCGGATCTGGCGCTCGGTCTGCTGCACCGGCTTCACCACCAGCCGGCCCGCTGCGATGTAGGGCTGGGCCAGCGGCAGCGGCAGAAAGCCCGAGCCCAGGCCGCGCAGCTGGGCCTCGAGCTTGTGGTGCATGGTGGGCACGGTGAGCACGTCCTGTCCGGGCAGCAGGTTGTGGCTCATGCCGCGGCCGCGCTGCGTGCTGTCGGCCACGGCCACGGCGCGGTGGGGGCGGATGTCCTGCTCGCTCAGGCTGCCTTCCACCGCGGCCAGCGGGTGGTGCGGCGCCACGGCGTAGACGAAGCTCACGCTGCCCAGCGTGGCCGACTGCAGGCCGGGCGAGGAGATCTGCGCCGCGATGCCCAGGGCGAGGTCGGCCAGACCGTTCTGCAGCACCTCGAGCGTGCCCGACAGGGTTTCCGAGCGGATGCGCAGCTGCGTGGGTGCGCCGGTGGCGTAGAAGGCTTCGCAGAGCTCGAACAGGGTGTCGCGCGCGATCAAGGCGTCGGCCGCGATGGTGAGCTGCGGCTCCCAGCCCGTGGCCACGCGCTTGACGCGCTGGGCCACGGCGTCGAGCTCGTTGAGCAGGTACTCGCCCGCGCGCAGCAGCTCGGCGCCGGCCGGCGTGAGCACGGCGCGCCGGGCGCTGCGGTCGAACAGCAGCACGTCGAGCGCGTCCTCGATCTGGCGCACGCGGTAGGTGAGGGCGCTGGGCACCATGCCCAGTTCGCGCGCCGCCGCGGCCATGCTGCCCAGGCGCGACACGGCTTCGATCAGGGCCAGGTTGTCGGCCGACAGGGCGCTGCGCGGGATGGTGCCGGAGGTGGGCATGGCGGGTTCAATCATTCAAATGATTTGAATGATGCCATCAAATCGCTGCGAACCCGGTGCGGGGGCGCACGCCCAGAATTCATCCCCATGCCGGTCCCGTACCGGACCGTTCAACCCCTCACCAGGAGCCCCAGCCATGATGCAGATCCGCCGTTCCGACGCCCGTGGTTACGCCGACCACGGCTGGCTCAAGAGCTACCACTCGTTCTCCTTCGCCAACTACTTCGACCCGGCGTGGATGGGCTGGGGCAACCTGCGCGTGATCAACGAGGACCGCATCGCCCCGGGCACCGGCTTCGGCACGCACGGCCACCGCGACATGGAGATCATCAGCTACGTGCTGCACGGCAACCTCGCGCACAAGGACAGCATGGGCAACGTCAAGGGCATTCCGCCCGGCGACGTGCAGCGCATGAGCGCCGGCAGCGGCGTGATGCACAGCGAGTTCAACCACGCGCCCAACGACACCACGCATTTCCTGCAGATCTGGATCGAGCCGAACCAGCGCGGCATTGCCCCGAGCTACGAGCAAAAGGGCTTTGCCGAGGCCGAGAAGCGCGGCCGCCTGCGCCTGGTGGCCTCGCCCGACGGCGCCGAGGGCTCGGTGAAGATCCACGCCGATGCCGCGATGTACGCCGGCCTGTTCGACGGCGCCGAGCAGGCCTCGCTCGAACTGAACCCGGCCCGCAAGGCCTACGTGCACCTGGTGCGCGGCGCGCTCGAGGTCAATGGCGAGCAACTCTCGGCGGGCGATGCCGCCGTGATGGACGGCGAAGCCGCGCTGCACCTGGCCAAGGGCCGCGACGCCGAAGTGCTGGTGTTCGACCTCGCACGCTGATTGCTTTTTCCCGGTCCCCTTTTTTCTTTTCACCCCTTCTCAAGGACTCCGCCATGAACGCACTGCAAAACCCCCTGTCCCTGATCGGCCGCATCCTGCTGGCCATCCTGTTCGTGCCCGCGGGCTTCAGCAAGATCGGCGGCTTCGCCGGCACCGTGGGCTACGCCACGGCCATGGGCCTGCCGCTGCCCACCGTGGGCGTGGCCGCCGCGCTCGTGATCGAACTGTTCGGCGGCCTGGCGCTGCTGATCGGCTACCGCACCCGCGTGGCCGCCATCGCGCTGGCCGTGTTCACGCTGGTGGCGAGCTTCTTCTTCCACGCCTACTGGGCCGTGCCGGCCGAGCAGCAGATGGTGCAGCAGCTGATGTTCTTCAAGAACATCGCCATCGTCGGCGGCCTGCTGGCCTTCGCGGCCTTCGGCGCCGGCGGCTTCAGCCTCGACGCCAAGCGTGGCCAGTGATTTCCCTCAACCCTGGAGCCATTCCATGACCAAAGTTGTTGTTGTCTACCACTCGGGCTACGGCCACACCCAGCGCATGGCGCAATCGGTGGCCGAAGGCGCCGGTGCCGAACTGATCGCGATCGACGCCGATGGCAACCTGCCGGCCGGCGGCTGGGAAGCCCTGGACGCGGCCGACGCCATCGTGTTCGGTTCGCCGACCTACATGGGCACCGTGAGCTGGCAGTTCAAGAAGTTCGCCGATGCCTCCAGCAAGGCCTGGTTCTCGCAGACCTGGAAAGACAAGGTCTTCGCCGGCTTCACCAACAGCGCCACCATGAACGGCGACAAGCTGTCCACGCTGCACTACCTGTTCACGCTGGCCATGCAGCACAGCGGCGTGTGGGTCGGCACCGGCCTGATGCCCAGCAACAGCAAGGCCGCGCAGCGCAACGACGTGAACTACGTCGGCTCGTTCAGCGGCGCCATGGCGCAAAGCCCCTCGGACGCCGGCGCCAACGAGATGCTGCCGGGCGACCTCGAAACCGCCCGCCTGTTCGGCGAGCGCGTGGCGGCGATCGCGAAGAAATTCAAGGGCTGACAGCGCCCATGGCCCGGTGGCGGCAGAAGCCGATCCGCCGCCGGGCCGCCCCAAGGCGGATCAGCCCCCTCGGGGGGGCAGCGACCCGCGCAGCGGTGGAGCGTGGGGGTTAACATCCGCCGCGTGAAAATACTGACCATCCTCCCCTGGGCAGACTGGCTCGCGCTGGTCTGCTTTTTTTCGTTGTGGGTGGGCTACGCGGTGTTCGCCAAGACCTGGGCGCGGCAGCGGCCCTCGCTGCTGGCCACCACCAACCGCTACCGGCGCTACTGGATGGAGCAGGCCATCGCGCGCGACCCGCGCATGCTCGACGGCCTGATCACGCAGAACCTCTCGACCACGCCCGCGTTCTTCTCGTCCACCTCGATCCTGGTCATCGGTGCGCTGTTCGCGCTGCTCGGCACCACCGACAAGGCCAGCGAGCTCATGAGCGAGATCCCGTTCGCGCAGGCCACCACGCTGCTGGTGTTCGAGTTCAAGATCCTGGTGCTGATCGCGATCTTCGTGTACTCGTTCTTCCGCTTTTCCTGGTCCATGCGGCAATACACCTTCGTGGCGCTGGTGATCGGCTCGATGCCGGCGCCCGAACGCTTCGAATCGGGCGAGTTCGACCGCCGCGCCTACGCCGACCGCGCGGCCGCGCTCGTGGCCTCCGCGGCCGAAACCATGAACGACGGCTTGCGCGCGTACTACTTTTCGTTCGCTCTGCTGGGCTGGTTCGTGTCGCCGCTGGCCATGGTGATCGCCACCACGGTGGTGGTCGCCATCCTCTACAGCCGCGAGTTCCGCTCCGAGGTGTTGCACATCCTGCGGGACTGATCGGTTGGCGCCGGATCGGGCGCCACGGCCTCCTAAAATCGGCGCGATGTTCGTACACCTGCGCCTGCACACCGAGTTCTCCGTCGTCGACGGCACCAACCGCATCGACGACGTGATCGCCGCCGCCGCGGCCGACCACCAGCCCGCGCTGGCCATCACCGACCTCAACAACCTGTTCGGCGCCGTCAAGTTCTACAAGGCGGGCCGCGACAAGGGCGTCAAGCCCGTGATCGGCGCCGAGGTGCTGCTGCAGGGCTTCAGCGAAGAAACCCCCAACGCCATGCCGGGCGCGCACCAGCCGCCGCTGCCGCGCGTGCTGCTGCTGGTGCAGGACAAGCAGGGTTACCTCAACCTGTGCGAGCTGCTCGCGCGCGCCTGGACGCGCAACGTGGTGCGCGACCAGGCCGTGATCAAACGCGAGTGGCTCGAAGAACTCAACGCCGGCCTGATCCTGCTGTCGGGCGCGCAGGCGGGCCCCGTGGGCCAGGCGCTGCTGGCCGGTGACGCGCAGCGCGCGGGCGAGCTCGCGCTGCAACTGGCCTCGCTGTTTCCGCACCGCTTCTACCTGGAGCTGCAACGCGCCGGCCGTGCCGACGACGAGCGCCACGTGGTGGCCGCGGTGCAACTGGCCGCGCGGCTGCACCTGCCGGTGGTGGCCACGCACCCGGTGCAATTCCTCACCGCCGACGACTACGAGTCGCACGAGGCGCGCGTGTGCATCGCCGAGGGCGAGATCCTGGCCAACAACCGGCGCGTGCGCCGCTTCACGCGCGAGCAGTGGTTCAAGCCCGCGGCCGACATGGCCGCGCTGTTCGCCGACCTGCCTTCGGCCGTGGCCAACACGGTGGAAATCGCCCGCCGCTGCAACCTCACGCTGGTGCTGGGCAAGCCGCAGCTGCCCAACTTCCCCACGCCGCTGATCGACGGTGTGCCCATGCCCATGGCCGACTTCTTCCGCCAGTCCTCGTACGAAGGCCTGGAGGAACGCCTGGCCCACCTGTACCCCGATCCGGCGGTGCGCGACCAGCAGCGCCCGCGCTACGTGCAGCGGCTCGAGTTCGAGATCGGCACCATCCTCAAGATGGGCTTCCCGGGCTACTTCCTGATCGTGGGCGACTTCATCAACTGGGCCAAGAACAACGGCTGCCCCGTGGGCCCGGGCCGCGGCTCGGGCGCGGGCTCGCTGGTGGCCTACGCGCTCAAGATCACCGACCTCGACCCGCTGCAATACAACCTGCTGTTCGAGCGCTTCCTCAACCCCGAGCGGGTGTCCATGCCCGACTTCGACATCGACTTCTGCCAGGGCAACCGCGACCGCGTCATCGAGTACGTGAAGCAGAAGTACGGCAAGGAGGCGGTGAGCCAGATCGCCACCTTCGGCACCATGGCCGCGCGCGCGGCCATCCGCGACGTGGGACGCGTGCTCGACCTCTCGTACGGCTTCTGCGACGGCATCTCCAAGCTCGTGCCCAACAAGCCCGGCATGAGCGTGACCCTGCAGTACCCGCCGGTGCCCAAGAAAGAGGGCGACAAGAACAACTACGCGCTCGAGATGGAGCCGGTGCTGGCCGAGCGCGTGCAGAAGGAAGAAGACGTCAAGACCCTGATCGAGCTCGCGCAAAAGCTCGAGGGCATGACGCGCAACGTGGGCATGCACGCCGGCGGCGTGCTGATCGCCCCGGGCAAGCTGACCGACTTCTGCCCGCTCTACGCGCAGCCGGGCAGCGATTCGGCCGTGAGCCAGTACGACAAGGACGACGTCGAGGCCATCGGCCTGGTGAAGTTCGACTTCCTGGGCCTGGCCACGCTGACCATCCTGGAGATCGCGCGCGAGTTCATCGTCAAGCGCCACAAGGGCCGCGAGAACTTCCGCTTCGAGGACGTGCCGCTCGACGACCCCAAGGTGTATGCGCTGTTCGCGCGCGGCCAGACCGAGGCCGTGTTCCAGTTTGAAAGCCGCGGCATGCAGGGCATGCTGCGCGACGCCAAGCCCACGCGGCTCGAAGACCTGATCGCGCTCAACGCGCTGTACCGGCCAGGCCCGATGGACCTGATCCCCAGCTTCGTGGCGCGCAAGCACGGCCGCGAAGAGGTGGTGTACCCGCACCCCGCGGTGGCCGACATGCTCAGCGAGACCTACGGGATCATGGTCTACCAGGAGCAGGTGATGCAGACCGCGCAGATCCTGGGCGGCTACTCGCTCGGCGGCGCCGACCTGCTGCGCCGCGCGATGGGCAAGAAGAAGGCCGAGGAGATGGCCGAGCACCGCGAGAAATTCCGCGCCGGTGCGCTCGCCACCCACGGCATCGATCAGGACAAGGCCGACGAGATCTTCGACCTGATGGAGAAGTTCGCGGGCTACGGCTTCAACAAGTCGCACGCCGCCGCGTACTCGCTGCTCGCGTACCACACAGGCTGGCTCAAGGTTCATTACACGGCCGAGTTCTTCTGCGCGAACATGACCGTGGAAATGGACGACACCGACAAGCTCAAGGTGTTGTTCGAGGACGCGCAGAAGATGGGCATGGCCTTCGAGCCGCCCGACGTCAACCGCGGCGGCTACCGCTTCGAGCCCGTCACCGACAAGCTGATCCGCTACGGCCTGGGGGCCATCAAGGGCACGGGCCAGCAGGCCATCGAGGCCATCGTGGCCGCGCGCGAAGGCCGCGGCGAAGGCCCGAACGGCAACGAAAGCGGCCCGTTCCGCAGCCTGTTCGACTTCTGCCTGCGCGTGGACCGCTCGCGCATCAACAAGCGCACGGTCGAGGCGCTGATCAAGGCCGGGGCCTTCGACACCCTGCACCTCAACCGCGCCGAACTGCTGGCCTCGCTGGACATCGCTTTCGAGTACGCCGCGACCACGCAGGCCAACGCCCACCAGGGCGGCCTGTTCGACATGCTCGGCGGCCCGGACGGTGAAGCGGGCCATGGATCGAGCACGCAGGAGCCCGACCTGGTGCGCGTGACGCCCTGGGGCGTGAAGGAAAAGCTCACCAACGAGAAGAGCGCCATCGGCTACTACTTCTCGGGCCATCTGTTCGACGAGGTCGAGCGCGAGGTGCGGCGCTTCGCGCGCACGCGTCTGGTCGACGTGGTGGACAGCCGCGACCCGGTGATCCTCGCGGGCATCGTCACCGACTTCCGCGTCATCAACGGCCAGCGCGGCAAGCTCGCGCTGTTCAAGATCGACGACAAGACCGCGGTGCTCGAGACCAGCGCCGACGAGAACCTGATCCACCAGCACCGTGCGCTGCTCAAGGACGACGAGCTCATCGTGGTGCAGGCCGTGGCCCAGCCTGACCGCTTCTCGGGCGGCCTGCGCCTGAAGCTGCAGCAGATCTGGGACCTGGCCACGGCGCGCTGCCGCTTCGGCAAGTACCTGCGTGTGGCGGTCAACGGCCACGCGCCGGCCATTGCCCAACTGGTGCGCGAATTCCCGCCCAAGCGCGAGGAGACCGAGCAGGGCGAGCTGGTGCGCGGCTTGCCGGTGAGGCTGGCGCTGCAGCGCGCGGGCGCGCAGTGCGAACTGCAGCTCGACGACCGCGCGCTGTTCTTCCCCACCGACGCGGCGCTCGCGAGCTGGACCGCGCAGGCGCACGAGCAGCGCGCGGAGATCGTGTTCGATTGACCTGATGGCGCGGCGCCGCTTAGTATTACGCCCGTTATAACGACGAGGCGCCGCCATGCACACGCTCAAACTCACCCAGATCGGCAATTCCGTGGGCGTGATCCTGCCCAAGGAGGTGCTGGCCAAACTGCAACTGGAGAAGGGAGACGAGGTGTATCTCACCGATTCTCCGGATGGCCTGCGTCTGACGGTGCACAACCCCGATTTCGAGGCCCAGATGGCCTTGGCGCGCGACATCATGAAGAAGCGCCGCAACGTTCTGCGTGAACTCGCGAAATGAAAGCCTGGGTCTGGCTTCAGCCGGACGTGCTGCTGGCCATCCATGAGGCGCAGTTGGCCGAGCATGGCGGTGCAGCCGGCGTGCGTGACATGGGCTTGTTCGAATCGGCGGTGGCCCGCCCGCAGCACCTCGATGCCTATGGCCTGCCGGATGGATCTCGTCCCGACGTGGCCTCACTGGCTGCGGCCTATGGGTACGGGCTGTCGCGCAACCACCCGTTCATCGATGGCAACAAGCGAACCGGCTTCGTGGCCACGGAGTTGTTCCTCGTGCTCAACGGGTGGGAACTGGTGGCAGACGATGGGGCCTGCGTGCTGACGATGCTGGCCGTTGCCTCGGGGGAGCTCAGCGAAGCGGGGTTTGCGGCCTGGCTGCGGGCGCACACCGCCCACGCCACCTGATCAGTCTTCCGGTCGCAGCCCCAGCAGCATCGAAGGCGGCACGCGGCCGTCGATGTCGCGCGGCAGCGTGCCCGTGCGGTCGATGGCGCGCAGCACCGCTTCGTCCCAGGCCGGGTTGCCGCTGCTCTTGGCGAGGCGGCGGCCCGTGATGGCGCCGTCGGGCGCGACCTTCACCTCCACTTCGGCGCGCGGGTTGCCCGGCGCCAGCTCGGTGAACACGATGTTGGGCTTGATGCGCGCCACCACCTTGCCCGCATAGCTCGACGACGGCCCGCTCGACTGCTGCGCCGTGCCCGTGCTCTGCGGGCCGCCGCTCGCGCCGGCCTGGCCCATCATGCGGGCCAGCTGTTCCTTGCGCAGCTGTTCCTGCACCTGGGCCTGGCGGCGCTCGTCGGCGGCCTTCTTCTCGGCCGCGCGCTTCTCTTCGGCCAGGCGCTGCTGTCGCTCGCGCTCGGCCTGGGCCTTCTTCTCGGCGGCGGCTTTTTCGGCGGCCGCTTTTTTCTCCGCCGCGGCCTTTTTCTCGGCCGCCGCTTTCTTCTCGGCCAGCTCGCGTTCGCGCTCGCGCTTTTCTTCGGCCAGCCGGCGTTGCTCGCGCTCGCGCGCGGCGGCTTCGGCCTTGGCCTTGGCTTGCTGGGTCGCGATGTCGGGCTGCGCGGGCGCGGGGGCCGGGGCCGGTGGGGGCGGGGGCGGCGCCGGTTGCGGCGCGGGGGCCGGCGGGGGTGGCGGAGCCGGGGGCGTCGGGGCCGGCGGCGGTGGCGGCGGTTCGACGGCGCGGGGCGCGGCCTCTTGCGGCAGACGCGACCAGATCTCGGCCTCGACCGCGGGCGTGACGGCGTCGCGGCGCCAGCTCACGCCCCAGGTGAGCGCGGCGATGAGCAGCGCGTGCACGACGACGGCCTTGCCGACGGCGCCACCCCAACGGCCGGTGGGCGGCGGGGCGAGGTCGAGGTGGTCGGCGGTGGATCGCATGGGGTCTGACAACGGCGTCGATCAGCGGCCGGTCTGCACCGCGAGGCCCACGCGCTGCACACCGTTCTTCTGCAACGTGTCCATCACCCTGACCACGGACTCGTAGCGCACGGTCTTGTCGGCGCTGATGATCACCGGCACGGTCGCCGGGTCGCTGCCCTCGGCGCTTTGCAACTCTCGCACGCGCAGCGCGAGCAGGTTCAGGGGCACCGGCACGCCCTCGGCGCTCGCGCGGCCTTCGACCACGCGCAGCTCTTCGTTCTTGTCGATCACCACCTGCACGAAGCGGTCGGGCTGGCGCTGGGCCTGGCCCACGCTGGGCAGCGCGATCTGGCTCGGCGTGATCAGCGGCGCCGTGACCATGAAGATGATCAGCAGCACCAACATCACGTCGATGAACGGGACCATGTTGATCTCGTTGACGGTGCGGCGGCCGCGGCCGCGGGGAGCGAGCTTGGCCATGGCGGGTTCAGAAGCTCGATGCGCTGGCGCTGGGGTGGGCCGGTTGCACGCCGAGGTTGCGCTGCAGGATGTTGGAGAACTCCTCCATGAAGGTCTCCAGGCCGTTGGCCACGCGGTCGATGTCGTGCGTGAAGCGGTTGTAGGCGACCACCGCGGGGATGGCCGCGAACAGGCCGATGGCCGTGGCCACGAGCGCTTCGGCGATGCCCGGCGCCACCGTGGCCAGTGTCACCTGGGCCAGCGAGGCCAGGCCGGTGAAGGCGTGCATGATGCCCCAGACCGTTCCGAACAGGCCCACATAGGGCGCGACCGAGCCCACCGTGCCCAGGAACGAGAGATTGGCTTCGAGCACGTCGAGCTCGCGCTGGAAGCTCGCGCGCATGGCGCGGCGCGCGCCATCGAGCAGGGCGCCGCTGTCGGTGATGCGGCGCTCGCGCAGCTTCTGGTACTCGCGCATGCCGCTGGCGAAGATGCGTTCCATGGGGCCGCCCTGGCGCGCGTTCTGCGTGGCCGCCGCGTAGAGCTCGTTGAGGTTGGCGCCCGACCAGAACTCGCGCTCGAATTCGTCGTTCTTGCCTTTCACGCGCTTGAGCGTGCCCAGCTTGCGGAAGATCGCGGCCCAGCTGAGCAGCGACATCAGCACGAGCAGCAGCACCACGGCCTGGACCACCCAGGTCGCGTGGAGCATGAGCTGGACGATGGAGAGATCAGGGGTCATGGCGTCAGGGATCGCGGTAGAGACAAAAGGTTTCTGAACGTGCCGGCTGTGAGGGGTTCCTCGGGCGCGGCGCTGCGGTCAGCCCAGGCCTGTGCCCAGGCCCAGGGCGCGCAGCAGTTCGGAGGGCATGCGGCGCGGCGCCAAGGTGGTGGCGTCGACCCAGCCGATGCGGATGGTGCCTTCGCACAGCAGTTCACCCCCCGGGGCGTCGCGGCGCGCGGTCTGCGCGATTGTCAGGGACGCGCGGCCCGCTTCCGTCACGTCGGCGGTAACCAGAAGCAAATCATCGAGCCGGGCCGGGCGGTGGTAGCGCAGCTCGGTGCCGCTCACCACGAACAGGCCGCCGGCCGTTTCGCGCAGGCGCTGCTGTTCGACGCCGCGCGCGCGCAGCCACTCGGTGCGCGCGCGTTCGAAGAACTTGAGGTAGTTGGCGTAGAAGACGATGCCGCCCGCGTCGGTGTCTTCCCAGTAGACGCGCACGCGCCAGGCGAACGGGGGCTGGCCGCCGGGCGTGGCGCTCACAGCGCGGCCTCCAGTCGGGCGACCGCCTCCTGGAGCTGCTCCAGGGAGCTGGCGGTGGAAAAACGCAGGTAGCGGCCCGGGTCGGCCTGCGCGAAGTCGCGGCCCGGCGTGGCCGCGATCTGGCAGCGGCGCAGCAGCTCGAAGGCGAAGCGCCAGCTCTGCGCGTCTTCGGGCCGTGCGCCACCGGGCGCCAGGCCCCAGCGGGCGGCGGCCGCGCGGATGTCGGCCCAGGCGTAGAAGGCGCCGTCGGGCACCACGGGCACGTGCAGACCGAGGCGGTTGAGCTCGGGAATGAAGACATCGCGCCGCGCCTGGAAGGCCGCGCGGCGGCGCTCGTACTCGTGCAGGCTCTCGGGCTCGAAGCAGGCGAGCGCGGCATGCTGCGCGATCGCGCTCGCGCAGATGAAGAGGTTTTGCGCCAGCCGCTCCACCGCGGGCACCAGCGCGGGCGGCAGCACCAGCCAGCCCAGACGCCAGCCCGTCATGTTGAAGTACTTGCTGAAGCTGTTGACGCTGATCACCGACTCGCCCAGGCCGTCGGGCAGCGAGAGCGCGGTCTGGCCGAAGGCGGTGTCGTAGCTCAGGCCCAGGTAGATCTCGTCGATCAGCGTGATGCCGTCGCGCGCGCGCACCTCGGCGGCGATGCGCTGCAGCTCGTCGCGCGCGATCGAGGTGCCCGTGGGGTTGGAGGGCGAGGCCAGCAGCACGCCGCGCGTGCGCGCGCCCCACTGGCTGCGCACCTGCTCGGCGCTGAGCTGGAAGCGCTGCTCGGGGCCGCAGGGCACCATCACCGCGCGGCCCTCGGCCGCCTGCACGAACTGGCGGTTGCAGGGGTAGCTCGGGTCGGGCATGAGCACTTCGTCGCCCGCGTCGATGAGCGCGAGGCAGGCCAGCTGCAGCGCGGCCGACGCGCCAGCGGTGACCACGATGCGCGAGGGATCGACCCGGTGGCCCCAGCGCGTGAAGTACCAGCCCGCGATGGCCTCGCGCAGCGCGGGCAGGCCCAGGGCGTTGGTGTACTGGCTGCGGCCGTCGCGGATGGCGCGCTCGGCGGCCTGCTGCACCAGCGGCGGCGCGGTGAAATCGGGCTCCCCGATGTTGAGCGCGATCACGGGGCGGGCCGCGCTCGCGGCCTCGCGCGCGGCCGCCTTGGCCACTTCCATGACGTAGAAGGGATCGACGCGCTGGGCGCGGGCCGAGATCTTCATCGGCGCGTGCCCGCGCGCGGAGCGGCGGCGACCTCGGCCGGGCGCAGCTGCTCGGCCAGCGGGTGCAGCACGCCGTTGACGAACTTGTGGCCGTCGGTGCCGCCGAAGGACTTGGCGAGTTCGATGCACTCGTTGAGCACCACGCGCCAGGGCACATCGGGGCAGTGCTGGAATTCGTACACGCCGATCCAGAGCACGCCGTGCTCGATGGGCGAGAGCTCGGCCAGCGGGCGGTCCAGGCGCGGCGCGATCAGCGCGTCGAGCTCGGCGCCCTGCGCGGTGCAGCCGCGCACCAGCGCGTCGAAGTGCAGGCTGTCGCACTTGTGGAAGCCCGAGAGGTCGCGCGTGAAGGCGTCGATCGCGTCCACCGGGTTGCGGCCCACCAGGTGCTGGTAGAGCGCCTGCAGCGCGAACTCGCGTGCGCGCGTGCGCGCCGACTTGTCGGTGGCCTTGCGGTGGGCGGCGTTGTCTTGCGTGCTCATGCTCAGCCGATCTGCTCCAGAACCAGGGCCATCTCGACCGCGACGCGCGCCGCGTCGCGGCCCTTGTCGACCTGGCGCGCCAGGGCCTGGGCCTCGTTCTCGGTGGTGAGGATGGCGTTGGCGATCGGCAACTGGTGGTCGAGCGCCACGCGCGTGACACCGGCGCCCGACTCGTTGGCCACGAGCTCGAAGTGGTAGGTCTCGCCGCGGATGATGCAGCCCAGCGCGATCAGCGCGTCGTACTCCTCGCGCTCGGCCATGGCCTGCAGCACCACGGGCACCTCGAGCGCGCCCGGCACCTTCACGTGAGCGATGTTTTTCTCCTGCACGCCCAGGGCGAGCAGCTCGGCGTGACAGGCCTGGAAGAGGGCGTCGGTGATGGCCTCGTTGAAGCGGGCCTGCACGATGCCGATGTGCAGGCGCTTGCCGTCGAGCGCGCCTGCCGTGCCTTTGTCTGCACCAAACATGGGGATTGCCTTGTGTTCTTGAAAATCAGTTCGGGCGGCCGATGAAGCCGACGATCTCGAGGCCGTGGCCCTGCATGCTGGGCATGCGCCGCGGGTTGCCCATGAGCTCCATGCGCGCCACGCCGCATTCGCGCAGGATCTGCGCGCCCACGCCGTAGGTGCGCAGGTCCATGCGGCCGCGCTCGGGCGCCTGGGCCGCGCGGGCCGTGCCCTCGAACTGCGCGAGCAGTTGATCGGCCGACTCGCCGCAGTTGAGCAGCACTGCGACGCCGCGGCCCTTGTCGGCCAGGAAGCGCAGGCTCTGCTCGAGGCTCCAGCTGTGCATGGCACGGCCCACCTCGAGCGCGTCGAGCACCGACAGCGGTTCGTGCACGCGCACGGGCACCACGTCCTGCGGGCCCCACTGGCCTTTGACCAGCGCCAGGTGCACGGCGCCGCTGGGCTGGTCGCGGAAGGCGTGGGCGGTGAATTCGCCGAAGGCGGTGTTGAGCGCGCGCACGCCCACCTTCTGCACCAGGCATTCGGTGCGGCTGCGGTATTCGATGAGGTCGGCGATGGTGCCGATCTTGATGCCGTGCTCGGCCGCGAAGAGCTGCAGGTCGGGCAGGCGGGCCATGGTGCCGTCGTCCTTCATGACCTCGCAGATCACGGCGGCGGGCGTGCAGCCGGCCATGGCGGCCAGGTCGCAGCCGGCTTCGGTGTGGCCGGCGCGCATGAGCACGCCGCCCTCGACGGCCTGCAGCGGGAAGATGTGGCCGGGCTGCACCAGGTCGCTGGCCTTGGCATTGGGCGCCACGGCGGCCTGCACGGTGCGCGCGCGGTCGGCGGCCGAGATGCCGGTGGTCACGCCCTCGGCGGCCTCGATGGAGGCCGTGAAGGCCGTGCCCATCTTGGTGCCGTTGCGCGGCACCATGGGCGGCAGGTTCAGGCGCTCGCAGCGCTCCTTGGTGAGCGTGAGGCAGATCAGGCCGCGGCCGTAGCGCGCCATGAAGTTGATGGCCTCGGGCGTGACGTGGTCGGCCGCGAGCACGAGGTCGCCTTCGTTCTCGCGGTCTTCCTCGTCGACCAGGATCACCATGCGCCCGGCGCGGATGTCGGCCACGATGGCCTCGACCGGTGAAATGGCCACGGGGGTCAGGATCTGTTCGGGTGCGTTCATGTGGGCTCCGGGGTGGGGGCCAGCACGCCAGCCGAGAGCATGCGCTCGACGTAACGGGCCACGGTGTCGATTTCGAGGTTCACGGTGCTGCCGGCGGCGAGGTCGCCGAGCGTGGTGTGTTGCACCGTGTGGGGAATGAGGTTGATGCTGAACCCGCAGCCCTCGGGCTGGTCGTCCACGCGGTTGACGGTGAGGCTCACGCCATTGACCGTGATCGAGCCTTTGTAGGCCAGGTACTTGCCGAGTTCGGCCGGGGCGCGCACGCGCAGCTCCCAGCTCTCGCCCACGGGCGCGAAATGGGTCACGGTGCCGATGCCGTCCACGTGCCCGGACACGATGTGCCCGCCCAGGCGGTCGTGCGCGCGCAGGGCCTTTTCGAGGTTGACGCGCGGGCCGACCGCGCCCAGGCCGGTGGTGCGGGCCAGCGATTCGGCGGAGATGTCGATGGTGAAGCGGTGCGCCGGCAGGTCGAGCGAGGTGACCGTCATGCAGGCGCCGTTGAGCGCGATGCTGTCGCCCAGAGCGACGTCGTCGAGATAGCCCGGTGGCGCTTCGATGGTGAGGCGCCGCCCGTGCTGCAAAGAACCGCCCAGCGCATGGGAGTCGGCGATGCGCCCCACGCCGGTGATGATGCCGGTGAACATGCCGGCATTTTCGCAGGGTTTGGACGACCGCCCGGCGGATCGCTCGACAGCCCCCGGGCGGGCAGGGGTCAGCCGCCCTTGAAGCAGGCGGCCAGCGACGCGCCGGCGGCTGCGTTGAGCAGGCGGCGCGCCCCGGTGTGGGTGAGTTCGAGGTCGCCGCAGCGGTCGTCGGCCATGCCGCCGGTGCGCAGCGCGCGCAGCGTGTAGGCCTGGGCCGCGGTGAGCGTGGCCACCACCGCGTTGTTCTCGACCAGCACGATCCGGTAGGCCGGCGCGCCTTCGCGCGGCGTTTGCTGCAGGCTCGCGGGCAGGCTCGCGCCCACGTGGGTGTCCATGCTGCCGTAGCGCCGGCGCAGGAACTGGCTGGCCTCTTCGAGCGCGCGCTGGGCGTCGGCGCGCCGGCTCGCGTGCACGTGCTCGGTGTAGCTCGGGTAGGTGATGGTGGCGAGGATGGCGATGATCGCGCAGGTGATCATCAGCTCGAGCAGGGTGAAGCCGCGGTGGCGGCCGCCGGGTGTGCGCGGGCGGCTCATTGCGGCAGCCTCGTGAGCGTGTACTGCTGGCGGCTCCAGCGGCCGGGGCAGTTGACGCCGCTGTCGAGGGCGCCACCCAGGCCGACGATGCTCCAGCGCCCGCCAAGGCAGGACGTGTTCTCGGGCGGCGCTTCGCCGTCCCGGCCCGCCACTCGGGTCAGGCCCTTTTGGGCGGCGTTCATTTCCGAAGGGGCCAGCCGATTGACGAAGCCGCTGCCGCGGCCGAAGCCGCCGGTGGTGGAGAACACCGCGGACACCGCGTCGAGCCGCCCGTCGTGGTCGACGTCGAAGGCCGGCTTGCCTTCGCCATCGAGGGCGTTGAACACGTACACCGCGCTGAGCGGCGTGGCCGGGGCCTCGCAGTTTTCGGCGCTGGTGCCGTTCTGGTTGATCACCACCGTGGTCAGCACCACGCTCGAGCCCGCGTTCACCACCTGGGCGATCGAGCGTTCGCCGGGATAGCGCCCGCCGAGCATGAACTTCCAGCCGCGGTAGGCGGGCGGGTTGGCGTTCCAGTCGATTTTGCGGCGCGTGAGCTGGTAGAAGCTGTTGGCGCCCGCCACGGCCTGTTGCTGCACCACGTCCTGCTGCAGCAGTTGATCGGCGGTGACGGGCACGAAGTCCGGGGCGGGCGCGCCGTCCTGGCGCGAGGTGGGGTCCCAGATGCCGTAGACGCTTTCGCGCTGCGCGGTGTCGCCCGGGTCGCTGTCGTCGAGCAGCATGCCGGTGCCCACCACGACGATGGTGCCGCCCCCGGGGTGGGCCTGCCACGCGGGGGCACCGTAGATGGGGCGGTGGTTCTCGGTGGTGAACAGCGGTTGGCCGTAGGCCACCTTCCAGTTGGCCGGCGCGCCGCGCAGATCGAAGCGCCACAGCTGGCCGTTGGCGTCGCCCGCGTAGGCCGCGACGATGCGCCAGCGGGTGTCGCGCACCAGGGTCACGCCGCCGAGGCCGCGTCCCGCCGGGTAGGCCGGGGGCAAGGCGATCGTGCGGATCACGGCGCCGGTCAGGGCGTTGAGCACGACGAGCCCGTGCCGGCTGCCATCGGCCTGGCCGTTGTGGTGGCCGCTGCCGAGCACCACGACCCAGTCGCCCGAGTCGGTCTGGCCGCTGCGCGCGGGCGTGGTCATGTGGCCGCTCGCAAACGGCGTGTTGTCGCCGTCGTAGGCCGTGTCCATGGCGTCGGGGCCGGTCTCCCACAGGAAGTTGGCGGCCGTGAGCGGGTCTGTTTCTGGCGCGCCCCGGGGGGCGCGCAGCCCGTAGACCAGGGGTTCGCCGCGGCCGCCGGTGCCCACCACGAGCTGCGTCCACGAGCGGCCGTCGTAGACGTCGTTGAGGGACAGCGGGCCGTCGAGCACGTAGCGGAACGGGCGGTCGCTGTCGGCCTGGTCGAGCAGGCGCTTCATGCTGCGCCGGGGCATGTAGGCGGCCCGCTCGCTGCCGTGGGCGGCGTCGAGGGCGTGCACCACACCGGCGTTGGTCGCCACGAACAGGGTGTCGCTCAGCGGGCTGGTTTGCGCGAGAAAGCCGGCGTAGGCGGTTTTGCCGCTCACCGTGCTCGCGGGATCGTCGTAGCCCAGGTGCTGGGCCGCGCTCTGAAGCACCGGCGGGCTGTTGACGATCGCGCCCATGCGCGAGCTGCCGCGCAAGCGGTACAGCTGGTTGGCCGTGTCGACCACCGGGTCCTTGCCGCGCAGGTAGTCGACGAAGCCCGAGCCGCCGGGCAGGTAGGCGGCGCGGGCGCCCGCCTGAAGATTCGCCCGCACGCCCGCGGGCAGGTTGGTCAAAAGGCCCTTGAATTCGAAGCCGCTGCCGTTGTCGTCGAGGCTGTAGACCTTGCGCAGATCGGGCGGGGGCAGCAAGGCCTGGGCCGACCAGTAGGTGGTGCTCGGGGGGCTGAGCGTCTGGCCGCTCGCGTTCGTGTCGAGCAGCACCGGCGCGCCCTTGTCGTCGAGCCGCATGGCGGTCACGTCGCCGGCGTTGTCGTTGGTGCGGTAGGTCACGCCGTATTTCAGGCGCGTGGCCAGCGCCCCGGCGACCGAGCCCGCGGACGTGGTGCCCAGCGCGACGCCCGCGTCGTTGCCCGAGGTGTTGAGGATGTCGGCCAGGATGGCGTTGAAGACGGTCAGCAGCTCTTCGGTCTTGTAGATGCTGAAGCTGCGCGCGCCGCCCGTGTAGCCGGCCTGGATGAAGTCGTCGATGTGGGCCGGCGGCAGGTCGGCCGCGCCGTTGGTGACCGTGGGCCAGCTCGGGGGCGTGGCGGTGCCCGGGTTCTGCAGGAAATCGGCCCGGTACTTGTCGATCTGCTCGAAGCTGAGGCCGCTGGTGGCCAGGGAGCCGTCGATCCGCCGCATCTTGCCCGAGGGCTGCACCATGTAACCCGCCGTGTAGGTGGTGATGTTCTGCCAGAACGTGGGCTTGCCCGGCTGCGTGGGCACCTCGTTGGCGAGGTTGGGGCGCAGGTCTTCGTTCCAGTGTTGGTGCGCCGTCAGGTCGGCGAGCGTGCCGCTGGAGACCCCGGGGTAGGGGATGTAGAGGTCGCGCGGGTTGTCGGACCCTTTGGGGTTGTAGGCCAGCGCGGGCGGGGGCAGGCCGTTGCGGCCGGTGCCGGTGAAGGTCTTGCCGGCCTGGCTGTCGTCGTCGCTGCCCCCGTTCGTGGCCGTGCCGTTGGACCAGCCGCCATCGGACAGCACGAGGTTGTAGGCCCGGCGGCAGCCCATCTCGGGGTTGGTCGCACTGGCCAGCCTCGCCGGGTCGCGCGCCCAGGGGTTTTCCGAGGCCTCGGCCGGCACGCGCAGGTAGTCGGCGACCTTGTCGAGCGCGTTGTGCAGCGGGGTGCTGCCGAAGGGGGTGCTGAAGTACAGCCAGTCGTAGAAGGTCTGGTTGTCGGCCGACCCCGTTTGCCAGTCGCGCGCGCCGCGCAAGACCTTGGGCTTGTCCACCACGACGCCGGGCCGAAGCCCGATCGCCGATCCGAGGTCGTTGATCGGCAGGTAGCCGATGCGGACCTGCGCGTTGAGGCGGGTGTCGCTCAGCGCCAGACCCAGGGCGGTGGCGGCCGCCGACATGCGGTCGCGGTGGTAGCGGAACCAGTTCAGGATGTTGGCGGTTTCCTGGGCCGTGGTGCAGCTCGTGGGGCCGCAATCGCTGCGGTGGTGGTCGGCCGGCAGGGGAATGCTGGCCAGCGAGCCGTAGACCACGTCGACGGTGGTGCCCGCCTCGCAGAACTGCCCGCCGATGTTCTTGGCGAGATCGGGCCGGTTCAATGGCACGCCCTTGAAGCCCAGCCTGCTGCACACCACGTAGCTGAACACCGGCGGGGCGCCGGTGCGCACGTCGGCCGCCGTGAGCTTGACGTGCCGGGGCACATAGGCGCTGATGGCGCTGTTGGTGAAGGCGCTCCAGAACTGCGTGCTGTCCTGCATCTGCGCGAGGTCGTAAGCCGGGCGGGGCCATTCGTCGCTTCGCACGACCAGGGGGGCGGTGTCGCGCATGGACGCGCGCGAGGGCGCGAACAGGTAGCGCGAATAGCTCGCGTTGTCCTGGTTGCCGACGAACACGAGCTTGTCGTTCACAGGCACCGGCTGGCCCAGCGCGTCCACGCGCGGCCGGTAGGTGAGGCGCGGGTTGTAGTACAGCGGGTTGGCCTCGCTCGAGCGCATGGCCTGCCAGTAGCCGCCGTGCACGATCTGCCCGCCGCTGCCGTAGTCCTGTTGCGTGATGTGGTAGTCGTCCTGCATGGGCAAGGCCATGGACCCCGAGTTGTCGAGCGTGACCATCAGGATCGGCTTGGCCCCCACCGCACCGACCATCAAAGGATGCTCGGCGGGCTGTGCCCGGGCCGCGGCCCCGATCAGCAGCAGCGGCAGCAGCGCGATCAGCCCGTGCAGACCGTGTCGAAACCGGGGCGGGCGTGGCGCATTCGACTCACTCATAACCGGCTCCTGAGGCTGACCGAACGGGAAGGGTGGGCGACACGATGGCCTGCAGCCAGACCTCGCTGCCCGCCAGGCCCACCAGGGCGCCGGTGGCGGAGTCGATGGCGGCGCCCGCCGACAGCCCGCGTGCGGTCACGAGGTAGCGGCTGTGGGTCATGGCCTCGGCCATGCAGGTCGGCGCCGGCGCGCTGGCCGGTTCGGCACTGACCGAGTCCGCCGGCGCGGGCACCTCGATCAGCGAAGCAGCGCCCGGCACCCAGTTGCCGATCGCAGCCCACCGGGCCTGGGCATCGCCGGCATCGCTCAAGGGGGGCGCCGTCACGAGCCTGGCCTTGACGGCGTTGTCGTAGACCGTGCCGTCCTCGACGGCATCGATGACCACCGCCTCGCAGTACCGCAGGGCGCTTTCGGCCGCCAGGCGGGCGACCTCGCCCATGCGGCTGTTGTTGGCGATCTCTTCGACCGTGGCGCTGCGCCGGGCCGCGAACAAACCGGCCAGGGCCAGCACGGTGAGCAGGAACAAGACCACGGGCAGCACAGTGCCGTGCTGCCCGCCCACGGGTGCCGGTCCGCGGCACCGGCTGCGTGAAGGCCTCATGGTGCGAGGCCCGCGTAGGGGTTGGCGACCGATCCGCCGCTGGCCTCGTAGGGCCGGGGGATCGCGGGTCGCGCGTTCGGCAACGGCACCAGGGCCCGGTAGGCTCGGCGCAGGTAGCGGTCGGTCGCCGTTTGGACCGTGCCATCGCACGCGACGTGGCGGGTGAGCTGGGCCAGGGTCTGACCGTCGGCCGCCACGGGCCGGGCCGAGCGCACGAGCACGCAGACCTCGACCGCGGCCACCCGGGCCCAGTCGTCCGCGGTGGCCAGCGCGGAGGCTTCGACGATGCCGGTGACCTGGTGGGGCGCAATGGCGCCGGCGGCCGTGGCCCGGGTGATGGCATAGCGCAGGCGCAGGCGCTCGACATTGGGCACCAGGGCCGCGGTGCCGCGAGCGCCGCCGCCCGTGCCGCCGCGGCAGAACAGCGATGGCGTGTTGTTGACGTCGTTGTCCACGTAGAAGCGGTGGTCGGCCAGGAAGACCCCGGCCGTGTTCGCCGCGATGGCGGTGCCGGTGCAGTTGCCCGGCGCGGGCGGCTGGCCGGGTACGGGCAGCAGCGCCGTGCTGTTGAGCAGGCTGGCTTCGTAGCCGATGGCGATGGCGTCGTTGGACGGGCCGCCGGTGTTGCAGGTGCCTGGCGCGCCGAACGCACCGCCGGTGTCCGCGAAGCCCTTGTCGCACCCCCAGACGGGCAGGTCGGTGAACACGCGCCTGCCCGATGCGTCCAGCGACGAATAGCCGGCCAGCGCGATCTGGCTGCGCAGCACCTGAAGCGCGAGTGCGCCTTCCTCGTTCATCTCGGATGCGAGCGCGCCATAGCGCGCCGCGCTGGCCGTTTGCAGGTAGGTGAGGCTGGCCACCCCGGTGACGAAGAGGCCCAGGGCGAGCGCCACCATCAGCTCCACGAGCGTGAGGCCGCGTTGGCGGTGGGTTCTGCCACACAGCGGCTTCACAGGCCCACCCGCCAGTGCATGCAACTGCGGCCGTTGCGGGCGCTCTCGCTCAGGTCCTTTTTGCAGGCGTGCCGCGCCGCGCCATCCAGGCTGTTGGCCGGATCGATCGATGTGTCGCGCCAGAGCAGCCAGATGTCGAGCTCGCGGGCCTGCGCGCTCGGTCGCGAGACGACTTCGGCCGCGCCGTCCGGCAAGGCGTGGGCCACCAGTTGCAGAAAGGCTTGCCGGTCCGCCGCCGCCACGTTGCGGGCCGCGTCGGTGTCCGGGGCGTCGGCGTCCAGGCCGGGGATGCCGCTGGCGGGCGTGGTCCCGAACGCGATGTCGTAGGCGCCCAGATCGAATCCGTACACGTTCAGGCGAGCGCGTTCGACGTAGTACTGGCCGAGCGAGACGGCGGTCAGGCGCATCTGCGCGGCCTTCTGGTGCAGCAGGGCCGATGCCCCGAGCCGGGCCATGGCGAGCAAACCGAAACTCATGACGGCAATGGCCACCAGCACCTCGATCAGACCTGCGCCCCGTTGCCGGTCGGTTCGGACGCCGCGCTCAGGGGGTCTGGCTGACATAGGACCGCCCGATGGCGTTGAGGGTGACGGTGCGACCTTCCCCGGCCGCGCCGGCAGCGAGCAGGCGCATGGTGAGGCCCTTGCTGCTGTTGAGCGTGCCATTGGGTCGGAAGGAGAGCCGGTTCGCGGCCGGGCCGCTGTGGGTCATGCTCGCGATGCCGCTCTGGGGCCCGCGCTGGGCCACCACGGTGTCGCCGGCGTCGAGCTGGTGGTCGGCGTTGAGGTCGATGAAGACCAGCCAGCCCCGGGCCCAGTTGGTCTGCGTGTCGCAGCCGCCGCTGCCGTTCTGCACGCACACCTCGACGTTGCGCGAGACGCGGGTGGCCGTGCTGCGGGCGAGCCGCATGTCGCCCGCAAAGGCGTCGGTGGCGGCGTCGAGCCGCCACTGGCGCAACAGGCCGGTGAAGGCCGGCACGCCCAGGGTGAGCAGCAGCGCCAGCACCACCAGGCTCACCAGGAGTTCGACGAGCGTGAAGCCGTTGGGGCGCGGGCGCGTGCCAGTGAAGGTACCGGCGCGGGTGCGAGTGCGGATGGGTGGGGGGCTTTGCGTCACCCGCGCATGGTCCACAGCGGCGCCGGGCGGCGAGGGGGCGCAAGGCCCCGGCGGTGGCGCCGTGCGACGAGAGTCGAAAGGCCTACTGACCTTGCACTAGTTCAGGCGTACTAGGCGGACCGATCGGTCGAGGGCGCCGAGAGAAATGCATCACGGCCCCGCACCAGGGCCGTGATGCGCAGGTCGTCGCCGATGGGCTGCAGCGCCTGCCATTGCAGGGCCACACGCTGGTCCAGGCTGTGCAGCGGGCCGAAAGGCGCGATGCCCGCGCCTTGCCCGAGCAGCGCGGGCGCGAGGTACACCAGCAGCTCGTCGACCTGGCCTTCGCGCAGCAGCGAGGCATTGAGCTTGGCGCCCGCTTCGACGTGCACCTCGTTGACTTCGCGGCGCGCCAGGTCGGTGAACACGGCGGCCAGGTCGACCTTGCCGCCGGCGCCGGCAAGCGCCGTGGTTTGTGCGCCGCGGGCCTGCAGGGCGGCCACGCGCTCGGGGGCCGCACCGGCGTGGTAGAGCCAGACGTCGCGCCGGCCCGGCGCGGCGGGCGGCTCGAACAGCCGCGCGTGCGCGGGCGTGTCGAGCCGGCTGTCGATCACCACCAGGTGCGGCTGGCGCACCAGGCCGGGCACACGCGCATCGAGCCGCGGGTCGTCTTCGAGCACGGTGCCCGCGCCCGTGAGCACGGCGCAGGCGCGCGCGCGCCAGTGGTGGCCGTCGTGGCGCGCGGCTTCGCCCGTGATCCATTGGCTCTGGCCATCGGGCAGGGCGGTGATGCCGTCGAGCGAGGCCGCGATCTTCAGGCGCACCCAGGGGCGCTGGCGCAGCATGCGGCTGAAAAAGCCGATGTTGAGGCGGCGCGAGCCCAGGCTCAGCGGGTGCTCGGGTGGCAACAGGTCCACCTGCACGCCCGCCTCGCGCAGGCGGCGCAGGCCGTTGCCCGCGACCTGGGGGTTGGGGTCGGTGGTGGCGACCACCACGCGCGCCACGCCCGCCGCCACGAGCGCGTCGCAGCAGGGCGGTGTGCGGCCGTGGTGCGAACAGGGTTCCAGCGTGACGAACGCGGTGGTCCCGCGCAGGTCGTGGCCGTTGTCGCGCGCCTGGCGCAAGGCCATCACCTCGGCATGGGCCTCGCCCGCGCGCTGGGTGTGGCCTTCGCCGATCACCGTGCCGTCGGCGCGTGCCAGCACGCAGCCCACGCGGGGGTTGGGGTTGCTCAGGGCGAGCGCGCCGTGTGCCAGGTCGAGGGCGCGCTGCAGCAGGGCCTCGTCGTTCATGGCCCGCGCTCAGCGCTTGACTTCATCGACCAGCGCGCGGAACTCGTCGATGTCTTCGAAGCTGCGGTAGACGCTCGCAAAGCGCACATACGCGACCTTGTCGAGCTTCTTGAGTTCGCGCATCACCATCTCGCCGATGCGGTTGGCCGGTACCTCGCGCGCGCCCAGGTTGAGCAGCTTCTCTTCGATGCGTTCGATGGCCGCGTCGACCTGCTCGGTGCTCACGGGGCGCTTGCGCAGCGCCAGCGCGAACGAGGCGCGCAGCTTGCCTGGCACGTAGTCGACGCGGCGGCCGTCCTTCTTCACCACCGCGGGGAAGCTGACCTCGGGCCGTTCGTAGGTGGTGAAGCGCTTGTCGCAGTGCCCGCAACGGCGGCGGCGGCGGATGAAATCCGCCTCTTCGGACACGCGGGTCTCGACGACCTGCGTCTCGAGGTGGCCGCAGAAGGGGCACTTCATCGAGGGTCAGCGGTAGACCGGGAAACGCGCGGTCAGCGCGTTGACCTTGGCGCGCACGGCCTCGATGTTGGCCGGATCGCGCGGGTTGTCGAGCACGTCGGCCACGAGGTTGGCGGTCAGGCGGGCCTCTTCGTCCTTGAAGCCGCGCGTGGTCATGGCCGGCGTGCCGATGCGCACGCCGCTCGTGACCATGGGCTTCTCGGGGTCATTGGGGATCGCGTTCTTGTTGATGGTCATGTGGGCCTGGCCCAGCACGGCCTCGGCCTCTTTGCCGGTGATGCCCTTGGCGCGCAGGTCGACGAGCATCACGTGGCTCTCGGTGCGGCCGCTCACGATGCGCAGGCCGCGCTGCGTGAGCGTCTCGGCCACGATCTGCGCGTTCTTCACCACCTGCTGCTGGTAGGCCTTGAACTCGGGCGCGAGCGCTTCCTTGAAGGCCACGGCCTTGGCCGCGATCACGTGCATGAGCGGGCCGCCCTGCAGGCCCGGGAAGATGGCGCTGTTGATGGCCTTCTCGTGCTCGGCCTTCATGAGGATGATGCCGCCGCGCGGGCCGCGCAGGCTCTTGTGGGTGGTGGAGGTCACCACGTCGGCGTGCGGCACGGGGTTGGGGTACACACCGGCGGCGATCAGGCCCGCGTAGTGCGCCATGTCGACCATGAAGATCGCGCCCACGTCCTTGGCGACCTTGGCGAAACGCGCGAAGTCGATGCGCAGGCTGTAGGCCGAGGCGCCGGCCACGATGAGCTTGGGCTTGGCCTCGTGGGCCTTGCGCTCCATGGCGTCGTAGTCGATCTCTTCCTTGTCGTTGAGGCCGTAGGACACCACGTTGAACCACTTGCCCGACATGTTCAGCGGCATGCCGTGCGTGAGGTGGCCGCCTTCGGCCAGGCTCATGCCCATGATGGTGTCGCCGGGCTTGAGGAAGGCCAGGAACACGGCCTCGTTGGCGGAGGCGCCGCAGTGGGCCTGCACGTTGGCGGCGTCGGCGCCGAAGAGCTGCTTCACGCGGTCGATCGCGAGTTGCTCGGCCACGTCCACGTGTTCACAACCGCCGTAGTAGCGCTTGCCCGGGTAGCCTTCGGCGTACTTGTTGGTGAGCTGGGTGCCTTGCGCGGCCATGACGGCCGGGCTCGCGTAGTTCTCGCTCGCGATGAGCTCGATGTGGTGTTCCTGGCGCGCGTTTTCGGCCTGGATGGCGGCAAACAGCTCGGGGTCGGTCTGTTCGATGAGGATGCGGCGGTCGTACATGGCAGTCCTGTGAGAGTGGAACCTTGCGCGGTGACAAGGGCTGCCCAGGCGAACGGCGGAACGCCCGGCCTTGCGGCGCGGGCAGCACGCTTCCCAGTGGTTGTCCCGGAGGGGGTGGCCGTTGGCCGTTCCGGGGGTCCACGTCAGCCGCCGACCCGCTCGCGCGGGTGGTGGCCTATCGCCAGTCGCGTACCGGCGCGTAGTTTAGCCGAGCACCGATGCCCGCCAGGGGCATCAGGACGGCAGGGCCGCGTGCGGCGCAGGGCGCACCTCGGCCTCGACCTCGACCGAGGGGGCCGGGGCGTTGACGGGAATGGCGCGTGCCGGCGGCACGTAGCGCTGCACGGGCTTGCCCATGGCCACGCTCTTGATGCGCAGGTGCTCGGCCATCACGCGGTCGATGTACCAGCCGCCGTCGCTGCTGACCGCGCCCACGTAGAGGCGCAGGCCGCCTTCCACCGAGCCGGCGCGCTTGACGGCGTCTTCGAGCACCTTGGCGCCCACGCGCAGGTTGGACAGTGGGTCGAAGGCCGCGAGCTCGCCGCCGAAGTCTTCGTATTTGTCGGTGTGCACCCGCGTGAGCACCTGCATCAGGCCCTGAGCGCCCACGGGGCTCTGCGCGAAGGGATTGAAGCGCGACTCGATGGCCATCACGGCCAGCAGCAGCGTCGGGTCGATGCGCGCGCGCTCGCCGATGTTGTAGGCCTCGGTCACGAGCGCCGCGAGCGGCTCGGGGGCCACGCGGTACTTGCGGCTGAGCCACTGGGTCACCTTGGCCTGCTGCTCGGTCAGGTCGCGCAGGCTGGTGGCGGTGACGCGCTCGATCGCGGTCGGTTCGACATCGACGTCGCGCTCGACCACCTGCTGCGCCTCCTGGCGCTGCAGCAGCCAGCTCAGCAGCCGCTCCTCGGCGCTGGCGCGCAGGTCGGCGCGCATGCCGAACACGAGCAGCGTGACCGCGGCGACCGTGCCGAGCAGGGCCAGGCCGTTCTGGGTGGTGTGCAGGAAACCCTGGTACACGTCGGACGCGGCGTGTTTCAGGGACGTTGCCAGGGCACTGGGCGTGCTCTTCTGCGGCGTCTGCGAGTTGGTCCTCATGGATCGCTCCTTGCTGGTCGGGCAGCGGCGCACAGGCACCGCCGACCGGTCGTTGGGGTCGCCATCGAACGCTTCATGGGGCAAAGCGTCGAGTTAGCCCTTGCGGGCAGCGTTGGGGGTTTACCCTCGCGTGGGCAAAAGTCGGCGGATGGTAGGGAGCGGTTAATAACAAGTCAATGTTTTAAACCTCGATCAAAAGAACAATTTGTCATTTGCGATTGCCGGCCTGCGTGCGTTTCGTCATCTTTCCGCTCGCGGGCCCAATGGCGACGCGGGCTTGCGCCACATGACGCCGTGATGACCGCTTGTCGGTTTGTGCCTGCCTTTCGGTTCGCGAAACGCGCATCCACCGCAACAAAATGGGCGAAACCGGCGCGATTGAAAAGTTCCATGACGGATCGACGATCGTGGCTTGAACCGCGGCCCGGGCCGGCGTAGTCTTCGCCTGCCGGGCTTGAAGTCCGGCATCTGCCGACAGCGCGGCGAACCGCAAGTCGGCCCCCATCGGGAGCAATCTCTTGCTTCCAGGCTGGCGGGACCCATACCCTCCCACCGCCAAAACCGACGGCAAGTGCCTTGTTGCCCGCCGTCCGCCCCGGCAGGTGCCCCCTGCCGGGGTTTCTGTTTCTGGGGCCGTCATGCCGGGCGGTGACGGCTTGCGCGACACTGCGCGCCATGGCCGCCGACCTGTCCTTGAATCCCGCTTCCCGTTCTGCCGCCCGCCGTTGGGCCCGCCGCCTGGCCTGGGCGCTCGCCTCGCTGCTGTTGTTGTGGGGGCTGCTCTGGCTGGCGTTGCCGCCGCTGTTGAAGTGGCAGCTCGAGAAGCAGGGCAGTGCGCTGCTGGGGCGCACGCTCACCCTCGATCGGGTCGACCTGCGGCCCTGGTCGCTGAGCCTGGCGCTCGAGGGCTTGCGGGTGGCGCGCGCCGCGGGCGATCCGGCCGATGTGGGCCCGCAGTTCGAGTTCAAGCGCCTGTTCGTCGATCTGGAGCTGCAGTCGCTGCTGCGCCTCGCGCCGGTGGTGGATGCACTGCGGCTCGAAGCGCCCCGCCTGCACCTGCGGCACCTGGGCGAGGGGCGGCTCGATGTGGACGACGTGATTCAGCGCCTGCGCGGGCCCGAGCGGCCCGGCGACGCCCAGCCCGAGCCCCTGCCGCGCTTCGCGGTGTTCAACATCGAGCTGGTCGATGGCGCGCTCGACTGGGTCGACACCCCGGTCGGCGTGACCCACCAGCTCGAAGGCCTGCACCTCGCGGTGCCGTTCCTGAGCAACCTCGGCTCGCGCCGCAACGTGGTGACCGAGCCGCGGCTGGCCTTCACGCTCAACGGCAGCGCCTTCGACAGCCGCGCCAGCACCACGCCCTTTGCCGACGACCACCGCACGCGCGTGCGGCTGCAGGTGCCCGGGCTCGACGTGCAGCCTTACCTCGCTTACTGGCCGCGTTCGCTGCCGGTGCAACCCACCGCCGCGCGGCTGAGCCTGGACCTCACCCTGGACTTCGAGTCGCACGCCGAACCAAGCCTGGTGCTCGCCGGGCAGATCGGCCTGTCGGACGTGCGCTGGGCCGAGGGCGGCCAGCCCGTGCTGGGCTGGCAGCGGCTCGACCTGGACCTGCGCCGCGCCGAGCCGCTGCGCCAACGCGTGGAGATCGCCCGCATCGCCTGGCAGGGGCCCTCGCTCGACGTGTCGCGCGATGCGCAGGGGCGCATCAACCTGCTGCGCCTGGCCGAGGCCGGTCAGCGCGGGGCGCCGCGGCCGGCCGCGGCGCCGGCGTCCGGCGCGCCCGCCGGCGCCCGGCCGGCCTGGCAGGTGGTGGTCGACGCGTTCAGCGTCGATGGCGCAACCGTGCGCTGGCGCGACGCGGCCGTGAAGCCCGCGGCCGACCTGGCGCTGACCGATCTGCGCCTGAAGGCCACGGGCCTGGCCTGGCCGGTGCAGCAGGCGGCCCCCGTCGAACTGCACGCCCGGCTCGGCGACACCCCGCTGAGCCTGCGCGGCAGCGCCACCGACCGCGCGGCCCAGGCCCGCCTGACGTTGGGCGAGCTGCCCCTGTCGGTGGCCAGCCCCTACCTCGTGCAGCAGCTGGTGCCCGCGCTCGACGGCCGCCTGCAGGGCGAGTTCGCGCTCGATTGGCGGGCGGCGTCCGGCGCCGACGCGGGTGCCCTGCGGCTCGACGCCACGCGCCTGCAACTGGCCGACCTGCGCCTGGGCCCGGCGCGCGCGCCGCTCGCGCGCCTGCAGGGCCTCACGGTTGCGGGCGCACAGGTCGACCTGCTTGCACGGCGCGCCGAGGTGGCGCAGATCGCCGTTCAGGCGCCCGATCTCGACGTGCTGCGCCGCGCCGATGGCCGCTGGATGGCCCAGGACTGGCTGCGCGGCGATGCCGCCACGCCCGACGCCCGTTCGGCCGATGCCGCCCGGCCCGCTGCCCCCGCGGCGCCCGCGCCCGACCCCTGGCGCGTGCTGCTCAAGGAGGTCCAGCTGCAGGACGGCCGCCTGCGCTTCAGCGACCAGAGCACGCCGCAGCCGGTGGCGCTCGCGGTGCAGGGCCTGTCGCTGCGCCTGCAGAACCTCGAGCCGATGGCCGTGCGCGCGCCGCCGGCGCCGATCAGCCTGCGCCTGCAGCTCGATCGCGGCGACCGCGGCCGCCGCGCCGCCGAGGGCGGGCGCATCGCCTTCGACGGCCAGTTGCAACTGCCTGGCCAGGGTGTGGGCGCGGGCGCGCGGGGCCGCGCGCAGGTGGAGCGGCTGCCGCTGCACGCCTTCATGCCCTACCTGGCCGACCGTGTGAACTTCGAGCTGCTGCGCGCCGACGCCAGCCTGCGCGGTGACGTGGCCGTGGGTCTGGCGGAGGCGGGCGCCACGGTCGAGCTCGCGCTGGAGGCCGCGCTCGAAGACCTGCGCGCCCAGTCGCTGAACCCCAACGAAGAACTGCTCGCCTGGAAGAGCCTGCAGGTGCGCGGCCTGCGCGTGCGCAGCGCGCCAGGTCAGGCCGCCTCGGTGCAGGTCGCCGAAACGGTGCTCAGCGACTACTTCGCGCGCGTGCTGATCGACGAGCAGGGACGCATCAACCTGCAAGGCCTGCTCAAGCCCCCGCCCGAAGCGCCATCGGCCGCCACGCCCCCGGCCGCCGCGCCGGCAGCCCCTGCAACGGCGGCACCCGCGACCGCGACCGCGACCGCCCCCTCGGGCCCCACGCCCGACATCCGCGTCGGCCCGATCAGCCTGGTCAATGGCCGTGTGCGCTTCTCCGACCGCTTCGTGCGGCCCAACTACACCGCCAACCTGAGCGAGGTGACCGGCTCGCTCAGCGCCTTCAGCAACCGCCCGCCCGCGCCCGGTCAGCCGCTGGCGCTGGCCGAGCTGTCGCTCAAAGGCCGCGCCGAGGGCACGGCCACGCTCGACGTGAGCGGCCAGATCAACCCGCTGGCCCAGCCGCTCGCCATGGACGTGCGCGGCCTGGTGCGCGACCTCGAGCTCTCGCCGCTGTCGCCCTACAGCGCCAAGTACGCCGGCTACGGCATCGAGCGCGGCAAGCTCAGCATGGACGTGCGCTACCGCATCCAGCCCGACGGCCAGCTCGATGCGAGCAACCAGGTCGTGCTCAATCAATTGAGCTTCGGTGAACGCGATCCCAACAGCAGCGCCAACCTGCCGGTCAAGCTCGCGGTGGCCCTGCTGGCCGACCGCGACGGCGTGATCGACATCAACCTGCCCATCAGCGGCTCGCTCAACGACCCGCAGTTCCGCCTCGGGCCGGTCATCGTGCGCGTGATCGTGAACCTGATCGGCAAGGCCATCACGGCGCCGTTCTCGCTCATCGCCAACGCCTTCGCCGGCGGCGGTGCCGACGCCAGCCAGATCGACTTCGAGCCCGGCCGCGCCACGCTCGACGACAACGACCGGCGACAGCTCGAGGCCGTGGCCCGGGCCCTGCAGAACCGGCCCGCGCTGCGCCTGACCATCCACGGCCATGCCGAGCTGGCGTCCGAGCGCGAGGGCTGGCAGCGCGCGCGCCTGGACAGCCTGCTGCGCGCCGAGAAGCGGCGCCGCCTGGCGCGCGCCGGCGCCGAGGTGCCGGCGGAGCCCGAGATCGCCCCGGCCGAGCGCGACGAGCTGCTGCGCGAGGTCTACCGCCGCGCCGACATCCCCAAGCCGCGCAACGCCATCGGCCTCGCCAAGGACATCCCGCCCGCGGAAATGGCCGCGCTGCTGGCCGCCTCGCAGGTGCCCGGCGAAGACGCCATGCGCGATCTCGCCGTGGCGCGCGCGGTGGCGGTGAAGGACTTCCTGCTCGGCCTGAAGCTGGGTGAAGACCGGGTGTTCCTGGGCGCACCGCGCCTGGGCCCGGTCAAGGCCTCGGAGGCCACGGAAACCACCACGCGGCCCCAATTGCCCTCGGCGCGCGCCGAGCTGCAGCTCGCGCCACGCTGATCGCTGCACCGGGCGCCGCACCGGGCGCCGCAATACCCGCCTTCACGCCGCCGCACCGCTGCGGCGACAATACGCGTTTTCCCGCGCGCGGCCCCGTCCGCGCGAACCGGTCGCCCCGACCGCCTCTGCCCCTCCACATGTCGCTGTTTTCCCTGCGCCAGAAGCCCGTCACCGAACCCGCCGTGAACACGCCCACCTCCCCCAAGCCCGCCAACGCCCATCCGCTGGACGCCCTCACCGGCGGCGTTTTTTCGGCCGCCACCTCGGGCGATCGCAGCGCGCGCCTGCGCGACTGGCTCGCCCAGGCGCCCACGGCCGAGCAGATGCAGGAGGTGTTCAAGGAGCTGAGCCAGCGCGACCGTGGCGCGGCCAAGCCCCTGAAGGAAAAGCTCGACGAGCTCAAACGCCAGAAGGCGCAGGAGCAGGCCGCCACCGAGTGGAGCGCCAAGGCCGAGGCCCTGCTGGGTGCGTCGCGCCTGAATCTCGCCGATGCCCTGGCCTGGCAGCGCGACGCCGCACGCGCCGGCGCCCCGCTGTCGCGCGAGCCGCTGGCCACGCTGCGCCAGCAACTGGCCGAGCGCATCAAGTCGATCGAAGACCTGCAGCACGCGGTGCAGGTCGAGCGCGAGGCCGCGGTGCTGATCGCGCAGCGCATCGAGGTCCTGTCCACCAAGCCCTGGCGTGAAGCGCAGCAGGCCGCCGACGCGCTGCGCAACGACGTGGCGCAGTGGCAACAGCAGGTCGAGGGCCTCACGCAGGACCCGCAATGGGCCAGCGTCGAGCCCAAGTTCCCGCCCATGCTCGACGCCTCGCGCCAGCAGCTGCAGCTGGTGTGGGAAGCCTTCTCGGCCGCGCTCGCGCAGGCCGTGGCGGCCGATGCCGACGCCCAGGCCCCGCTGCCCGCCGTGCCCGTGTGGGCCGACGAACTGCGCGTGGCGCGCGGTGAACCCGCCGCCGCCGCCGAAGCCGCCGCCGCCGCCGACGGCCAGGCCCAGACCGAGCGCCGCGAGCGCGCCAACGCCGAGCTCGAGGCCGCGGTGGCCGCGCTCGAAGCCGAGGTGGCCCAGGGCCATGGCAAGGCCACGCCCAAGGTCGCCAACGAGGTGCGCCAGCAGCTCAAGAAGCACGGCCGTCTGGTCGCGCCCGCGCTCGACGCGCGCGCGCAGGCCGCGCTGGCCCAGGCCGGCGAACTCGAAGGCTGGCAGCGTTGGCGCGCCGACCAGCTGCGCGAAGAACTCGTGGCCAAGGCCGAGGCGCTCACCAAGGCCCCCGAAGGCCAGCGCCTGGGCGGGCGCAAGCTGCAGGACACCCTGCGCCAGCTGCGCGAGCAGTGGAAAACCACCGACCAGGGCGGCGCGCCCAACCACGCGCTGTGGAAGCGCTTCGACGAGGCCTGCACCGAGGCCCACAAGCTGGTCGAGGTCTGGCTCACGCAGGTGCGCCAGCAGGCCGACGCCACGCGCGCCCAGCGCATGGCCATCATCGACGAACTCAAGGCCTGGACCCAGGCCCACGCCGAGAGCAGCGACTGGAAGGCCCAGCTGCGCGAACTGCACGCCTTTTCCGAGCGCTGGCGCCAGGCCGGCCACCTGAGCGAAAAGGCCTTTGCCGAGATCCAGCCGCAGTGGAAAGACGCGATGCACCAGGCCCATGCGCGCCTGGAGGCCGCACAGGCCGAGAGCACCGCGCGCCGCAAGGCGCTGATCGAAGAGGCCACGGCGCTCGCCGAGGCCCGGCCGCTGCGCATCGACGCGGTCAAGGCCCTGCAGCAGCGCTGGCAGGCCGAAGCGCATGCCGTGCCGCTCGACCGCAAGCAGGAACAGAAGCTCTGGGAGGCCTTCCGCGCCCCCATCGACAGCGCCTTCGAGCGCAAGACCCAGGAGCGCCAGCAGCACGGCCAGGCCCTGAGCGAGCACGACCAGCGCGTGCTCGACGCCGCGCGCGAACTCGAGGCGGCGAGCCAGTCGGGCGACGCCGCGCGCATCCGCGCCGCGATGGCCGCGCTCGAAGCCGCCACGCAGGCCGCGCCGGCTGCCGCCCCGGCCGCAACACCCGCACCGGCGACGCCGGCGGGCGAAGGCGAGGGAGCGGGTGAAGGCGCCGCCGCCCCGGCCCCGCAGGCCGCGCCGCGCAAGCTCGTGGCCATGCGCGGCGACGACCGTCCGGGCCAGAAGCGCGCCGAAGCGGCCCCGGCCGGCCGCGACGCCCGCCGCGACGGCAAGCCCGCGGGCCGTGGCGATGCGCGCGGCCCGCGCGAAGGCAACCGCTTCGGCCGCGACGACCGGGGCTTCGGCGACCGCGGCTTTGGTGGCCGCGACGACCGCGCGCCGCGCGGCCCGCGCCTGGGTGACGCCGCGTTCCGCGCGCAGCGCCAGGCCCTGGACGCCGCCCAGGCGAGCCTCAAACGCCTGGCCGAACAGGCGCATGGCGAGGTGCTCACACAGCTCGTGGACGCCTGGCGCGCGCGCGACGCAGAACAACTGCCCGCGGCCCAGGCCCTGGGCCCGCGCGTGGGTGCCGCGCAGCGCAACGCCTGGGGTGCGGCGCTGGCCAAGCCCGCGGCCGATGCCGGCGACGCGCTGCTGCGCCTGGAGATCGCGGCCGAGGTGCCCACGCCCGCCGAGCAGCTGAGCGAGCGCCGCCTGCTGCAGCTGCAGCTGCTCACGCGCCGCCACGAGGCCGCCCCGGCCGACACCTGGGCGCAGGACGTGGCGCGCGTGTTCGCGGGGGCGCACGACGAGCGCGCCGCGCGCCGCCTGCAGGCGGTGCTCAAGGCGCTGCTCAAGCGCTGATCAGCCCGCTTTCGCCGCGTTGAAGAAGCCGTCGTAGAGCGGCATCAGCGCCGCGAAGTCCTGCGCGAAGCGCTCGCGGTTCACGAAGTAGGCCTCGCAGGTCACGGCGAAGAACTCGGCCGCGTTGCTGGCCGCGTAGGCGTCGAGCCACGGGGGCTCGCCCCCGAAGCGCTCGGCCATGGCCACGGCCTCGCGAAAGCCCGCGTAGGCCTCGCCCATCACGCGCTGCCAGTGCGCGGCCGCGGCGCGGCGGTCGTTCAGGCCCAGGAATCCGTCGGGCAGCACGGGCGCGCCCTGCGGCTCTTCGCCCGGGCTCAGCTCGCGCATGTCCATCTTGTGCACGAACTCGTGGATCACCACGTTGTGGCCGATGGCCGCGCGCTCGCCCGCGCTCGCCACGTCTTCCCAGCTCAGCATCAGCGGGCCGCCGTCCATGGCCTCGCCGGCCAGGGCCTCGGTGTACTGGTGCACCACGCCCACGGGGTCGCGCACCTCGCGCCGCGCGAGCACCGCGCCCGGTTGCACCACGATGCCCACGAAGTCGCCGTACCAGTCGAGCCGGTCGGCGCTCTGGCGCACGGCGCGGCCGTCGGGGCCGTGCATGTGCAGCAGCGGCCGGCAGGCCTGGGCCGCGATCGACAGCGCCATGGCGTCGGTGATTTGCAGGCCGTTGGCGCCGGTGAATTCCTTCTCGGCCAGGAAGTGCGCGCACAGCCCGCGCAGCGTGTTCCGCTCGGGCGCCGACAGCGCCTGCAGGAACGGCAGCTGCTGCAGCGTGTGCGCCCACAGCGCGTCGGGCACCGGGGTGGGGCGGCGCCAGCGCCGCCGCAGCGACGACCACCAGCTCACAGCGCCACCCGCCGCGCGCCCGCGGCCGTCAGGCGCAACACCTCGGCACGCGGCGGGCTGGCCTGCAAGTCCCAGTCGCTGAGCACCAGGCGGCGCAGGCCGTCGCCCAGCGCGTGCTCGGCGGGGCGGTGCGTGTGGCCGTGGATCAGCGTGCCGGCGTTGGCCGCGCGCAGCGCCTGCCGCGCGGCGGCGGCGTCCACGTCGGCCCACAGGCCGGGGTCGTGGCCCAGTTCGCGCTTGCGCGCTTCGCTGCGCGCGCGCAGGTCGGCCGCAATGGTCTCGCGCGCGGCCAGGGGCCGCGCGAGAAAGGCCGTCTGCCAGGCCTCGCCGCGAACCTGCGCGCGGAACGCGAGGTAGTCGGTGTCGGCCAGGCACAGCGCGTCGCCGTGGCTGAGCAGCCAGCGCTGGCCGCCGAAGGCCAGCACCGTGGGGTCGGCCAGGCCGCGCATGCCGCTGGCCGCGAGCGCCTGCGTGCCGAGCAGGAAGTCGCGGTTGCCGGCCATGAAGAAGAGCGCCGCGCGCTTTGAGAAGCGGTGCAGCGCGGCCACGCAGTCGCGCACGAAGGCGCGCTCGGGCGTGTCGGCGTGGTCCAGCACATCGTCGCCCACCCAGACCTCGAACAGGTCGCCGAGGATGAAGAGCGCGTCGGGCGCGGGCGCGGCGTCGAGGTAGGCGAGCCACGCGCGCTGCGTGGCCGGCTCGGACGCTTGCAGGTGCAGGTCGGAGATGAGGTCGACCGTGCGCCAGGTGGACGGCGCAACGAGCTCGTCGGTGCGCTCACCCATGGGTGCGATCAGAGGGCGACGGCCTTCTCGATCACCACGTCGGCCTTGGGCACGTCGTCGTGGAAGCCCTTGCGGCCCGTGGCCACGCCTTCGATCTGCTTGACGATCTCGCTGCCCGAGACCACCTTGCCGAACACCGCATAGCCCCAGCCCTGCGCGCTCGGCGCGGTGTGGTTGAGGAAGCCGTTGTTGGTGACGTTGATGAAGAACTGCGCGGTGGCCGAGTGCGGGTCGTTGGTGCGCGCCATGGCCACGGTGTAGACCTCGTTCTTGAGGCCGTTGTTGGCTTCGTTCTCGATCGGCTTGTCGGTGGGCTTCTGGTTCATGCCCGGCTCGAAGCCCCCGCCCTGGATCATGAAGCCGGGGATCACGCGGTGGAAGATCGTGTTGTTGTAGTGGCCCTTGTTCACGTAGGCCAGGAAGTTGGCGGTGGACTTGGGGGCTTTCACCGCGTCGAGTTCGAGCGTGATCACGCCCATGCCGGCGATGTGCAGTTCCACTTGGGGGTTGGCCATGTTCATTTCTCCAGGCTGGCTTTGTTGATGGTGACGGGGGTGGCGGGCACGTTCTGGTGCATGCCGCGGTTGCCGGTGGGCACGGCGCGGATCTTGTCGACCACGTCCATGCCCGCGACGACCTTGCCGAAGACGGTGTAGCCGTAGCCATCGGGCGAGGGCGCGTTCAGGCCGGCGTTGTCGACGACGTTGATGAAGAACTGCGAGGTGGCCGAGTTCGGGTTCGAGGTGCGGGCCATGGCGATGGTGCCGCGGTCGTTCTTGAGGCCGTTGCCCGCTTCGAGCGGCACCGGCGCGCGCGTGGGCTTTTGCTGCATGTCGGCGGTGAAGCCGCCGCCCTGGATCATGAAGTTGCCGATGACGCGGTGGAACACCGTGCCGTCGTAGTGCTTCTCTTCGACGTACTGCAGGAAGTTCTCGACCGTCTTGGGCGCCTTGGCGGCGTCGAGTTCGACCACGATATCGCCCAGCGAGGTGCTGAGCTTCACGCGCGGCTTGGCGTTGGCGCCTTGCGCGTGCGCGGCGCCCGAGAGGGTGAATGCGGCCAGGAGCGCGAGCAGCGCGCGGCGGGAGAAGGTCATGGGCGAAGTCCTCAGCGGTTGGGGTTGGCGGGCATGTCGAAGATGCCCTGCACGGCCTTGAGCTTGGGTTCGAGCCGGCGGTTCCCGGCGTCGATCTGCTGCGCACGCTGCCAGGCGCGCTGCGCGAGCCGCGCGTACACGTCGCCCAGGTTCTCGTGCGCCACCGCGTACTGCGGGTTGGCGCGGATCGCACCTTCGAGCGCGGTGCGCGCTTCGTCGTAGCGGCCCGCGGCGGCGTGGATCACGGCGAGGTTGTTGTAGGGCTCGGGCAGTTCGGGGAATTCCTGCGTGAGTTGCGCGTAGGTTTCCTGCGCCGCGGCCACGTCGCCCTTCTGGTTCTGCGCCACGCCCACCAGGAAGCGCATCTGCGGGTCGCGCGCGTTGGTCTGCAGGTAGCGCTGTGCGCGTTCGATCGCCTGCTCGTACTGGCCGGCGCGCGTGAGGCGCGACACCTCGTCGTAGGGCGTGACGGTGGGCGTGAAGGTCGATTGCGCGAACGCGTGCGCGCTCGCGGCGAGCAGCCCGATGGCGATCAGACGGGGGAGGGGCAGACAACGGGACATCGGTGCGCCGCGGTCCGGCGGTGACGCTCGGTGGTACATGAAACCTCGTCGGCTGGGGCGGGCCGGCGTTCAGGGGGTGGCCGACCAAAGGCCCGGTCGCGCACGCTTGTGCGCGGTGGGCGTCGATATACTGGCGCGCATTGTATCTGAGGGGTACCGGCTGGCCGGTCGCATCAGACCGTGCCTGCGGGGCGCCGGACCCGTGAGGCGCCGCGCTTGCGGGCGCGGTGGAAGCGGCCGGCACCGCACCCGCCTTGCGCCTTGCGATGACCCTGCACATCCACAACACCCTGACGCGCCGGCTCGAGCCTTTTGCGCCCATCGAGCCCGGCCACGTGCGCATGTACGTCTGCGGCATCACGGTCTACGACCTGTGCCACGTGGGCCATGCGCGCTCCAACATCGCGTTCGACGTGGCGCGCCGCTGGCTCGAAGCGAGCGGCCTGCGCGTGACCTTCGTGCGCAACATCACCGACATCGACGACAAGATCATCCGCCGCGCCCTGCACAACGGCGAGACCGTGCGCGCGCTCACCGACCGCATGATCGCCGCGATGTACCAAGACTTCGACGCGCTCGGCATCGCGCGCCCCACGCACGACCCGCGCGCCACCGACTACGTGCCGCAGATGCTCGACATCGTGCGCACGCTCGAAGGCAAGGGCCTGGCCTACCGCAGCGGCGACGGCGACGTGAACTACGCGGTGCGCCGCTTCGCCGGCTACGGCAAGCTCTCGGGCAAGAGCCTGGACGAGCTGCACGCGGGCGAGCGCGTGGCCGTGGCACAGGGCAAGGAAGACCCGCTCGACTTCGTGCTCTGGAAGGCCGCCAAGCCCGAGGAGCCCGCCGACGCGCAATGGGACTCGCCCTATGGCCGCGGCCGCCCGGGCTGGCACATCGAGTGCTCGGCCATGGCCTGCGCGCTGCTCGGTGAAACCTTCGACATCCACGGCGGCGGCGCCGACCTGCAGTTCCCGCACCACGAGAACGAGATCGCGCAGAGCGAGGGCGCCAACGGCGTGCCGCTGGCGAAGGTGTGGATGCACAACGGCTTCGTCAACGTGGACAACGAGAAGATGTCCAAGAGCCTGGGCAACTTCTTCACCATCCGCGAGGTGCTGCAGAAGTTCGACGCCGAGACGGTGCGCTTCTTCATGCTGCGTGCCCACTACCGCAGCCCGCTCAACCACAGCGACGCCCACCTCGACGACGCGCGCGCCGCGCTCAAGCGGCTCTACACCGCGCTGTCGGCCGTGCCCGCGGCCGAGGTCGCCATCGACTGGGCCGACCCGTTCGCCGCGCGCTTCAAGGCCGCGATGGACGACGACTTCAACACCCCGGTCGCGCTGAGCGTGCTGTTCGAACTCGCGAGCGAGCTCAACCGCGGCAAGGATGCGCAGCACGCGGGCCTGCTGCGCGCGCTCGGCGGCGTGCTGGGGCTGCTGCAGGCCGATCCCGCGGCCTACCTGCAGGGCGGTGGCGCGGGCGCCTCGCTCGACGAAGCGGCCATTGCCGCCCAGATCGCCGCCCGCACCGCCGCCAAGCAGGCGCGCGATTTCGCCGAGGCCGACCGCATCCGCAAGGCCTTGCTCGAACAGGGCATCGTCCTCAAGGACGGCCCCGCGGGCACCACCTGGGAGCGCGCCTGATGGCCACCCACAGCCAGCTGCCCGAGTTCGGCCCCGACGCGCCCGTGTACTGGGGCGAGGCCTGCCGCCACCTGATCAAGCGCGACCGCGTGCTCAAGAAGCTCATTCCGCAGCACCCCGGCGCGTTCCTGCAGTCGCGCGGCGATGCGTTCGTGACGCTCGCGCGCAGCATCGTGGGCCAGCAGATCTCGGTGAAGGCCGCGCAGTCGGTGTGGGACCGCTTCGACGCGCTCACGCGCAAGATGACGCCGGCCCAGGTGCTCAAGCTCAAGGTCGACGACATGCGCGCGGCCGGCCTGTCGGCGCGCAAGGTCGAGTACCTGGTCGACCTCGCGCTGCACTTTGCCGACAAGCGCGTGCGCGTCAACGACTGGCCTTCGATGGACGACGAGGCCATCATTGCCGAGCTCGTGGCCATCCGCGGCATCGGCCGCTGGACGGCCGAGATGTTCCTCATCTTCCACCTCATGCGGCCCAACGTGCTGCCACTCGACGACATCGGCCTGCAGAACGGCATCAGCCGCGCGTACTTCTCGGGCGAGCCCGTGAGCCGCAGCGAGATCCGCGAGGTTGCCGGATCGTGGGCCCCGTATTGCAGCGTGGCCACTTGGTATATTTGGCGGTCGCTCGATCCGCTCCCCGTGAGCTATTGAGTCACCAGAGTAGGAGCCTGACATGGCCAAAAAGAACTTTCTCGATTTCGAGCAGCCCATCGCCGAGCTCGAATCCAAGATCGAGGAACTGCGTTACGTGCAGACCGAATCGGCGGTCGACATCTCCGAAGAGATCGACAAGCTCGCTTCCAAGAGCCTGCAACTCACCAAAGACATCTACAGCAACCTGTCGCCCTGGCAGATCACCAAGATCGCGCGCCACGCCGACCGGCCCTACACGCTCGATTACGTGCGCGAGATCTTCACGCACTTCACCGAGCTGCACGGCGACCGCCATTTCGCCGACGACCTGTCCATCGTGGGCGGGCTCGCGCGCTTCAACGGCCAGCCCTGCATGGTGATCGGCCACCAGAAGGGCCGCGACACCAAGGAACGCGGCCTGCGCAACTTCGGCATGACCAAGCCCGAGGGCTACCGCAAGGCACTGCGCCTCATGAAGCTGGCCGAGAAGTTCAAGCTGCCGGTCTTCACCTTCGTGGACACGCCCGGCGCCTACCCCGGCATCGATGCCGAGGAGCGCGGCCAGTCCGAGGCCATCGGCCGCAACATCTTCGAGATGGCGCAGCTCGAGGTGCCCATCATCTCCACCATCATCGGCGAGGGCGGCTCGGGCGGCGCGCTGGCCATCGCCGTGGCCGACCAGGTGCTGATGCTGCAGTACTCCGTGTACTCGGTGATCAGCCCTGAGGGCTGCGCCTCCATCCTGTGGAAAACCAGCGAGCGCGCGAGCGACGCGGCCGAGGCCCTGGGCATCACCGCCCACCGCCTCAAGGCCCTGGGCCTGGTCGACAAGATCGTCAACGAGCCCGTGGGCGGCGCGCACCGCGACCACAAGCAGATGGCCGCCTTCCTCAAGCGCGCGCTGGGCGATGCGTACCGCCAGGTGGCCGACCTCAAGGTGAAGGAACTGCTGGAGCGCCGCTACGCGCGCATCGACGGTTATGGCCGCTTCACCGACACCAAGGCCGAAGCGCGCGAGAAGCGCTGACGCCGCCGAAGCGGCGTTGCCCGGGGCCCAGGCGCTTGCCGACTGGGCCCTTCGTCATTGGGGGCCTGACGGCGTGCCCGAGGGCCCGGTGGCCGTCGCCTTCAGCGGCGGCGCCGACTCCACCGCCTTGCTGCTCGCGGCCCACGCCTTGTGGCCGGGCCGCGTGATCGCGCTGCACGTGCACCACGGCCTGCAAGCCGCGGCCGACGCCTTCGAGGCGCAGGTGCGCGAGCGCTGTGCGCGCCTGGGTATCGCCTGCCACGTGCGCCGCGTGAACGCGCAGGCGGCCCCAGGCCAGAGCCCCGAAGACGCCGCGCGCGGCGCGCGCTACGCCGCGCTCGCGGCGCTCGCGCGCGAGGCCGGCGCGGCCTGGGTGCTGCTGGCCCAGCACCTCGACGACCAGGCCGAGACCGTGCTGCTCGCGCTCTCGCGCGGCGCGGGCCTGCCGGGCCTGGCCGCCATGCCCGAGGCCTTCGAGCGCGGGGGCGTGCGTTTCGGCCGGCCCTGGCTGGGCGTGCGCGGCCAGGCGCTGCGCAGCGCGCTGATCGAACGCGGCGAGTCTTTTGTCGACGACCCGAGCAACGCCGACCTGCGCTTCACGCGCAACCGCATCCGCCACCGCCTGAGCCCGGCCTGGGCCGAGGCCTTCGAGGGGTACCGCGAGGCGCTCGCGCGCAGCGCCGCGCATGCCGCGCAAGCGCAGCGCCTGCTCGACGAACTCGCCGCGATCGACCTCGCGGCCACCGGCACGCCGCCGCGCATCGCGGCCTTGCAGGCGCTCTCGCGCGAGCGCCAGGCCAACGCCTTGCGCCACTGGCTGCGCCAGGCCCACGGCGTGGCGCCGAGCGCGGCGCAACTGACCGAACTGCTCGACCAGGTACAGGCCTGCAGCACGCGCGGCCACGCGATCCGGCTCAAGGTGGCCGCGGGGGTGGTGTGCCGCGAGGGTGTGCAGTTGGCGTATACCCCCTCGGTATAATCCCGGGGTTTTGCCCGGCTCCGGGCACCCGGCAGCGGTGATCGCTGCGCTTTCCCCTCCCTTCCAATGGCCTTGATCGTTCACAAGTACGGCGGCACCTCCATGGGGTCGACCGAACGCATCCGCAACGTCGCCCGCCGCGTCGCCAAATGGCACAAGGCCGGTCACCAGATGGTGGTGGTGCCCAGCGCCATGAGCGGCGAAACCAACCGCCTGCTGGGCCTGGCCAAAGAACTGGCCCCGGGCAAGCCCGGCAAGGCCTACGGCCGCGAGCTCGACATGCTCGCCGCCACCGGCGAGCAGGCCTCGTCGGCGCTGCTGGCCATCGCGCTGCAGGCCGAAGGCCTGGAGGCCGTGAGCTACGCGGGCTGGCAGGTGCCGATCAAGACCAACGACGCCTACACCAAGGCCCGCATCGAATCGATCGACGACGCGCGCGTGCGTGCCGACCTCGCCGCGGGCAAGGTGGTGATCGTCACCGGCTTCCAGGGCATCGACGAGGGCGGCAACATCACCACGCTGGGCCGTGGCGGCAGCGACACCTCGGCCGTGGCCGTGGCCGCGGCGCTCAAGGCGGCCGAGTGCCTGATCTACACCGACGTCGACGGCGTCTACACCACCGACCCGCGCGTGGTGCCCGAGGCGCGCCGCCTGGCGCGCGTGAGCTTCGAAGAGATGCTCGAGATGGCCAGCATGGGCTCCAAGGTGCTGCAGATCCGCTCGGTGGAATTCGCGGGCAAGTACCGCGTGCCGCTGCGTGTGCTCTCCAGCTTCACGCCCTGGGACATCGACCTGAATGAAGAAGCCGCCTCCGGCACCCTGATCACTTTCGAGGAAGAAGAAGCCATGGAACAAGCCGTCGTTTCCGGCATTGCGTTCAACCGCGACGAGGCCAAGGTCTCGGTGCTCGGCGTGCCCGACAAGCCGGGCATCGCGGCGCAGATCCTGGGCGCCGTGGCCGACGCCAACATCGAAGTCGACGTGATCATCCAGAACCTGAGCAAGGACGGCAAAACCGACTTCAGCTTCACGGTGCACCGCAACGACTACCAGAAGACGCTCGACCTGCTCAAGGCGCAGGTGGTGCCCTCGCTGGGCGCGGCCGATGTGGTGGGCGACAACCGCATCTGCAAGGTCAGCATCGTGGGCATCGGCATGCGCAGCCACGTGGGCGTGGCCAGCCGCATGTTCCGCTGCCTGAGCACCGAGGGCATCAACATCCAGATGATCTCGACCTCGGAGATCAAGACCTCGGTGGTGATCGACGAGAAGTACATGGAGCTGGCCGTGCGCGCGCTGCACCGCGAGTTCGATCTCGACCAGAGCGCCGACAAGATCGAGGCCTGACGATTTTCCCGCGTGTGCTTTGGGGCATAATGCGGGACTTCCGGAGTGATGACCGAGTGGCCGAAGGTGCTCCCCTGCTAAGGGAGTATGGGGTGTAGAGCCTCATCGAGGGTTCGAATCCCTCTCACTCCGCCACAGATCGCAACAAGGGCGCCCCTCGGGGCGCCCTTGTTTTTTGCCGATCGGCTTTCTATCGCGAACCGCCATGCCCCAGAGCCTCTCGCGCACCGCCTTCGCCACCTTGCTGCTCATCGCCTTCATGATGGGGGCGAACCACGTGGCCGCGCGGCTGGCCTTCGACCATGGCGTGACCGTGGCCACCGCGGTCACCGTGCGCAGCGGCATCACCGCGCTCGTGGTCGCCGCCATCGTGCTGTTCGCGCGCGTGCCGCTGCGCTTGCAGGCGCCCCACCGCAAGGCCTTGCCCGCCATCGGCCTGCTGGTGGGCGTGCAGAGCCTGTGCCTGTACGCGGCCGTGGCGCGGCTGCCGGTGGCGCTGGCGCTGCTGGCCTTCAACACCTACCCGTTGTGGACCGCGTTCTGGGCGCGGGTGATCTACGGCCACCGGCCCGCGCCGCACCTGCTCAAGGCCATGCCGCTGATGCTGCTCGGCCTGGCGCTCGCGCTCGACGTGTCGGGCGCGGCCTCGGGCCTGGGCGCGGGCGGGCACTGGGCGCGCATTGGCGTGGGCGTGGCCTTCGCGCTCGCGGCGGCCGCGAGCTTCGGGCTCGCGCTGGTGTTCACGCAGCACGAAACCGCGGGCCTCGACGGCCGCGTGCGCACCGCGAGCACCATGGCCATCGCCTCGGTGATCGCGCTGGTGGCCAGCACCACGCAGGGCGGCCTGCACTTTCCGAACGCCATGGCGGGCTGGTGGGGCCTGGCGGGTCTGACCTTTCTCTACGGCACGGCCTTCACCATCATGTTCACCGTGCTGCCGCGCCTGGGCGTGGTGGGCAATTCGGCCATCATGAACATCGAGCCGATCTTTGCGCTGGTGCTCGCGTGGGTGTTCCTGGGCCAGTCGATCGCGGCCATCCAGGTGGCGGGCGGCCTGATCGTGGTCGCCACGGTGATGTGGCTGGGGCTGCGGCGCGGCTGAGGCCGCGCCCTCACTGGTCGTCGAGCGAGGCGCTCCAGCGATCGCCCCAATCCTTGAGCGTGCGGCGGTCGCGCTTGGTGGGCCGGCCCTGCGTCTGGGCCAGCGCGGGCTCGGGCGCCAGTCGGCGCTGTTCGGCCGCGGCCGCGCGGCGCGCCAGGGATTCGGCGGTTTCTTCGTAGAGCTGCTGCGCCACCGGCGCGGGCCCGCGCACCGCGCTCAGGCCGCGCACCACCACCGTGCGCCATTCGTTGCCCTGGCGGAATTCGAGCGTGTCGCCCACGCGCGGCTCGCGCGAGGCCTTGGCCACCTGGCCGTTGAGGCTCACGCGGCCCTTGTCGATGGCTTCGGCGCTGAGGGCGCGGGTCTTGAAGAAGCGCGCGGCCCAGAGCCATTTGTCCAGGCGCACGCGTTCGGTCGGGGCTTCTCTGTCGGGCACTTTCATGGTTCGGTCGTGAGGGGCAGGCGCACCGTGGCGTCGAGGCCGCGCACGGTGCCGCCTTCGCTGCGGTTGTTCAGTTCGATCTGGCCGCCGAGCGATTGCACGATCTCCCGGCAAATCGCGAGCCCGAGGCCCGAGCCCGAGAGGCTGGGGCCGGCGCCGTGGTCGGTGGCGAAGGGTTGGAACAGGCGCTGGCGCAGGCTTTCGGCAATGCCCGGACCGCTGTCGCTCACGGTGAGCGCGGCGGTGCGCGCGTCGCGGTGCAGGTCCACGTGCAGCGCGCCCCCCTGGGGCGAGTGCTTGATGGCGTTGTGCAGCAGGTTGCGCGTGAGCTCGCGCAGCGCCCATTCGTGCGCCCGCACCGGTGCCTCGCCACCGAGCTCGAGCGCGAAATCGAGGTCGCGCTCGGCGATCAGCGCCGACAGGTCGAGCGCCACGGCGCGCACCACGCCGGCCCATTCGGTCAGGGGCACGTCGCGGTCCTGGCGCAGCTGCTCCACCTTGGCGAGCGCCAGCATCTGGTTGGCGAGGTCGGTTGCGCGGTCCACGGTGTGCGCGATCTCGTCGAGCGCCTGGCGCGGCTCGACGTCGCCGCGGCGCGCCGACTGCAGCTGCGTCTTGAGCACCGCGAGCGGCGTGCGCAGCTGGTGCGAGGTGTCGCGCACGAAGCGCTTCTGATGGTCGAGCAGCTGAGACAGCCGCTGCATGTGCTGGTTGGTGGCGTCGAGCAGCGGCAGCAGCTCGCGCGGCGCGTCCTGCGCGGGCAGCGGCGAGAGGTCGTTCTCGCTGCGCGAGGCCAGCGCGCTGCTGATGTCGCGCACAGGCCGCGTGGCGCGCTGCACCACCACCACCACCACGAGCGCGATCACCGCCAGCAGCGCGGCCTGGCGCCACAGCGTGTCGATCAGGATCTGGCGCGCCAGGGTCTGCCGCAGCTCCAGGGTCTCGGCCACCTGGATGGTGGCCACGCCCTGGCCCTCCACGCCGGCCACGGGCTGCAGCAGCACGGCCATGCGCACCTTCATGCCGCGGTACTGGTCGTCGTAGAAGTTCACCAGCGCGGCGTAGATGTTGTCCTTGGGGATGGTGCGCCGCGGCGTGGGCAGGTCGTCGAAACCCGAGACCATTTCGCCGTGAAATCCGGAGACGCGGTAGAACAGCCGGCTGCGGTTGTCGGCCTCGAAGGCCTCGAGCGCGGAGTAGAGCAGGGTGGCGTGCACCCGCGCGGCATCGCCGCGCCCCGTCACCTGCAACTGCTCGCCAAGCGATTTCGCCGTGGCCAGCAAGGTGCGGTCGTAGGCGGTGTCGGCCGCGGCCAGCGCCTGGCGGTACAGCACCACGGTGTTGAACACCACGTAGGCGAACACCGGCAGCAGGATGCCCAGCAGCAGGGTGCGTCGCAGCGAGAACGGGCGTGGGCTCACGGTGCCTTCAACAGGTAGCCCAGCCCGCGCAGCGTGACCAGTTGCGCGCCGGTGTGCGCGATCTTCTTGCGCAGCCGGTAGGCCACCACCTCGATCGCTTCGGTCTGCACCTCTTTCTCGCCCGGGAACACGAGCTCGAACAGCCGCTCCTTGGCGATCGCGTGGCCCGGTCGCGCGAGCACCGCGCGCAGCAGCGCGAGCTCGCGCGGCGTGAGCTCCAGCGGCGTGCCCTGGTGGTACACGGCGCCGCTCTCGGCGTCCACCGTCATGCCGCACCAGGCGGTCGAGGCGGGCGCGTCGCTGCCCGAAGCCCGGCGCACCAGCGCGCGCACGCGGGCCTCGAGTTCGTCGAGGTCGAAGGGCTTGGCGAGGTAGTCGTCGGCGCCGGTGTTCAGGCCCAGGATGCGGTCGCCCACGGTGCCGCGCGCGGTGAGGATGATGACGGGGGTGCGCAGGCCCGCGGCGCGCGCCTGGGCCAGCACCTCGAGGCCGTCCTGGCCCGGCAGCGAGAGGTCGAGCAGCACCGCGTCGGGCTGACTTTGCCGCCACACGCCCAGCGCGCGCAGGCCGTCGTCGCAGGTGAGTACCTGCAGGCCGCGGCGCTCCAGCGCGCGGCTCAGGGTCACCTGCATGGTGGCGTTGTCTTCGACCAGCAGCAGCTTCATGCGGCGGCCATTATCGGCAGCCGCCTGCACCGCCGCCCGTATCAGGGTTTTCCCCGGGGTGTCCGACAGCCAACTGACAGCCCGCCCGCCGAACATTCGGGCCGCCCCATCCACCCACAGGAGACAACGCCATGCGTCGCGACACCTTCCTCAAATCCCTGGCCGCTCTGGCCGCCGCGGGCGCACTGCCCAACGCCGCCTGGGCCAGCGCCAACATCAAGATGATGATCCCCGCCAACCCCGGCGGCGGCTGGGACGGCACCGGCCGCGCGCTCGGCGACGCGCTGCGCGACGCGGGCGTGGCCTCGTCGGTGACCTTCGAGAACAAGGGCGGTGCGGCCGGCGCGATCGGCCTGGCCCAGTTCTACAACGCCAGCAAGGGCGACCCGAACGCGCTGATGGTGATGGGCGCCGTGATGCTCGGCGGCATCATCACCGGCAAGCCGCCGGTGTCGATCACCCAGGTCACGCCGATCGCGCGCCTGACCACCGAATACAACGTGTTCGTGCTGCCGGCCGAGTCGCCGCTCAAGACCATGAAGGACGTGGTCGAGCAGCTCAAGAAAGACCCGGGCAGCGTGAAGTGGGGCGGCGGTTCGCGCGGCGCCACCGAGCACATCGCCGCGGCGCAGATCGCGCAGGCCGTGGGCGTGCCCGCCGCCAAGATCAACTACGTGCCCTTCCGCGGGGGCGGTGAGGCCGTGGCGGCCATCCTGGGTGGCAACGTCACCGTGGGCGGCAGCGGCTACAGCGAGTTCCAGCCCTACATCGAGAGCGGCAAGATGCGCGCCATCGCCGTGACCTCGGGCAAGCGCCTGGACGGCATCAACGTGCCCACGCTGAAAGAGCAGGGCATCGACGTGGAGATCGGCAACTGGCGCGGCGTGTACGGCGCGGCCGGCATCACCCCCGCGCAACGCGACGCGCTGGTGGCCATGGTCACCAAGGCCACGCAGAGCAAGTCGTGGCAGGAAGCGCTCAAGAAGAACGGCTGGACGCCCGCGCTGCTGACCGGCAAGGCCTTCGAGGAATTCGTCGACCGCGACTTCTCTTCGCTGCGCGCCACCATGGTCCGCGCCGGCATGGTCTGACGGACGCACGGCGATGAGCGAGACGCAGCAAGCCGCCCCGTCGCGCACGGGGCAGGTGGCGATCGGCCTGGGTGCCATCGGCGTGGCCGCGGTGCTCGCCGTGGGCGCCTGGCAGATCCCGTCCGACGCGGGTTATGCGGGCGTCGGCCCCAACTTCATCCCCTGGCTGATGTGCGGCCTGATGGCGGTGTGCGGCACGCTGCTCGTCGTGCAGGCGCTGCGCGGCGGCTGGAAGGACGTGGAGCCGCCCTCGGGCGCCGACCGCGCCGACTGGCCCGCCCTGCTGTGGGTGTGCGCCGGCGTGATCGCCAATGCCTCGCTCATCACCACCATCGGCTTCGTGCTCAGCTGCACGCTGTGCTACGCGCTGGCCGTGCGCGGCCTGCGCCAGAGCGAGGGCAAGCCCGCCGGCGGGCCGAAGACGACCGGGGTCGACTTCATCACCGGCGTGCTCATCGCCGCACCCGTGTACTGGGTGTTCACCAAGGTGCTGGCGGTGAACCTGCCCGGCATCAGTGCCAGCGGCTGGATCTGACACCGAGGCCTTCATGAGCGACATCCTCCACAACCTGCTCCAGGGCTTCGCCACCGCGGGCACGCCCATCAACCTGCTGTGGGCGCTGGCCGGCTGCGCGCTGGGCACGGCCATCGGCGTGCTGCCGGGCCTGGGCCCCGCGGTGACCGTGGCCATGCTGCTGCCCATCACCTCGCAGGTCGAACCCACGGCCTCGATGATCTTCTTCGCGGGCATCTACTACGGCGCGATGTACGGCGGCTCGACCACCTCCATCCTGCTCAACACGCCGGGCGAGACCGGCACCATGGTGACCGCGCTCGAAGGCTTCAAGATGGCCAAGAACGGCCGCGCGGGCGCCGCGCTCGCCACCGCGGCCATCGGCTCCTTCGTGGCCGGCACCATCGCCACGGTGCTCGTCACGCTGTTCGCGCCCGTGCTCGCCGAGTTCGCGGTGCGCCTGGGGCCGCCCGAGTACTTCTGCCTCATGCTGCTGGCCTTCACCACGGTGAGCGCGGTGCTGGGCAAGAGCGCGCTGCGCGGCCTGACCTCGCTGTTCCTGGGCCTGTCGCTGGGCCTGGTGGGCATCGACCAGATCACCGGCCAGGTGCGCTACACCGCGGGCATCCTCGAATTCATGGACGGCCTCGAGGTGGTGCTGGTGGCCGTGGGCCTGTTCGCGGTGACCGAGGCGCTCTACAACGCCGCCTACGAAGGCCGCATGGAAGCCAGCATGAACCGCCTGACCAAGGTGCACATGACCGGCAACGAATGGCGCCGCTCCTGGCCCGCCTGGCTGCGCGGCACGGCCATCGGTTTCCCCTTCGGCACCATTCCCGCGGGCGGCACCGAGATCCCGACCTTCCTGAGCTACGCCACCGAGCGCAAGCTCGCCGATCCCGAGGCGAAGAAGAGCTTCGGCACCACGGGCGCCATCGAAGGCGTGGCCGGCCCCGAGGCCGCGAACAACGCGGCCGTCACCGGCACGCTGGTGCCGCTGCTCACGCTGGGCATTCCCACCTCGGTGACCGCGGCCATCCTGCTGTCGGCGCTGCAGAACTACGGCATCAACGCGGGCCCGCAGCTGTTCCAGACCTCATCCACCCTGGTGTGGGCGCTGATCGCCTCGCTCTACATCGGCAACGTGATGCTGCTGGTGCTCAACCTGCCCATGGTGGGCCTGTGGGTGAAGCTGCTCAAGATCCCGCGGCCGCAGCTCTACGCGGGCATCACCATTTTTGCCACGGTGGGCGTGTACGGCATGCGCCAGAGCGCGTTCGACCTGTACCTGATGCTGGGCATTGCGCTGCTGGGCCTGTTGATGCGCCGCTTCGACTTCCCCGCCGCGCCGGTGATCGTGGGCCTGATCCTGGGCCCGCTGGCCGAGGCGCAGATGCGCAACGCGCTGTCCATCGGCGAAGGCAGCTGGCGCGTGTTCATCGAACGCCCGATGTCGCTGGGCCTGCTGATCGTGGTGGTGATGGTGCTGCTGCTGCCGCGCATCGTGGCCTACGTGCAGCGAGGGCGCGAAGCCCCGGCGTCGGCCTGAACGCCGCTTCTGATGATGGATTGAAGCCTTCCCCCGCCGGGGAAGGCTTTTTGTTCTTTCGGCTTACATTTTTTGCCCATCACATTCTTGAGGCAGAAGGTGCATGAAATCGGCCAACCACTGGATCGCCGAAGGGGGCCGATGGGTCTTGTGCTACGTCCTTGGCTGGCTGATGGTGTTCGCGGGAACGGCACTGTCCCTCTACATGTGGGCGGCACCGTTCGAGCACTGGGATGAGATGCTGTCGTTGCTGTTCTGGCAATCGTTCATCCCCGCGGCCCCCGTGTGCGTGATCCTCCGCGCATCCTGTTGGCGGCGTCGCTTCTGGCATTGATTCAGAGCGTTTTTCTCAGGAGAGGGTGACGATGGATGCCAGTGAATACGTGGCCACGACGCTGATGGCCACTGCGGTCGCGAGTTACCTGACCGATCTTTTCCGGTTCAGGAAAGCGACGAGGCGGAGCTGGCTTTGCCTGTTGCTCACCATGTGCTTTCTGTCGACCACGAAACTCATGCAAAGCGGATGGGCCATCACCCTGGGCACCGTCTCGAGCGTGGGGTCGACGGTGTGTTTCTTCTTCAGTGCTTTCGCGCACTTCCGGTCTGACAACAAGCCTGAGAAAAAGCCGTGACTCAGCCCACTTCCCCAGCCACGCGCGCAGGCAAGGCCAGCCGCACCAGCCCCCAGGCCCGGCCCATGAACAGGCCGGTGAAGCTCCCGTAGAGCCCGGCCACGGTGAGCGCGAAGGCGGCGTCGTTCGCCTGTTGCGGCGCCATGGCGAGTTCCACGCCCACGCCGTACTTCACGAGAAAGATGCCCAGGATCAGCAGCAGCGGCAACGCGCTGCCGGGCAGGCGGTAGCGGCGCTGCACCGGGTCGAAGCGGGCGGTGCTGCGGCGCTGCGCCATCAGCGCGAAGGCCGCGGCCGCGGCAATGAGCCCGGTGAGCGCGGCGGCGGGCGCGTGCGGGGAATGGCCCAGCGCCGACCAGGTGCCGAACACCGAGAACAGCGCCATGGCCGCGGGCAGTGCCGCCACCCGCGTGAGGCTGGCGCTGCGCGCGCGCAGCTGGCTCAGGCCCAGCGCGAGCAGGGCGGCGAACAGGCCCCAGACCCAGGGCGGGGTCTGGCGCACGATGGGGCCGATGGCCTCGGGGTGGGTGGCGAGCAGTTGCAGCAGCATGGCGGTCTCCGGTGGTTGGGCGATGCCGCACTGTGCGCGGCGCCCCCGCGGGCGGCCACCGGCTTGCGACGAAACACCGCGCGCGCGCCGCGAAACCGCGCGCGGGCGGTGCGCTCAGTCCGACAGGCCGAGCGCGATGGTGCCGAAGGCGCCGTAGTCGGCCACCACCCGGTCGCCGGGCTCGATCGCCAGCGGCACCATGCAGGTGCCGCACGAGGCCCAGTCGCCCTCGCGCAGGCCGATGCCCAGTGCCGAGAGTTCGTTGGCGAGCCAGGTGAGCGCGGTGCGCGGATCGCCGAGCAGGGCGCGGCCTTCGCCGTCGCGCGCGTACCGCAGGCTGCCGTCGGCGCGGCTCACCGTGGCGTGCACGCGGTGGGCGGCGAGGTCGGCGCTGCGCCAGGCCTCGGGCGCGGCCGGGCCGAAGGCGAAGCGGCCGCAGCAGGCGTCGTCGGCGATCAGTTGGGCCTGGCCTGCGCGCGCGAAATCGGCAAAGCGCGAATCGGGCACTTCAAAGGCCGGGTGCAGCGAGGCCACGGCCGCGAGCACCTCGTGCGCCGTGTAGGGCGCGGCGCGTGGCGGCAGGTCGGCGCCCAGGCGGAACGCGAACTCGGGCTCGACCACGCGCATGCGGTTGCCCGCGAGCGTGAGCGTGGCGCCCACGGGGTGCACGAAGCTTTCGAGGATGCGCCCCGGCAGCGGGCCGTCGACCTGGATGTGGGCCTGGCCCGCGGCGCTGGTGGCCGCGATCTTCCAGCCCACCACACGCTGGCCGGCCACCGCGGGCAGCGCGGCCTGCACGGCGTGGCCGGCCGCGGCGTCGGCCGGGCGCAGCGCGGGGGGCAGGGCGTCGAGGGCGGTGCCGGCCTGGCGGTGGGACCAGAGCAGGCGGGCAGCGGCCGGGGCGTCGAAGGTTTCAGGGGCAGACATGGCGTTTCCAGGGTTGGGCGCGCCATGTTGCCAGAGGCCGCTCAGTCCTTGCGAGGCGTGGGCGTGTCGGGCGGGTTGCGGGGCGGCTCTGGCTGCGGCCGCGGCTGCGCAGGCTGCGCCAGGGCCAGCAGCCGCTGCTGCAAGCCTTGCTGTTGCAGCAGGCGCAGCTGGCTTTCAAGATCCTGGTTCTCGGCCTGCAGGCGCTCGATCTCGTTCAGGTGGTACTGGGTGGCGGTGTGGGCCTGCAACGAGTCCTCGTGCATGTCCGCGAGATGCATCAGCTCTTGCTCGATCACCAGGGCCTGCTCGGGCGGCAGCCCGCCGAGTTGGTTGCTGAGCCTCAGCCGCTCTTGCGCGATCTGATCGATCAGTTCGTCGAGCGACATGTCGTCGAAGCCTTCTTCCAGGCCCTCGGGCGCCTCGTCGGGGTGGGCCAGCGTGGCCGATGGCTGCCCGGCGGCGGGGACGTTGCGGTTGGGGGTGGGGCTGGGCGAAGGCGAGTGGCTGCGGGATCTTTGGATCATGTTGAAAGCAGGGGTGAAGACACGGGGCGATGCGCTGCGGCCGGCCAGGGGCCCGCTGCACGCCCGGCCTGGGTGGCGCACCCGCGGCCCGGGTTGCCCCCGTGAAGGCTTCGTCACGCGGGCCGTGTCTGTATACCCACCCCGGGTACCATGCCGCCCATGACCCGCGACGACCGCCTGCCCCGCGACGCGCAGAGCATCCTCGAGCTCGCTGCGCGTTCCATGTTCGACCTTTTCGCCAACGCCAGCGAAGGCATGCTGCTGGTGGACCGCGACGCGCGCGTGGTGTGGATCAACGACCAGTACCGCCGCTTCCTGCCCGCGCTGGGCTTCGAGCGCGAAGAGGACTTCGTGGGCCAGCCCGTGAGCAACGTGGTGCACAACACGCAGATGCACCGCGTGCTGGCCACGGGCAAGCCGATCCTGATCGACCTGCTCGACAACCGCGCCGGCACCTTCGTGGTCACGCGCATTCCGCTGCGCGACGACCAGGGCGAGGTGATCGGCGTGCTGGGCATCGTGCTGTTCGACCACCCCGAGACCACGCTGCAGCCGCTGATCACCAAGTTCGCGCGGCTCGAACACGACCTGAAGGAAGCGCAGCGCCAGCTCGCCACGCAGCGGCGCAGCAAGTACACCTTCGCGAGCTTCGTGGGCACCAGCCCGGCCGCGGTGGAGGTGAAGCGCCAGGCGCGGCGCGCGGCGCAGTCGACCAGCCCGGTGCTGCTGCTGGGCGAGACCGGCACCGGCAAGGAGTTGCTGGCGCATGCCATCCACGCGGCCTCGCCGCGCGCGGGCAAGGCCTTCGTGGGCGTGAACATGGCGGCGGTGCCCGAGTCGCTGCTCGAGGCCGAGTTCTTCGGCGTGGCGCCCGGCGCCTACACCGGCGCCGACCGCAAGGGCCGCGACGGCAAGTTCCGGATCGCCGACGGCGGCACGCTGTTCCTCGACGAGCTCGGCGACATGCCCATGGCCATGCAGGTGAAGCTGCTGCGCGCGCTGCAAGAGGGCGAGATCGAGCCGCTGGGCTCGAACCAGCTGGTGCGCTGCGACGTGCGCGTGGTGGCCGCGACCTCGCGCGACCTGCCGCAGCTCGTGCGCGAAGGGCGCTTCCGCGAAGACCTGTATTACCGCCTCAACGTGCTGCCGATCCGCGTGCCACCGCTGCGCGAGCGGCGCAGCGACATCCCGCAGCTGATCGAGGCGCTGTGCGAGGACATCGCCGCGCGCGGCGGCGGTGCGCCCATGGACATCGGCCCGCAGGCCCAGGCCCTGCTCGCCGCGCAGACCTGGCGCGGCAACATCCGCGAATTGCGCAACGTGCTGGAGCAGCTCGCGCTGCGCACCGACGACGCGCTCATCACCGCCGACGACGTGGACGCCATCCTGCGCGAGGCCGGCCTGCCCGCGCTCGCGCCGCTCGAGGCCGCGCCCGCCAGTGCGCCCGCGGGCGCCGAAGACCTGCGCCCGCTGCCCGAGCAGATCGCCGAGCTCGAGCAGCGCGCCATCGCCGCCGCGCTCGCGCGCACCGGCGGCAACCGCACGGCCGCGGCGCGGCTGCTGGGCATCTCGCGCGCGAGCCTGTACGACCGGCTCGCGGCCTTGCCCGGACTGTCTGAAATCCAGACGGCCGACTGAAATTCAGACGCTTGCGGGTTTCGGGGCGTCTGACGTTCAGACGATCGTCGCCGCGGCGACGGCGCGCCTCCTTGTGAATCAAGCACTTGCGCGGCTGGCACGGCCTGTGCAAAAGGGGTGCACGGCGCGCCGCGCCGCGACCCACCCACAAGGAGACAGCCCATGTTCCACGCCACCCGCCGCCTGGCGGTGATCGCCCTGGCCTGCACCGCCAGCCTGGCCTTTGCCCAGTCCAGCAAGAGCGAGATCCGCATCGCCCACATCCACAGCAAGACCGGCCCGCTCGAGGCCTATGCCAAGCAGACCCACACGGGCCTGATGATGGGCCTGAAGTACGCCACCGGCGGCACCATGATGGTGGGCGGCAAGAAGATCGTGGTGATCGAGAAGGACGATCAGGGCAAGCCCGATGTGGGCAAGAGCCTGCTGGCCGCGGCCTATGCCGACGACAAGGCCGACATCGCCATCGGCCCCACCGCCTCGCCGGTGGCGCTGGCCATGCTCCCCGTGGCCGAGGAGTACCGCAAGATCCTGCTGGTGGAGCCCGCCGTGGCCGACTCCATCACCGGCGACAAGTGGAACAAGTACATCTTCCGCACCGGCCGCAACAGCAGCCAGGACGCCGCCGCCAACGCCGTGGCCCTGGACGCGCCGAACAACGTGATCGGTGTGCTCGCCAACGACAACGCCTTCGGCCGCGACGCCGTGAAGGCGTCCAAGGACTTCACCAAGAAGGCCAAGATCGTGCACGAGGAGTACCTGCCCGTGGGCACGACGGACTTCACCGCCGGTCTGCTGCGCCTGGTCGACAAGCTCAAGGACCAGCCGGGCAACAAGTACATCTCGGTGGTGTGGTCGGGTGCGCCCACGCCCTTCGCCAAGATCGCCGAGATGGAGCTGGACAAGCGCTACGGCATCAAGCTCGCCACGGGCGGCAACATCCTGCCGGCCATGGTGGCCTACAAGCAGTTCCCGGGCATGGAGGGCGCGCTGTACTACTACTTCGGCATCCCCAAGAACCCGATCAACGAACACATGGTGGCCGAGCACTACCGCGAGTTCAAGCAGCCGCCCGACTTCTTCACGGCCGGCGGCTTCAGCGCCGCGATGGCCGTGGTGACCGCGCTCAAGAAGACCAACGGTGACACCAACACCGACAAGCTCATCCAGACCATGGAGGGCATGAGCTTCGACACGCCCAAGGGCACCATGACCTTCCGCAAGGAAGACCACCAGGCCCTGCAGAGCATGTACCACTTCAGGATCAAGGCCGACCCGGCCTTCGCCTGGGGCGTCCCCGAGCTGGTCCGCGAGATCAAGCCCGAGGACATGAACATTCCCATCCGGAACAAACGCTGACCCTGGCGGGCGCCCCGCGCGGGGCGCCCGAACCCCCATGCTGCAAACCTCTAACCTCACGGTCCGCTTCGGCGGGCACGTGGCGGTGAATGCTGTGTCCTGCGCGTTCGAGCCGGGCACGCTCACCGCCATCGTCGGCCCCAATGGCGCGGGCAAGACCACCTACTTCAACCTGATCTCGGGGCAGATCAAGGCCACGGCCGGCTCGGTCACGCTCGACGGGCGCGAGCTCACGAAGCTGCCCGCGCCGCTGCGCACCCGCGCCGGCCTGGGGCGGGCGTTCCAGCTCACCAACCTGTTTCCGCAGCTGAGCGTGCGCGAGAACGTGCGCATGGCGGTGCAGGCGCGTGCGGGCGCGGGGCTGGATTTCTTTCGCGTCTGGAGCGACCGCAAGGACCTGATCGAACAGGCCGACCGCATCCTCGAGACCGTGGCCCTGATCGACAAGGCCGAGGCGCGCGCCGCGAGCCTGCCGCACGGCGACCAGCGCAAGCTCGAGGTCGGCATCCTCATGGCGCTCGACCCCAAGGTCTACATGTTCGACGAGCCCACCGCGGGCATGAGCGTGGACGAGGTGCCCGTGATCCTCAACCTGATCCGCCAGCTCAAGCAGGACCGCAGCAAGACCATCCTGCTGGTGGAGCACAAGATGGACGTGGTGCGCGAGCTCTCCGACCGCATCATCGTGCTGCACAACGGCGAGCTCGTGGCCGACGGCGAACCCGAGGCGGTGATCGCGTCGCCCGTCGTTCAGCAGGCCTACCTCGGCGTGAACCCCGAAGAAGCGGTGGCGGCATGAGCGAACCCCTGCTGAAACTCGAGGGTGTGCACACGCACATCGGGGCGTACCACATCCTGCACGGCGTGGACCTGGCGGTGCCGGCGAACGAACTCACCATGCTGCTGGGCCGCAACGGCGCGGGCAAGACCACCACGCTGCGCACCATCATGGGCCTGTGGAAGGCCAGCCAGGGCCGCATCACGCTGGCCGGGCAGGACATCTCCGCGCGCGCCACGCCCGACATCGCGCAGAGCGGCGTGGCCTACGTGCCCGAGAACATGGGCATCTTCTCCGACCTCAGCGTGAAGGAGAACATGCTGCTGGCCGCGCGCGGCGCGCGCACGCTCGACGACGTGGACACGAAGCGCCTCGAGTGGATCTTCGACATGTTCCCCGCGATGAAGAAGTTCTGGCTGCACCCCGCGGGCAAGCTCTCGGGCGGGCAGAAGCAGATGCTCGCGGTTTCGCGCGCCATCGTCGAGCCGCGCCAGCTGCTGCTGATCGACGAGCCCAGCAAGGGCCTGGCGCCGGCCATCATCCAGAACATGATCGCGGCCTTCAAGGCGCTCAAGGCCGCGCAGACCACCATCCTGCTCGTCGAGCAGAACTTCAACTTCGCGCGCCAGCTCGGCGACCACGTGGCCGTGATGGACGACGGCCGCGTGGTGCACAGCGGCGCGATGGCCGAACTGGCCGAGGACACGGCGCTGCAGGCGCGCCTGCTCGGCCTCTCGCTCGGAGCGCATCAATGAGTTTCCTCAAAGACTTCGACTGGCGCCCCGTCGCCCTGGTGCCGCTGCTGGCCGCGCTCGCGCTGCCCGCGGTGGGCAGTCCCTCGACCTGGCTCACGCTCACGGTGGCGGGCCTGGCCATGGGGCTGATCGTGTTCATCATCGCCTCGGGCCTCACCCTGGTGTTCGGCCTGATGGACGTGCTCAACTTCGGCCACGGCGTGTTCATCGCGCTCGGCGCCTTCGTGGCGGTGAGCGTGTTCGGCGGCCTCAACGCCTACGCCATCGCCGACAGCTTCTGGCTCAACCTGGTGGCGCTGGTGCCGGCCATGCTCGCGGCCATGGCGGTGGCGGGCGCGCTGGGCCTGGTGTTCGAGCGCGTGATCGTGCGGCCCGTGTACGGCCAGCACCTCAAGCAGATCCTCATCACCATGGGCGGCATGATCATCGGCGAGGAGCTGATCAAGGTCATCTGGGGCCCGGGCCAGCTCGCGCTGCCGCTGCCCGAAACCCTGCGCGGCAGCTTCCTGATCGGCGACGCCTCGATCGAGAAGTACCGCCTGCTCGCGGTGGCCGTGGGCCTGGCGGTGTTCGCCGCCATGGTGTGGACGCTCAACCGCACCAAGGTCGGCCTGCTGATCCGCGCCGGCGTGCAGGACCGCGAGATGGTCGAGTCGCTGGGCTACCGCATCCACCGCCTGTTCGTGGGCGTGTTCGTGGCGGGCAGCGCGCTCGCGGGCCTGGGCGGCGTGATGTGGGGCCTGTACCAGCAGACCGTGCTGCCGCAGATGGGCGCTCAGGTCAACGTGCTGATCTTCATCGTCATCATCATCGGCGGCCTGGGCTCCACGCTCGGCGCGCTGGTGGGCGCATTGCTGGTGGGCCTGATGGCCAACTACACCGGCTTTCTCGCGCCCAAGGTGGCGCTGTTCTCCAACATCGCGCTGATGGTCGCGATCCTGTTGTGGCGGCCGCAGGGTGTGTACCCGGTCGCGAACCGCTGAGAGGAACACCCGCCGTGTTGTCCCGTCTGCTCTCCCACGACCTGCCGCGCAGCCGCCCGCTGGCGGTGCTGCTCGCGCTGCTGGTGCTGGGCCTGGCCTTCGCGCCCTTCCTGTTTCCGGGCGTGAAGGCGCTCAACGTGGCCGCTAAGGTGCTGATCTTCATCGCCCTGGTGGTCAGCTTCGACCTGCTGCTCGGCTACACCGGCATCGTGAGCTTCGCGCACACCATGTTCTTCGGCATCGGCGCCTACGGCATCGCCATCTCGGCCACCGCGCTCGGCCCCACCTGGTGGGCGCTGATCGTGGGCGCGCTCGGGGCCCTGGTGCTGTCGCTGCTGCTGTCGCTGCTGATCGGCCTGTTTTCGCTGCGGGTGCGCGCGATCTTCTTCGCCATGATCACGCTCGCCGTGGCCTCGGCCTTCCTCACGCTGGCCTCGCAGCTCTCGGACATCACCGGCGGTGAAGACGGCCTGACCTTCCGCCTGCCCGAGCTGCTCTCGCCCGGCTTCGCGCTGATGGAAGACGACTTCCAGGGCCCGTTCGGCCCGGTGGCGCTCAACGGCCGCTTCATCACCTACTACCTGCTGTTCGTGTGCGTCACGGCCATGTTCCTGGTGATGCTGCGCATCGTGAACTCGCCCTTCGGCCGCGTGCTGCAGGCGATCCGCGAAAACGACTTCCGCGCCGAGGCCCTGGGCTATCGCACGGTGGTGTACCGCACGCTCTCCAACGTGATCGCCGCCTCGTTCGCCACGCTCGCGGGCTGCCTGCTGGCGCTCTGGCTGCGCTACAACGGGCCCGACACCTCGCTGTCCTTCGAGATCATGCTGGACATCCTGCTGATCGTGGTCATCGGCGGCATGGGCACGCTCTACGGCGCGATCATCGGCAGCGTGGTGTTTCTGGTGGCGCAGAGCTACCTGCAGGACCTGCTGCGCTGGGCCGGTGCGCTCACCGAAGGCGTGCCGCTGCTGCCCGCCCTGCTCACGCCCGACCGCTGGCTGCTCTGGCTCGGCCTGCTGTTCGTGCTCTCGGTCTACCACTTCCCCACCGGCGTGGTGGGCAAGCTGCGCGAGCGCGCATCGCTCAAAGGCACGAAGGAGGGCGCATGAACCTCGCCACCCCCGAACCGCGTTCGCGTTACCTCGTCTGCGAGGGCCGCGAGATCCACTTCACCGACTGGGTGCCCGCGCAGGCCGGCGGCCCGGTGGTGATCGCCTGGCACGGCCTGGCGCGCACCGGGCGCGACATGGACCCGCTGGCCGCGCACCTGTGCGCCCAGGGCTGGCGCGTGATCTGCCCCGACACGCTCGGACGCGGCCTGTCGCAGTGGAGCCCCAAGCCGCAGGAAGAGTACTGCCTGTCGTTCTACGCGCGGCTGGCGCGTTCGCTGGTGGACCAGCTCGGCCTGCAGCGTTTCCACTGGGTGGGCACGTCCATGGGCGGGGCGATCGGCATGGTGTGCGCGGCCGGGCCGCTGCAGGGCCGCATCGAGCGCCTGGTGCTCAACGACATCGGGCCGCAACTGGCCGCGCCCGCGGTGGCGCGCATCCGCGCCTACGCCGGCAACCCACCGGCCTTCGGCACGGTGCACGAGCTCGAGCAGTTCTTCCGCACCGTCTACAAGCCCTATGGCTACCTGCCCGACGCGCAGTGGCGCCAGCTCACCGAGAGCTCGCTGCGCCGCCTGCCCGACGGCCGCGTGACGCCGCACTACGACCCGGCCATGGTGCAGCAGTTCGAGCACCACCCGCAGGACTACGAGCTCTGGCCCACCTTCGACCGCATCGAGGTGCCGGTGCTGTGCCTGCGCGGCGCGGAGTCCGACCTGCTGCTGGCCGACACCGCCGAGGCCATGCGCGACCGCGGGCCGCGCGCGCTGGTGGTGACCATTCCGGGCTGTGGCCACGCGCCCGCGCTCAACGTGCCCGACCAGTTCGATCTGGTGCAGCGGTTCCTGAGCGGGCACTGAATCCGCGCGCGCGCCCGCGCGCGTTCAGCGGATGTCCAGCGGCGCGAAGGACTTCACCAGATCGTCCACCGCCTTCACCTGCGCGAGGAAGGGCTCGAGCTTGTCGAGCGGCAGCGCGCTCGGGCCGTCGCACTTCGCGCGGTCCGGGTCGGGGTGGGCTTCAAGGAACAGGCCGCCCAGGCCCACAGCCATGCCGGCGCGCGCGAGGTCGACCACCTGCTGGCGCCGCCCGCCCGAGGCCGCGCCGCCCGCCTCGCGCTGCTGCAGCGCGTGCGTCACGTCGAAGATGATGGGCAGGTTGCCGGTGGTGCGCTTCATCACGCCGAAACCCAGCATGTCGACCACGAGGTTGTCGTAGCCGAAGCTCGCGCCGCGCTCGCACAGCAGCACCTGCGCATTGCCCGCCTCGCGGAATTTTTCGACGATGTGCACCACCTGCGAGGGGCTCAGGAACTGCGGCTTCTTGATGTTCACCACGCGCCCGGTTTGGGCCATGGCCACCACCAGATCGGTCTGGCGCGCGAGGAAGGCGGGGAGCTGGATCACGTCGGCCACCGCGGCCACGGGCTCGGCCTGCCAGGGCTCGTGCAGGTCGGTGATCACGGGCACGCCGAAGCGCTCCTTGACCGCGCGCAGGATCTTCAGGCCATCGTCGAGGCCCGGGCCGCGGTACGAGTGGATGGACGAGCGGTTGGCCTTGTCGAAGCTGGCCTTGAACACGTAGGGGATGCCCAGGCGCTGCGTGACCTGCACGTAGTGCTCGCAGACCTGCAGCGCCAGGTCCATGGACTCGAGCACGTTCATGCCGCCGAAGAGCACGAAGGGCAGGTCGTTGGCGCAGCGGACGGTGGGGGTGATGGCGATGGTGGTCATGGGGCGGTCGGCAAAGGGGCGAGGGCCCGGCGGCAGCGGCGGGCAGGCGCGTATTGTCGTGCGAGTTGCCTCGGTCGCCCGGGTCGCCCGGGTCGCCCGGGTCGCCCGGGTCGCGCGGCCCGCGAGCCTCAGGCCAGCGGCAGGCACAGGCTGGCCCGCAGGCCGCGCCCGTGCTCGTCGGCATCGAGCCGCAGCGTGCTGCCCAGCAATTGCGCATAGCGCGCCACGATCGACAGGCCCAGCCCCGCACCCACGCGCTCGCCGCTGCGTTCGCCGCCCTGCGACCAGCGCTTGACCAGCTCGCCGCGCGCCGCCGGGTCCATGCCCGGGCCGTCGTCCGCCACCGCGAGCGTGCAGTGCCCTGCGGCGCGGTCCGCGTCGAGCTCGATGGTGAGCGTGGTGCCGCCGTGGCGCAGCGCGTTGTCGATCAGGTTGTCCAGGATGCCCTCGATCAGCACCGCGTCGGCCATCACGTACACCTCGTCGGCGCCGTCGTCGAGGCCGCGCGCGCCCAGGTCCACGCCCTGCGCGTCGGCGCGGTCGAGGTGGCGCAGCACCGCCTGGCCCACGAGCGGTGCGAGCGCCAGCCGCTGCGGCTTGAGTGCGAGCGCGGCTTCGTCGGCGCGCGCGAGGTCGAGCAACTGGTGCACCAGCCGGCCCGCGCGCTCGGCGCTGTGCGCGATCTGGCGCAACTGCTCGCGCGTGGCCGCGGCGTCGGGATGCGCCAGGCCGTAGTCGGCCAGTGCGCGGATGCGCGCGAGCGGGGTGCGCAGCTCGTGCGCCACGTTGCCCGCGAACTCGTGCTGGGCGTGCACGCTGCGACCCAGGCGGTCGAACAGGTCGTTGACGGCATGGCTCAGGTGTTCGATCTCGCGCGTGGACGGCGCGATCGCCACCGGCGTGAGGTCCTTGGCGTCGCGGTGCGCGAGCGTGGCCTGCAGCCGGCCCAGCGGCGCGAGGTCGCGCGAGATGCTGCGCCAGATCGCCAGGGCCAGCAGGCCCAGCAGCAGCAGCAGGGGCAGGGCGCCGTACAGGAGCAGCTGGTGCAGCAGCTCGTTGCGCACACGCGTGGTGTGCGCCATCACCACGTGCAGCGCCTGATCGCCGACTTCGTGGCGCAGCACCACGCCACGCACCACGCGGCCGTCGTGCAACGCATTGCCGTAGCGAAAGCTCTGGCCCGGCAAGGGCGGGCGCAACGCGGGCAGCGGTGTGCCCGTGAGCGTGGAGCCGTCGGGCCGCAGCACCGCGTAGTGCACGAACTCGGCCTGGTCGAACAGGGCGGCTTCGAGCTCGCCCGGCGAGAGCTGCAGCGCCACTGTGCCATCGGGCTGGGCCTGCAGGTGCGAGGCGATTGCGTAGGCGTCGTCGAGCAGTGCGCGGTCGAAGGCGCGCTCGGTGAAGTGGCTGGCCACGCCCAGCGTGGCCACGGTGCCGATCAGCCAGCTCAGGGCCAGGGGCAGCATCACGTGCCGCCACAGGCGCGCGCGCAACGAGGGCGCGGGCGTGCGGTTCATGGCGCCTCGGGTTCGACGCGGTAGCCGATGCCGCGCAGCGTGCGGATCGCCGCGCCGCTGCCCGCGAGCTTTTTGCGCAGGCGCGAGATGAAGGCCTCGAGCGCGTTGTCGGCCAGCGCTTCGTCGAAGTCCGAGAGCTTGTCGGACAGCTCGCGTTTGCTCACCGCGCGGCCCGGCGGGCTCATGAGCTCCCACAGCACCTCGAACTCGCGCGCGGGCAGGTCCAGCGGCTGGCCCGACACGCTGAACTGGCGTGCGCGCCGGTCGAGCTCGAGCGCGCCGAGGCGGGTGAGGTCGTCGCTGCCGGTGGCGCGGCGCACCAGGGCGCGCAGCCGGGCCTCCACCTCCGCGAGGTCGAAGGGCTTGCCCAGGTAGTCGTCGGCGCCGCTGTCGAGGCCGGCGATGCGCTCTTCGGTGCGGTTGCGTGCGGTCAGCACCAGCACGGGGGTGCGGTCGCCGCGCGAGCGCGCCTCGCGCAGCACGGCCAGGCCGTTGCCCATGGGGCTGCCGGTGTGCGGCCGCTGCGGCAGGTTGAGGTCGAGCAGCACCGCGTCGAAGGGCTGCACGCGCCACAGGTGGGCGGCGGTTTGCGCGCTGGCCGCTTCGTCCACCCGGTGCCCGGCATCGGCCAGGCTGCGCGCGATCACCTCGCGCAGCACCGCATCGTCTTCCACCAACAGGATCCGCATCGGTCCGAGGCTAGCAGACGGCCGTGGTGGCGCCCTCAATCGGCCGCGGCCTGCAGCGCGGCGAGCTGCCGCCTGGCGCGCAGGTTGCCGCGCAGCGTCGACCACAAGGCCCACAGCAGCAGCGCCGCCGTCATGGCCAGCAGCGTGGCGCTGATGGGGCGCTCGATGAACACCATCGGGTCACCGCGCGAGATCAGCATGGCGCGACGCAGGTACTCCTCCATCAGCGGGCCCAGGATGTAGCCCAGCAGCAGCGGCGCGGGCTCGAAGCGCAGCACCATGAGCAGGTAGCCCATGACGCCCAGTGCGGTCACGAGGTAGATGTCGAAGCCGTTGTTGTTGACGCTGTACACGCCCAGGGCCACGAACACCAGGATCGCCGGGTACATCCACGCGAACGGGATGCGCAGCAGCGCGACCCACAGGCCGATGGTGGGCAGGTTGAGGATCACCAGCATGATGTTGCCGATCGCGAAGCTCACCACCAGGCCCCAGAACAGCGCGGGCTGCTCGCTGATGAGCATGGGGCCGGGCTGGATGCCGTGGATGATCAGCGCGCCCAGCATCACGGCCATCACCGCGTCACCGGGGATGCCCAGCGACAGCGAGGGCACGAAGGCGGTCTGCGCGGCCGCGTTGTTGGCGGATTCGGGCGCGGTGATGCCCTCGATGGCGCCTTTGCCGAAACGGCTGGGGTCGTGCGCCACCTTCTTCTCGATGGCGTAGGCCATGAAGGCCGCGATCGACGGCCCCACACCGGGCAGCGCGCCCAGCGCCGAGCCCAGCGCCGAGCCGCGGGCCATGGGCTTGACCGTGGCCCTGAACTCCTCGCGCGAAGGCGCCATGGAGCGCAGCGAGATCTTCTCGATCTTGCGGTTGGCGTCGGCCGACTTGATGCAGCGCACCACCTCGGCGATGCCGAACAGGCCCATGGCCAGCGCCACGAGGTTGATGCCGTCGGTGAGTTCGGGCACGTCGAAGGCGAAGCGCGCCACGCCGGAATTGATGTCGGTGCCGACCATGCCCAGCAGCAGGCCGAACACCATCATGGCCAGGCCTTTCGGCGCCGATCCCGAACTCACCGAGGACGCGGCGACCAGGCCCAGCAGCATCATCGAGCAGAACTCCGCGGGGCCGAATTTCAGGCCCACCTCGGCGATCACGGGCGAGAACAGCGTGAGCAGCACCAGGCCCGACATCGCGCCCGCCAGCGAGGCGATGGTGGTGACGAACAGTGCCACGCCGGCCTTGCCGTTGCGCGCCATCGGGTAGCCGTCGATGCAGGTCACGGCCGACGAGGGCGTGCCCGGCAGGTTCAGCAGGATGGAGGCGGTGGAGCCGCCGTACTGCGCGCCGTAGTACACGCCCGCGAGCATGATGATCGCTGCCGTGGGCGGGATGTGGTACGACAGCGGCAGCAGCAGCGAGATCGCCGCGAGCGCGCCGATGCCCGGCAGCACGCCGACCACGGTGCCCAGAAAGACACCGAGGAAACAGTAGAGCAGGTTGATGGGATCGGCCGCGACCTGCAGACCGAACCAGAGGTTGTTGAGCAATTCCATGGCAGGGTTCTCGCTGGGGCGGGCTCAGGGGCTCCAGGGCCAGATCGGCAGCACCATCTGCAGGCCGATCGGGAAGATCAGCGTGGTGAGCAGCGCCACCACCGCGCAGACCGTGAGCCGCGTGCGCCACGCCATGGCCGTGGGCGTGAGCGAGATCAGCGCGGTGGTGAACGAGGCCAGGACCACGCCGAGCCCGTGCAGCGTGAACGCGAAGACCAGCAGGCTCAGCACGCACCAGAACAGGCTGCCCCATTCCACGGCAATGGCGCTGCCGCGGCGCCACCAGGCGGGCAGGGCCACCAGCAGGCCGAGCGCGGCCAGCGTCCAGCCCAGCACCACCGGGAAGTAGCCCGGGCCCATGCGGGCCGTGCTGCCGAAGTCGTAGGCGCTGCCGTGCAGCGCAAAGAAAAGGCCGATGGCGGTCATCAGACCGCCGCCGACCAGGTCGTGGGTGTCGCGGGTGATTTTCATGGCCGCGAGCCTAGGTGCCGGTGCCTGACCGGAACCTGATCGCTCAGCGGCGCGCGCCCTGGGCGATTGCGCGTTGGCGGCTGTCCTCGAGCGCCTGGGCGGTCACGGGCTCGCGCGTGGGCCAGCCCTGCAGGTGCTGCTCGGCGATGTCGGTGAGCGCCTGGATCCACTCGGGCCGGTCGTTGAGGCAGGCGATGTACTCGAAGCGCTCGCCGCCGGCCTGGGTGAAGGCCGCGCGCGCTTCCATGTCGATCTCTTCGAGCGTTTCGATGCAGTCGCCCGTGAAGCCCGGGCAGATCAGCTGCACGCTTTTCACGCCCTGCTGCGCCATGGCCACCAGCGTGGGTTCGGTGTAGGGCTCGAGCCACTTGGCCTTGCCGAAGCGGCTCTGGAAGGTCACGCGGTAGCCCTTGGCGTCCAGGCCCAGGGCCTGCGCGAGCAGGCGGCCGGTCTTGAGGCACTCGCAGTGGTAGGGGTCGCCCAGGTGCAGGGTGCGTTCGGGCACGCCGTGAAAACTCATCACCAGCTGTTCGGCCTGGCCGTGGGCCTGCCAGTGCGCGCGCACCGAGCGCGCGAGCGCGGCGATGTAGCCCGGGTGGTCGTGGTAGCGGTTCACGAAGCGCAGCTCGGGCACGTGGCGCTGGCGGGCGCTCCAGGCCGTCACGGCGTCGATCACGCTCGCGCTGGTGGTGCCGCTGTACTGCGGGTAGGCCGGCAGCAGCAGGATGCGCGTGGCGCCCTCGGCCTTGAGCGCGTCGAGCACCGAAGCGATCGAGGGGTTGCCGTAGCGCATGGCGTAACGCACCTGCACCTGGTGGCCGCGCTCGCCCAGGTACCCGCCGAGCAGCTTGGCCTGCTTCTCGGTCCAGACCTTGAGCGGCGAGCCCTCGGGCGTCCAGATGCTCGCGTACTTGGCGGCCGACTTGGCCGGCCGCACGCGCAGGATCACGCCGTGCAGGATGGGCAGCCAGACCAGGCGCGGGATCTCGACCACCCGCGGATCGGACAGGAACTCGCCCAGGTAGCGGCGCAGCGCGGGCGCGGTGGGTTCGTCGGGGGTGCCCAGGTTGCACAGCAGCACGGCGGTGCGGGCCGGGCTGCCGTGGGCGTATGGGGGTTCGGGCGCAAACGTCGGGGAGGGCATGCGCTATTCTCCCGCACGCATGAACAAGACCCCGAGCCCGACCCACGAGCCCCTGCGATCCGCTGTGCTTCAGGCCCTGGATGCGGGCCGCATCAAGGCCATCAGCCTCGACCTGGACGACACGCTGTGGCCGATCTGGCCCACCATCGAACGCGCCGAGGCCGCGCTGGCCGCCTGGCTGCGCGAGCACGCCCCCGCCACCGCGGTGCTCGCGGGCAACCCGCAGGCGCTGCGCGAGGCGCGCCACTACCTGCAGATCAAGCGGCCCGACCTCTCCAACGACCTGAGCGCGCTGCGCCGCGAGTCGATCCGTTTCGTGCTGCTCAAGGCCGGTGACGACCCCGAGCTCGCCGAAGAAGCCTTCGAGGTGTTCTTCGAGGCGCGCCACCGCGTCGAGCTGTTCGACGACGCGCTGCCCGCGCTCGAATGGCTGGCCGGCCGCTACCCGGTGGTGGCGCTGTCCAACGGCAACGCCGACGTGCACCGCGTGGGCCTGGGTCAGCACTTCCACCACAGCATCAGCGCGCGCGAGTTCGGCGTGGGCAAGCCCGACGCGCGCATCTTCCACGCCGCGGCCGAGGCCGCGGGCGTGCGCCCCGGCGAGGTGCTGCACGTGGGCGACGACGCCCAGCTCGACGCGCTCGGCGGCCTGATCGCGGGCCTGCAGGTGGCCTGGGTCAACCGCGACGGCCGCGAGTGGGAACACGCCCCGCTGCAGCCGCACCTGACCGTGCCCGACCTCATGAGCCTGTGCAACCAGCTGGCCTGACCCTGCACGGCATCGCCGCCTCGCGCGCGCTGCGCCCGCTGTGGGCCGCGACCGAGCTCGGCCTGGCCTTCACGCACGTGCCCACGCCCTACCTGGGCGGTGCCACGCGCACGCCCGAGCACCTGGCGCTCAACCCCAACGGCCACATCCCGGTGCTGGTGGACGCGCGCCCCGAGGGCGAGGTGGTGGTGTGGGAGAGCATGGCCTGCGCGCTCTACCTCGCGCGCGTGCACGGCGTGGCCGATGGCCAGGGCATTGCACCCGCCAGCCCGCGCGAAGAGGCCGAGGCCTTGCGCTGGAGCTTCTGGGCCGTCAACGAATGCGAGGCCGACGCGCTCACCGTGCTCGCGCACCGCGTGGCCATGCCCGAGCCGCGCCGCAAGCCTGCGCTGGCCGACGCCGCCGAGCGCCGGCTCGCGGTGCCGCTGCGCGTGATCGAGGCACACCTGCAGCGCCAGCAGGCCGCCGGCCAGCAACACCTCGCGGCGCAGCGCTTCACCATCGCCGACCTGTGCGTGGCCAGCGTGCTGCTGTGGGCGCGGGCCTCGGGCCCGCTCATGGCCGAGCACCCGCTCACGCACGCCTGGCTCAAGGCCTGCCTGGCGCGGCCCGCGTACCGCGCGGTCAAAACCAGGTATTGAGCCCGATCCGGCGCCGGGCCGCCCCAAGCCGGATCAGCCCCCTCGGGGGGCAGCGACCCGCGCAGCGGCGGAGCGTGGGGGCTGGATGCCTAGAACCCCCAGACCAGGCGGCGCGAAACCCAGCCCGTCTCGCCGCTCGCGCGCTCCACACGCACCCAGTCGCGGCGCTTCTCGAGCGTCTTGAGCAGCTCGCCGCGCGCCATCTGCGCGACCACCGCGCTCGACGTGCTGGGCGCGCTGCGCAGGTTCAGGGTCGGGCTCTTGACGATGTGGTGCGGTGCCTTGCCGGTCATCGAGCGCGCGACCCAGCCGGTGTCGCCCTCGAAGTCCTTCACCGCGAGCCAGCTGCCGCGCCGCCCGGTCACCTCCAGCGGGTAGCCGCGCTGCAGTTCCCAGAGCACGGTGCTGTCCAGCGTGGGGGCCTCGCGCATGTTCACCGTGCTGCCGCTGATGCTGACCATGGTCTGGGCGTTGGCGCCCGCGAGCGCCGCGAGCGACAGGGACAGGGCGATGAAGCCGCGGGAAAAGGGTCGTGCAACGGTGGCAGCCGCCATGGGGTACTCCTCGGTCTGGTGGTGAACGGTCTTGGACCTGAGGGACCGCGGCCCGGGGGCTAGGTTCCCCGGTCCGCGCGCACGGGCTTGCCCAGCGCCCGCTGGGCGGCCTCCAGGCCGCTGCGCACCGCGCCTTCGAGGGTGGCCGGGTAGGGGCCGTCGACGTGGTCGCCCGCCGCCCACAGGCCCTCGGCCACCACGGCCGGCGGCCGTTGCAGGCCGGGTGTGCAGGCGAAGGTGGCGCGTTTTTCGGTCACGGTCTGCAGCGGCAGCAGGTGGATGCCCAGCTGCGCGCCGGCCTGCGCGATCGCCGCCGCCTGCAGCGCCTCGCGCTCGCCTTCGCTGGCGCTGAGCACCAGCGCCATCACGCCCTGCATGGCCGGGTCGCGCGGGCTCAGCGCCCCGCGGTCGAACACGAACTGCGCCGGGCCCCCGCGCAGCGCGAGCACGGGCGCCGCCAGCCGCGCCGCGGGCGCCCAGGCGTAGACCGTGGTGATCGCGGTGTGCTGCAGCGCCTCGGCGCAGCGCGCCCATTCGGGCGCCACGGCGGCCAGGGCACGCGCGGCCGCGGGCGCGCCCGTGGCCCAGACCACGCGCTGGAAATGCGCTTCGGTGCCGTCGCTCGTTTGCAGCTGCCAGCCCGCGCCGTCGCGCGCGATGCGCTCGACCCGGCGGCCCGTGTGCACCGACTGCCCGCGCTCGAGCAGCCAGCGCTCGGCCGCGTCGGGCAGCAGGGCCGACAGGTCCACGCGCGGCAGCAGCAGCGCCGCGGGCGCGATGCCCGCCGTGGCCTGGCCGAACAGCGCGTCGCGCAGCACGCGCAGGAACACACGGCCGCTGGCCTGCGCGCTCGGCAGGTTCAGCGCCGACACGCACAGCGGCTCGATCAGTTCTTCCATGGCGCGCGCCGACACGCCGCGGCACAGCGCGGCCACGCTGGCCTCGGGCGGGCAGTCGAAGTTCGCGGCGCGCCAGCGCAGCGTGGCGCGCAGCAGGCCCAGGCGGTCGCCCCAGCCCCAGCCGCGCGCGGTGGCGATGGCCGCCAGCGCGTCCAACGGCGCGCGCCAGGACCGCGCCCAGTCGGGCACCTGCAGGCCGCGGCCGTCGGCGAAGCGCAGCGACAGCGGCATCGCGTGCAGCACATCGAGCGGTGCCACGCCCAGGTGCTGCATCAGGCCCAGCGTGTCGCTGTAGGCGCCGATGAGGATGTGCTGGCCGTTGTCCAGCGTGCAGGCGAGGCCATCGCCGCGGTGCAGCACCAGCCGGCGCGCGCGCCCGCCGAGCGCGTGCGCGGCCTCGAACAGCGACACCTGCTGGCCGTTCTCGGCCAGGGCCACGGCCGCCGCCAGGCCGGCCCAGCCGCCACCGACCACCGCGACCCGGTTCACAGGCGCCCCAGCGCCTGCACCTTCCAGGCGAGCCAGAACTTGCGCAGCGGCGTCAGGCTCACGCGCTGCGTGAGCACGGCCATGGGGTCGGCCGCGATCTCGTGCAGCAGGGTGCGGTAGATGCTGGCCATCATGAGGCCCGGCTTTTGCGCGCGCCGGTCGGCGTCGGGCAGCAGGGCCAGGGCCTCGGTGTAGGTGTCGAGCGCGCGCTGGCACTGGAAGGCCATGAGCGCGCGAAAGCGCCGCTCGAAGTCGGCCGCGTCGCCGCCGGGTGCGGCGCCGCGCTTGAGCAGCTCGTGGGCCTTCACGTCGAAGCGCTGCAGCTCGTCGATGGGCAGGTAGATGCGCCCGCGCATCGCGTCTTCGCCCACGTCGCGCACGATGTTGGTGAGCTGGAAGGCCAGGCCCAGGCGGTGCGCGTAGTCGGTGGTGCGCGCATCGGTCTGGCCGAAGATGCGCGCGGCCACCTCGCCCACGATGCCGGCCACCAGGTGGCAGTAGCGCTGCAGGTTGGGGAAGTCGAGGTAGCGGCTTTGTTCGAGGTCCATCTGGCAGCCCTCGATCACCGCCAGCAGGTGGCGCGATTCGATGCCGAAGGTGGGCGCGAGCGGCATCAGCGCCTGCGTCACCGGGTGCGTGGGCTGGCCCTGCCAGGCGCGGCCCACCTCGCTGCGCCACCAGGCCAGCTTGGTCTGCGCCACGCCGGCGTCGCTCACCTCGTCGACCACGTCGTCGACCTCGCGGCAGAAGGCGTAGAAGGCCGTGATGGCCGCGCGGCGCTCGGGGGGCAGGAACAGGAAGGCGTAGTAGAAGCTGCTGCCCGAGGCGGCGGCTTTCTGCTGGACGTAGTCTTGCGGGCTCATGGGTTGCGGCGAGTGTACGCACTCGATGGCCGCGCCCGCGGTGCCCGGGCGCGGACCCGGACGCCGGCGCTCAGCGCAGGATGTCCAGGCGCTGCGGGCGCCAGCTGTAGCGGCGCACCACGCGGGGCGCTTCGCAGTCGGGTCGCATCGCGCCGGCGTCGAGCAGGCCCCAGTCCTCGCCGTGCGCGCTGCCCAGCACCTGCAGCCGCGCCATGTCGAAGCATTCGAGCCGCAGCGAGTCGGGCACCAGCAGCACGCGCGTGGGGTCTTCGCGCAGCCACTGCCAGGCGTTGCGCTCCTGCTCGGCCAGCGGCGCGAGCACGCTGAAGTGGTGCAGCGGCCGGCGCGAGAACAGCAGGAACTGCTCCTTGAACTGCAGCAGGCCCACCTCGCGCGTGGGCTCGAGCCGCTGTTCGAGCCGCTCCATCACGGCGCGCGGCGTGCGGTGCGCGTCCATGGCCGGCCACAGCCACAGCGAGAGCGCGAGCCAGCCGGCCAGCGACACCAGCACGCCCTGTTCGAGCACCTCGCGGCGCCAGGTGAGGGCGGTGGCCGCGAGCAGCCCCAGACCCAGCAGCAGCATCGGGAGGGACAGGCCCGCCAGCGCATCGCCGTAGTCCTCGAGCCGCGGCCCGAACAGGCCGGGCTTGAAACGCGCCACCGCGCCGAGCACCAGCACCGCCAGCCCGGCCAGCACCAGCACCGCGCGCAGTGCGATCGTGGTGGTGCGGGTGTTGCCGGCCTCGCGCGCGCGCTGCCAGAGCACGCCCGCGGCCAGGCTCAGCATGGGCAGCGCGGGCAGGATGTACACGATGCGCTTGCCGCGGCTGAGCGAGAAGAACACCAGCACCATCAGGGCCCAGGCCATGAGCACACGCACCGTGCGGTCCTGGCGCAGCAGCGCCGCGAGCCGCCGGCCCTGCGTGGCGAACAGCAGCAGCAGCGGCAGCCACACGCTGGGAATGGCCGCGGTGAACAGGTAGTGCCAGGCGTTGATGTGGCCCCAGGGGTTGGCGTAACGGCCGGCGGTCTGGCGCAGCAGGATGTCGTCGCGGTAGGCGCGCAGCGCCTCGTCGCCCGAGGCCTGCACCGCCCACAGCATGGGCCCCAGCCACAGGGCCAGCACGCCGAGCAGCACGGCCAGGCCCAGCCAGCTGCGCGCGCCCCAGAGCCGGCCGCCTTCTGCGCCCGTGCGCGCGCCCCAGGCGGCGAGCGGGATCAGCATGAACAGCGGCAGAAAGCCCACGCCCTTGGTCATGATGCCCAGGGCCATGGCCGCGAAAGCGCCGAGGTACCAGCCCCAGCTCGGCCCGAGCACGAAGTGCCGCAGCAGGCCGTAGCAGCCCAGCGTGATCCAGAAACACACCAGCGCGTCGAGCTGGGCGCCCTTGGCCTGCAGCAGGAACTGCGGCGTGAGCAGCAGCACCAGCACGGCGTTGCGCGCCGCCTCGGCGCCCCAGATGCGCCGGCCGATGTCGTGCACCAGCCAGACCGTGCCGGCGCCCGCGAGCGCGCTGGGCAGCAGGAAGGCAATCTTGAGCTGGCCGGTGGCCAGGTAGAACAGCGCCACCAGCCAGATGAAGAGCGGCGGTTTGTCGGGGTAGGGCTCGCCGCCGCGCATCGGGAACAGCCATTGGCCCGACTCGACCATCTCGCGCGCGATCTGCGCGAAGCGCGGCTCGTCGGCGGGCCAGGGCGAGCGCAGCCCGATGCCGGCGGCAAGCACCAGCAGGGTGGCGATCATCAGCACGGCGATGCCGATGGCGCGGCCCGCGCGCGGGGCGGTGTCGGGGGCGTTCATGTCGGGGGGGCGGCGCGCCGCAGGGTGTCGAGCCGCTCGCGCAGGCCGCTGCGGTACAGGTACAGGCCGATGCCGGTGCACACCAGCAGCGTGGCCAGGCTGGCCCAGAGCTGGGTGCTGCTGTGCAGGGCCAGGCCCGAGCCGGCGTAGCTGAACATCACCATCTGCGGCAGGTAGCCGATGGCGCTGCCCAGGGCCACTTCGGAAAAGCCCAGGCCGGCCAGGCCCGCGAGGATGTTGGTGGCCAGGTTGCTGCCCACGGGCAGCAGGCGCAGCAGGCAGATCCACAGCCAGGTGTCTTGCGCCAGCAGCTGCTGCAGGGCCTGCACGCGCGCCGCGTGGCGCTGGCGGATCCAGTTGCCCGTGAAATGGCGCACCACCGCCATGGTGAGCAGCGAGCCCGCCACCGTGAGCAGCGTGCTCACCGCGGCGCCCTGCCAGCCGCCCATGAGGTAGCCGCAGCTGAAGGCCAGCACCTGGCGCGGCCCGCCGAGCGCGGTGTAGACCACGGCCGCCACGCCGAAGACCGGCCAGGCCACGCTCCAGTGGTGCAGGAACAGCCGGTGCAGCAGGTCTTCTTCGGTGACCGGGCCCCACCAGCCGTAGTGCAGCGCGAGGAAGGCCAGCGTGATCACGCCCGTGAACACGAGCGGCTTCACGACCAGGGCCATCAGCGTCTTCGTCATGGCGCCGGTTCGCCCACGGTCTGCTTGTCGCTCAGCGTGGGGCGCTGGCTGCGCCGCATCAGCCAGCGCACGCCGACCATGTCGACCAGCCCCACCCACAGCCGGTTCCAGGCGGTGTACTTGGAGATGCCCGCGCGGCGCGGCCGGTGGTTCACCGGCACCACCGCCACGCGCCCGCCGATGCGCTGCACCAGCGCGGGCAGGAAGCGGTGCATGTGGTCGAAGTAGGGCAGGCTGAGCCAGGTCTGGCGCGGGATGAGCTTGAGGCCGCAGCCGGTGTCGGGCACCCCGTCGTCGAGCACGCACCGCCGCACCGCGTTGGCGATGCGCGACTGCAGCTTCTTCCAGCGCGTGTCCTGGCGGTGGCGGCGGTGGCCCGCGACGCAGAAATCGGGGCCGCCGCTCAGGAGCCGGCGGGCCTCGGCGATCAGGGCGGGGATGTCGGCCGGGTCGTTCTGGCCGTCGCCGTCGATGGTCACCAGGAAGCGCCCGTTCGCGTGCCGGGCCGCGGTGAGCAGCGCGGTGCTCTGGCCGCAGCTGTGCTCGTGGCGCAGCAACTGGCCGCGCACGCCGCTGCGCCGGCACTGGTCGAGGAAGACCTCGCCGGTGGCGTCGCGGCTGCCATCGTCGACCAGCACCACCTCGAAGCCGATGTGGGGGTTGAGGGCGGCGGCGATCTCGGCCACCAGCGGACCGATGTTGTCGGCCTCGTCCTTGGCCGGGATGAGGACGGAGACTTCCAGGGACGTGCCAGTCATGGGCGTGCTCCTCGGGGTGGCGGTGGGGACGGTGGCGGCGGCCAGGGGCGCGCCGGGAAACCAGCGGGGCAGGGCCGTGGGCGCTGCGGCGCGGGGGCGCGGGGCCAGCGCGAAGGCGCTCAGCCCGCCCACCGCGATGCCCGCGAACACGTCGAGCGGAAAGTGCAGGCCCAGGGCCACGCGGCTCCAGGCCACGGCCGCGGCCAGGCCCAGACCGGCCAGCGCGAGCCAGCGGCGCGGGGCCGTCAGCAGCGCAGCCGCGCCGAGCGCCGCGGCCACCGTGGCGTGCATGCTGGGCCAGGTGGACGAGTGGCCGTGCGGCATCCATTGCGTGCCCAGGCCCAGCGCGGCGGGACGGGGCATGGGCCAGGCCGCCTGCAGGCCCCGGGCCAGCAGCCAGGCCAGGGCCATGGCGAGCAGCATGTGCCGCGCGGCCACCCGCCAGGGGCCGCCGGCCAGCACCAGCGCGGCGACCGCCGCGGCCGCGGCCCACGGCAGGCTGTCGCTGGCCAGCCGCGCCAGCAGCGCCAGGGCCGGCGGCGCAGACGGTGGCAGGTTCCACCAGGGCATGAGGAGCTGGTTGATCGCGTCCATGGAAGGCGCCCGCGCGGGCGGCGGGCGGGCTTGCGGGCAGGGCAGGCCGGCGATCAGAACGGGCCGGGATTAACTGGACATTAGTCCGGGCCCGCGGGGGTCAGGCCAGGCGGGCCTCGCGTTCGAGCACCAACCGCAATTCGTGCCGGGCCACCGCTTTCAGCAGCAGGTCCGGATCGGTGATGCCTGGTGCCCAGGCCTCGTGCAAGGCGCCGAGGATGGCCCGGCCATCGGTGGATGTCAGGGCCTGGCCAAAGCCCATGGGGTCGATCAGGGCCAGGGCGCACTCGAACAGGGTTTCCATGCCCTGCGTGGACGTCATGCCCGGGCCGGTCCGGGCCCCGGCGGTGACCAACGCCAGCACGGCGAGTTCGGCGGCCGCCTGCCGCTTGGCCGAACGCTGGCCCTCGCCCACGCGCGAGGCGAGCAGGGCGGCCTTCAGGCGGTCCGCCTGCCGCCCGGCGGCCTTCTTGCGTGCCCGCTCCGGGACGGCGGCCCCCACGATGCGCCGGACGTTGTCGACCGGAGGGCCGTCGAGCACATCCTTTTCCATCCAGGCCCTGGGCACCACCTCGGACGGGAGGATGCCAGGGTGCTGGTCGGCGGCTTCGGCGTACCAGCGCATTTCCTGCAGGACCCAGTCGGCCTTGAGCTGGGCCAAGTCGTTCGACGAGGTCTGCAGCAGCTCGACCGCGCAGGCATACAGGCGCTCGCGCGCGCCAGGCTTGTTCAGGCCGTCTTGTTCGCCGGGTGGCGCCGTCTTGATGGCCATCATGGCCAGCATGGCCGCGGCCCGGGCCTGCTTGAGGCTATGGGGTCGGCCGGGCACGCGCCGTCGGGCCAGTTGCCTCACGTCGTCGAGCATGGCCTTGTATTCGCGGCGGCTCACGTGCAGATCGGCCCAGGCCTGCTGCAGCGACTCGGCTTTGCAAGGCAGCCGCCGCAGCAGCGCGGGCAGGTAGGACATGGGCGGGCGGGCCGGCCGGGCAGGCGCGGCCTTTGATGCCGGCAGCTTCGCCGGGTGAGCCGCGGGGATGGCGTGCGAGTATCGGATTTCGGACAGCGGGGTCATGGGCAAGGGGGAAGGGGCTTCGCCCGGGATGGCGCAAGCAGGCCGTGGGTGGTCGGTTCGCACGGCCTGTTCCCCGGGTCGGCCACCCGTCTGCGCGCCCTCGGCCAAACAGCCGGTCCGCCGCCTCAATAGGTGATGGTGAGCACCACCGTGTCGCCGTAGCTGCCCGCGGGCACCACCTGGTTGGCGGGGATGCGCGCGTAGACCGTGTGGTTCTTCGCCCCGGCCAGGCAGACCACGCCCAGCCCCAGCAGGTTGGTGCTGATGGTGCCGCCCACCCCGGGCCCGCCCGCGCCGCCGTCGCCCCAGGCGCTCTGGCGGTTGCTGTCGCTGTAGAGGCCGTAGCCCAGGCGGCCGCTGCCGGCGGCCATCTGGCGGTTGCCGGGGCTGCCGTTGCTGCCACTGGAGAGCGTGAGCGTGTAGCTCACGCTGCAGGCGAGCAGCAGGTAGGTGGGGGTGCAGGTCACGGTGACGCCGGCCTGGCTGTCCACGCGCGCGCCGCCCGGCGAGGTGTAGGCGCCGAAGGCCAGCGGCGTGGCCGCGACGCTGCAGGTGTGGGCCTGTGCGCCCGTGTTCAGGGCCAGCCAGAGCAGTGGCAGGGCGAGCCAGCGCAGCGCGGGGGTCATGAGGGCAGCTCCGGGGTGCAGGTGAGCGGGCCGAGGGTGGCCATGGGCAGGTCCTCGGGCAGGGTGAACTTCAAGTGGCACAGGCCCTGCGGGCCTTCGATGCGCAGCACGTTCTGCGCCGCGGCGTCGGCGATCCAGACCTGACCGCCGTGGGCGAAGGGCGCGCCTGCCGAGCCTTCGTCGCCCAGGCGCGTGGCGCGCGAGCCGGCGGCCACGTAGGCGCCATCGGGCCGCAGCACCACCAGCAGCGCCGAGCGCGTGCGCTGCGCCGGAAAGCGCACGCGCACCGCGGTCTGGGCCGGTGCGCGCACGTTGAGCGTGGGCACGGTCACGGCCACGTCCAGCGGCAGCACGTCGGCGGCGATGCCCACGGTGTTGTCCTGCCAGGGCAGCAGGCCCCAGACCCAGGCGTGGCCGCGGGCGTCGGTCACGGCCACGTCGCGGTGGTTGAGCTGCACGCCCACGCCGGGCAGGCCGTCGAGCTCCACGCGCGCGGCCGCGGTGTCGCCCAGCGGCCGGCCGACCACGGGCGCCCCTCCGAACCACAGCACACCGCCCTGCGCGGTGGCGCGCCAATGCGTGGACGGGTCGTCGCGCCAGCGCGCGGCCTGCAGCTCGACCCGGCCGGCCTCGCCGAGCCAGCTCAGGCCGGCCAGGCCGCGCAGCGCTTCGTTGCCGCCCTGCACGCGCCAGCCCAGGCCACCGGTGGTGGGTTCGTTGCGCTGCGCCTGCGCGGTCAGGCCGGGCTGGTCGCCGCCCTGCACGCGCACCGCCACCGAGGTGCGCGGGTCGAGCGCGCGCGTGAACAGCACGGCCACACTGGTGCTGCCCTCGCGCCGGAACAGGCTTGCGCCCAGGTGCCACTGCGCGCCCAGGCGGCGCTGCACGCCGGCGGTGAGCACGCGGGCGGGGCGGTCGAGGGCGTCGCGCTGCCAGATGGCGCCGCCCGACCAGGTGGTCTGGCCGACCGAGGTGCCCGCGAACAGGCCGATGCGCCGGCGCGGCGGCGCGCTGCCGTCGAGCAGCCGCAAGCGCGCGCCGTTGGCCTCGGCCGTGAGGTTGAACGTGCCGCGCCGCCCGATGCGCTCGAAGCCGAGCACGCTGCGCTGGCCGCGGCCCAGGCCTTCGGTGTCGCTGGTGGCGAACTGGGCGCTGAACACGCCCAGGCGCGCCGGCACCCAGTGCAGGCCGGCGCTTGCGGTGCGCGCGTGGCGCGCGAGTTCGGCGCGCCCGAGCAGGGTGAGGTCGTTGCGCAGGCCGTGGCGCAAGGCGCCGGCGACGAAGCCGTCGCGGTAGGTGTCGGCGCTGGTGGCGTAGCCGCGGCGCAGCACGCCGGCCTCGGCGCAGCCATCGGACAGGCCTTCGCGCAGCAGGCGCGGGCTCACGTAGTAGGGCACGGTCTGCACCTGCTCGACGCCGAGCACGTCGCGCTGCACCACGCGGATTTCGCCCGCGCCGGTCACACCGGGCAGGGCGTCGAGCGTGTAGCGGCCCGGCCCCACGCTGGCCGTGCCCGCGGCGCGGCCGTTGACCAGCAGGTCCACGCCGCTGGGCACCTGGGCGCTGCCTTGCACCGCGGGCAGGGGCTGGGTGATCAGGTCGGGCCGCAGCGCGAAGTCGGTGCCGTGCTGCACGCCGGCAAAGCGCAGCGCGGGCGCGAGTTCACCGCCGCAGGTGATGCTGTCGCCCACGGTGGTGCGGCGCAGGCCCTGGGGATCGGCGTGGGTCCAGGCGGTGTCCAGGCGCTGCCAGCGTGGAAGGTGTTGCAGATCGGCGCCGCCGCGCAGCACGCCGCTGCTGCGCAGCAGGCCGCCCGCGCTCCAGCCAAAGGCGCGCACGTCGAGCAGGGTGGCGTGGCGGCTGCCGCCGCGGTCGGACTCGAGGTTGCTCGAGTAGTCGAGCGCCACGCCGGGCAGCGGCTCCACGATGGGCGTGCGGGTCGCCGGCGCGCCGTCGATCTGCAGCCGCTGGGGTTCGAAGTCGGCGATCGGCGCGTCGAGCACCAGGCGCTGCGCGGCCACGTCGAACAGCGGGTTCCAGGCGTCCAGCCGGTGGTGGGCGGCGCCCTCGATCCAGCGCGGCGCATCGACCGGGCGCAGCCGCCACTGCTGCAGCACCGCCCGCGGTGCGTACCAGGCGCCGGCCTCTTCCATCAGCGGCGCGTAGGTGTCCACGCGCTGGCCATTGAGCCAGACCTCGATCAGGCGCGGCGCGGGCTGCGCGTGCACCGCGGCCGGCCCCAGCAGGGCAAGCCACAGCAGCAGGCGCCACAGGCCCTCAGAGCGGCGACGGCGCATCGAGCGCCCCGGCCAGCGGGCCGGCATCGCTGTCGGCTTCCCAGCGCAGCGCGCCCGGCGTCCAGCCCGCGGGCAGCGCCCAGCGGCACAGGCCGGCGGGCAGGGCGTAACACGGGCCCAGCGTGGCCTGGCGGCCGTCGGAGGCGGTGAGCTTGAGCGCGCGCACCTGCAGGTGGCGCAGGCCGCTGTTGCGCAGCTCCACGCCGTTCTCGCCCAGCTTCCAGTGCGGCTGCGGGCCGGGCGTGCCGGCGCCCGTGACGAAGACCGGCAGGCTCACGCGCATGAGCAGCTGCACGCCGCTTTCGAGCAGTTCGGGCGTGGCGACCTGGGTGAGCCAGAGGCGGTAGCTGCGCTCCACGCCGGCCTCCACCGGGCCGCGCAGGCCCACGCGCACCACCTGCGAGGCGCCCGGGGCGATCTCGAGGATGGGCGGGTTCACGATCAGCGCGGTCGAGGGGCGCAGCTCGTCGCCGGCCTCGGCAGGCTGCGACCAGTCGAACACCTCGGCCTGCAGCAGCAGCGGACGCGGCGTGGGGTTGTGCACCATGAGCTGGGTGGCGGCGGCGCGGCTGCCCAGGTCGACGCGCACCGGGCGCACCTGGAAGGCCTGTGCGCTCTGGGCGAACAGCAGCCCCGCGAGGGCGGCGACGAAGGCGGCGTGCACGGCCGGCCTCAGTAGGTGGCGGTGACGGTGATGGTGTCGAGGTAGACACCCACCGTGGCCGTGGCGCTCGAGGGCACGCGGCCGTAGACCGTGAAGCTCTGCGACAGGCCGGTGCCGGTGGACGCCACGGTCGACGAGCCGCCCGTGCCGTCGCCCCAGGGCTGGGTGCGGCCGGCGTCGCGGTACAGGCCGTAGACCAGGGTGTCGGCGCCGCTGGTCATGCGGCGCTGGGTCATGGTGGCGCCGGTGCCGGTGCCAGCGCTCAGCGAGAGGGTGTAGGGCGTGCCCACGGTGCAGATGGCCGTCACGTTCACGCTGCCGTCGGACTGGTTGCCGGGCGTGACGATGCCGAAGGCCAGTGCGCCGCCGCCGATCACGGTGCAGGCGGGCAGCACGGTGGCGGTGACGGTGAAGGTGGCGCTGCTCTGGGCCCAGGCGGGCAGGGCGAGCAGGACCAGCAGGGGCGGCAGTGCCAGGCGGCGGGCCAGGCGGTGGGTGGGGCGAACGGTGCGCTTGAACATCGGATCCTCCGTGTGGGTCGGCGGCCGGGCCATGCGTGGCCTGGTGCTGCCGTCACTGTCGGCGATCCGTGAGCGTTTGTTGAGGGCGTTCGGCCCCCCTGCGGGCGCTCCCCGCGGGCGGTGTCCAGCATTCCCCGCAGGGCCGTGGCCGGGGTTTCCTCAGCCCGCCTGCCGCAGTGCCTCGGTGCGCGCCGCGTAGTCCTGGCGCAGCTGCTTGCGCACCAGGGCCGCGTCGTGGCGGCGGCGCTCGTCGGGGGTGAAGGGGCGCAGCGGCGGCACGGCCACGGGCTTGCCGTCGTCGTCCACCGCGACCATGGTGAAGAAGCAGCTGTTGGCGTGCCGCACCACCTGCGTGCGGATGTTCTCGGCCACCACCTTGATGCCGATCTCCATCGAGCTGCGGCCGGTGTGGTTCACCGAGGCGAGGAAGGTCACGAGCTCGCCCACGTGGATGGGCTGGCGGAACATCACCTGGTCGACCGACAGCGTGACCACGTAGCGCCCGGCGTAGCGGCTGGCGCAGGCGTACGCCACCTGGTCGAGCAGCTTGAGCACGGTGCCGCCGTGCACGTTGCCCGAGAAGTTGGCCATGTCGGGCGTCATGAGCACGGTCATGCTCAGTTGGTGGGCGGGGAGGTCCATGGGGGCGTTGGCGGGCTGCGAAGGGCTGGGACTGTACACGCGGCCCGCTCAGCGCGGCCCGCGCAGCGGCGGCGGCAGCGCATCGCCGGCCTGGCGGCGGCGAAACAGCGCGGCGCGCGCGAGCACGATGGTGGTCACCGGCGCGGTGATGGACAGCACGATGATGATCAGCCACACGTGCAGCGACAGCCCGTGGCCGCGCGTGCTGAAGTGCAGGATGGATGCGAGCGTGACGATCCACGCGCCCAGCGTGGACGCCAGCGCCGGCGCGTGCATGCGCGAGAAGAAATCGGGCAGTCGGCGCAGACCCAGCGCGGCCAGCAGCACCACGACTCCGCTGGCCAGCAGCAGCAGGCCCACGGCGATTTCGGACCAGGGCGGCAGCGTCATTCGATCACCTCGCCGCGCAGCAGGAACTTGGCCAGGGCCACCGAGCCGATGAAGCCGAACAGCACCATCAGCAGCGCGCCCTCGAAGTACATCTCGCTGTCGTAGCGGATGGCGAGCACGAGCATGACCAGCATGCCCACGATGTACATGAAGTCGACCGCGAGCACGCGGTCCTGCGCGCTCGGGCCCTTGAAGAGGCGCATCAGGCCGATGCCCATGGCGACGAGGTAGAGCACCAGCGTCGCGCCGATCGCGATCGAGAGGAAAGGGCTCATCCGAAGATCTCCTGGAGCGGCCGCTCGTAGTCGGCCTTGAAATGGGCGATGAAGGCGGCTTCGTCGTCGAGGTCGAACACGTGCAGCAGCAGCGCGCCGTTGTCGGGTGCGATCTCGGTCCACACCGTGCCCGGCACCACCGCGGTGATCATGGCCAGTGCGGCCAGGCCGTGCGTGTCGCGCAGGTCGAGCGGCACCACCACAAAGCGGCCGCGCGGCGGCTCGCGGCGCAGGCGCACCACGCCCGCGGCGACCTGGATCGCCGACACCACCACGTCGCGGCCCACGCGCGCGATCAGTTGCGCCAGCGTGAGCCAGCGGCTCAGCGGGCCGGGCGTGGGCCGCAGCGGCGCCATCAGCAGCGGCGCCACGATGGCCACGACCAGGCCCAGCAGCAGCTGACCCGCGCTGGTGCTGCGGTTGAGCATGAGCCAGCCCAGGAACAGGCCGAAGGACAGCCAGGGCGAAGGGATCAGGCGCTTCATGGCTGCGCTCCTTTGACCGGGTTGGGCACGGTGCGCGTGCCCAGCACGGCGTCGATGTACAGGCGCGGCGCGTGCAGCACCTCGGCGGTGGCGCGGGTGTAGCCCAGCACCGCCTCGGCCTGCGCCACCAGCAGCAGCGCGGCGGCCAGCAGCGCCGCGATCGGCAGCGTCTCGACCACGCGCAGGCGCGGCGCGGGCCGGTCCTGCGCGGTCCAGAAGTGGCGCACGCCCACGCGCATGAGCGCGATGGCCGCGAACAGGCCCGAGCCGATCAGCAGCGTGAACAGCCACCAGGCCGGCGCGCTGCCCAGATCGAGCAGGGCCTGCAGCATGCTGAGCTTGCTCACGAAGCCCGAGAGCGGCGGCAGGCCTGCGATCACCATGGCGCAGACCGTGAAGGCCACGCCCAGGAAGGCCAGCGCCGCGGGGATGGCGCGGCCGATCAGCGCCTCTTCGTTGTCGTCGAGGTTGATGCCCTTGGGCGGCTCGGCGTCGAGGAAGGCCGGCAGCGCGTAGTTGCCATCGTCGAGGTCCTCGGGGCCTTCTTCGACCTCGCGCGCGCGCTCGATCAGCTCGACCAGCAGGAACAGCGCACAGCCCGCGAGCGTGGAGCTCGCGAGGTAGAACAGCGCGCCGCTGGTGAGCGCGGGCGCGTCGAAGCCGATGGCCGCGATCAGCGTGCCCGAGGACGCGATCACGCTGTAGCCCGCGAGCCGCCCGAGCTGCTGCGAGGCCAGCATGCCGATGGCGCCGAAGGCCAGCGTGGCCAGGCCGCCCCAGACCAGCACCGGGCCGCCGAAGCCCGCCGACGCGCCGCCCGCGTCGGCCGGGAAGCACAGCGTCCACAGGCGCAGGATGGCGTACGCGCCCACCTTGGTGAGGATGGCGAACACCGCGGCCGAGGGCGCGCTGGCCGCGCCATAGGCGGGCGGCAGCCAGAAGTTGAGTGGCCACAGCGCGGCCTTGGCCAGGAAGGCGACCGCCAGGATGGCTGCGCCCGCGTGCAGCAGGCCGCGGTCGCCCGGTGCGATCAGCGCGATCTTGGCCGCGATGTCGGCCATGTTCAGCGTGCCCGTGACGCCGTAGATCACCGCCACCCCGATCAGGAACAGCAGCGAGGCCAGCAGGTTGATCGAGATGTAGTGCAGGCCCGCGCGCACCCGCGCCAGCCCGCCGCCGTGCAGCAGCAGGCCGTAGCTGGCGGCCAGCAGCACCTCGAAGAACACGAACAGGTTGAACAGGTCGCCGGTGAGGAAGGCGCCGTACAGGCCCATGAGCTGCAGCTGGAACAGCACGTGGAAGTACACGCCCGCGTGCTGCCAGCGCGCGAGCGCGAACAGCAGCGCGGCCAGGCCCACGGCGCCCGCGAGCACGGCCATGAACACGGCGAGGGGGTCGGCCACGAGCACGATGCCGAAGGGCACGGGCCAGTTGCCGGGCAGGTACACGCCGAGCGCGGCGGTGCCGTCGGCCTGCACGCGCAGCAGCAGCCACACGGCCAGCAGCAGGCCGGTCAGCGTGGACGCGGTGTTGATCACCGCCTTCAGGCGGCGGTTGCCCTCGCCCAGCATGAGCATGAGCGCGGCCGTGCCCATGGGCAGCAGCACCGGGGCCACGAGGAGGTGTGCGGTGGCGGGGATCATCAGCGTTCCTCCACACCGTCGACGTGGTCGCCGCCCGACAGGCCGCGCAGCGCCAGCAGCACCACCAGGTACAGGGCCGTGGTGGCGAAGCCGATCACGATGGCGGTGAGCACCAGGGCCTGCGGCAGTGGGTCGGTGTAGTTCGTGAGGTCGGCCGGCACGCCGGCGCGCACGATGGGCTCGGCGTCGACCGACAGGCTGCCGACGCTGAAGATGAACAGGTTGACCGCGTAGGACAACAGGGCCAGGCCGATCAGCACCTGGAAGGTGCGGGGGCGCAGCACCAGCCACACGCCCGCGCCGGCCATGACGCCGATGGCGATCGAAACGACGACTTCCATCAGACGGCTCCTTTCACGGTGGGGGTGGGCAGGGCCGGCGGTTCGGGCGCCTGGGCGTCGTCCTCCTGCGCCGCCTGCTGGCGGCGCGCGCGCAGCGACTGGTGCGCGATCGCCGTGAGCAGCAGCAGCGTCGATCCCACCACCACCGCGAACACGCCCACGTCGAACAGCGCGGCCGTGGGCAGGTGCACCTCGCCCACCAGCGGCCAGGTGACGTGCGCCGTGTGCGTGGTGAGGAAGGGGTAGCCCAGCGCCAGCGAGCCCAGGCCGGTGGCCAGCGCGATGGCCATGCCGTAGGCGATCCAGCGCGGTGGCAGCAGGCGCATGCGGTCTTCGACCCAGCGCGTGCCGCTCACCATGTACTGCGCTATGAAGGCGATGGCCACCACCAGGCCGGCCACGAAGCCGCCGCCGGGCTCGTTGTGGCCGCGCATGAACAGGTGGAAGGCGAACACCGCGGCCACCGGCAGCAGCAGGCGCACCAGCACCGCGGGCACCTCGAGGTAGCGCTGCGGGGTGTCGCCGTCTTCGCGCGTGACGAGGTCGCTCTCCACGTTCTGGGGCACCGCGCGCTGCTGCGCGGGCTGGTCGATCACCTCCATGGGCGGGCGAAAGCGCCGCAGCAGCGCGTACACCGTGATGCCCACGATGCCCAGCACCGTGATCTCGCCCAGCGTGTCGAAGGCGCGGAAGTCGACCAGCATCACGTTGACGATGTTGGTGCCGCCGCCCTCGGGCAGGGCCTTTTCGATGAAGAAGGGCGAGATCGACAGCGGCGCTTTGCGCGTGAGCAGCGCATACGACAGCGCGGCCAGGCCCACGCCGATCAGCACCGCGATCAGCAGGTCGCGGCGGCGGCGCCAGTAGGTGCGCGCCATGGCGCCGGGCTCGTCCTCGAGCCGCTTGGGCATCCAGCGCAGGCCGAGCAGGAACAGCACCAGGGTCACCACCTCGACCGCGAGCTGCGTGAGCGCGAGATCGGGCGCCGAGAACCAGGCGAAGGTGATGCACACCGCCAGACCCACCACGCCGAGCATGATCAGCGCGGCCAGCCGGTGGAACTTGGCCTGCACCGCCGCGCCCAGCGCGCAGGCGCCGCCGATCACCCACAGCAGCACGAACTCGGGCGCCAGCGGCACGCGCGGACGGTCGCCCCAGGCCAGCGGCACGATCAGCGCCGAGCCCAGGCCCGCGAGGCCGGCGATCACGATCATGGCCGCGAGCTGCGGCTGCAGCCGCCGCGTGCCGAGCCAGCGCACGCCGCGGCGCGCACCGTCCGACAGCAGGGCGATGAGGCCCTCGAACACGCGCTTGCCATCGAGCCCGAACAGGCCGGGCGCGCGGCTGCTGTCGCGGTTTTTGAAGCGCTGCCCGAACAGCAGGTACACCAGCAGGCCACCCGCGGTGGCGATCAGGCTCATCACCAGCGGCGTGTTGAAACCGTGCCAGACCGCCAGGCTGTAGGCGGGCAGGTCGCCGCCCACCACGGGCGTGGCCGCGGTGGCCAGCAGCGGCCCGATGGACCAGGCCGGCAGCGTGCCCACCACCACGCAGGCCAGCACCAGCAGCTCCACGGGCACGCGCATCCAGTGCACGGGCTCGTGGGGCTGGCGCGGGCAGTCGGGCGGGGCGCCGAAGAACACGTCGTGCCCGAAGCGCAGCGAATAGACCACCGCGAACAGGCCCGCGAGCGTGGCCAGCAGCGGCAGGCCGTGTTCGATCAGCGGGCTCGCGCTCACGAACACGGTCTCGGCGAAGAACATCTCCTTGGACAGGAAGCCATTGAGCAGCGGCACGCCCGCCATGGCCGCGCAGGCCACGATGGCCAGCGTGCCGGTGATGGGCATGCTGCGGTACAGGCCGTCGAGGCGGCGCATGTCGCGCGTGCCGGTCTCGTGGTCGATGATGCCCACCGACATGAAGAGCGAGGCCTTGAAGGTCGCGTGGTTCATCATGTGGAAGACCGCGGCCACCGCGGCCAGCGGGCTGTTCAGGCCCAGCAGCAGCGTGATCAGGCCCAGGTGGCTGATGGTGGAGTACGCGAGCAGGCCCTTGAGGTCGTTCTGGAACATGGCCGCGTACGCACCGAGCAGCAGCGTGGCCAGGCCCGCGCCGCCCACGATCCAGAACCACTCGGGCGTGCCCGCGAGCACCGGCCACAGCCGCGCCAGCAGGAACACGCCGGCCTTCACCATGGTGGCCGAGTGCAGGTAGGCCGACACCGGCGTGGGCGCGGCCATCGCATGCGGCAGCCAGAAGTGGAACGGGAACTGCGCGCTCTTGCTCAGCGCGCCCAGCAGGATGAGCAGCAGCGCGGGGGTGTACAGCGCGTGCTCGCGCACCGCCGCGCCGGCCTTGAGCACGGCGTCGAGCTCCAGGCTGCCCACGATGTGGCCCAGCAGCAGCACACCGGCCAGCAGGCACAGCCCGCCGGTGGCGGTGACGGTGAAGGCCATGCGCGCGCCGCGGCGCGCGTCCTTGCGGTGCGTCCAGTAGCCGATCAGCAGGAACGAGAACACGCTGGTGAGCTCCCAGAACACCACCAGCTGCACCAGGTTGCCCGAGAGCACCACGCCCAGCATGGCGCCCATGAAGCCCAGCAGCAGCGAATAGAAGCGCGCGGCCGGGTCGTCGGGCGAGAGGTAGTAGCGCGCGTACACGATCACCAGCAGGCCCATGGCGCTGACCAGCATCGCGAACATCCAGGCGAAGCCGTCGATGCGCACGACCAGGTCCATGCCCAGCGAGGGCAGCCAGGCCAGGCGCTCGGTCAGCACGGCGCCGTCGCGTATCTCGGGATAGAGCAGGGCGAGGGGAACGGCCACCCCGAGGGCCACCAGCGCGGCCCACAGGGACTCGAGGTTGCGCGCGTTCGTGGGCAGCAGGGCCGCCACGCCGCAACCCACGAAGGGGAGCAACAGCAACAGAAAGAGGGAAAAGGGCATCCCCCGAGTCTAAGCGGCGATGGGCCAAGCCCCTTCAAATGCCCGGCATGTGCCCTGCAAGTGCCTTGAACCTGCTTTCAGATGTCTTCATCTGACTTCAACCTGACTGCCGCGCCCCCTCGCCGAGCAGCTTCTTGCGGCGCTTCCAGAGCGTGGTGCGCGACACGCCCAGGCGCTGCGCGGCCTCGGCCAGCCGTCCGCCCGAGAGTTCGAGCGCGCGCTCGATCTGCGCCAGCTCGGCCTGCTCGCGCGCGCTGGCCAGCGTGGCGGGCGCGCCGGCGGGCTCGTCGAGCGCGCGTTCGGGGAACAGGTCGGCGCTGCCCAGGGTGTCGCCCTCGGCCAGCGCCAGCGCGCGTTCGACGCGGTTGCGCAGCTCGCGCACATTGCCCGGCCAGTCGTGGGCCAGCAGCGCGGCCTGGGCCTCGGCGGCCAGCGCGGGCGCGGCCAGGCCCTGGCGCTGCGCGGCCTGCTGCGCAAAGCCCTGCGCGAGCGCCAGCACCTCGGCCGGCCGCTCGCGCAGCGGCGGTACCCAGAGCTCGACCACCGCGAGCCGGTAGTACAGGTCTTCGCGGAATTCGCGCGCCGCGATGCGCGCACCGAGGTCGGCGTTGGTGGCGGCCACGAGGCGGCCGCGAAAGTGCAGGTCCTGGCGGCCGCCGAGCCGGCGAAAGGCGCCGTCCTGCAGCACGCGCAGCAGCGCGGCCTGCAACCGCGGATCGAGCTCGCCGATCTCGTCGAGGAACAGCGTGCCCGCGCCGGCCTCTTCGAACCAGCCCGCGTGCGCGCCCGTGGCGCCCGTGAAGGCGCCGCGTTCGTGGCCGAAGAACTGGCTTTCCATGAGCTCGCGCGGCACCGCGGCGCAGTTCACGGCCACGAAGGGCTCGGCGGCGCGCGCCGAGCGCTCGTGCAGCACGCGCGCCGCCACCTCCTTGCCCACGCCGGTCTCGCCGCGCAGCAGCACGGGCACGTCGCGGCCGGCCAGGCGATCGAGATCGGCCGCGAGCCGCGCGGTGGCCGGCGACAGGCCGAAGCCCTGGGTGGCCGCACCGGGCTCGCGCCGCGCGGGCACCAGCTCGCGGATGCGCTGCACCAGGCGTTCGACGTCGAAGGGCTTGGTCAGGTAGTCGTCGGCGCCAGCGCGCATCAGGCGCACCGCCTGGCCCACCTCGGCGAAGGCGGTGGCGAACACGATGGGCGTGTCGCCCAGGTGGGGCAGCGCGCGCCGGTACAGGTCTTCACCCGAGCCGTCGGGCAGGCGGATGTCGCTGAGCACGAAATCGGGTCGGGCCTGGCGCAGCGCGGCCAGGGCCTGCGCGGCGTTCACCGCGTGCTCGACGCGAAAGCCTTCGAGCCGCAGGCGCTGCGCGAGCGCGCCGCCGAGCACGGCGTCGTCCTCGATCAGCAGCACGTGGAGGGGGGCGTCGGTGGGGGTCATGGGCGGTCGGTGTCGGCGGCGGGGCCGTCGTCGAAGGGCAGTTCGAGCCGGATGTGCGTGCCGCGGCCCGAGTGTGCATCCACGGCCACGCGGCCGCGCAGGCGCTGCACCAGCCGCACCACCACGGCCACGCCCAGGCCCGCGGCCTGCTCGGGCGGCTGCCCGCGCTCCAGGCTGTCGGCCAGTGGCGCGGGCAGGCCCGGGCCCTCGTCGGTCACGCGCAGCAGCAGCCGGTCGGGCAGCGGCTCGCAGTGCAGGCTCACGCGGCTGCCGGGCGCCGAGGCCTCGATGGCGTTGAGCATGAGGTTGAGCAGCACCTGGCGCACCTCGCCGCCGGCCAGCGGCAGCTCGTGCGCGAGCGCGCCGTCGATCTCCAGCACCACGCCGGCGCGCTGCGCGTGCGGCTGCAGCAGGCGCTGCAGGTCGCTCAGGTCCTGCGGACCGAAGGCGCGCGGCTCGCTCGCGGGGCGGTGCGTGGCCAGCGTGGCGTCGACCACGCCGCCGAGCACGCGCAGTCCGCGCTCCATGAAATCGAGCGCTTCTTCGCGGGTGTCGGGCCGGTCGCCGAACTTGCGCAGCGTGTCCACCGCGGTGATCACGCCCGCGAGCGGGTTGCGCACCTCGTGCGCGAGCGTGGCCGCGAGGCGGCCGAGCACGGCCTCGCGTTCCTGCTCGGCCATGCGCGCGATCAGTGCCTCGCGCTCGCGCGCGGCCAGGGCCATGCGGTTGTAGGCGCGCAGCAGCCGCGCGGTTTCGCCGTCACCCGCGGGCACCTGGTCGGCCGGCACCGGCGCGGGGCCGGCCTCGCCGGCCTGCTGCAGGTGGCGCGTGAGCAGGTCCAGCGGGCGCTGCAGCCGGCGCAGCACCCACAGGCCCAGGCCGGCGCAGCCCAGGCCGATGGCGAGGTTGAACGCGGCCACGCGCCACCACAGCGCGCGCCGCTCGGCCACGTAGTCGGTGAGGTCGAGGTTGGCCACCACGGTCAGCGCGCCGGGCTGGCCGTCGCGAGCCAGTCGCTCGTCGGCCAGCGGCCGCCACACCCAGTAGCTGCTGTCGGCGGTGTCGATGCGCGCGCCCCGCGGCCGCTGAACCACCTCGGCGGGCAGCGGCGCGTCGGGCAGGCCGGCGCGGTCGGCGCGGGCCAGGATGCGGCCCTGCGCGTCGAGCAGGAACAGGTGGCGGTCCACCAGGCCCTGGTGCATGCGCAGCGATTCGTCGAGCGCGCGCCGCATGCCTTCGGTGTCTGCGCGCATCACCGGCGGCAGCAGGCCCGCGGCCATGCCGTCGAGGTAGACCTGCCCGGTGCGCCCGATCTGCGCCTCGACCTGGTTGAGCAGGCCCTGCAGCGCGATCTGCGTGGTGCCCAGCGCCGTCACGAGCACCACCGCCACCAGCGCCAGGGGCAGGCGGGCGGTCATGGGCAGGCGTTGCAGCCAGCGCATCAGGGCATGTCGGGGCATGCCCCGATCGTAGACGCCGTGGCCCTACGGCTCAGCCCAGCACCCGCAAGGGCCGTGGCAGCGCGAGGTCCAGGCGCTGCGCCACGTCCACGCGCAGGCCGAGCACGCCCTGGTCGAACCAGGCCCCTGCCGCCAGCACGAGCTGGGTGTGGGCGTCGCAGTGCTCGCGCAGCAGCGCGCGCGGCGCGCCCTCGTCGAGGCGGGCGCTCCAGCGCAGCCCGCTGGCGCGCGCCGCGGCCTCGAAGCGCTGCAGCACGTCGGCCGCCGCGCGGCGCGCCTGGGCGATGCGGTGCTCGCGCATGCGCTGCGCGTGCCAGCCGGCGCCGATCGGCACCGGGCCCACGTTCTGCAGCCGCGGCACATCGATCACGGCCACACCGTGCAGCTCGGCGCCGTGCCGCTGCGCCAGCAGCACCGCCTGCGCGATCGCGGCGTCGATGAAGGGGCCGTGCGCGAGCGCGAGCACCACGCGCCGCACCGGCGGGCCGTCCGCGTGGCCATCCCCATGCGCTTCGGCGTCCGGCTCGCCGGCGCGCGGCAGCACACCGGCCAGCGCGTCCTCGTGCGTGCCGCGCCACAGCGGCACGCCGCTCACGTAGCCCGCACGGCCGATCAGGTGGCCCGCCACCGGCGTGGTGAGCAGCAGGAACAGCACCGCCAGCGCGGCCTTGAGCAACACGCCGGGCTCGCCCAGCAGCGCGGCCACGCCCAGCAGCACCAGGCCGCTGCCGGCCACGCCGGCCTTGGTGGCGGCGTGCGTGCGCAGGAAAAAATCGGGCAGGCGCAACACGCCCACGGCGGCCAGCAGGCACAGCAGCGCGCCGGCCAGCAGCAGCAGCGCGCCCAGGGTTTCGACCAGCGCATTCATGGCATGTCTCCGGGCGCCTGCTGCGGCCCCTCGGCCAGCCGGCCGCGCGCGATGAAGCCCGCAAATGCCACCGTGGCCAGGAAGCCCACCAGCGCCACGCCGAGCGCCACGTCCACGAAGGCCGGCGCGTCGGACACCAGCGCGGCCAGGCCCGCGGCGGCCACGCCGAGCAGGCCCAGCATGTCGAGCGCGATCACGCGGTCGGCCGCGGCCGGGCCGCGCACGATGCGCACGCCCGCCGCCAGCGCGGCTGCGGCCAGCAGCAGCGCGCTCAGGGCGATCACCGCCTGCAACAGGGTGTCGTTCATTCCACGCACTCCTTCACGCGCCGCTCGAAGCCGCGCTGGATCTGGGCCACCGTGTCCTCGCCCAGGTGCAGGGCGTGCACGTAGAGCACGCGCCGGCGCGGGCACACGTGCAGGCTGGTGGTGCCGGGCGTGAGCGTGACCAGGTTGGCCAGCAAGGCCACGCCGAACTCGCTCTGCAGCGACAGCGGCACGGCCACGATGCCGCTGCGCTGCACCCGCTGCGGCCGCAGCACCGCCTGCACCACGTCGCGCACCGAGAACAGCAGCTCGCGCGCGAACAGGGCGGCCAGCACGCACCAGGCGCGCGCGCGTCCAAGCAGGGGTCTCATGGCAGCAGCTCCTCAGGCGGCGCAGGTGGGGCGGTCACGGGCGCCGCGTTCCCGAGCACCGCCTGCGTGTAGGCCTCGTGGCCCAGCAACTGGTCGGCCGAGCGCAGCGCGAAGTCCACGAAGGGCTCGCTCCACAGGCCGATGGTGAGCGTGATCCCGGCCAGCGCCGCCACCGGCGCGAGCAGCAGCACGCGCTCGCGGCCGCGGGCGTGCCAAGCGGCGGCGGCCTGCTGCGAGAGCGTCGTGGGCGCCTTCCAGAAGGCCTCGTTCCAGATCTTGAGCATCGAATACAGCGTGAGCGCGCCCACCGCCAGCGCGGTCACCGCCAGTGCCACGTGCCCGGCCTCCAGGCTCGAGCGGATCACCACGAACTTGGCCCAGAAGCCCGACAGCGGCGGCAGGCCCGCGAGCGAGAGCGCGGGCACCACGAACAGCAGCGCGAGCAGTGGCGCGCTGCGGTGCAGGCCGCCGATGCGCTTGAGGTCGTGGGAGCCACCGGCCACGCGCAGCACGCCCGCGATCAGGAACAGGTTGGCCTTGACCACGATGTGGTGCAGCACGTAGAGCACCGCGCCCGCGATGGCCAGCGGCGTGGCCACGGCCAGGCCCACGAGCATGTAGCCGATCTGGCTCACGATATGGAACGACAGGATGCGCCGCACGTCATAGTGCGCGGCCGCGCCCAGCACGCCCGTGACCATGGTGAGCGCGGCCAGCACGCCCACCACCGGGCCGATCAGGCCATGCACGCCCGCGAACACCAGGGTGAAGCAGCGCAGCAGCGCGTACACGCCGACCTTGGTGAGCAGCGCCGCGAAGATCGCCACCACCGGTGCGCTCGCCGTGTGGTACGCCGCGGGCAGCCAGAAGAACAGCGGGAACACCGCGGCCTTGGCGCCGAAGGCCAGCAGGAACAGCACCGCCAGCGTGGCCACCAGGCCCTGGTTCTGCACCTGCGGCAGGCTGCGCGCGAGGTCGGCCATGTTGAGCGTGCCCGTGAGGCCGTAGAGCAGGCCCACGCCGAGCAGGAACAGCGTGGTCACCAGCAGGTTGAGCACCACGTACTTCACGCCCGCGTCGAGCTGCGCGCGCGTGCCGCCCTGCACCAGCAGGCCGAACGAGGCGATCAGCATGATCTCGAACCACACGTAGAGGTTGAACAGGTCGCCCGTGAGGAAGGCGCCCGTGACGCCCAGCAGCAGGCCGTGGTAGAGCGCATGAAAACCCGCGCGCTCGCGTTCGCGCGCGCCGTCGGCCAGCGCGTAGACCGACACCGCCACCGCCATCAGCCCGGTGATGACCACCATGGCCGCGCTCAGCAGGTCGGCTGCGAAGCTGATGCCGAAGGGCGCGGCCCAGTCGCCGAACTGGGTGGCGATCACCGCGCCGTCGAACACGGCGCCCAGCAGCAGCAGGCTCGCGAGCAGCAGGCCCGCGCTGCCCATCAGGCTCACCGCGCGCTGCGCACGCGGCCGGCTGTGCAGCAGCGCGCACAGCGCGAGCGTGGCCAGCGGCACGGCCACGGGCAGCGTGAGCAGCAGGTGCGGCGACAACGGCGTCATGCTGTCCCCCCCTGGGCGGGCTCGGCCTCGCGCATGGCGTCGGGGTCGGTGGTGCCGAGCGCGTGGTGGGCGCGCTCGAACAGCACCACGGTGAAGGCCACGAGCGAGAACGAGATGACGATGGCCGTGAGGATCAGCGCCTGCGGCAGCGGGTTGGCGCTGACGGCCAGGCCGCTCGCGCCTTCGGGCACCAGCGGCGGCACGGCCGAACCCAGGCGGCCCGCCACGAAGATGGCCAGGTTCACCGCGTTGCCCAGCAGCAGCAGGCCCAGCACCATGCGCAGCAGGTGGCGCGACATCAGCAGGTAGAGCGCGGCCGCCAGCAGCACGCCGAAGGCCAGGGCGTAGAGGGTTTCCATGGTCAGGGGGCGGCGTCGTCGCCGAGGTAGAAGCCCACGAAGGCACAGACCGCGCCGAGCACCGCGAGGTACACGCCGATGTCGAACAGCAGCGTGGTGCCTAGGCCGAAGCCGTTGGGCCAGAAGTGCCACTGGTGCGTGAGGAAGGCGCTGTCACCCAGCAGCCCGGGCAGGCCCGAGAGCAGCGCGAGCACCAGGCCCGCGGCGGCAATGCCGGTGGGCGGCCAGCGCAGCGCGCGCAGCAGTGCCTCGCGCCCGCGCGGCAGCGCGTGCACCGTGAAGCCCGCCGCGGCCACCAGGCCGCCCACGAAGCCGCCGCCGGGCTCGTTGTGGCCGCGCCAGAGCAGGTAGAGCGAGAACAGCAGGGCCAGCGGCAGCAGCACGCGGCCGGCCACGGCCAGGATGGGCGAGTTCATTCGGTGTCCTCCGGGCGGTCGGTGGTGCGGCGGCGCGTGCCCGCGAGCACCGCGGCCGCGGCCAGCGCCGCGAGCGCGAGCACCGTGATCTCGCCCAGCGTGTCGAGCGCGCGGAAGTCCACGATGATCACGTTCACCAGGTTGCGGCCGTGGGCCTCGGGCACGCTCGCGGCGCGGAAGAAGTCGGACAGGCGCGCGTCGAAGGGCGTGGCCAGCACCGACAGCAGCACCAGCGTGGCCACCGCGGCGAAGCCGATCGCAATCAGCGCGTCGCGGCGGCGCTGGCCGGCCGGGCGCCGGTCGGGCGTGGCAAAGGGCATGCGCGCCACCACCGCGAGCAGCACCACGATGGCCACGGCCTCGACCGAGAACTGGGTGAAGGCGAGGTCGGGCGCGCCGTGGAACAGGAACACCAGCGCCAGCCCGAAGCCCACCATGCCCGCGGCCACGATGCCGCGCACGAAGCCCTCGGCGCGCACCACCGCCAGCGCGGCCAGCACCAGCAGCGCGGGCAGCAGCGCGTGCAGCGAGGCCGCGCCGGCCAGCGACGGCCAGGCCAGCGCGCCCTGCGTGAACAGCGTGGCGCCCAGGGCCAGGCCCACCACCGCGAGCGTGGCCCCCACGTAGCGGCGCAGGCTGCCGCTCTGGATGCGCTGCGTCTGCCAGGTGGCCAGGCGCGCAAGGCCGTTCATGGCGCGGTCGTAGGCGGCGTCGGGCCCGTGGCGGCGGATCGCCTCGCGCGCCACCAGCACGCGGTGCAGCCGGTCCCAGCCGCGCAGGATCGCCAGGCCCAGTGCGAAGGTCAACGCGCTCAGCGCAAGCATGGGCGTGAGCCCGTGCCACAGCGACAGCGTGGCGCCGGTGGCGTGGCCGGCCACCGCGCTGGCGGCGCTGGCCACCAGCGCGCCCGCCAGGCCCGGGGCCAGGCCGAGCACCAGGCCGAGCGCGGCCAGCAGCGCGGGGCCCAGCCACAGCGCCAGCGGCGGGTCGTGCGGCGTCTGCGGCGTGGGCCGCAGCGGGCCCCAGAAGGTGCGCACCGTGACCACGCCGGCCACGGCCACCATCACCGCGTTGGCCGCGATGGCGATGGCCACCGGCAGCCACGAAGCGGTGGCGGTGAGCTGGGCCTCGTACACCAGTTCCTTGGCCACGAAGCCCACGAAGGGCGGCAGGCCCGCCATGGACAGGCCCGCGAGCAGCGCGATGCCCGCGGTCAGCGGCATGCGTCGCGCCAGGCCGCGCAGCTGCGTGCTGTCGCGCGTGCCGGCCTCGTGGTCGACGATGCCGGCCACCATGAACAGGCAGGCCTTGTAGAGCGCGTGCACGATGAGGAAGGCCACCAGCGCGGACGCGGCCAGCGGGTGCGGCAGGGCGATCAGCGTGACCAGCGTGCCCAGCGACACCACGGTGGAGTAGGCGAGCACGCGCTTGAGGTCGGTCTCGCGCAGCGAGAGCAGCGCGCCGGTGAGCATGGTGGCCAGGCCCGCGGTGAGCAGCAGGCCGGTCCACAGGGCGTGTTCGCCGAAGGCCGGGTTGAGCCGCGCGAGCAGGTACACGCCGAGCTTGACCATGGTGGCCGAGTGCAGGAAGGCCGACACCGGCGTGGGCGCGACCATGGCGTTGGGCAGCCAGGCGTGCAGCGGCACCTGGGCCGACTTGGCGAACGCGCCCAGCGCCACCAGAACGATGATCCAGGGCGCGGCGGGCAGTTCGGCCAGGCTGCCCATGGCCAGCAGCTCGGACACGCGCAGCGTGCCCGTGGCCTGGCCCAGCAGCACCACGCCCGCGAGCAGCGCGAGCCCGCCGCCCACGGTGATCAGCAGGCCCTGCTGGGCCGAGCGGCGCGAGGCCGCCTGCTCGGGCGTGAAGCCGATCAGCAGGAAGGACGCGAGGCTGGTGAGCTCCCAGAACACCAGCAGCGCGATCAGGTCGTCGGCCAGCACCGCACCCAGCATGGCGCCCATGAACAGCGTGAGCCGCGCGAAGAAGCGCGCGAGGTCGGCGTGGCCGTGCAGGTAGCGCGCGGCGTACAGGAAGATGAACGTGCCGATGCCGGTGATCAGCAGCGCGAACAGCAGCGACAGGCCGTCGGCGCGCAGCGCGAGCGAAATGCCCAGGCTCGGGATCCAGGGCCAGAGCTCGACCACGGCGCCGGCGTCGCGCACCGGCGCCCATAGCGTGGCGAAGACCACGAACAGCGCGGCGGGCAGCAGCCAGGCCAGGCCGGCGAGCGCGGCGCGCCAGCGCAGCAGCGCCCACATCAGGGGCGCACAGAGCACAGCGGCGAAGACGGCGAGGGTGAGGAACATGGGCAGGCCGGGCAGGGTTCTGCCCAGACTGCGCAAGTGCCGTGCCGGGCCGCGCGTGCGGGCCCGGGTCTTTCAGATCAAGGACTTGCCGGCGCGCGCGCGGCCCGCGTGTTCAGGAAACTGAACGTTCGGCCTCGACCGCGTTGCCCGGGGTGAACGCGCTGCCCGGTGCGGCGCCGCGCAAGCGCTGCACCAGCGCGGCCACGTCGGCGGGCACGGCCTGGCCGCGCCAGACCACGTGCTGGTCGGGCCGGCACAGCAGCAGCGCGTGGCGGTACTCGGCCGGGCGCGCGGCCTCGGCCGACACGTCGAGCACCCGCAGCGGCACGCCCGCGGCGGCCGCGGCCTCGGTGAGGGCCGCGGCGTCGGCGCCGGGCCGGGTGACCAGCAAGGTGTAGCCGGGGCCGAAGGCGTCGTAGAGCGATCGGCCGTCCGCCAGCCAGAAGTGCGGCGCGCGGCAGCCCGGCACGGTGGACGGCGTGAAGTCGCCCATGGAGTAGGGCGGCGGCGCTTCACCGTCGCCCGCGATGATGGGCGAGCCGCTGTAGTAGTAGCCGAAGTTCAGGCCCGCGCAGCAGAACTGCTGCACGTTGAGCCGGTAGGCCTCGTCGCCGATGCGCGCGCGCTCGGCCGCGCCCGCGGCGTCGTCGGCCTCGATGTTGGGCGGCACCGCGCTGCGCGCCTTGATCATCTTCTGCGCGTGGTCCATGGCGAAGCGCGAGACCTGCTCGGTGATGGGCTGGCGCTCGGCCTCGTAGGCGTCGAGCATGGCCGGGTCGGCCCAGCCCTGCACCTGCGCGGCCAGCAGCCACGACAGGTTGAGCGCGTCGGCAATGCCGGCGTTCATGCCGTAGCCCGCGTAGGGCACCCACAGGTGTGCGGCGTCGCCGGCAATGAACACGCGGCGGTCGCGGAAGCGGTTGGCCACCAGGCGGCGGCCCACCCAGTCTTCGCGCGAGATCACCTCGTACTCGAAATCGGCGCCCACGCCCAGGATGTGGCGGATGCTCTGGTCGCGGTCGACCGCGTCGAACTCGGTCTCGTGCGGGTGCAGGTGGTTGTGCACCAGCCAGGTCTCGCGGCCGTCGATGGCGAACACCGTGCCGCAGCGGCGCGGGTTCACCGCGTAGTAGCACCAGGCGCGCTCGCCGGGCAGGCGATCGAGCAGGCCGGGCGCGCGGATGTGGGTGGACTGCACGCGCTGGATCACCGCCGTGCCCTCGAACTGCGCGCCGATCGCCTTGCGCACGCCCGAGGAGCCGCCGTCGCAGCCCACCAGGTAGCGCGCGCGCACGCGCCGGGGCGCGCCGCCGTCGAGCGCTTGCAGCGTGGCGCTCACGCCTTGCGCGTCCTGCTCGAAACCGTCCATGCGCGTGCGGTTGAGCAGCGTCACGCCGGGCAGGGCCGCGGCGTGCTCGAGCAGGATGGGCTCGAGGTAGATCTGGTTGATGCGGTGCGGCGGCTCGGGCGTGGGCCACCAGGTGTCGGGGCCACCGTTGTCGGTGAAGCGCTCGAGCCGGTTCGGGATGGGGATGCGCGTGAGCTCCAGGCCCGTCATCGTGGTGCGGAACACCACGTCGTTGGGGTGCTCGTCGGGCAGGCCGGCGCGGCGCAGCTTGTCGGCCACGCCGAGCTGGCGAAAGCGCTCCATGGTGCGCGCCGCGACGTGGTTGCACTTGACGCTGGGCGGCTCCTGGTAGGCGCGCAGCTCGGCCACGGTGACGCGCAGGCCGCGGCCCGCGAGATCCATGGCGAGCGTGAGGCCCACGGGGCCGGCGCCCACCACGAGCACGTCGGTGTCGAAAGCATCGGTAGCGGGGGTGTGCATGGCGGAGGGTTTCATTCGAGCTTGATGCCGGCGTTGCGGATCACCTGGCCCCACTTCACGGTTTCGCTTCGGATGTAGTCGCCGAAGGCCTTGGGGGTGGAGGGCGCGGGTTCCACGCCGATGTTGCGGACGCTGGCCTGGATGGCCGGGTCGTTGAGCGCGTCCACGATGGCCGCGTTGAGCTTGTTCACGATGGCGTCGGGCGTGGCCGCGGGCGCGACGATGCCGAACCAGCCCACCGATTCGTAGCCCGGCAGTCCGGCCTCGGCCACGGTGGGCACATCGGGCAGCGCCGGCACGCGTTTGGCGCTGGTGACCGAGTAGGCGATCAGCTTGCCCGCGCGCACGTGCTGCAGCGCGGCGGGCAGGTCGGTCACCGCGAGCGGGATCTGGCCGGCCAGCGCGTCGACCGCGGCCGGGCCCGATCCGCGGTAGGCGATCTGCGTGATCTTCACGCCCGCCATCTGCTCGAACAGCGAGGCCGTGAGGTGCATGGCCGTGCCATTGCCGCCGTGGCCCAGGCTCACCTTGGCGGGCTCGCGCCTGGCCAGCGCGATCAGCTCGGCCTGGGTGCGCGCGCCCAGCGAGGGATGGCCCACCAGCACGAAGGGGATCATGGCCACCAGCGAGACCGGCTTGAAATCCTTCACCGGGTCGTAGGGCATCTGCGGGTACAGGCTCACGTTGGCCGACAGGCCGCCCGCGGCGCCCAGGCCCAGGGTGTGGCCGTCGGGTTCGGCCTTGGCCACGGCGGCCAGGCCGATGTTGCCGCCCGCGCCGGGACGGTTCTCGATCACCAGGGGCTGGCCGAGCTTGGCGCTCACGTGCGGGCCGATGGCGCGCACGATGGCGTCCGAACTGCCGCCTGGCGGGAAGGTGACGATCACGCGGATCGGCTTGGTCGGCCAGGCCGGTTCCTGGGCGGCGGCGGTGCCGTGCAGCGCGAGCAGCGCCGCGGCGGCCAGGGTGGCGCGCAGCGCGTGGCGCCGGGTGGGTGCGGTCATGGTCTTGTCTCCTGGTGTTGTTCGGCGATCGCAGCACCCATTGCATCCGCTTCGCATTCATGCGTAAAGTGAAACTTATCGAACGATTGACAAGTTTTTCTCGTGAATACCGACACCCGCTTCCTGCCCACCATGCGCCAGCTGCGCGCCTTCGCCGCCGTGTACCACCTGCGCAAGGTGAGCGCCGCGGCCGAGCAGCTCGCGGTCACGCAGTCGGCGGTGAGCCTGTCGCTGCGCCAGCTCGAAGACGGGCTGGGCGCGCGCCTGTTCGAGCGCACCACGCGCACGCTGCAGCCCACGCAGGCGGCGCACGAGGCCATCGTGCTGGCCGAGCGCATCCTGCGCGATGCCGACACCCTGGGCGCGGGCATGCGCGAGCTGTCGGCGCTGCGCCGCGGCCGCGTGGCGCTGGCCATCACGCCCACGTTGGCCGAGCTGCTGCTGCCCGAGGCCCTGCTGCGCTTTCGAGAGCGCCACCCGGGCATCCACGTGGCCGTGGACGATTGCGCGCCCGACCAGTTCGTGGCCCGCGTGGTGGGCGCGCAGGCCGATTTCGGCATCGGCGTGCCCGAGCAGGCCGGCGCCGATGTGGACACCGAGACCCTGGTGCGCGACCACCTCGCGCTGGTGTGCCACCCCACGCACCCGCTGGCCGCGCGGCGCCGGCTGCGCTGGGCCGATCTGGCCGAGCAGGCGCTGATCACCGTGCGGCCCGGCTACGGCGTGCGGCCGCTGATCGATGCCAGCGCCGCGCGCGCGGGCGTGCGCTTGCGCGTGGTGCACGAGGTGAGCTTCCTCTCGACCGCCTTGTGGATGGCGCGTGCCGGCCTGGCCGCGGCCATCATGCCGGCGGCCTATGCGCGCACCGCGCCCGCGGGCGCGCTCGCGGTGCGGCCGCTGTCGGCGCCGCGCGTGTCGCGCGACATCTGCATCGTCACCCGGCGCGGCCGCGGGCTCACGCCGCCGGCGCAGGCGCTGGTGGAACAGATCCGGGCCACGCTGTAGCGCCGGAGCCTGCGCGGGGGGCGCGGCCCGCGCTCAGCGTTCCACCACCCGCTGGCCCTCGACCACCCCGTTGCCCGGGTACAGCACCACGCGTTCGCCGGGCTGCAGACCGCTTTCGACCACCGTGTGCTCGGGACCGCGCGCGCCTGGCGTGACCGGGCGCAGGCGCGCGCGCGAGGCGCCATCGACCACGAACACGCGCCAGCGGCCGTTCTCGCGCAGCAGGGCGGCCGTGGGCACGAGCAGCGCGTCGCGCAGCGCGAGCGTGACGATGCGCGCGTCCACGCGGTAGCCGTCACCGAGCGCGCGGCGTTCCGGCCAGGGCTCGTCGAGCGCGATGCGCAGGTTCACGCGCTGCTCCTCGATGCCCAGCGCCGAGACCTTGGTGAAGGCCACGGGCTCCACGCGCGCCACGTGGGCGCGCAGGGTGGGCAGACCGGCGCCGATCTGCAGCGTCACGGGCGCGCCCTCGGGCACGCGCGCGGCGTCGCCCGAGAGCAGGTCCACCACGGCCTCCAGGCGCTCGGTGTCGCCGATGTCGAGCAGCGGCTGGCCCGCGCTCACCGGGCCTTCGCTGTCGCGGTGCAGCGCGATCACGCGCCCGGCGACCGGGCTGCGCAGCGTCCACAGGCCGCTGTCGACGCGGCCGCCATCGGCCAGCGAGAGCGCGGCCTGGGCCTCGCTGCGCGCGAACGCGGCCACGCGGCGCTCGGCCTGCGCCGCGGCCACCGCCTGCTGGGCCTGGCGCTGCGCGAGCTCGGCCTGCTCGCGCGCGGCCGGCGAGACGAAGCGCGCATCGGCCAGCGCCGCCTGGCGCTGCACATCGAGCCGGGCCTGGGCCAGCGCCACTTCCTGGCGCGCCACCTGGGCGTCGGCCGCGGCCAGCGCGGCCTGTGCGCTGCCCAGGCGCTGCTGCAGCACGGCGCGGGTGCGCGCGTCGATCAGGCCCGGGGACGCGGGGCGCAGCACCAGCACCGCCTCGTCCGCGGCCACGCTGTCGCCCACGCGCAGGCCGGGGCGCTGCAGTTCACCGGCCGTGGGCGAGGCCAGCGTGTAGCGCTGCTGCAGCCGCAGCACGCCGTCTTCTTCGATCGTCTGCTCGAACGGGCCGCGCTGCACGGCGGCGGTCTGCACCGGCAGCGGCGCGGGCCGCAGGGCCCAGGCCAGCAGGGCGGCGAGGGCCAGCGCGGCGGCGCCGATCGGCAGCCAGCGCCGCCACGGGAAAGCAGGGGAGGTGGGGGAGCTGGGAGAGGCAGAAGCGTTCATTCGCGCACCTTGAGAACGGCCACGAGGTCGAAGCGGTCGACCCGGCGGCGCACCAGCAGGGCGCTGGCCGCGCCCGCGGCCAGCACGATGATCGCGGCCCAGGCGTAGGTGGCGGGCGCGATGACGACGGGGAATTCGATGTTGTCGGAGGACATGAGCCGCATCAGCAGCGCGGCCAGGCCGCGGCCCGCGAGCAGGCCCAGCGGCAGCGCCAGCAGCAGCTCGAACGCGAGCTGGCCCAGCAGCAGCACCGAGACCTCGCCGCGCGTCATGCCCAGCACGCGCAGGCTGGCCAGGTCCCAGGCGCGTTCGGACAGCGCGATGCGCGCGGCGTTGTAGGTGATGCCCACGGCCATGGCCACCGCGAACAGCGTGAGGATGGCGCTGAACGCGCCCATGTTGTAGGAGGTGCGTTCGTCGAAGGCGCGCTGCACCGAGCGCTTGTCGAACACCGCGGACACGCCCGGCGTGGCCTTGATCGCGGCCCAGAACGCGGGCAGCGCGCTGTCGTCGACCAGCAGCGCGGCGTCGGACAGGCCGGCGCCGTCGCGCGCGGCGCGGTGCAGCGCGGCCAGCGACATCCAGGCCTGCTGGCCCATCAGCGTGTGCACCACGGCCACCACCGGCAGCTCCACCTGTTCGCGGTGGCCGAGGCGAAACGCCACGGTGACGCGGTCGCCCGTCTGTGCGCCGATGTCGCGCGCGAGCAGCTGCGACAGCACGATGCCCTCGTCGGGCAGCGCCACCGGGCCCCGGCGCGCGTCGACCACCGGCAGCAGCGGCGCGTGCGGCGGCAGTCCGGTGAGCGCGACCTCGCGCGAGCGTGCGCCGCGCAGCACCCGCACCGGCTCGCTGCGGTAGGCCTCGGCCATCAGCACGCCTGGCAGGCGGCGCAGCTCGGCCGCCACCGCGGGCGCGGCGTGGGGCTGGAAATGCAGCACCACGTTGCCGGGCTGCACCTGGCGGAACTGCACGTCTTCGATGTGGGCGATGGCGTCGAGCCAGAACGCGCCTGCGATCTGCAGGGCCATGGCCATGGCCACGCCGGCCACCGTGAAGGCGCTGCGCCAGGGGCGGTTCTCCACATCGCGCAGCACCATGAGCGCGCGGGCGCGCACCCGCGCACCCGGGGCCAGGCGCTCGGCCAGCGTGCGCCGGTAGGCGGGCGGCGCGGGCGGCTGCATGGCCTGGGCCGGGCGCAGCCGCACCACGGCGCGGATCGCGGTCCACGCGCCCAGCGCGGCGGCCGCGGCGGCGACCGCCACCGCCACGCCCACCAGCGGCGCGGACGTGCGATAGGCCAGCGCGTCGAAGCGGAACACCGGCTCGTACAGGCCCAGCATGGCGCGCCCGATCAGCCCGCTGAGCGCCAGCCCCGCGACCACGCCCAGCCCGGCCACCAGCAGCGCCATGCCGACGTAGTGCGCCGCGATCGTGCCGTCGCCATAGCCCAGGGCCTTGAGCGAAGCGATCTGCGCGCGCTGCGTGGCGACCTGGCGTGCCAGCACGCCGTTGAGGATGAACATGGCCACCGCAAGGAAGATCGCCGGCAGCACCGTGCCCATCACGCGCAACTGGTCAAGCTCGTCGTCGACCACGCGCGCGGAGAGCTGGTCGCGCCGCAGCACCGCACCCAGCGAGCCATAGGGCTCGAGCAGGCGGTCGAGCGCGGCCACCACGGCGGGCTCGCTGGCGCCCGGCGCCAGCCGCAGCACCGCCTGGTTGAAGGCGCCGCGCAGGTCGAGCAGCTCGGCCAGGCGGCGCGCGTCCACCCACCAGATGCCGAAGCTGCGCTCGTCGGGCGCGCCGCCGCTGCCCGCGAACACGTACTCGGGCGAGATCGCCAGGCCCACCACCTGCACCGCCAGCAGCCGGCCGTTGAGCACGGCGTGCACGCGCGCGCCCGGGCGCAGGCCGCGGGCCCGCGCAAAGCTCTCGCTCACCACGGCCTCCAGCGCCGGGCCGGCCTCGGGCCAGCGGCCCTCGCGCAGCCGCGTGGCATTGAGGGCCTGGGTGCCCAGCGGCGCGCGCACCAGGTCGAGCGCCACGAAGCGGCCGGTCACGGGCGCGCCCGGGTCGCCGAGGTCGATCTGCGCGTCGAAGGCCAGGCCGGTCTGCACCTCGGCCACGCCGTCGATGGCGGCCACGCGCGCGGCCAGCGCGGTGGGCGCGCGCTTGAGGGTCACGAACACGTCGGCCAGGCGGTGGCTGCGGTAGAAGTCGTCGCGCGCCTGCAGCAGCGAGGCGTGCACCGAGAACAGGCCCACGAACCCTCCCACCCCGATGGCCACCACCAGCGCGATGGTCAGCACCTGCGAGCGCAGGTTCCACAGATCGCGCCAGAGCTTGAGGTTGAGCGCCCGCATGGTCACGCGCTCACCACTGCAGCGCCGCGGCCGGCACGCGCGCCGGGTTGGGCCGGTCTTCGACGATGCGGCCGTCGGCCAGGCGCAGCACGCGGTGCGCCATCTGCGCGATCGGCGCGTTGTGCGTGATGACCACCGTGGTGGTGCCGAGCTCGGCGTTGACGCGCTCGATGGCCTGCAGCACGCGCACGCCGGTGGCGCAGTCGAGCGCGCCGGTGGGCTCGTCGCACAGCAGCACCGCGGGGCGCTTGGCGATGGCGCGCGCGATCGCCACGCGCTGCTGCTCGCCGCCCGAGAGCTGGGCCGCGAAGTGGTTCATGCGCTCGGCCAGCCCGACCAGGGCCAGCGCGTCCTCGGGCGCCATGGGGTCGGCCACGAGTTCGGTCACCAGGGCCACGTTTTCGCGCGCGGTGAGGCTGGGAATGAGGTTGTAGAACTGGAACACGAAGCCCACGTGTTCACGCCGGTAGGCCGTGAGCTCGGCGTCGCTGGCGCCGGTGAGCTCGCGCGTGCGGCCCGCGTGCGTCCACTGCGCGGTGCCGCTGCTGGCCGAGTCGAGCCCGCCCAGGATGTTGAGCAGCGTGCTCTTGCCGCTGCCCGAGGCGCCCAGCAGCACCACGAACTCGCCGCGGTGGATGTCGAGGTCGACGCCGCGCAGCGCGTGCACGGCCGTGGGCCCCTCACCGTAGGTCTTGGTGAGGCCGCGCGCGCAAAAGACCGGGGGCGGTGCGTCGGGCATGCACCTGATTGCAGCATGGGCACCGCCGCGCGCGGTTGACGCTGATCAAGCCTTGGGGCACGGTGTCGCTTTGCCTGGAGGTGGGCCATGGACGCCGATTCCGCTGCGGCCAGCGCGGCCGCGCGCACCGAACACGATGCCTGGGGGGCGATTCACATCCCGGCGGGCGTGCCCTGGGGCGCGCAGACCCAGCGCGCGCTGGAACACTTCGCCATCTCCACCGAGCGCATGCCGCCCGAGCTGGTGCAGGCGCTGGCGCTCATCAAGCGTTGCGCCGCCCAGGTGAACGCGGCCCTCGGCGCACTCGACGCGCCCGTGGCCCAGGCCATCGTGCAGGCCGCCGAGGCGGTGCTGGCCGGCCGCTGGGACGACGCGTTTCCGCTCGCGGTGTGGCAAAGCGGCTCGGGCACCCAGAGCCACATGAACATGAACGAGGTGATCGCGCACCTGGCCTCGACGCCGGCGCGTGCCGTGCACCCCAACGACGAGGTGAACCTGGGCCAGTCCTCCAACGATGTGGTGCCCACGGCCATCCACGTGGCCGCGCTGCGGGGCGTGACGCAGTCGCTGCTGCCCGCGCTCGACGCGCTGCGCGAGGCCATCCTCGAGCAGGCCGCGCGGGTGCCCGGTCTGCTCAAGACCGGCCGCACCCACCTGCAGGCGGCGTTGCCGCTCACGCTCGACCAGGAGATGGGCGCCTGGGCCGCGCAGCTTGCGCAGGCGCGCCAGGGTGTTGATCACGCGGTGCAGGCCGCGCTGGGCCTGGCCATCGGCGGTACCGCGGTGGGCAGCGGCGCCAACACGCATCCGCAGTTCGGCGAGCGCATGGTGCAGTCGCTGGCCGAGGCCACGGGTCTGGCGCTGCGCCGTGCCGACGACCCCTTCGCCGCCCAGGCCGCGCACGACGCGCTGCTGCAGCTGCACGCGAGCCTGCGCGGGCTGGCCGTGGCGCTGCGCAAGATCGCCGACGATGTGCGCTGGATGGGCAGCCCCTGGCTCGGCGAGCTGCGCCTGCCCGCCAACGAGCCGGGCAGCTCCATCATGCCCGGCAAGGTCAATCCCACGCAGTGCGAATCGCTGCTGATGGTGACGGCCCAGGTGATGGGCAACGACGTGACCATCGGCTTCGCGGCCACGCTCGCGCAGTTCCAGATGCACGCGGCCAAACCGGTGCTCGCGCTCAACCTGCTGCAGAGCATCCGGCTGCTGGCCGACGGCATGCGCAGCTTCGAGCGCCACTGCGTGCGCGGGCTCGAGGCCGACCGCGGGCGCATCGAGGCCGCGCTCTCGCCGGCCATGCTGCAGGCCACGCTGCTGGCCCGGCACATCGGCCACGAGGAGGCCGCCGTGCTCTACCGCGAATCGCAGGTCACGGGCCGGCCGCTGCGCGAGCTGGCCCTGGTGCGCGGCGGCGTCAGCGCCGCGCAGTTCGACGACTGGGTCAAGGGCGGCTGATCAGACCCGCTCGACGATGAGCGCAATGCCCTGGCCCACGCCGATGCACATGGTGCACAGCGCGTAGCGGCCGCCGGTGGCGTGCAGGCGGTTCACCGCGGTGGTGACCAGGCGCGCGCCGCTGGCGCCCAGCGGGTGGCCCAACGCGATCGCGCCGCCCCAGGCGTTCACGCGCTCGTCGTCGTCTTTCAGGCCGAGCTGCCGCAGCACCGCGATGCCCTGCGCGGCAAAGGCCTCGTTGAGTTCGATCACGTCGAGCTGCGCGAGCGTGAGGCCGGTGAGGGCCAGCACCTTCTCGGTGGCGGGCGCGGGGCCGATGCCCATGATGCGCGGCGCCACGCCGGCCGTGGCCATGCCCACCACGCGGGCCTTGGGGCTCAGGCCGTTCTTCGCGGCGCTGGCCTCGTCGGCCAGCAGCAGCGCGCACGAGCCGTCGTTCACGCCGCTGGCGTTGCCCGCGGTCACCGAGCCCTCGGGCTTGACCACGCCCTTGAGCTTGGCCAGCGCTTCCAGGCTGGTCTCGCGCGGGTGCTCGTCCTGGCTCACCACCACCGGGTCGCCCTTTTTCTGCGGGATGCTCACGGGCACGATCTCGCGCGCGAGGTGGCCGGCCTTTTGCGCGGCCACGGCCTTGAGCTGGCTGGCCAGGGCCATGCGGTCCTGCGCTTCGCGCTCGATCTTGAAATCGACGGCCACGTTCTCGGCCGTCTCGGGCATGGAGTCGACGCCGTACTGCGCCTTCATGAGCTTGTTCACGAAGCGCCAGCCGATGGTGGTGTCGTAGACCGCGTTGGCGCGGCTGAAGGCGCTCTCGGCCTTGGGCATCACGAAGGGGGCGCGGCTCATGCTCTCCACGCCGCCCGCGATCATCAGGCCCGCTTCACCGGCCTTGATGGCGCGCGCCGCGCTGCCCACGGCGTCCAGGCCCGAGCCGCAGAGGCGGTTGATGGTGGCGCCGGCCACCTCGATCGGCAGGCCCGCGAGCAGCGCGGCCATGCGCGCCACGTTGCGGTTGTCTTCGCCGGCCTGGTTGGCGCAGCCGTAGAGCACATCGGTGACGCTGGCCCAGTCCACGTTGGGGTTGCGCTCCATCAGCGCCTTGATGGGGATCGCGGCGAGGTCGTCGGTGCGCACGCTGGAGAGCGCGCCGCCGTAGCGGCCGAAGGGGGTGCGGATGGCGTCGCAGATGAAGGCTTGGCGTTGGGTCATGAAGGCTCCGGGGAAAAAACGGTTCAGGCCGCGGGGGCGGCGGGGGCTGCGATCGGCAGGCCCACCAGGCGCTGCAGCTCGTCGAGCGTGAGGCCCTCGACCGCGTCGATCAGGCGCAGGCCCTGGGGCGTGCACTCGAGCGTGGCGAGGTCGCTGTAGATGCGCTTGACGCAGGCGATGCCGGTGAGCGGGTAGCTGCATTGCGCCACCACCTTGCTCGCGCCCTGCTTGGTGAGCAGGTCCATCATCACCCAGGTCTGCTTGGCGCCGATGGCCAGGTCCATGGCGCCGCCCACCGCGGGAATGCTGCCGGGCTCGCCGGTGCTCCAGTTGGCCAGGTCGCCCGTGGCCGAGACCTGGAAGGCGCCGAGCACGCAGATGTCCAGGTGGCCGCCGCGCATCATGCCGAAGCTGTCGGCGTGGTGGAAAAACGCGCCGCCGGGCAGCAGCGTGACGGGCTGCTTGCCCGCGTTGATCAGGTCGTAGTCCTCATGGCCCGCGGCGGGGGCGGGGCCCATGCCGAGGATGCCGTTCTCGCTGTGCAGGATCACCTCGCGCCCGGCGGGGATGTGGTTGGCCACCAGCGTGGGCTGGCCGATGCCCAGGTTCACATAGGCGCCGTCGTGGATGTCTTGCGCGACGCGCTTCGCGAGCTCGTCTTTGGTGCGGCGGGTGTAGGGGCGAGCCGTCGCCGGGCCGCCCCAAGACGGCTCAGCCCCCTCGGGGGGCAGCGACCCGCGCAGCGGCGGAGCGTGGGGGTTGTCGTTTTTCATGCGGCCTCCTTGAAGCCGCCGGCCTGCGTGGCGACGCGCGGAATCTGCACCACCGCGCTCACATGGATGCCGGGGGTGACGATGGTTTCGGGGTCGAGCGCGCCGAGCTCGGCGATCTCGAACACGCTGGCCACGGTGCGCTTGGCCGCGGTGGCCATCACCGGGCCGAAGTTGCGCGCGGCCTTGCGGTAGGTGAGGTTGCCCCAGCGGTCGCCGCGCTCGGCCTTGATCAGCGCCACGTCGCCGTGAATGGGGTACTCGAGCACATAGGGCCGGCCGTTGATGATCCGGGTTTCCTTGGGGCTGCCGTCGGCGTTCTTTGCCAGTTCGGTGCCGTAGCCCGTGGGCGTGAAGAACGCGCCCACGCCCGCGCCCGCGGCGCGCAGCCGCTCGGCCAGGTTGCCTTGGGGCACCAGTTCGAGCTCGAGCTGGCCGCTGCGGTAGAGGCCGTCGAACACGTGGCTGTCGGCCTGGCGCGGAAAGCTGCAGATGATCTTGCGCACGCGGCCGGTCTTGAGCAGGGCGGCCAGGCCGTGGTCGCCGTTGCCGGCGTTGTTGTTCACCACGGTCAGCTCGCGCGCGCCCTGTTCGATCAGGCCGTCGATGAGTTCGTTGGGAATGCCCGCGGTGCCGAAGCCGCCGATCAGCACGGTGGCGCCGTCGCGCACGCCCTGCAGGGCTTCGGCCACCGAGGTGGCGATCTTGTTGATCAAGGGGGTCTCCGGGTGGGGATGTGTTCTAATGACGAACACTTGTTCGATTGACGAATCATTCTAAGCGCCGCGCCCCGACCATGGCAACCCACGCCCACCGCGCCCCCGACGCGCCCACGCCCGGTGACGGCTATGTGCAGTCGTTCGCGCGCGGGCTCGAGGTGATCCGCTCGTTCAACGCCGAGGCCCCCGAGCAGACGCTGTCGGAGGTGGCGGCGCGCAGCGGCCTCACGCGCGCGGGGGCGCGGCGCATCCTGCTCACGCTGCAGGCGCTGGGTTATGTGGAGAGCGACGGCAAGCTCTACCGGCTCACGCCGCGCATCCTCGACCTGGGCTTTGCCTACCTCACGTCCATGCCGATCTGGAACCTGGCCGAGCCGGTGATGGAGCGGCTCTCGGACAGCGTGGGCGAGAGCTGTTCGGCCGCGGTGCTCGACGGCGCCGACATCGTCTACGTGCTGCGCGTGCACACGCACAAGATCGTGGCGCTCAACCTCAACGTGGGCACGCGGCTGCCCGCCTGGTGCACCTCGCTGGGCCGGGTGCTGCTCGCGGGGCTCGACGACACGGCGGTGAAGGCGCGGCTGAAGGCAAGCGCGATCCAGGCCAACACGCGCCACACCGAAACCGATCCGGGCGAGCTGCTGGCGCGCGTGCAGCAGGTGCGCCGCCAGGGCTGGGCGCTGGTGAACCAGGAGCTCGAAGAGGGTCTGATCTCGATCGCCGCGCCGGTGCGCAGCCGCACGGGGCAGGTGGTGGCCGCGCTCAACGTCTCGGGCCAGGCCAACCGCACCAACGCCACGGTGATGAAGGAGCAGCTGCTGCCGCGGCTGCGCGAGGCGGCGGACGAGGTGTCGGCCTTGCTGGCGAGGACGGGGCGGCGCTGAGGGCCCGCGCCCGGCTCACCGCGTCCCCAACACCCCCCGCGGCGCACACCCGAACTGCTTGGCGAACATCTTGCCGAAGGCCGATGCGCTGGCGTAGCCGAGCTGGTCGGCCAGTTGCCCCACGTTCAGCCCCTGGTCGGCCAGCGCGAAGGCGCGCATCAGCCGCAGCTGCTGGCGCCAGCGGTGCAGGCTGAGCCCGGTTTCCTGCGGGAACAGGCGGATCACGCTGCGTTCGGACAGGCCCACGCGCCGCCCGAGCTCGGCGATCGGCTCGGTGTTTCCCGGGTCGGCGATCAGCAGCCGGCACAGGCGCGCCAGGCGCTTGTCGGTGGGCAGCCTCAGCGACAGCGGCCGGCGCTCGAGCCGGCCCACCTCGTCGACGATCAGGTCCATCACCCGGCCCTCGGGGCTGTAGAGCCCGTAGGCCGGCGGGATCGACATGGCCCGCAGGATCAGCTCGCGCAGCAGCGGCGTCACCGCGAGCACGTGGCAGTCCTCGTCCTGCCCGGGCACGGTGCCGGTCCAGAAGTAGAGCGTGCGCATTTCCACCGCCGTGTCCATGCGGATCTCGTGCTCCACCTGCGCGGGCATCCACATGGCGTGGCTGGGCGGGATGGTCCAGAGCACGCCCTGGGCGCGGATGGTCATGACGCCCTGGGTCGCGTAGATGAGCTGGTCGCGGTCGTGGCGGTGGGCGGCAATGACCACGCCCGCGGGATCGGAGCGCGCGAGCGCGGCCACCGGGCGCGGCGCGCGGTTGGCGGCCTGGGCGTTCGGGTGGGGGCTGGCGGGCGCGGCCCGGGGCGCGCGATCGGAGGTTGGCGGTTCTGGACGCATATCTGGCGGTCTTGATTGTGCCGGCCATCGCGCGGCCCCCGAAGATCGCGCCATGCACAACCGACCGACGCAGATCCTCCTCAACATCGGGCACGCGCTCGACCACCTGATGCTGCTGATCTTCGCCACCGCGGTCACCCGCATCGCGGCCGATTTCGGGCTCGCGCGCTGGGAAGACCTCATGCCCTATGGCGTGGCGGCGTTCTTCTTCTTCGGCGTGGGCTCGCTGCCCGCGGGCAAGCTGGGCGACCAGTGGGGCCGGCGCAAGATGATGCTGGTGTTCTTCTTCGGCATGGGCCTGGCGTCGCTGCTGGTGGCGGCCACGCAGACGCCGCTGCAGATGGCGTTTGCGCTCGCGCTGCTCGGGGCCTTCGCGTCCATCTACCACCCGGTGGGCATTCCCATGCTGGTGCAGGGCGCGCCGCGGCCGGGCTGGACCATCGGTGTCAACGGCCTCGCGGGCAACCTCGGCGTGGCCGGGGCGGCCGTGGCCACGGGCTTTCTCATGCAGTACGCGGGCTGGCGCACGGCCTTCGTGGTGCCGGGCCTGGTGTGCCTGGCGTGCGGCCTGCTGTTTGCGCTGCACGGCACGCGCGAAGCCGCCGCGCCCGCCGCGAAGAAAAAGGCCGCAGGCCACGCGCCCGACGGCGTGTCGCTGGCGCGGCTGTTCCTGGTGATGACCATGGCCGCCACCAGCGGCAGCCTGCTGTTCAACCTGTCCACCAACGCGAACTTCGAGCTGCTCACCGACCGGCTGCACGGCATCGCGCAAGACCCCGCGCGCATCGGCGTGCTGCTGGCGGCCGTGTACACCGCGGCCTCGGTCACGCAGCTCGTGGTGGGCTACCTGATCGACCGCCACGCGCTCAAGACGCTCTACATGGGCGTGATCGCGATCCAGGCGCTGCTGCTGGTGCTGGCCACCACGCTCAGCGGCTGGGCGTTCCTGGCCATCCAGTTCCTGTTCATGGCGGCCATCTTCGGCGCCATCCCGTTCACCGACGCGCTGATCGTGCGCTACGTGGACGACGCCATGCGCTCGCGCGTGGCGGGCATGCGGCTCGCGGTGTCGCTGGGGGCGAGTTCGGTGGCGGTGTGGCTGATCGGGCCGGTGGTGAAGAACGCGGGCTTCACCGCGCTGCTGGGCGTGATGGCCGCGACCTCGGTGGTCACGCTGCTGGTGCTCACGCAGTTGCCGGGTGCGCCCGTTCAGGGGGCGGCCGCGCACCAGCGGTAGACCCCGCCCTGCCAGCGCTGCGCGAAGCCCGCGGGGCAGTCGCCCGCGGCGATCGGCAGCACGAGATCTTTCAGGCCCTGGGCGCGCGCGTAATCGCCCCAGGCGGCGGCCTGGGCGGGCAGGGCGCGCACGGCGGTGTAGCGCGCACGCCACTGCGCGTGGAAGGCCGGCGCCCACATGGCGGCAGCGCCCTGTTTCCAGTCGACCCAGACCGGGTGCCGGGTGCGCCAGAAGAACGACTCGAAGCTTCTGTCCAGCGGCACCAGGAACACGCGGCCCGCGGGCGCGGCCCGCACCGCCGCCACGAGCGCGTCGAGGTCGCGCGTCTGGGCCGTCACCGGCACCTTGGGCGGGCGATGGTAGGCCGCATGCAGGTGTGTGGCGGCGGTGATCAGCACGAGCAGCGCGAGCGCCAGCGTGCGCGCGGCCTCGCCGCGCCGCCACAGCCACAGGAACACGGGCAGGGCCAGCCAGCGCAGCGTGTGCAGCGCGCCGCCGGCCTGGCTCCAGAGGTCGAAGCCCAGCATGGCGAGCGCGAGCGCGGCCACGGCCCAGGGCGCGACGCGATGCAGCGCCGCGTGCGCGCTCCAGCGCGCCTGGCCCATCGGCACCGCCAGGCCCAGGCCCGCCACGGCGAGCAGCAACTCGGCCGGCTCGCGCACGCCGTCGAGCAGGCCCAGCAGCACCAGCAGGCCGAGCACCGCGCGCGCCGGTTCGCGCGCCTGCGCAGCCAGCGCCGTGCCAGCGGCCAGCATCAGCACCACCGAGAAGAACTGGATCAGGCCGTCGATGCGCAGCAGGTGCAGGTTGAACACCAGCCGGTGCGGCCAGGCGTAGGGCAGCACCAGGCCCACGGCGAAGACGGCCAGCGGGGCCAGCAGCGCGGTGCGCCAGAAACGCGGCGCGGGCAGCACCGCGGTGGCCAGCCAGCCACCCGCCAGCAGCAGGCCGAACTGCGCCGCCTTGCGGCGGTCGATCGCTTCGGCCAGGAAGTGGTCGGGGTAGTAGAGGCGGATGTAGGCGAGGTAGTCGAAGTCCACCACGGCGCCGTGCAGGGTCTGCCCGATCGCGAGCAGCACCGGCGTGGCCGCCAGCAGCCAGCCCGCGGCCAGGCGCGCCACGGGCGCGGGGCGCCAGGCCTCGGCGCCGGCCTGCCACCACAGCGCGGCCAGCACCGCCAGCAGCCAGAGGCCCACGAAGGCGTTGATGGCGAAGCAGATGCCCGCACACAGCCCCGCCAGCAGCCAGCGGCGCGACTGCATCGCCAGCAGCGCGCCCAGCAGCGGGCCCCAGGTCATCTCGGAGTGCGAGAAGTAGCCGATGAACAGGCCGTGGTCGCCGATGGGGGACGAGCCCGATATCCAGGGGCTGCACACCGTGGCCAGCAGCGCCAGCGCGGCCAGGCGCGGCGTGCCCAGCAGGCGCGCCTGCCACAGCGCCAGCGCCACCACGGCCGCGGCGCGCGACAGCGCGTGGGCGAGGTGGACATCGCGCTCCAGCGTGTCGGGCGAGGTCAGCCGCTGCATGAGCATCCACACGCCCGATCGGAAGTGGCGCAGCGACTGCGTGAAGGCGTCGTTCGCGAGTTCGGGCGCGTCGAACCAACGCAGCGCGAGCGGGATGTGGAAGACGTTGTTGCCGATGCCGAAGGTGAAGCCCGTGAACACCAGCGAGAGCGCCAGGGCCCCGAGGGCCGCGGCCCAGAGCAGGGGGGCGCGGGCTGCGCCGGGCGTGGGCGGGGGGGCGAGGGGGCCGGCGGCGTCGGTGCGCGTTGCGCTCATGTCGGAACCTGTTCTGTCCGCGGCTGAAGGCGCCCGGCGGCGCGCGAAATGCTATCACGCACCCCCCTCTGAAAAACTGATTTCCGCGCGCCGGGTTGCGGCGCGGGGCGGGCCTTGCACACACTCGGCCGCCTCGACAGACCACAACAGGAGACAAGCACGTGAGCGCCACACTCGGATGGATCGGCCTCGGCCGCATGGGCGAAGCCATGGTGAAGAAACTGCTGCAGGCCGGGCACACCGTGCAGGTGTGGAACCGCACCCGCAGCAAGGCCGAGCCGCTGGCCGAATACGGCGCGACCGTGGTGAACAGCAAGCTCGATCTCGCGGGCTGCGACACCGTCTTCACCATGGTGTCCACCACCGACGACCTGAAAGAAGTGCTGTTCGGTGACGGCGGTGTGCTCACCGGCGCCACCCGGCCCAAGACCGTGATCGACAGCTCGTCGATCTCGCAGGAAGGCTCGGCCGAGATCCGCGAGCGGCTCGAGGCCATGGGCGTGAACTACCTGTGCGCGCCCGTGTCGGGCAACGCCAAGGTGGCCAAGGCCGGCAAGCTGCTGCTGGTGGCCTCCGGCCCCAAGGCCCTGTACGACGCCAACGAGCCCTACCTCGCCGCCATGTCGCGCAAGGCCATGTGGGTGGGCGAGGGCGAGCTGGCCCGGGTCTGGAAGATCGCGCACAACACCATGTTCGGCGTGATCATCCAGAGCCTGTGCGAGATCACCGTGCTGGCCGAGAAGGCCGGCATCCCGCGCCACGTGTTCCTCGAGAGCATCAACGACTCGGTGCTGGGCAGCATGTACACGCGCTACAAGACGCCGGTGCTGACCAACCTGACTTTCGAGCAGGTGACCTTCACGCCCAAGCTGCTGCTCAAAGACATGGACCTGGGCCTGGGCGCGGGCAAGGCGCACGGCGTGCCCATGCCCTCGGCCGCGGCCACGCGCGAGAGCATCGCGCGCATGGTGGGCCGGGGCCACGACGACGTGGACTTCGCGATCCTGCTGCAGGAGACCGCGGCCGACGCGGGCCTGACGATCGCGCCGCTCAACGTGGCGGTCGGCGACGGCCTGAGCAGCTGAGGCGGGGCCGGCCATGGCAGCGCGTGCACAGCGCACCCTGATCCGCGGCGCCAGCATCGTCACCATGGACGCGCAGGGCGACCTGCCCGTGGGCGACCTGCTGGTGGCCGGCGACACCATCGAGGCCATCGCGCCGCAGCTCCACGTCGACGACGCGCAGGTGGTCGACGCCAGCGGCTGCATCCTGGTGCCGGGCTTCATCAACGCCCACATGCACACCTGGCAGACCGCGCTGCGCGGCGTGGCCGCCAACTGGACCCTGCTGCAGTACTTCAAGAACATGCACGCGGGCCTGGCCACGGTGTTCGCGCCCGAAGACCTGCACATCGCGACCCTGGTGGGCGCGCTCAACCAGCTCAACTGCGGCACCACCACGCTGGTGGACTGGTGCCACAACAACCCCACGCCCGCGCACAACGACGCGGCGGTGGACGCGCTGCTGCAATCGGGCATTCGCGCGGCCTTCTTCCACGGCACGCCCAAGCCCGACCCCAAGCCCGGCCAGACGCCGTTCTGGGAGGTGCCGCACCCGCGCGCCGAGGTCGAGCGGCTGCTCAAGGCCCACCAGGGCCGGCCGCTGCTGCAGATCCACGCCGCGGTGCTGGGCCCGCACTACAGCACGCTCGACGTGGCGGTGCACGACTTCCGCATGGCGCAGGAGCTGGGGCTGATCGCCTCGCTGCACCAGGGCGGCGGGCCGGCGCGCACGCCCGATGGCTGGGAACGCCTGGAGGCCCTGGGCCTGCTGGGCGAGCAGATCAACATCGTGCACGGCCACGCGCTCACCGACGAACAGCTCAAGCGCTTCTGCGACCTGGGCATGAGCTTCTCGGCCGCGGCCGAGAGCGAGATGTCGCAGGGCCATGGCCACCCGCTCACCGGGCGGCTGCGCGGCTTCGGGCGCGCGCCCTCGCTGGGCGTGGACCTGGAGAGCGTGATGAGCGGCGACATGATCAGCCAGGCCCGCATCGCGCTGGGCATCCAGCGCAGCCTGGACAACGTGGCGCACCGCGCGGCGCACGGCACCATCCCCGACACGTCCACCATCACCACGCGCGAGGCCCTGGCCTGGGTCACGGTGGAGGGCGCGCGCATGCTGCGCCAGCTCGACCGCCTCGGCACCCTGGCCCCGGGCAAGCAGGCCGACCTGGTGCTGATCCGCGCCGACGATCTCAACATGCAGCCGGTGCACGACCCCGTGAGCGCGGTGGTGTTCCAGGCCACGCTGGCCAACATCGACAGCGTCATGGTGGCCGGCGAATGGCGCAAGCGCGACGGCCGCCTGCTGGGCGTGGACCTGCCGCCGCTGCTGGCCGCGCTGCGCGCCTCCGGACAAAAAATCACGCAGGCCATGGGCCTGACTTGACCCACTCCCGCCGCGCTGCGCGCGACCCCCTCAAGGGGGCGGCACCCGCGGCGCGGCAAAGCCGGTTCCCCGGTGCCACCGGATCGCGCCGCTGGCGGCGCAGTCGGGTGGCCTGTTTCAACCATCAGGAGACAAGCAGATGAAGAAATCGTGGAACAGGATCTGGTTGCTCGCCGCCATCGGCGCGCTGGCGGCCGGTTCGGCCTGGGCGCAGAGCGGCAACAAGCCCATCACCTTCCTGGTGCCCTTCACCGCGGGCAGCGGCACCGACATCGTGGCGCGGCTGGTGGCCGAGACCATGCAGCGCAACATGGGCCAGACCATCGTGGTGGAGAACCGCCCCGGCGCGGGCGGCAGCATCGCCTCGGCCCAGGTGGCGCGCGCCGAGGCCGATGGCCACCTGGTGCTGATCCCCTCGTCCAGCCACGCCGTCAACCCGGCCGTGTACCCCAGCCTGCCCTACGACACGCTGCGCGACCTCACGGGCGTGACCGCGCTGGCGGCGCTGCCCAACGTGATGGTCACGTCCGCCGGCAAGGGCTACAAGAGCGTGGCCGACGCGGTGGCCGCCGCCAAGGCCAAGCCGGGCCAGCTCAACTACGCCTCGGCCGGCGTGGGCAGCGCCACCCACCTCAACGCCGAGAAGTTCCGGCTGCAGGCCGGCATCGAAGCCACGCACGTGCCCTACCGCGGCACGCCCGAGGCCCTGGCCGACGTGATGGGCGAGCGCGTGGACTGGTTCTTCTCGCCGCTGTCCTCGGCGCTGCCGCTGATCCGCGACGGCAAGGTGGTGCCGCTGGCCGTGAGCACGGCCACGCGCCACGCCGCCTTGCCCAACGTGCCCACCACGGTCGAGGCCGGCGTGCCGGGCTCGGACTTCGTGTTCTGGGTCGGCATGGTGGTGAGCGCGAAGACGCCGCCGGCCATCGTCGAGCGGCTGCACGCCGAAGCCACCAAGGCCCTGGCCGACCCCGCCGTGGTCGAGCGCCTGGGTCGCCAGGGGGCCGTGCCCTATCCCATGAGCACGGCCGAATTCAACCAGTTCATCCGCACCGAGATGGACGCTGCCGCCCGCATCGCGCGCGCGGCCAACCTCAAACCGCAATGAGCCAAAGCATCCACGTCATCGGCGTCGGCAAGATGGGCCTGCCCATGGCCCGCCACCTGCTCGCCGCCGGCCACGCCGTGTCGGTCGAAGACCCCTCGGCCGAGCGCCTGGCCCTGGCCCGCGAGGCCGGCCTCGCCGTGGCCGACGGCCTCGCGCAGGCCGCGGTGGTGGTTTCGTCGCTGCCGCACGATGGCGCGCTGCTTGCCGTGGCCGAGCGCGTGGCCGCGAACGCGGCCCGCGGCGCCGCCTGGATCGACACCAGCACCGTCTCGCCCGCGGCCTCGGCGCGCACGGCCGAGGCCTGCGAGCGCGCCGGCGTGATGCACCTGCGCTGCACCGTCTCGGGCAACAACCACATGGCCGATGCGGCCCAGCTCACGGTGATGGCCTCGGGCCCGCGCGCCTTGCACGAGCGGCTGCTGCCGCTGCTGCGCTGCTGGGGCCCGAACCACTTCTGGCTCGGCGAGGCCGAGCAGGCCCGGCTCATGAAGCTGGTGGTCAACCTCATGATCGCGCAGACCAGCGCCATGCTGGCCGAGGCGCTCACGCTGGGCCAGAAGGGCGGCCTCGCCTGGCAGGACCTGTGGCAGGTGATCGGCGCCAGCGCCGTGGCCTCACCCATCGTGAAGGCCAAGAGCGTGCAGCTTTCGCAGAACGACTACACGCCCACCTTCACCGTGGGCCAGATGAACAAGGACATCGACCTCATCCTCGCCGAGGGCGCGCGGCTGCAGGTGCCGCTCACGCAGACCGCGGCCACGCGCCAGCTCATGGCCTCGGCGCAGGCGCAGGGCGACGCCGAACTCGATTACGCGGCCATCATCCGCGTGCTGCAGCGGGCCTCGGGCCTGGCGGTGTGAAGCCGCGGGAGAATCGGACCATGCGTTCCTTCGTTTACCAGGGTCTTCCGTCGCGCGTGGTGTTCGGCGCGGGCGCGCTCGCGCAACTGCCGCAGGCCATCGCGGCCATGGGCGCGCAGCGCGCGCTGGTGCTGTGCACGCCCGAGCAGCGCGCCAGCGCCGAGCGCGTGGCGCAACTGCTCGGCGAGCGCGCCGCGGGCATCTTCGACCGCGCCGTCATGCACGTGCCGATCGAGACCGCGCGCGAGGCGCGCGAGGTGGCGCGCCAGCTCGGCGCCGACTGCGCCGTGGCCATCGGCGGCGGCTCCACCACCGGTCTGGGCAAGGCCATCGCACTGGACTCGGGCCTGCCCATCCTGGCCATTCCCACCACCTACGCGGGCTCCGAGATGACGCCGATCTACGGCATCACCGAGGCCGGCCTCAAGAAGACCGGCAAGGACCTGAAGGTGCTGCCGCAAAGCGTGCTCTACGACCCCGAGCTCACGCTCACGCTGCCCGTGGGGCTGAGCGTGACCAGCGGGCTCAACGCCATCGCGCACGCGGCCGAGGGCCTGTACTCGGCCGAGGGCAACCCGGTGATCGACCTGATGGCCGAAGAGGGCATCGCCGCCATCGGCCGCGCGCTGCCCGGCATCCGCGCCAACCCGGCCGACCTCGAGGCGCGCGGCGACGCGCTGTACGGCGCCTGGCTGTGCGGCATCGTGCTGGGCTCGGTGGGCATGGCGCTGCACCACAAGCTCTGCCACACGCTGGGCGGCAGCTTCAACCTGCCGCACGCCGAAACCCACACCGTGGTGCTGCCGCACGCGCTGGCCTACAACGCGGCCGCCGCGCCGCAGGCCATGGCACGCATCGCGCGCGCGCTCGGCCGCGGCCCGGCCGAAGCCCCGCAGGCGGTGTACGACCTGGCGCGCGACAACGGCGCACCGGTGGCGCTGCGCGACATCGGCATGAAAGCCGAAGACCTCGACCGCGCCTGCTCGATCGCGATGCAGAACCAGTACCCGAACCCGCGCCCGCTGGAGGCCGGTCCGCTGCGCGAGCTGTTGCAGGCGGCGTGGGAAGGCGCGCGGCCGGCAGCCTGAGGCCCGAGGCGCCGCGCGTTCAGCCCGCGGTGCCGCCTTCTCCCGGGGCGGTGTCGCCCTCGGGCAGCCGGCGCGCCAGCACCTTGTCGATGGTGCGCCCGTCCATGTCCACGATCTCCAGTCGCCAGCCCTCCCACACCGCGTGGTCGCCCTCGCGCGGCAGCCGGCCGGTGAGCAGCATGAGCATGCCGCTGAGCGTGTGGTAGCGGCCGCGTTCTTCGTCGGGCACGCGGTCGAGCGCGAGCCGGTCCTTGAGCTCGGGCACGGGGATGTGGCCGTCGAGCAGCCAGGAGCCGTCCTCGCGCTGCATGGCCCATGAGGTCTCGGGGTCGCGCGGCTGGAATTCGCCGGTGATGGCCTCGATCAGGTCCTGCAGCGTCACGATGCCCTGCACCTCGCCGTACTCGTCGATCACGAAGGCCATCTGCACGTCCGAGAGGCGGAAGTTGTCGAGCAGCTCCATGCCCGTGATGGTCTCGGGCACGTACAGCGGTGGCTGCAGCGGCTGCTGGTCGAGCGCGCGGTTCTCGCCGCGCAGGGCCTGCGTGAGCCACAGGCGCGCGTTGAGCACGCCCTGCAGTTCGCCCAGGTCGCCCTTGACCACGGGGAAGCGCGAATGGCGGCTGCTTTCCACCCGGGCCATGTTCACCTCGAAGGACTCTTCGAGATCGAGCACCACCACGTCGCTGCGCGGCACCATGAGCGAGCCGATCTGGCGGTCGTCGAGGCGGAACACGTTGCGCACCATGGCGTGTTCGTGCGATTCGATCACGCCCGCGCTCGTGCCCTCGGCGAGCATGGCGTGGATCTCTTCCTCGGTCACGGCGGCGGCGCTGTTTTCCTTCACGCCCAGCAGGCGCAGCAGCGCGCGCGTGGACACCGACAGCAGCAGCACGAAGGGCTTGGTGGCCTTGGCCAGCCAGTCGATCGGGCGCGCCACCAGGCGCGCGAAGGTTTCGGGGTGGGTCTGGCCCAGGCGCTTGGGCACCAGCTCGCCCACCACGATGGAGAAGTAGGTGATGACCACCACCACCAGCGCGGTGGCGCCGATCTGGCTCGCCTGCACCGGCGCACCCAGCGATTGCAGCCACAGCGCCAGCGGCCCGGCGAGCGCGGCCTCGCCGACGATGCCGTTGAGCACGCCGATCGAGGTGATGCCGATCTGGATGGTGGAGAGGAAACGGTTCGGGTCTTCGCCGAGCTTTAGGGCCGCGGCGGCCGCGCCGTCGCCCTCGTCGATGAGCTTTTGCAGGCGCGCCTTGCGCGCGGTCACGAGCGCCAATTCGGACATGGCGAAGACGCCATTGAGAAGAATCAGCGCGATCAGTAAGGCAATTTCCATGGTGGGGGAGGGTGGTGGAGAAATCAGAGGGGCGCGAGCACGCCGGTGGCGAGCAGCAGCAGCACCAGGGCGCCCAGCGCGATGCGGTACAGCACGAAGGGCCGATAGCCGCGCGTGGACACGAGCTTCAAAAACCAGACGATGACGGCGTAGCCGACGCCGAAGGCGATCAGCGTGGCCAGGGCCGTGGGCCCGGCGGCGATGGGCGTGGCCGTGCCGGCGCTGCGCACCAGCTGGTACAGGCCCGAGGCCGCCACCGCCGGCAGCGCCAGCAGGAACGAATAGCGCGCCGCCGCCTCGCGCGTGTAGCCCATGAGCAGGCCTGCGGTGATGGTGCCGCCCGAGCGCGACACGCCGGGGATCAGCGCCATGGCCTGCGCGAAGCCGAACACCAGGCCATGCCCCCAGCCGAGCTCGCGCAGCGTGCGCGTCTGCGGGGCGCGTCGGTCGGCCCAGCCCAGCAGCAGGCCGAACACGATGAGCATCGTGGCGGTGATGGCGAGGTGGCGCAGCGAGGTCTCGATGGCGTCCTTGAACAGCAGCCCCAGCCCCGCGATGGGCAGCGTGCCGACCAGGATCAGCCAGCCCATGCGCGCATCGGGGTCGCGGCGCAGCGCGGGCTGCGTGATCGAGCCCCACCAGCGCACCAGGATGCGCGCGATGTCGTGGCGGAAGTACACCAGCACCGCGGCCTCGGTGCCGAGCTGGGTGATGGCGGTGAAGGCCGCGCCGGGGTCGGTGCCCGAAGGCAGCAGCGGGCCGAGGATGCGCAGGTGCGCGCTGGAGGACACCGGCAGGAACTCGGTGAGTCCCTGGACGATGCCCAGGATCGCGGCTTCCAGCCACGGCAACCAGGTGTCCATGAGGGGTGAGGGCAAGGGGCACGGCCACGCGGGCCGGTGCCGGGCCGCCAGCGACGCCCGGTGGGGCGCTGCGGGGCTGGCGGGGCGGGGGTGAAGCGCTTCAGGCGCGCCGCGGCGGGCGGAACGGCGCTTCGAGCACCGGCGCCGGCAGCACGCCGGCGTGCCACTGCGGCTGCAGCGGCGTGAGCACGTGCGCGAACGCCAGGGTGGCGGGGCGCTGGAGCGTGTCGGGCAGGTCGGGGAGCTCGTCGGCGAGCGCGTGCTCCAGGTCGGCCAGGCCCTTGGTGCTCGGGGCCGACACATCGTGCGCGGGCGCGGCCAGCGAGGCCGCGGCGGGCGTGTCGACGGGGTGGGAGGGGATGGCGAAGCCGATCACGCCCCAGAGGAAGTGAACGGCAAACAGCGCGATGAGCCAGCGGCGCATAAGGCCCGCATTCTACGGAAGACGCCCGGACGGGGCCTGGCCCGGGGGCATCAGGTGGCGTGCACCGCCGGGGCCGCGGCGCCGCTGGCCGGCGGCGCGAGCACGTGGCGGGCCATGGCCTGCGCGAGCTCGGCCTCGCCGAGGAACACCGTGTCCACGCCCTCGGCCATCAGGCGCTCGGCCTCGTCTTCGTTGTGCGAGCGCACCACGATGCGGATCTCGGGGTTGAGCGTGCGCGCGGTCTCGATCATCTGGTGCAGCGAGAGCGTGTCCTGCGCGGCCACCACCAGCATGCGCGCGTTCGCGATGTGCGCCTGGATCAGCACCTCGGGCTCGCCCGCGTTGCCCCAGACCGCGGCCATGCCGCGCGCGCGCAGGCCTTCCACGATGTCGCGGTTCTGGTCGGCCACCACGAAGGGCTGGCCCACGGCGCGCAGCGCATCGGCGATGCGCCGGCCCACGCGGCCGTAACCCACCAGCACCACCTGGCGCGAGAGGTACTTGGCCTCGGTGCTGCGCGGCAGCTCGGCCAGCGGGTCGTCGCGCGCCTCGAGCCGGCGCACCAGCAGCGAGTGCGCCCGCAGCAGCTCGCGCAGGGGCCCGATGGCCTTGAACAGCAGCGGGTTGAGCGCGATGGAAATGAGCGCGCCCGCGAGCACCAGGCTGTGGCCTTCGTCGGGCATGAGGCCGAGCTGCGCGCCCAGGCCCACGAGGATGAACGAGAACTCGCCGATCTGCGCCAGGCTGGCCGAGACCGTGAGCGCGGTGTTGAGCGGGTAGCGCAGCGCCAGCACCAGGGCCGCGGCCGCGAGCGACTTGCCCACGATGATGATGGCCACCACGCCCAGCACGTGCACCGGCTCGTTCACCAGCACGTAGGGGTCGAACAGCATGCCCACCGACACGAAGAACAGCACCGCGAAAGCGTCGCGCAGCGGCAGCGATTCCTGCGCCGCGCGGTGGCTGAACTCGGACTCGCGCAGCACCATGCCCGCGAAGAAGGCGCCGAGCGCGAACGACACGCCGAACAGCTCGGCCGAGGCGAAGGCGATGCCCACGGCCGCCGCCACCACGCACAGCGTGAACAGCTCGCGCGAGCCGGTGTGCGTGACCTGCCACAGCACCCAGGGGAAGAACTTGCGGCCGATCAGCAGCATCACGGCCACGAAGCCGCCCACGCGCAGCAGCGTGAGGCCCAGCGTGCTCCAGACCGATTCGGCGCCCGCCCCGTTGTCGGGCGCCACGCCGCCCAGGAAGCCCGCGAGCGGGGGCAGCAGCACCAGCACCAGCACCATGGCCAGGTCTTCGACCACCAGCCAGCCCACCGCGATGCGCCCCGTCATCGAGCCCAGGATGCCCAGGCTTTCGAGCGCGCGCAGCAGCACCACCGTGCTCGCCACCGAGAGCGAAATGCCCAGCACCACCGCGGGGCCGAGGTCCCAACCCCACCACAGCGCCATGCCCATGCCCATGAGCGTGGCCACCAGCATCTGCACCACCGCGCCGGGCAGCGCGATCTTGCGCACCGAGAGCAGGTCGTCGAGCGAGAAATGCAGGCCCACGCCGAACATCAGCAGCATCACGCCGATCTCGGCGAGCTCCGCCGCGATGCCGGCATCGGCCACGAAGCCGGGCGTGTGGGGGCCGATGATCACGCCCGCGAGCAGGTAACCCACGAGCGCGGGCAGCCGCACCTTGGTGCAGAGAAAGCCCAGGACCAGCGCCAGGCCGAGACCGGCGGCGATCGTGTTGATGAGCGTGAGCTGGCCGTGCATGCGGTCAGTGTCGCGCAAAAGTCATGCCGGCTGGGGGCCGTGGGCCTTGAAGACCTCCAGAAAACGTTTGAGGCGCGCGGGCTGGAAGCGCGCGTACGGGTACACCAGGTGCACCGGCAACGGCGCGGCGGCCCAGCCCGGGGCCAGGTGCAGCAGCCGGCCGTCGCGCAACTCGTCGCTCACCAGCCAGGCCGAGACCACGGCCGCGCCCAGGCCTTCGAGCGCGGCGCTGCGCAGCGCGTAGAGGCTGTCGGTGCTCAGGCGCGGGCGGATGGCGATGGTCTGCGCCGGGCCGCCGCCCACGGGGCTGAGCACCACGTCGTCGCGGTAGAAGGTTTGCAGCGCGAGCCAGGGCAGGGCGCGCAGCGCCTCGGGCGTGCGCGGCACGGGCCGGCCGCCCAGCAGGGCGGGCGAGCCGATCACGATGCGCGGCAGCTCGTAGAGCGGCAGCGCCACCAGCTTGGGGTCGCTGATCTCGCCGACCTGCACCGCGCAGTCGATGCCCTCGGCCACGAAATCGGGGTGGCGGTCGCTGAGCAGCCATTCCACGCGCACGCCGGGGTGGGCGCGCAGGTAGCGCGCCAGCGGCGCCACGAGCTGCGTTTGACCGAGTGCGTGCGGCACCAGCACCTTGAGCGTGCCGCTGGCCGCGCTGCGCGGGCCGCGCAGCGATTCCTGCAGCGCCTCCCATTCGTCGATCAGCGCGCGCGCCATGGCCAGGCAGCGCTCGCCATCGGGCGTGAGCGTGATCGCATGGGTGCTTCGGTGCAGCAGCCGCACGCCGAAGTGGCGCTCGAGCGCCTGCAGCCGGCGGCTCACCGTGGGTTGGGTGGTGTCCAGGCGCTGCGCTGCGGCCGACAGGCTGCCGCTTTCCACGATGCGCACGAAGGTCTGCAGCAGTTCGAGCCGGTCGCCGGCGAGAGGGCTTTCTTTCATGCGTTGGGCGTATGAGGATTGTTCGTGCCGCAGTCTATCCGCGCCCGATGTCCAGGGGAACAATCGCGCCCATCGTTCAAATCTGGTTGCTCATCCCATGTCTTCCATTCCTGTCACGCATGCCATCGACGCGTCCCCCGCGCCCGCGGCCGCGCCACCGCTCGCGCTCACCCTGTTGCTGGCCACCGGCGCCGGCGTCAGCGTGGCCTCGCTCTACTACAGCCAGCCCATGCTGCCCGCCATGGCCAGCGGCCTGCACGCGGGCGAGGGCGCGATCGGCGCCGTGCCCATGCTGACGCAGCTCGGCTACGCGCTGGGCATCCTGCTGCTCGCGCCGCTCGGCGACCGCCACGACCGCCGACAGGTGATGCTGGTGAAGGCGGTGCTCCTGGCCCTGAGCCTGCTCGCGAGCGCGCTGGCACCCGGCATCGGCTGGCTGCTCGTGGCCAGCCTGTGCGTGGGCCTCACGGCCACGCTCGCGCAGGACTTCGTGCCCGCGGCCGTGTCGCTGGCGCCGCCCGAGCACCGCGGCAAGGCCGTGGGCACGGTGATGACGGGGCTGCTGCTGGGCATCCTGCTCTCGCGCGTGGTGGCCGGCGCGGTCTCGGCGGCCGCGGGCTGGCGCACGCTGTTCTTCGTGTCGGCCGCGGCCTTGCTGTTGCTGGCGCTCGCGGTGCGTGCCTGGGTGCCGGCCTTCGCGCCCACCACGCGGCTGGGCTACCGCGCGCTGCTCGGCTCGATGGTGGGCCTGTGGCGCGCCCACCCCGTGCTGCGCCGAGCGGCCGTCGCACAAGGCCTGCTGGCGCTGGGATTCAGCGCCTTCTGGTCGACGCTGGCGGTGATGCTGCACCACCAGTTCGGCCTGGGCAGCGGCGTGGCCGGCGCCTTCGGCCTCGCGGGAGCCGCGGGCGCACTCGCCGCCCCCATCGCGGGCCGGCTCTCGGACCGCCGCGGCCCGCGGCGGGTGGCCATCCTGGGCGCTGCCATCGCGGCCCTGGCCTATGCGGCCATGGCCGGCATGGCGCTGCTGCCGGTGGCCGGGCAGCTCGCGCTGCTGGTGGTGGCGGCAATCGGCTTCGACTTTGGCGTGCAGGCCGCGCTGATCGCGCACCAGAGCACCATCTACGGCCTCGACCCGGCCGCACGCAGCCGCCTCAACGCGCTGCTGTTCACCGGCATGTTCATCGGCATGTCCGGCGGCGCGCTGATCGGCACGCTCGCGCTCGCGCAGTGGGGCTGGCTGTCGATCGCCGCGATCGGCGCGCTGAGTTCGGCGGCGGCGGCGGTGTGGCGCTGGCGGGGGTGAGGCCGCGTCACAGGCGGGTGCGCCAGTAGCCGGGCTTGCGCCGAAACGGCGCGATGGCGAGGATCACCAGGCGGTAGCCCACCATGCAATAGACCACCGAGTGGGGGAAGTCTTTCGGGAACACCCGCCGGGTTCCGTGGCGGTAAGGGCTGCCCACCCCCGGCATGGCGACGGCGATGCGGGCAGCGGCCTCCACCTGTGCCAGGAAGCGCTCACCCAGACCGGATGATTGCTGCTCGTAATACGCGGCCTGCTCCTGAAGCTCGCGCAGGGCTTCGGGATGAAAGACCGCCAGGGTCATGTGCCGAGCGAGCGGCGCACGCGGGCAAAGCCTTCTTCGATCGGCACCAGTGCCACGCTGCCTTGCTCGACATCGGCGATGCGGCGCTTGAGCTCGATGTCCCAGCTGGCTTCCACGTCGGCCACGTGCGGATCGAGGCTGGCCAGCAAGGCTTCGGCCAGCTGGGCCCGCTCTTCGGGCGCAAGCGACTGGGCGCGTGCGGTCAGTTCGGCGAGCAGGTCATGGGGCATGGCGGGCTCCAGTGGGGCTGGACAGTTTAGCAGTGCAGGCCTGGGCGGGCACCCCGCTTGCCGGTCGCGGCGGTCCGGTGGCCGGACGCTGTTCGACCCAGCCACGAGGAGCCTTCCCATGACCCACCTGCGCACCGACGCCGACGCTTGCAACCTGCTCGGTGCCGAACACCGCGCCGCTGGCCGAGGCCGCGGGGGAGCACGCCAGCGCCAAGGCGCTGATCGCCGGCTCGACCTCGTGGCCCTGCGCGACGCCCCGCAGGCGCGCAAGGACCAACTCATGGGCGTGACCGCGGGCTGAGCCCGCGCGCGCCCGCACACCGCGCTTCGTTCAGCGCGCTTCGTTCAGCGCGCTCAGTACACCGCGAAGCGCCCGGTCCACTTGCGCTCGTAGTCCATGCGCGCGAAGTGCTCGGCCATGAAGTCGATGAAGGCGCGCACCTTGGCGCTCAGGTGCTTGCGGCTCGGGTAGGCGAGGTTGATGGTGAGGTGCGGCAGGTCCCAGTCTTCGAGCACCGGCACCAGGCGGCCGGCCACGATGTCGTCGTAGACGATGTAGCTCGGCTGGATCAGGATGCCCATGCCGTCGAGCGCGGCGGCGCGCACGATCTGGCCGTCGTTGGTTTCGAGCAGGCCCTTGATCTGCACCGTCTGCTGGCGGCCGCTGTCCACGTGCGTGAAGCGCAGTTCGTTGGGCGTGTTGGCGTGCAGGTACACCAGCAGCTTGTGGCGCTGCAGGTCGTCGAGCCCCTTGGGAAAGCCGTGTTTGGCGAGGTAGCCCGGTGAGGCCGCGAGGATGCGCCGCGTCTGGCCGAGCCGGCGGATGGTGATGTTGCTGTCGGGTTCGTACTCGCGCGTGCGGATCGCCACGTCGATGTTGTTGTCGATGATGTCGAGGTAGCGGTTGGCCGCCTCCACGTGCACGCTCACGTTGGGGTAGCGCTCGGTGAAGCCGCGCAGCAGCGGCGCGATGTGGTGCATCGCAAAGCTCAGCGAGGCGGTGACGCGCAGCACGCCCGTGGGGTTGAGCGCGGCGGCGTTCACGTCGGACTCGGCGTCGCGCAGGTCGCCCAGGATGTTGCGCGCGCGCTGGAAGAACTCCTGGCCGGTGTCGGTGAGGTAGAGGCGGCGCGTGTTGCGCTCCACCAGGCGCGCGCCCAGGCGCTCTTCGAGCGCGGCCAGGTGGCGGCTCGCGCTCGCGTTGCTCAGGTTCAGCGCTTCGGCGGCGCGCGACAGGCTGCCGGTTTCGGCCACCTGCACGAACAGTTCGATCTCGGTCCAGCGGTCCATCGCTTTCGAGTGTGTCTCCGGGTTGTCCCTGGTTTTCTTGCGCGCGGCGGAAAAGTCTTTTCGTTCCGCGGCATTGGTTTTCCATTTCGTGCCGCCTACATTCTGCCGCCACGGTGGCCTCACGGCACGCCCCACGGAGACAAGACGGTGCGCAACCTCAACCAGGACAACATCACCCAGGCGGTCATCGCCCGCCTGGCCGCCACGCCCGACCCGCGACTGAAGCAGGTGCTGACCAGTCTGGTGCAGCACCTGCACGCCTTTGCGCGCGAGGTGAAACTGACCGAGGCCGAGTGGGCCTACGGCATCGACTTCCTGACCCGCGTGGGCCACACCTGCACCGACCAGCGCCAGGAGTTCATCCTGCTGTCGGACACGCTGGGCCTGTCCATGCTCACGGTGGCGCTCAACAACCAGAAGCCCGAAGGCTGCACCGAGGCCACGGTGTTCGGCCCCTTCCACGTGGAAGGCGCGCCCGAGGTGCCGCACGGCGCCGACGTGGCCAATGGCGCGCCCGGCAAGCCCTGCGAGGTCAGCGGCCACGTGCGCGGCCCGCGCGGCGAGGCCGTGGCCGGCGCGGTGATCGACGTCTGGCAGGCCGATGCCGATGGCCTGTACGACGTGCAGCGCGAAGGCCTGGAGCAGCCCCAGGGCCGCGCCGTGCTGCGCAGCGGCGCCGACGGCGGCTTTCACTTCAAGACCGTGGTGGCCGAGCCTTACCCCATTCCCACCGACGGCCCGGTGGGCGAGATGCTCACCGCCACCAAGCGCCACCCCTGGCGCCCCGCGCACCTGCACTTCCGCATCCAGGCCCCGGGCTACCAGACCCTGGTCACGCACGTGTTCCGCAACGGCGATCCCTACCTCGATTCCGACGCCGTCTTCGGCGTGCGCAGCTCGCTGCTGGCCGACTGGGTGGAACAGCCCGACGGCCGCATCACCCTCGATTTCGATTTCGTTCTCGCCCCTCAGTAATACCCACCGGAGACAAGACCATGACGATGAAGAAGCGGACTTTCGTGGCCACCGCCCTGGCGGCGGCGCTCATGAGCGCCGGCCTGGGCACCGCCCAGGCGCAACAGACCTTCAAGCTCACCATCGCGTCCAGCCACCCCACCTCGCTGCCCTGGGTGGGCCTCATGAGCACGCTGTTCGTGCCCGAGGTCAACAAGCGCGTGGAGGCCCTGGGCAAGGGCTACAAGATCGAGTGGAAAGAGTCGTACGGCGGCCAGCTCTACAAGATGAACGCCACGCTGGCCAGCGTGGGCTCGGGCATTGCCGACATCGGCTGGGTGTTCGCCAACCTCGAAGCGGCCAAGATGCCGCTGACCCAGTTCGCCACCGTCACGCCCTTCGCCACCGGCGACATCCGCATGCTGCTGCAGGTGGCCAACGAGATGAACGAGAAGGTGCCCGCGCTCAAGGCCGAATGGGACAAGAACAACGTGGTGTTCCTGGGCGCCAGCGGCGTGGACACCTACCACCTGTTCACCAAGATGCCCATCAACACCTACGCCGACCTCGCGGGCAAGAAGATCTCGGCCCCGGGCGCGGTGGGCGTGTGGCTGCGCGGCTCGGGCGCGGTGCCGGTCGACGGCTCGCTCACCAGCTACTACACCGACATCCAGACCGGCGTGAGCGAGGGCACGATCTCGATCGCCACCGGCATCCTGCCCAACAAGATCTACGAGGTCGCGCCCTACGTGACCACGGCCGACATCGGCGCGCTCTACAACGGCGGCATGGCCATCAACAAGGACAGCATGGCCGCGCTGCCCCCGGACGTGCAGAAGATCATCAAGGACGTGGGCCTGGAGTACTCGCGCGTGCTGGGCGACACGCTGGCGCAGCGCTACGAGGCCGCGCTCAAGGCCATCGGCGAGCAGGGCGCCAAGCAGGCGGTGCCGGTGAAGATCGCGCCCATGGCCCCTGGCGAGCGCGAGAAGTGGGCGCGCTCCATGCCCAACATCGCGGCCGACTGGGTCAAGGCCAACGCCTCGCGCGGCCCGGCCGCGCAGATCATCAAGACCTACATGGAGGAGTTGCGCAAGCGCGGCGCCAAGCCCGTGCGCGACTGGGACAAGGACCTGTGATCGGCCGTTCATGAGCTACGAAGCCAACACCGATCTCGAGGAGGCCCCGGTCTCCTCGGCCCCTTCCAGTCCGTTCGGCCATCTCATCGATGGCCTGAACGGCCTGGGCTCCATCGTGATCGCGCTCGTGATGGTGCTGATGTGCGCCGACGTGTTCATGCGCAATGCGTTCAACCAGCCCATCGACGGCGTGGCCGAACTCGTGGCCGCATCCATCATCGTGATCGTGTTCCTGCAGCTGCCCGCCACGCTGCGCCACGGCCGCATGAGCCGCGCCGACCTGTTCATCGACCCCTTCGTGGCCAAGCGCCCGCGCGCCGGCATGCGCCTGCGTGCGCTGTTCTCGCTCGGCGGCATCTTCGCCTGCGGCGTGATCGCCTACGCCACCTGGCCGCTGTTCCAGCGCGCCTGGGCCAACAACGAGTTCTTCGGCATCGAAGGCGTGTTCACCTTCCCGACCTGGCCCATGCGCATCGTGGTGTTCGTGGGCGCGGCCCTGGCCGCGCTGCAGTACGCGCTGCTGGCCTGGCAGGACTGGCGCGACGCCGGCCACGCACAAGGAGCAGGCCATGAGTGATCTGCTGCTGGGCTTCATCGCCATCGGGGGCATGCTGGCCCTCATCGTCCTGGGCATGCACATCGGCGTGGCGCTCATCGTCACCTCGTTCGCCACCGTGTGGTTGATGCGCTCGCCCGAGATCGCCGCGCGCTTCGTGGGCGCGGCGGCCAACGACGCCATCCGCGACTACCTGTTCGGCGTGGTGCCGCTGTTCGTGCTCATGGGCATGTTCGTGAGCGTGAGCGGGGTGGGGCGCGACACCTTCGACGTGTTCCAGTGGCTGTTGCGCAAGCTGCGCGGCGGCCTGGGCCTGGCCACCGTGGGCGCGAACGCGGTGTTCGCGGCCATCACCGGCATCTCGATCGCCTCGGCCTCGGTGTTCACCAAGGTCGCCACGCCTGAAATGATGCGGCACGGCTACACGCCGCGCTTCTCGGTGGGCGTGGTGGCGGGCTCGTCGGTGCTGGGCATGCTGATCCCGCCCTCGCTGCTCATGATCATCTACGGCGTGATCGCCGAAGAGTCGATCGGCCGCATGTTCCTCGCGGGCATTCTGCCCGGCGTGCTGCTGGCGCTGCTGTTCTGTGCCCTCATCCTGGGCATGGCCTACCTGCGCCCGGCCAGCATGTACACCTCGGGCCAGGCGGCTTCGGCGGCCGAGCAGGACACCGAGACCTGGGCCAGCGCGGCGGTCAAGTTCTTCCCCATCCTGGTGCTGGTGCTGCTGGTGCTGGGCGGCCTGTACAGCGGCTTCTTCACGCCCACCGAGGCCGGCGCCGTGGGCGCGGCCGGCGCCTTCGTGATCGCGCTGGCGCGCCGCCGCCTCACCTGGCGCAAGCTCTGGAACGTGCTCACCGAAACCGGCTATGTCTCGGTGTCGGTGCTGTTCCTGATCGTGGCGGCCTCGCTCTACAGCCGCATGCTCGCGCTCACCGGCATGCCCGCGGCCATCACCACCGGCATCACCGACATGGGCCTGGGCCCCTGGGGCTTTCTGGTGGCCTACCTGCTGATCGTGATCGCGCTGGGCTGCATCATCGACTCGGTCTCGATCATGCTGATCATGCTGCCCATCGTGCTGCCCATCGCGGCCAGCTTCGGCATGGACAAGATCTGGTTCGGCGTGCTCACCGTGGTGGCGGTCGAGATCGGTCTGCTCACGCCGCCGTTCGGGGTCTCGGTCTACACCGTCAAGAGCGCGCTCAACAACCCCAGCATCACCATCAAGGACATCTTCGCCGGCACCTTCCCCTTCGTGCTCGCCATGGTGTTCTCGCTGTTCATCCTCGCCATCTTCCCGGGCCTGTCCACCTGGCTCGCCCGCATGTGAGTCGCCATCCATGATCTACGTCTTCCACCTCCTCGACAAACCCAACGGGCTCGAACTGCGCCAGCGCATCCGCCCCGAGCACAAGGCCTACCTGGCCGCCGTGGCCGACCGCATGGCCTTCGCGGGCCCGCTGCTCGCCGACGACGGCGTGACCATGGTCGGCAGCGTGCTGGCGATCGACTTCGACAGCCGCGAGGCCGCCCTGCGCTGGCAGGCCGACGAGCCCTTCACCAAGGCCGGCCTGTACGCCAGCGTGGCGGTGCATGCGTTCCAGAACCTGTGGCCGCAGAAGGTGGGCTTCCCGCCCCAGGCCTGAGCACCCATGGCCCTCGTCAAGCACATCGTCATGTGGAACATCCTCGGGGCCAGCCCCGAGGAAAAGGTGCGCAACACCGAGCGCCTCAAGACCGCCTTCGAAGGCCTGCGCGGCCGCATCCCGGGCCTGCGCACGCTGGAGATCGGCGTCGACTTCAGCGGTGTCGACTACGCCTGCGACGTGGTGCTGTACTCCGAGTTCGACAGCGCCCAGGCACTCACCGATTACGCTTCGCACCCCGAACATTTGCGCGTGCGGCAGGAACTCGAAGGCCTGCGCATCGCGCGCCACCAGGTGGACTACACCCCGAACTGAAAGGACCTCGCCCTGTGACCCCGCTCGATACCCAAGCCCTCGACACGATCTTCACCCAGGCCCGCACGGCCAACGGCTTCATCGACAAGCCCGTGCCCGAGGCGCTTCTGCGCCAGGTGTATGAACTGGCCGCGCTGGGCCCCACGTCGATGAACTGCCAGCCCACGCGCTACGTGTTCCTCAACACCCCGGCCGCGCGCGAGCGCCTGCTGCCGGCCATGCTGCCCGGCAACCTCGACAAGACGCGCAGCGCGCCGGTCACCGTCATCGTGGCCACCGACACGAAGTTCTACGAGCACATGCCCAAGGTCTGGCACCGCGAGGGCGCCAAGGAAATGTTCGAAGGCAACGCCGGCATGGCCAGCGCCACCGCCACGCGCAACGGCACGCTGGGCGGCGCCTACTTCATCATCGCGGCGCGCGCGCTCGGCCTCGACTGCGGCCCCATGAGCGGCTTCGACATCGCCAAGGTCGACGCCGAGTTCTTCCCCGACGGCCGCTACAAGACCAACTTCCTCATCAACCTCGGTTACGGCGACGACAAGCTGCTGTTCAACCGCAACCCGCGCCTGGGCTTCGACGAAGCCTGCCAGGTGCTCTGAGCGGCCCCACGCTCAGCCGGCATGTCCGGACGCCGCTCGCCGGATCACCGAGGCCATGTGCTTCACGGTGGGCGAGCGGTTCACCCCCTTCTTCCACAACAGGCCGGGCGTGCGGATCGGCGAGGGGTCTTCCAGCGGGATCAGCCGCAGGTCGGGCGAGGGCGTGAACGCGCTCTCGGCAATGATGCCCGCGAGGTCCGTCTGGCGGATCAGCTCGATCATGGGCGCGATCGAGTTGAGCTCGGCCACCACCAGCGGCTGCGCGCCCGCCGCCTCGAAGCATTCGTCCAGCAGGCCGCGCGTGCTGAACTGCCGGGGCAGCAGCACCACGCGGCGCTGGTGCAGCTCCACCATGCGCACGCGCCGCCGCCGCGCCAGCGGGTGCGAAGCGGCCACGCACAGGCGCAGTTCCTCGTTGTAGAGCGGCTCGAACCAGAGCTCGGGCCGGTCGGCCGGCCGGTAGGACACGCCGAGGTCGAGGTGGCCGCTGGACAGGCGCCGTGCGATCTGCTCGGCCGACAGCTCTTCGACCGCCACCTTCACGTTCGGGTGGTAGGCCAGGAAGGCCGACACGCACAGCGGCACCAGCCGCGTGTTGAAGCTGTGCGTGGCCGCGATGCGCAGCTCGCCCGCGAGCGCGTCGCCCGGCTGGGTCAGCGCCTGCAGGCCGCGGTCGATCTGTTGCAGCGCGGGCACGAAATGGCTGCGCAGCAGCTCACCGGCCTCGGTCAGCGCCACCTTGCGGTTCGTGCGGTCGAACAGCACCTGGCCCAGCTCTTCCTCGAGCTGGCGGATCTGGTGCGACAGCGTCGACTGCGTCACATGCAGCCGCTCGGCCGCGCGCGTGAAATTGAGCGTGTCGGCCAGCGTTTCGAAGTAGCGAAGGTGGCGCAGTTCCATGGGGGAAACCCTTGAAAGACGATCGATGCCATCGATCATAGCCGTCGAAATTCATCACTTCCATCGCGGTCGCCGGGTGCCTAGACTGCGGACGGATTTCCCCTCAGGCGCACCAGAACAAACGCATTGGAGACACGCATGGCCCAGCTCGAAGCCGAAGACATCACCCAGGCCGTCATCGATCGCATGGCCGACTGCCAGGACCCGCGCTTCAAGCAGGTCATGACCGCGCTCGTGAAACACGCGCACGCCTTCATCCGCGAGGTGCAGCTCAGCGAGGAGGAGTGGATCAACGCCATCCTGTTCCTCACCGAGACCGGCAAGATGTGCGACGACAAGCGCCAGGAGTTCATCCTGCTGTCGGACACGCTGGGCATCTCCATGCTCGTGGTGGCGCTCAACCAGCTCAAGGCCGCACGCGCCTTCCAGCAGGGCGGCGGCGGCGCCGAACAGCCCACCGAGGCCACGGTGCAGGGCCCGTTCTACTGGGAAGGCGCGCCCGCGCTGCCGCTGGGCGCCGACATCGGCGAGAACATGCCCGGCGAACCCGCCTACTACCAAGGCCGCGTCACCGACACCGAGGGCCGGCCCATCGCGAATTGCTGCCTCGATGTGTGGTCGGGCGACGGCGAGGGCGTGTACGACATGCAGATGGGCGACGAGGCCGGCATGCGCCTGCGCGCGCGCTTCCACACCGACGAGGACGGCCGCTACCGCTTCTGGTCGATCAAGCCCAGCTTCTACCCCGTGCCCGACGACGGCCCGGTGGGCGGCATGCTGCGGCGCATGGGCCGCCACCCGAACCGGCCCGGCCACATCCACATGAAGGTGTATGCGCCCGGCCACCAGAGCGTGACCACGCACCTGTTCGTGGCCGACAGCCCCTACCTCGATTCCGATGCCGTGTTCGGCGTGCGCAACAGCCTGATCGTGCCCTTCACCACGCACCCGCCGGGCACCGCGCCCGACGGCCGCGCCATGGACCGCCCGTACCACAGCGCCACGTACGACTTCCGCCTCGTGCCCGCGCGCTGAGCGCGCCGCACCCGTTCCCCGCTTTCACTGGAGACCGTCTTGAAGATCGGCAAGGCCACCGTGCCGCAATCGGCCATCTGCGCCCACAACCCCGAGGCCATCGTCGTGCGCGGCGAGGACCTGTGCAACGGGCTCATCGGCCAGATCGGCTTCGGCGACTACTTCTTCCTGCTGCTCACCGGCCGCCGGCCCGACGCGCCCGCGAGCGCCGTGCTCAACGCCACGCTGGTGGCCATCGCCGAGCACGGCCTGGTGCCCAGCGTGCAGGCCGCGCGCATGACCCTGGCGGCCGCGCCCGATGCGCTGCAGGGCGCGGTGGCTGCGGGCATCCTGGGCTGCGGCTCGGTGATCCTGGGCGCTTCCGAAACCGCGGGCCGGCTGTTCGACGAGATCGATCGCGCCGCGCCGCAGCACGGCGGTGACCTGCGGGCCGCGGCGCGCGCCGTGGTGGCCGAGTGGCGTTCGCGCGGTCAGGCCGTGCCGGGCTATGGCCACCCCGTGCACAAGGACCGCGACCCGCGCGTGGCCGCGCTGTTCCGCGAATCGCAGCGCGCCGGCGGCGGCCAGCGCTTCGTGCAGATCGCCGAAGCCGTCGAGGCGGTGCTGCCCGAGGTGATCGGCAAGCCGCTCAAGCTCAACGTGTCGGCTGCGATCCCCGCGGTGCTGCTGGGCGTGGGCTTTCCGCTGCGCGCGCTCAAGGGCGTGCCCATGCTCGCGCGCTGCGCGGGCCTGATCGCCCACATGGCCGAAGAGCTCGAACAACCCATCGGCTTCGCGCTGTCCTACCAGGCCACGCGCGAAGAGCGCTACATCGGCGTGGTGCCCGAGGGCTTCGTGCCGGTGCAGAAGATCGACTGAGGAGGACACCGCCATGACCTCCGTACTCAAAGGCCTGCGCGTGGTCGAACACGGCACCTTCATCACCGGCCCCGCGGCCGCCATGGTGCTGGCCGACATGGGCGCCGAGGTGGTGAAGGTGGAACTCCCCGGCACGGGCGATCCGTTCCGCGCCTTCAAGGGCGGGCTCTACAGCCCGCACTACCAGACCTACAACCGCAACAAGCACAGCGTGGCGCTGGACACGCGCAAGCCCGAAGACCGCGCCACCTTCGACCGCCTCATCGAGGGCGCGGACGTCTACATCCAGAACTTCCGCCCGGGCTTTGCCGAGCAGATCCACGCCGGCGAGGCGCGGCTGCGCGGGATGAACCCGCGCCTGATCTACTGCGCCATCAGCGGCTTCGGGCCCGACGGCCCGTCGGCCAGCCGCCCGAGCTACGACACCGTGGCCCAGGCCGCCAGCGGCTTTCTGCGCCTGCTCGTGAACCCCGAGAACCCGCGCGTGGTGGGCCCGGCCATCGCCGACGCCATGACCGGCTACTACGCGGCCTTCGGCATCCTGGGCGCGCTGCACGCGCGCCACGCCAGCGGCGAGGGCCGGCGCGTGGACGTGTCCATGTTCGAGGCCATGACCCACTTCAACCTCGACGCCTTCACCCACCTGTTCTCGGTGGGCGAGGTGATGGGCCCCTACAGCCGGCCCAGCGTGTCGCAGAGCTACGTGCTCGAATGCGCCTGCGGCGGGTGGATCGCGCTGCACATGTCCTCGCCCGAGAAGTTCTGGCAGGGCCTGGCGCTGGCCATGGACAAGCCCGACATCTTCGAGGACGAGCGCTTCTGCGACCGCTTCGCGCGCATCACCCACCAGGACGCGCTGATCGGCGTGCTGCGCGACATCTTCAAGCGCCGCCCGCGCAGCGAGTGGTGCGAACGCCTGCTCGCGCAGGACGTGCCGCACGCGCCCATGTACCGCACCGACGAGGTGCCCGACGACCCGCAGGCCCGGCACCTGCAGCTGTTCGTGGACATGCAGCACCCCACCATGGGCCCCTCGCGCACGGTGCGCTCGCCCATCAGCTTCGACGGCCAGCGCAACCTGCAGGTGACGCCGCCGCCCACGCTGGGCGAGCACAACGCGCTGTACGCGCAAGGCTGGCCCCAAGCCGCACGCTGACCCCCCAAAAAACCGGAGACCACCGCATGACCCGTTCCCTGCCCAACCGCCGAGAAGCCCTGATCACGCTGGGCGCCGCGGCCGGCGCCTTCGCGCTGCCCGCGGCCGCCCAGAGCTACCCCGACCGCCCGGTGCGCGTGGTGGTGCCCTTCGGCCCCGGCACCACCACCGACATCATTGCGCGCATCGTGGGCGAAGGCCTGGGCCGCGAGCTCGGGCAATCGATCGTGGTGGACAACCGCGCGGGCGCGGGCGGCACCGTGGGCTCGGCCCAGGTGGCGCGCGGCGCGGCCGACGGCTACCAGCTCGTGATGGGCACGGTGGGCACGCACGCCATCAACGCCACGCTGTTCAAGAACCTCAGCTACGACCCGCTCAAGGACTTCGCGCCCGTGGCGCTGGTGGGCTACACGCCCACCTTCCTCGTGGTGGCCGGCGACGGGCCGCTCAAGACCCTGGCCGACCTGAAAGCCAAGGCCGCGCAGGGGCAGGGCGCCACCTTCGCCTCGGCGGGCAACGGCACCTCGGGCCACCTCGCGGGCGAACTGCTCAAGAACCGCCTGGGCGGCCAGATGCTGCACGTGCCCTACAAGGAAGGCGGCATGGCCATGAACGACGTGATGACCGGCCGCGCCGACTTCATGTTCTACCACCCGGCCGCGGTGCTGCCGCACATGCAGGCCGGCAAGCTGCGCGCGCTCGGCGTGTCCAGCGCGCAGCGCAGCGCCGCCGCGCGCGACGTGCCCACCATCGCCGAGCAGACCGGCAGCGACTTCGACCTGGTCGCCTGGTTCATGCTGTACGCGCCCGCGGCCACGCCCGCGCCGGTGCTGGCGCGGCTGCGCCAGGCCACCGCCGCCGCGCTCACCAAGGGCGACACCGCGGGCAAGCTGGCCGCGCAGGGCGTGGAACAGCGCCCGCTCGGCCCCGAGGCCATGGACGCCTTCGGCCGCAGCGAAGTGGCCAAGTGGGCCGCGCTGGTGCGGCAGTCGGGCGCCCAGGTGGACTGAGCGCGGCGCCGGCGCGATTTGACAGAGCGATTTGACAGAGCGATTTGACAGAGCGATCGATCCCCAACCACAAACGGAGACAAGCATGCAACGTTCGACTTTCGTCCGCCTCACGGCCATCGCGCTGGCGGCCGCGGCCCTGTCCGGGGCCGCCTCGGCCCAGCAGGTGATCAACCTCACCGTGGCGTCCAGCCATCCCACCACCATCCCGTGGGTCGGCTTCATCAAGGACGTGTTCATGCCCGAGGTGGACAAGCGCCTCGCCGCGGGCGGCAAGTACAAGATCCAGTGGAAAGAGGCCTTTGGCGGGCAGCTCTACAAGGCCAATGCCACGCTCACCAGCGTGGAGCAGGGCATCACCGACATCGGCTGGGTGTTCAGCTACCTCGAGCCCGCCAAGATGCCGCTGTCGCAGCTGAGCGCGCACACGCCGTTCACCACCAGCGACCCGCGCATCGTGCTCGGCGCCATGACCGAGATGATCGAGAAGAACCCGGCCTTCAAGGCCGAGTGGGACAAGTACAACATCGTGTTCCTCGGCGCCACCGGCTCCGACACCTACGACATCTGGACCAAGAACCCGGTGAAGTCGGTGGACGACCTCAAGGGCCGCAAGCTGTCGGCGCCGGGCATCCTGGGCGTGTGGCTGCGCGGCGTGGGCGCCACGCCGGTCGACGGCGCGCTCACCACCTACTACACCGACATCCAGACCGGCGTGAGCGAGGGCGTGGTCTCGCTGGCCACCGGCATCCTGCCGGCCAAGGTCTACGAGGTTGCGCCCTACATCACCAAGGTGAACATGGGCGTGGTGTTCTCGGGCGGTGTGGCCATCAACAAGGACAGCTGGGCCAAGCTGCCGCCCGAGGTGCAGCAGGCCATGCGCGAGGCCGGCGCCGAGTACACCCGCCGCCACGGCGAAGACCTGCTGCAGCGCCACCAGACCGCCATGAACCGCATGGTCGAACTCGGCAAGACGCAGAACCCGCCCGTGACCGTGACGCCCATGTCCGAGGCCGACCGCCGCAAGTGGATCGACAACATGCCCAACCTCGCGGGCGAGTGGGTGAAGAACAACGAGGCCCGCGGCGTGCAGGCCCGCGCGCTGCTCACCCAGTACATGGCCGCGGTCAAGGCGCGTGGCGCCAAGCCCGAGCGCGACTGGGAGAAGTGAGGCCGCGCGGGCGCGGCGATCACCAATCGAACACCTCTGGCACAGGGGTGGGGAAATACCGGAACCGGGTATGCACCCGGATCACTCAAGGGCGGGCCTCTCAGGGCCCGCTTTTTTTTCCCATACCAATTCAGAGGAGCGAACGATGAACGCCTTACCCGACATGGCGCGGCTGTGCCGCGAGGCCAGCCAGGCCCTGGGCCTGGACGATGTGAACGCGCTGGCGCAGGGCCACACGGTCGAGATCGACGGTGTGCTGGTGGCGCTGCACCACGGCGAGGGCCTGAGCTGGCCGGTGGTGGTGGCCGAGATCGGTGCGGTCGCGCCCGACCAGGCGCTCGACGTGTACCGCCGCCTGCTGCAGGTGCAGCTCATGAGCGCCGATCAGGCCGACCTGCGCTTCGGCCTCAACCCGTTCCGCGACACGGTGGTGCTGTCGCAAACGGTGCGTTGGGGGCCGGCCGGGGCGCAGGCGGCGGCGCTCGCGGCCATCGTGAAGGCCACGGCGGCGCAGGCCGGCGAGTGGCGCGACAGCCTGCTCGTGGGCGACGCGCACGAGACGTTCGACGACGCACCCGACGCCGCCCACGGCCCCGACCCGCTGCGCCACGCCCTGCGCGCCTGAGGGGATCGCCCCATGCAACGCACCGGCATTCCGCGCAGCTTCACCCTGCCCATGCGCCCGCGCGAACCCGTGGCCGCGCATGGGCGCAGCCCCTCGCAGCCGAACCGCGCCAGCGTGCTGGCGCAGCACGAACCCGCGGCGATCGATCGCCAGGGCACGGACGATGGCTCGGCCAGCAACGACGACACACTGCCCGTCACGCTGTCGCTCACGCCACCGGAAACACCGCCCGAGACACCCCCCGAGACGCCGCCCCTGAGCCCTCGCGACTCGCGCCGCCGCCCGCCGCGCCAGCGCGCCGGCCCGCCGCCGCCGGGCTATGTGCCGCGTTCGCCGCGCCAGCCCCTGCTGCGCGAACTGGGCCGCCAGATCGAGCCCGTGTACGGGCACTCGGCCCTCGTGCTGCACACCACGCGCGCCCAGGCGACGGCCCCGCCCGACATCGAAGCCGCGCCGCGCCTGTGGCAGCTGGCCTACAACTACTGCACCGGCGCGGGCGTGTACGCGAGCTCGTTCGCCATCGGCTCGCTGGCATCGGCCGCGGTGAGCCCGCTGAACCCGCTGGCGGCGGGTGTGCTGTTCGACCTCGTCGCCCCCTTGCTGCACGGCTCCATGGGCGAGGCCGTGGGCATGATGATCCGCAAGAACCGCGGCGCGGCCTACAGCTCGCCCGACACCGACGCCTGGCGCGCCTGCAGCGACGCGCTGGCCGACTGGCTGCAGGCGCGCTGCGCGGGCGATCGCGCGGGCCTGGAAGACGCCTGCGAACGCTTCAACACCGAGGTGATCCAGCTCTGGCGGCGCTGGGGCCGGCCCGCACACACCGACGCGCTGGGCGACGCGCACACGATCGACCTGCGCGCACAGCTGATCGACCTGCGCACGCCGCTCAAGGCCATGGGCATGGGCTTTCTGGTCGACGAGGTGGCCTTTGCCTGGTTCGCCATTGCCTACGCGGGCGCGGGCCGGGTCGCGGTGGAGTTGCTGCGGCAGGTGGCGCAGGGCGCGCGCGAGTGGGGCCTGCGCGAGGCCTACCGCTTTTCGTTCTACAACTTCCTCAACCACCTCGCCTGGGGCGCGGGCATGGGCGGCTCGTTCACCACGGTCCAGCAGAACGCCATGCGCAGCCTCGTCTACCCCGACGCGGTGCAGCCCGATGGCGGCGTGCACAGCACGCAGGCCCGCGAGCGCAAGGTGGCGGCGCTGCGTGCTCGCATCCAGGTGCTGCGCGACCACCACACCGGGCTCAACCAGGCGGCGACGCGGCGCGCCAACGAACTGGCGCCGCTCTCGCCCGTTCACGACGAAGAACACACGGCCCTGTGCGAGGCCATGAAGCTGATCGAGGCCGCGGTGGCGCGGCGCGAGGCGGAGATTGCGCACCTGCAGCGGCAGGGCGAGCTCAGCCGCCTGAAGCGCGACGACCAGACCTTTCGCGCCAACATGCGCACCCTGTTCTCGCCCCCGCTGCGGCGCAACCAGATGGCGCGCCTGGCGGGCAACGTCGCCTGCCTGATGCCTTATGTGGCGAGCATGGCGGGCCTGGCGGCCACCAATGCGGCCCATGCACACCAGTTGGTGGCCGCGCAGCACGGGGGCCCGGCGGTGACGGCCGAACAGGCGCAGCAGGTCGCGCTGGCCAACACCTTCATGGGCTCGCGGCTGATCGGCTTCTGGTACGGCCGCACGTTTCTGCAGACCGGGTTCAAGTTCGGCCATGGCATCGGTGCGGGTCTGTACCAGCGCTGGCGCGGCACGCCGGCCGACGAGGTGATGCGCATGCCCGCGGTGGCCGAGCCGCCGACCGAGGCCCACACCGGGGCCGACACCGAGGCCGACACCGAGGCCCATCGCTCCGCACAGGCGGTGCAGAGTTCCGTGGTCGAGACCGAGGTGGGGCCGTTCTTCATGCCCGACAGCGAAGGCGACGGGGGCGAAGCCAGCGGTGCGCCCGTGCGCATCAGGACCACGCTCGAGGAGGGGCAGGAAGAACTCGAGCGCAACCTCGCCGACCTGCACCGGCGCCGCGGCCCTCAGCGCACGATCGAGCTGCTCACCGCGCTGAACGCGGTGATCAAGGCCGAGATCGAGGACTCGCGCCGCGGTCGCGACAGCGAGGACAGCGCAAGCGGCGGCGGCGAGGCGCCCGCTTGAGTCAGCGCGCCGCGGCCTGGGCCCCGATCAGGGCGGCGCCCGGCGGCGCGTCGGCCGCGTCGTGCACCAGGCACAGCAGGCGCACGGGCTGCGGGTAGGCCGCGCTGCGCGCCTGCAGCAGGGCCGCGGTCTCGCGCAGGCGATCGGGGGCCAGGCCCACGGCCAGCAGCAGCGTGGGCCGGCGCGGCACGAAACGGCGCAGGGCTTCGGGCGCGTCCCGCAGTTCGCCGCAGTCCCAGGGCTGGCGCGGGTGGCGCGCGCGCCACCACCACAGCTCGTGCCACTTCACCGCGAGCTTCAGGCGCAGGCCGGCCCAGCGCGAGCGCGCGGCGAGGGCGGCGAGCTCGTCGTTGCGGTCGAGGTCGCGCGCGAAGCGCTGGCAGGCGTGCAGCGCGGGCCCGGGCCCGGGCGCCACCAGCGCCGCGCAGCCGAAGCGCAGCGCCACCTCGGGCAGGGCATGGGGCCGCCACCAGGGCGCGCGCCCGCTGCCCAGGCCCGCGTGGCTCCAGCGCTGCAAGGCCTCGCGCAGGCCGGCGGGCTCGGCGCCGGTCGCCGCGGGCGCGGCCGCGATGTCGCGCAGGGCCTGCGTGTCGAAGCGCGCGAACAGCCGTTGGCGCCAGGGCAGGGTGGGGGTGTTCATCGGCGCGATGGTAAGGGCGGGCCTTGATGCCGAAGTGACGGAACCGCGGCCTCGCATCGCCGCACTCAGGCGGTCTTGCTCCCCGACCGAGGAAACGCGCCTTGATTCCCAAATCCCCCCGCAGCGCACCCGCCTCCTTCCAGGGGTCCCCCACCAAGCCACGCCTGCAGCCGGTGAGCAAGACCGACCCGCAGGTGAAGCCGCTTTCGCCCGGGCGGCAAAGCCACGGCCACAGCCGCAGCCACAGCGACAGCGGCCCCACCGGTGCGGGCGAGCCGCCCGGCGAGCAGGCCAGCCTGCTCGGGGCCGAGGCGTCCGACAGCGAGGTGCCCGTCCCCCCTTACCGCCCGGTTCCGTACCGGCCCGGGCTCTCCAAGCTGCTGGTGCTTTCGCGCATCGGCCAGGACGAGGACCTGCCCGACGACGTCCTTCACACGGCGCGGCAGCGCGTGCCGCTGTCCGTGCGCGAGGCGGTCGCGCAGCCGGCCGAGGTCGAGGTGCCCTCGTGGGCGTCGCAGTTCGGCTTCAACTACCTCGCGGGCGCGGGGGTGTTCTCGGCCTCGTTCGCCATCGGCTCGCTGTTGTCGGCACTGATCGCCCCGCACAGCATGGCCGCGGCCTCGGCGGTGTACGGCCTGGTGGCGCCCACGCTGCACGGCACGCTCGGCGAGGCGGTGGGCGGTATGGTGCGCGCCAACTGGGGCGCGGCCTACGGTTCACCCGACAGCGCGGCCTGGCAGACCTACACCGACGCCCTGTCCGACTGGATCGCCGCCGGCATCGGCGGCACCCCCGCCGAGCGCGAAGACGCCTGCGAGCGCATGAACGCCGTGGTGCTGGCCACCTGGGAGCGCCTGGGCCGGCCCGCGCGCATGGACCACCTCGCGGGCGCGGTGCCGGGCGATCTGCGCGATCGCCCCATCGACGCGCTGACCGTGGCCGGCATCGCGGGCCGCAGCTTTCTCGTCGACGACGCGGCCTTTCTCTGGTTCGCCATCGCCTACATGGGCGCGGGCCGCGTGGCGATCGAGATCCTCGAGGCCGTGGCCGCGGGCAGCACGGCCTGGGGCCTGCAACAGGCCTACGCGTTTTCGATGGCCAACTTCGCGAACCACCTGCTCTTCGGCGCCACCGTGGGGGGCTCGCTCACGGCGGTGCAGCAGAACGTCTCGCGCACCCTGTTGCCGGGCGCCACGCGGCCCGACGGCGGCGTGCAGACCCGCCGCGCGCGCGAGGCCAAGATCGCGGCCCGCCAGGCCCGCATCGACGCGCTCGACGACTTCCGGGCCGAGCACCTGCGCCGCCACATCCAGATCCTGGACGCGCTGCCCGTGCTCAGCGAGGCCCAGCACACCCTGCTGATCGCCCTGCAGGAAGGCGACGCCACGATCACGGCCGCGATCGCCGCGCACCGCAAGGCCATCGCCCAGCTCGAGCGCCTGGGCGAAAGCGGCTGGCTCGCGCGCGACCGCAAGACCGTGCGCGACAACCTCGTGGCCATGGCCTCGCCCGGGCGGCGCCTGCACCAGGGCACGCGCGTGGCGGCCAACGTGCTGAGCCTGCTGCCCTACGTCACGCAGATGAAGACGCTGGCCGCGACCAACCTCGCCTATGCGACGGGTGTGCTGTCGCAGGCGCAGGGCGGGCCCGGGGTGTCCGACACCCTCGCGCGGCAGGCGCTGTACGGCAACCTCTTCGCAGGCAGCTGGCTCATCGGCAGCTGGTCGCTGCGCATGCCGCTGCAGTTCGGCCTCAAGCTCGCGGCCGGCGCCACCACGGGCGTGGCGCGGTGGGCGCAGGGGCGCGGCGCGCCGGCCGCCGGTGGTGCGGGCGAGGCCGACGCAGCGGCCGGGCACCCGGACAGGCCGCCGGCCGACATCGGGCTGCCGCCGCTGCCCGAGATCGGCTCGGCGGTCGAGTTCGACGCCGAGGCCGAGCGCAGCACCACCACCCGGCTCGAGTCCGGCTCGGACAGCCGCTCCGCGGAGGACGCCGCCGTCGAGCGCTCGGAGCGCGCGGTGCGCGGCGCGCTCCAGCACCTGGACGAGGCCGTGCGCGGCCTGGGTCAGCGGGCGGCCGAAGACGCCGGCTACGGGGACATGCAGCGTTCGCTGCTGCGCATCAACGATCCCCTGCCGCCGCTGTCCGAAACCGAGTGAGCGCGGCGCTCAGGGCGGCAGTTGCGCGAAGTGGTGCGCCATGGCCTGGAGGTCGGCGTCGCTCAGGCCGCGCAGCGACGCGGCCATGATGGTGTCGCGCCCCGTGGCCTGGCCGTTCAGGAACTGCCGCATCGAGTGCAGCAGGTAGTCCTCGCGCTGGCCGGCCAGGCGCGGCATCTGCTCGCGGCCCGCGTAGTTGGGCAGGTGGCAGCTGGCGCAGCGGTTGCCGTTGGCCACCTGCTCGCCGCGCGCGAACCGCGCGGCGTCGCGCGGGCCCGGCTGCGGCTTGAGCGGCTGGCCCGCGAAGTGTTTCGCCATCGCGGCCAGGTCGGTGTCGCTCACGCCGTCGAGCAGGCCTTTCATGGCGGGCACGTCGCGCAGGCCCTCGCGGATCATCACGAGCTGGTTCTCGATGAACAGCGCGGGCTGGCCCGCGAGCGTGGGCGAGTTGGGCAGCGGCGCGGGCGCGCCGCCGGCGCCGTGGCAGGCCGCGCACGCGGCCAGGCGCTCGCCGAGCGCCTGGGCCGATGCGGGGGTCGACCACGCCGCCAGCAGCGCGGCGCACAGCAGCAGCGCGCGGCGCATCAGCGGGCGTAGCTCACGCGGTAGATCGCGCCGAGCTGTTCGTCCGAGACCAGCAGCGAGCCGTCCTTCATCTGCAGCAGGTAGGCCGGGCGGCCCCAGAAGCTCTGGTCGGCCTCGTTCATGAAGCCGGTCATGAAGGGCACCACCTGGGCGTTCTTGCCGTCGGCCGTGGCCTTCACCATCACCACGTCATAGCCGATCTTCTTCGTGCGGTTCCACGAGCCCTTGCGCGCGTTGAACAGCACGTTGCGGTACTCGGGCGGGAACATGGTGCCGGTGTAGAAGGTCACGCCCATGCTGGCCGCGTGCGGGCCCATCAGCGCCACGGGCGGCTCCACGCCCGCGCAGGCGTTGGCCTTCTTCACGTCGGGGTCGGCCAGCTTGCCTTCGTGGCAGTAGGGGAAGCCGTGGTTGAGGCCGGTGGCGCGCATGCGGTGCAGGGTGTCGTTGGGCGTGTCGTCGCCCAGCCAGTCGCGGCCGTGGTTGCTGAACCAGAGCTCCTTGGTCTGCGGGTGCCAGTCGAAGCCCACGCTGTTGCGCACGCCCGTGGCCACCACCTCCATGCCCGAGCCGTCGGGGTTGTAGCGGCGGATCTGCGCGTACTCGTTGCTCGGCAGTTCGCAGATGTTGCAGGGCGCGCCGAAGGGCACGTAGAGCTTGCCGTCGGGGCCGAAGGCGATGTACTTCCAGTTGTGGTGCTGTTCCTTGGGCAGCTTGAAGGCGGCCGTCATGTCCACCGGCTGGGCGTTGGGGTTGGTGGCGATGCCGTCGAAGCGCAGCACCTTGTCGATCGCCATCACGTAGAGCGAGCCGTTGCGGTAGGCCACGCCCGCGGGCTGGTTGAGCTTGTCGACCACGGTGCGCACGCTGCGCGCGCTGCCGTTGTCGCTGACCTCGTAGACGCGGCCGATGCCGCGCGTGCCCACGTAGTACTTGCCGTTGTCGCCGGCCGCGATGGCGCGTCCGCCGGGCAGGCCGGTGGCCCAGATCTCCACCTTGAAGCCCGGCGGCAGCTTGATCCGGTCGATCGGGATCTGCTCGGCCGGGGTCACGGTCATCTTGCCGGCCAGCGGCGCGAGGTTGGAGTTGGCCATGCTCGCGGGCATGCCTTGCTGCCAGGCCGGTGCGGCAGCGGCGGGGGCCGCGGGGGCGGCCGGGGCCGCGGCGGTGGGGGCCTTTTGCTGGGCGCAGCCCACGAGCGCGAGCGCCACGGCGGCGGCCAGCACGCCCGGGCGGGCGAGGGTCTTGATCATGCGGGGTCTCCTGAAGATTCGAGTTGTTCGCAGGCAGGCCAATGGTTGGCATGCCTACGAAATGCTGGCGACAATCGGGGCCACCCGCATCGCGGCAAACCCTCATCGGGCCCGGGCTTTCCCCTATCGGTGCGATAGCGAGCAACCCCCCATGGACTTCCACACCTGGCTCATCTACCTCGTCGCCGCGCTCGGCCTGTCGCTGTCGCCCGGCCCCAATGGCCTGCTGGCGCTCACGCACGGCGCGCTGCACGGTCAGCGGCTCACGCGCTTCACCATCGCGGGCGGGGCGCTGGGCTTCGTGGTGCTGATCGCGCTGTCCATGTTCGGCATCGGCGCGCTGCTGCAGGCCTCGCTGGGCTGGCTGGCGGTGCTCAAGTGGGTGGGCGGCGCCTACCTGGTGTGGCTGGGCATCCAGGTGTGGCGCTCGCCGCCGCTGGGCGACACGCTCGCGGCCTCGGCGGGCGGGCCGGTGCGCGCCGGCGTGCTGTTCCGCCAGGGCTTTCTGTCGGCCGTGACCAACCCCAAGGGCATCCTGTTCTTCGCGGCCTTCCTGCCGCAGTTCATCGACCCCGCGCGCGCCCTGTGGCCGCAGTTCGTGGTGATGGCGGGCACCTTCGCGCTGGTCGAGGTGGCCACCGAATGCTTCATCGCAGGCGCGGCCCACCGCATCCGCCCCTGGCTGCAGCGCGTGGGCAAGACCTTCAACCGCGCCTGCGGCGGCGTGTTCATGGCCATCGGCCTCGCGCTGCCGCTGCGCGGCTGACGCCGCCTCAGCCGATCAGGCCCAGCCGCTCGGCGATCCACCAGCTGCCCACCAGGGCGATGCCGATCGAGCCGCCCACCACCACGCCGCGCTGGTAGAAGCGGGTGTGGCGCAGCGCCCAGGCGATCGGGAAGAACACCGCCACGATCGCGAGCTGGCCCAGCTCCACGCCGAGGTTGAAGCCGCCCAGGGCGACCGCGAGCTGGGTGGCCGGCAGTTCGAGGTCGAGCAGCACGTTGGCGAAGCCGAAGCCGTGGATCAGGCCGAACACGAAGGCCAGGCGCCAGCGCTTGAGCGAGAAGCCGCCCAGCAGGTTGTTGAGCGCGGCCAGCACCACCGAGGCCGCGATCACGGTTTCGATCAGCACCGCGGGCAGCGACACCACGCCGAAGATCGCCAGGCCCAGGGTGATCGAGTGCGCCACGGTGAACGAGGTGACCACCGCGAGCACGTCGAACAGGGCCGGGCGCAGCGCGGGCTGGGGCCGCCAGTCGACCGCGCGCGAGGCGGCCGTGCGCCGCTGCGCCGTGAGCGGCGCGAGCACCAGCAGGCTGAGCAGGAACAGGATGTGGTCGAAGCCGATCCAGATGTGCCACACGCCTTCCACCGCGTAGTGGCCGAAGACCTGCAACGCGGTCTTGGGCTGCTCGGGCAGCAGCACGGTCTGCGGCCGGTCGGGCGCGAGCACGGCGCTGCCCTCGGCGCCCGGCACCTCGATCTTCACGAGCGCGCGGTGCAGCGCGTCGCGCTCGAACAGCAGGCTGTAGGTGAGCGCGAGCCCGGTGGGCCGCGGCGTGGCGCAGGCCACGGTCCATTCGGCGCTCAGGTAGTGGCCATCGCTGCGCTCGCTGGCGAGCAGGTCGATGGGCTGCAGCTCGCAGGCCCGGTCGCCGGCCTGCAGCGCCAGGCCGCTGCGCAGCCAGGCCAGCAGTTCGGCCGAGCGGGGCGACACCTCGGCCCAGCGCACCTGGCCGTCGCGGTCGGTGTCGAGGTCGAGCGCGAGGTCGGCGTCGCGCAGGTGGACGTCGGCGCGCAGCACCAGCGCGTCGCCGCGCGGCTGCAGGCTCAGGTAGGCGTTGCTGCTGCTGTGGGCGTGGGCCGCCGGCAGGGGCAGCAGGCAGGCCAGCGCGGTGGTGGCGGCCGCGAGGGTGCGGGTGATCAAGGGGCGAAGCAGGCCCATGGGTGTGGTCTCCACGAAGGGGCTCAGCGGCCCAGGCGCTGGCGCAGCCGTTGCGCGAGCGGGTTCAGGGCGGGGTCGGTGTAGCCGGTGGTGGCCAGCCAGTCGAGCACGGGCGCGGCGCGCTGCGGCTGGTTCAGCGCCAGCGCGGCCTCGGCCAGCAGCACCGCGTCGGCGGGCTCCTGCTGCTCGGCCCAGTTGCGCGCGGCCAGGTCCAGGCCGCGCGCCACGTCGCGGCCGGTGCGGATCCAGTACTGCATCTGCGGCCGCTCGATCAAGGCCTCGCCGCGCGCGTCCTGCGCCTGAAGGCGCTGCAGGGCCTGCTCGTCGAGGCGCTCGGCGCGCGGGTCCTTGAGCGCACGTGCCGCGAGCACGGCCTGCACCAGCAGTGCGTCGCTCGGCGCGGGCTCGAACAGGCTCAGGCGCAGCGCGTCGGCGTGGCGGCCCTGCTGGTTGAGCAGGTCGGCCAGCGCGCTGCGCACCAGGTGGGCGCGCGGGCGCGCCTGCAGGTGGGCCTGCCACACGGCGATGGCGGCCTCGGGCCGGCCCGCCACGCGCAGCGCCTCGCCCTGGTGGTAGCGCAGCCAGTCCTGCGCCTGCGGACCCTGGTAGTCGGGCAGGGCCACCAGGCGCTCGAACACCGGCAGGGCCAGGGCCGCGCGGCCCGTGCGCACGCGCAGGATGGCGTCGCAGGCCGCGCCTTCGTCGGGGCCCACGCGCTGCGCGATGGCGGCGCAGTCGGCGCGCGCGGCCTCGAGCTGGGTGGTGAGCAGCAGCAGCGAGAAGCGCCACGAGCGGTACTCGGCGCGCGCCGGGTCTTGCGCGATGGCGGTGTTCAGGTCGGCGATGCCGCCCTTGAAATCGTGGAAGCCCTGGCGCACCAGGGCGCGCATGAAGGCCATGGGGGCGTCGGGCGCGGGCGCGGTCCACCAGGGTTCGAGCGCGGTGCGCGCCGCGCCGTACCAGCGCAGGTCGCCTTCGGCCAGGCCGAGCACGAAGGCTTCGCGCGCATAGGCCAGCGCGGCGGCCTCGTTGCGCGGGTCGCGCCGCCAGGCGGCCGCGGTCTCGCGCAGCGCCTGCGCCCCGCCGCCGGCCTGGGCCGAGCGCGGCAGCACCACGGTGTCGGGCGCGGGCTGTACCCGGGGTTGGGCCAGGGCGGCGGTGCCCACGAGCAACAGGGCGAATAACCCCACTGCGGGTTTTCCCTTGAATCCATCACCGTGTTTTGTGCGTTTCATGTGTTGCGTTCCGTCGCTATCCATACTGCCCAACAGTACGCGACGATTCGCCTCGCGGATGCAGTTCCCTGCACCGCGTGCCATCAACGTCATCAAACCCTTGGGTACAACCATGCAAAAACTGTTCGCTGCCATCGTCTCCGCCGTGATGCTCCTGTCCGCTCCCGCCTTCGCCGCCAGCCACGCCGGCGGCAAGATGGACGACAAGGTCGACTGCACGAAGAAGGAAAACGCCGACAAGGAAGCCTGCAAGAAGAAGTAAGCCGGGGCTTTGCCCTGCACGCCTCGGGCCTTTGGCGCCCGGGGCCCCTAGGGGAGCTGCAATTGCGGGCACCATCGCGGCCATGAGCCGCCATGCGAACGCTTCTTGCAGCGCCCCCGCCACCTCCTCCCCACCCCCCCCAGCCACCCCCTCCCGCCGGGCGCGACGCCGCCTGCTGTGGGCGTTCGCGCTGCTCGCGCTGGGCCTCGGCTGGTACTTCAAGCTGCCTGCGCTCGCCTATTACGCGGCGCGCACCCACCTGGCGAGCGCCGAGTGGGAAGGGCGCTCGGTGGGCCTGTCGTCGTACCGCGTGGCGATCGAAGGCCTGCCCGTCGACGGGCTCACGCGCAACACGTCGGGCCTCACGTTCAACGCCGACACCGGCACCCTGTTCACCGTGATCAACCGGCCGCCGCAGGTGGCCGAGCTGTCCACCGACGGCCGGCTGCTGCGGCTCATCCCGCTCGAGGGGGTGAACGACCCCGAGGGCATCACGCACGTGCAGGGCGACACCTACGTGATCTCGGACGAAGACAGCCACAGCCTCACCTGGGTGCGCCTCGGGCCCGGCACGCAGCGCCTGTCGCTCGCGGGCCAGCCCCGCCTGCAGCTCGGCATCGACGTGGTGCGCAATGCGAGCTTCGAGGGCGTGTCGTGGGACTCGGCCAATGGCCGCCTCTTCGTGGTGAAAGAAAAGCTGCCGCTGCGCGTGCTCGTGATGACCGGCCTGCAGCCGGCCATCGGCGGCTCGGGCTTCGATGTCGGCATCACCGAGTGGAAGTCGTCCTCGGCGGCCACGCTGTTCATGAGCGACCTGTCCTCGCTCACCTTCCACGAGCCCACGGGCCACCTGCTGCTGCTCAGCGACGAGTCGGCCATGGTGGTGGAGTACGCGCCCGATGGCACACCCGTGAGCCTGCTGCCGCTGTGGCGCGGCATGAACGGCCTGCAGCGCAAGGTGCCGCAGCCCGAAGGGCTGGCGGTGGGCAACGACGGCGCGGTCTATGTGCTGTCGGAGCCCAACCTGTTCTACCGTTTCGAGCCGCCGCGGGCGCCGGCCTGGGCCTTGCGCTGACGGGCACTCGGGTCAGCGCGGCTCGCGCCCACCCTCGATCTGCCCGCGCAGCCGCTCTTCCTGCTCGCGCAGTTCGGGCGTGAGGGCCTCGCCGAAGTCCTCGGCCTCGTACACGCGGCGGATCTCGAGCACCGACTGCGCGCCCCGCGTGGGCTTGGGGCAGCGCCGGGCCCAGGCCACGGCCTCGTCGAGCGAGGCGCATTCCCAGAGCCAGAAGCCCGCGATGAGCTCCTTGCTCTCGGTGAACGGCCCGTCGACCACACGCGTGCCGCGGCCGTCGAACACCACGCGCGCGCCGCGCGCACTCGGGTGCAGGCCTTCGCCCGCGCGCATCACGCCGGCCTTCACCAGTTCTTCGTTGAACGCGCCCATCGCGGCGAACTCGGCTTCGGTGGGCATTTCGCCCGCTTCGGTGCCGGCGTCGGCGTGCACCATGACCATGAACTTCATGCGTTTCTCCTGGAGGTGGCGGCCAGCCATTCTGGCGCCTTCAGGGGGTACGACGGTCGAGCGGGGCCGGATCAGACAAGGGCCTCTTCCGGGCCGAAGCGCGCGCGCTCGCCGGGCGTCAGGCGCGCGAGCGCCTTGTCGCGGACTTCGGGCAACAGCAGCGCCAGCACCGCCTCGGCGTGGGCGGGCTCGCCTTCGGGCACCAGCGAGGCCCCATGCTGCAGCAGCCGCACCGCTGCGTCTTCCACGCGCTGGGCCTGTTCGTGCGACAGCAGCAAGCCCTGGGCGGCGGCGGTGAAGGCGAATCGGTTCAGCTTCTGGAAGTGCCGCTCCTGGCCCGCGGTCCTGTGCAGGCTGTCCTCGTCGTCGCCGGGCACCACCAGGTGGCTCAGGTGCAGCAGGAGCAGGGTGTCCGATGCGTGCCATGGCGTGTCCTCGGCGAGCAGGTGGTCGATCAGCGGATCGACCGCCTCGGCCGATGCCGCATCGGCGTTGAGGAAGCGCAGCGCCATGTCCAGGTGCGCGAGCAGCGGCGCGAAATCGGCGTTCGTGAGCACGAGCGCCTCAAGTTCGCTGCGCACCGCCGCGGCCTTCGCGGGCGTGTGCATGTACCGGTCCAGCACGGCGCGTTCGACGAGCAGCAGGGCGCGCTGCCGCGCCGGTGCCACGCCCTGGCCCAGTTGGATGGCCTGCAACGCGAGCGACAGGCCGCTGGTGCCGCACTGGCGCCGCCACGCCACCGACCAGGCCACGGCCGCGAGCGCCTGAACATCGACCAGGCGGTGCACCGCGGCCCCGTTGCTGCGCACGCCGCAGGGCACCAGGCAGGCCTTGAGCGCGGCCCTGACGGCCTGGGTGTCGGGGTGGTCGAACAGGCGCATGGTGAGCACCTCGGCCCGCCAATGCCGGGTGCGCGCGGTGTCCAGCCGGCTGGCCACGGACGATGGGCGCAGCACGAGTTCTTCGAAGGCCTGGCTCAGCACATCGGCCGCGCACACCCCGCTGTCCGCGAGGGGCGCCCATCGGCCGCCGCGCGTCAGCCGCTGCGCGTCGTGTGTCCAGTGCAGCGCCTCGAGGTAGGGCGCAGCGGCCGTGTGGCCGCTGCGGCTGGTGAGCGCCAGCGATTGGTAGTGGCGGGCGCGGGTCTTCAGGGCGTCTTCGGTATCAACGGCCAGCGCAATGGGCGGGGAATGCAGGTGGGCGGCCACGGCGCTGGCCACGTCGGTGTTCCAGCAATGGTGGAAGTGGGTGATGGATTGGGGTTTCATAGCCAGTCAGACGGAGGCTGGGTCTGTGGGCGGCAAGCCGACGCGGTTCCTGCCCGGTCCCGGTCGCCACCCCTTGTGCAGGGCCTAGGCCCCGTTCGTGCGGCCGGATCAGACGCCGGCGTCGCAAGGGTCATGCGGCAAGAAGCGCTTGCGCTCGTGCTCGCTCAGGCGCGCCAGCGCCGCCTGGCGCAGCCTGTGCGGCAGCAGCCCCACCAGCAGTGGCGCCCCCGCGGGCTGACCCTCGGGCACCAGCGAGGCCAGGTGCCGCAGCAGCGCCACCACGGCGGTTTGCACGCGCGCGGCCTGGTCGGTGCGCAGCTGCAGGCCCTGGTCCGCGAAGCCCAGTGCGAAGAGATGGAGCGATTGAAAGTGCATCGCCAGGCCGTCCTCGCCCCCGAGCGTGGCGCAGTCGGCCGGTACCAGCGGCGTGGTCAGGTGCGCCAGGTGCAGCAGCAGCAGGGTGTCGGCCGCGGTCCACAGCCGCTCTTCGTGCAGCAGGTGGTCGAGCAGCGCGTCCGCGTGCGCGACAGCGCCGTTGTCGCCCTGCAGAAACGCCAGCGCGGCCTGGGTGTGGTGCAACAGCGGCCGCAGCGCGGGCTGGCGCTCGGCATGGTCGGCGAGCCGGGCCAGGGCGATGCGCTGGCGCTCGTGCAGGTGCAGCGTGCACACCAGCACGCACTCTTCGGACAGCATGCGGGTGCGCTCGGCGCAGGGCAGCGAGGCCGCATGGGTCTGCACCTGCAGCAGCACGTCGTACAGCGGCGAACTGCCCAGCAGACGGCGCCAGGCGATGGTCCAGGCGCAGAGGGCCACCGCAGGGATGTCGGCGAGCGTGGGGCGGCCGGGCTCGGGTTGCGCCAGTGCCTCGTGGTTCAGCAGCTCGTGCAGCACGCGCTTGGCCTGGCGCGGGGCCATGCTTTCAAACAGGCGCATGCACAGCGCCAGCGTGCGCAGCCGCCGCGTGTGGTCGTTGCCCAGGGGCGGCTCGCTGGCCGCCTCGCGGCCCAGCAGCGCCACGAAGCGGCGCGCCAGCGCCTCGAGCACCGGGGCCCCGGCGCGCAAGGGCAGCCGTTGCGAGTCGAACGACCAGCGCAGCGCGTCGAGGTAGGGCGCGGCGGCCCGTTGGCCGCGCTTGTCGACCAGCGCGATGGGCAGGTACCCGTTGCGCGCCATGGCCTGGAGCTGTTTTTCCTTGTGGGGCGCCAGCACCTCGCTCAAGGGGTACTGGCTGGCGGCCGCGACGTCGGCCAGGTTGTTCTGCCAGATGTGGCTGAGGCTGGGGGCTCGCATGGCGTTGCAGGGTGGACGTAAGGGGTAGGGGGTATCGTTGCCGAGGGCCCTGGGTTGGGCCGGCGGCCGCGCCGGTTCCCGCGCCGCGCCCGTCTTCATGCCTTGTTCATCGGGAAAGCCCCGCTGCCGCGCCCCTTGAACGCTCACTTACGATGCCCTCATGAACATCTACGACCAGCACCTGGACCCCACCCCGGCCAACCACGTGGCCCTGTCGCCCGTGAGCTTCGTGGAGCGCACCGCCGAGGTCTTCGGCGACATGCCCGCCACCGTGCACGGCGCGCGCCGCTACACCTGGGCGCAGGTGCGCGAGCGCTCGGCGCGGCTGGCCGCGGCGCTGCGCGCGCTCGGCATCGGCCACGGCGACACGGTGAGCACCCTGCTGCCGAACACGCCCGAAATGGTCGAGGCCCATTACGCCGTTCCCGCGCTGGGCGCGGTCATCAACACGCTCAACACCCGGCTCGACGCGCCGCTGCTGGCCTGGCAGATGAACCACTGCGAGGCCAAGGTGCTGATCGCCGACCGCGAGTTCGCACCCGTGGTGGCCAAGGCGCTGGCGGCCCTGGGCCGCGACATCGTGGTGATCGACGTGTGCGACAGCGAATACACCGGCCCCGGCGAGCGCCTGGGCGCGCACGAGTACGAGGCCCTGCTGGCCGCGCACGAACCGCTGCCGCGCCTGGACGGCCCCGCCAACGAGTGGGACGCGATCGCCGTGAGCTACACCAGCGGCACCACGGGCGACCCCAAGGGCGTGGTCACCCACCACCGCGGCGCCTACCTGAACGCGGTGAGCAACGTGGTCACCTGGACCATGCCGCAGTTTCCGCGCTACCTGTGGACGCTGCCCATGTTCCATTGCAACGGCTGGTGCTTTCCCTGGACGGTGGCGCTGCAGGCCGGCGTGCACGTGTGCCTGCGCCGCGTGGAGCCGCAGGCCATCCTCGCGGCCATGCGCGATCACGGCGTGAACCACTACTGCGCCGCGCCCATCGTGCACAACGGCATCATCTCGGCGGTGGCCGAGAACCCGGCGCTCAAGGACGGCATCGGCGCGGTGCGCGGCATGGTGGCCGGCGCGGCGCCGCCCGCGGCCATGATCGAAGGCATGGCGCGCATGGGCTTTCAGATCACCCACGTGTACGGCCTTACCGAGGTCTACGGCCCCGCGTCGGTGGCGGTGGCGCGGCCGAGCTGGGCCGAGGCCGAGCTGGGCGAGCAGGTGCGCCTGAACGGCCGCCAGGGCGTGCGCTATCCGCTGCAGGAGGGCATGACCGTGATGGACCCCGAGACCATGACCGAGGTGCCCGCCGACGGCCAGACCATGGGCGAGATCATGTTCCGCGGCAACATCGTGATGAAGGGCTACCTCAAGAACCCGGCGTCCACCGCCAAGGCCTTCGAGGGCGGCTGGTTCCACACCGGCGACCTGGCCGTGCTCGAACCCGACCGCTACGTGAAGATCAAGGACCGCAGCAAGGACATCATCATCAGCGGCGGCGAAAACATCAGCTCCATCGAGGTGGAAGACGCGCTTTACCGCCACCCCGCGGTGCTGGCCTGCGCCGTGGTGGCGCGGCCCGACCCGAAGTGGGGCGAGAGCCCGCTGGCCTATGTGGAGCTGCGCCCTGGCGCACAGACCACCGAGGCCGAGCTCATAGCCCATTGCCGCACGCTGCTGGCCGGCTACAAGGTGCCCAAGGCCGTGCGCTTCGAGCCCATTCCCAAGACCAGCACCGGCAAGATCCAGAAGTTCGAGCTGCGCGAACGCGCCAAGAGCTCGAGCGCCATCGAATGACGCCACCCGAGGCCCCCGCCATGAACGATCGACTCGACCCCGCGCTCGCGCAGGATCCGAATGCCCCCGTGCGCTACGAGCGCGACGCCCGCGGCGTGGTCACGCTCACGCTCAACCGCCCGCAGGCCTTCAACGCACTGAGCGAAGCCATGCTGGCCGCGCTGCAGGCCGCGGTAGACCGCGTGGCCGCCGACGAAGGCGCGCGCGTGGTGGTGCTGGCCGCCGAAGGCAAGGCCTTCTGCGCCGGCCACGACCTCAAGGAAATGCGCGCCGAGCCCTCGCTCGACTACTACAACCGCCTGTTCGCGCAGTGCGGCCGCTTCATGATGGCGCTGCAGGCCCTGCCCGTGCCCGTGATCGCGCAGGTGCAGGGCATTGCCACCGCCGCGGGCTGCCAGCTCGTGGCCATGTGCGACCTGGCCGTGAGCGCGCGCGACGCGAAGTTTGCGGTGAGCGGCGTGAACCTGGGCCTGTTCTGCAGCACGCCCAGCGTGGCGCTGAGCCGCAACCTGGGCCGCAAGGCCGCCTTCGAGATGCTGGTGACGGGCGCCTTCATCAGCGCCGACGAGGCCCAGGCCCAGGGCCTGGTGAACCGCGTGGTGGACGCGGCCGACCTGCCGGCCGAGGTGGCGAAGCTGGTCGACAGCATCGTGGCCAAGCCGCGCGTGGCCATTGCCGCGGGCAAGGGCCTGTTCTACCGCCAGCTCGAAGTGGGCATGGCCGCGGCCTACGAAGACGCCGCGCGCACCATGGCCTGCAACATGATGGACCCGAGCGCGCTCGAAGGCGTGCAGGCCTTCATCGACAAACGCCAACCCAACTGGTGAGCCGCGCATGAAAGCCGCCTTCTACGAAAGCGTGGGCCCGGCCCGCGAGGTGCTGCGCGTGGCCGAGCTGCCCACGCCCGAACCCGCCGCGGGCGAGGTGCGGGTGCGCGTGCTGTGGTCGGGCGTGAACCCGTCCGACGTGAAAAGCCGTGCCGGCCTGCGCAGCAAGACCCTGCCGTTCCCGCGCATCGTGCCGCACAGCGACGGCAGCGGCGTGATCGACGCGGTGGGCGAGGGCGTGAGCCGCACGCGCCTGGGCGAGCGCGTGTGGCTGTGGAACGCCGCCTGGGGCCGCGCGCACGGCACCGCCTGCGAATGGCTGTGCCTGCCCGAGGCCCAGGCCGTGCGCCTGCCCGAGGGCGTGAGCGGCGAGGCCGGCGCGTGCCTGGGCATTCCCGCGCTCACCGCGCTGCACGCCGTGCTCATGGACGGCGGCGTGGCCGGCAAGACCGTGCTCGTGGCCGGCGGCGCGGGCGCGGTGGGCCACTACGCGGTGCAGATGGCGAGCCAGCTCGGCGCGGCCCGCGTGATCAGCACCGTGAGCAGCGACACCAAAGCCCGCGTGGCGCGCGAGGCCGGCGCCGACGACGTGGTGAACTACAAGACCGAAGCCCTGGTGCCGCGCGTGGCCGAGCTCACGCAAGGGCAGGGCGTGGACCGCATCATCGAGCTCGACATGGCCGCCAACGCCGCGGCCAACCTGGAGATGCTCAAGCCCAACGCCGAGTGCGTGGTGTACGGCAGCGGCGCCTCGCCCATGGCCTTGCCCTTCTACCCGCTGATCGTGAAGAACCTGCAGCTCAAGTTCTTCATGGTCTACCACCTCACCCCGGCCGACCGCGCCCGCGCCACCGCCACGCTCACGCGCCTGCTCGAACGCGGCGCGCTGCAGCACCTGATCGACCAGCGCCTGCCCCTGGACCAGATTGCCGCCGCGCACGAGCGCGTGGAAAGCGGCCAGGCCCTGGGCAACGTGGTGCTGCAGGTGGGCCCGTCCAGCTGAACCCGCACCCGACATGCAAGACGACATCCCCACCCTGCGGCGCGTGCTCAAGGACTGCCGCACCATCGCCGTGGTCGGCCTCTCGGCCGAGTGGCACCGGCCCAGCTACTTCGCGGCCAAGTACATGCAGGAACACGGCTACCGCATCGTGCCCGTGAACCCCAGGTACCCCGAGATCCTGGGCGAAACCAGCTACGCCCGGCTCGAAGACATTCCCTTCCCGGTGGACATGGTCGACGTGTTCCGCAAGGAGGCCGACATTCCCCCCATCGCGCAGAGCGCCGTGGCCATTGGCGCCAAATGCCTGTGGCAGCAACTGGGCCTGCGCAGCGAAGAGGCCGACCGCATCGCCACCGCCGCCGGGCTCGACAGTGTGTGGGACCGCTGCGTGAAGATCGAACACGCGCGCCTGTTCGGCGGCCTGCATTGGGCGGGCGTGAACACCAAGGTCATCTCGGCCAAGCGGCCTCAATAAGCCCTGAACCAGCAAGCCATGGCCGACCGTCAATTCCGCCCCGAAACCCTGGCCATCCACGCCGGGCAGATCCCCGACAGCAGCACCGGCTCGCGCGCGCTGCCCATCTACCAGACCACCAGCTTCGTGTTCGACAGCGCCGAGCACGCGGCCAGCCTGTTCAACCTGCAGACCTTCGGCAACGTGTATTCGCGCCTGAGCAACCCCACGGTGTGCGCGCTCGAAGAACGCGTGGCCGCGCTCGAAGGCGCGCGCGCCGCCGTGGCCTGCGCCAGCGGCATGGCCGCCGAAACCCTGGCCCTCACCACCTTGCTGCAGGCCGGCGACCACGTGGTGGCCGCGGGCGCGCTCTACGGCGGCAGCGTGACCATGCTGGCCGTGAACCTGCGCAAGTTCGGCATCGAAACCACCTTTGTGGACGCCACCCAGCCCGAGGCCTTTGCCGCTGCCATGCGCCCCAACACGCGCGCGGTGTACGCCGAAACCCTGGGCAACCCCAGCATGGTGGTACTCGACATCCGGGCCATTGCCGACGTGGCCCACGCCCACGGCGTGCCCCTGATCGTGGACAACACCGTGCCCAGCCCCGCGCTGTGCAACCCCGTGGCCTTCGGGGCCGACATCGTCATCCACAGCGCCACCAAGTACCTCGCGGGCCACGGCACCACGCTGGGCGGCGTGGTGGTGGAGGCCGGCACGTTCCCGTGGGACAACGGCAAGTTCCCCGGCATGACCGAGCCCAGCCCCGGCTACCACGGCGTGAAGTTCTACGAGACCTTTGGCAACTTCGGCTTCAGCATGCGCTGCCGCATGGAAGGCCTGCGCGTGTTCGGCGCATCGCTGGCGCCCACCAGCGCCTGGCAGATCCTGCAGGGCGTGGAGACACTGCCCCTGCGCATGGAGCGCCACTGCAGCAACACCCTGGCCCTGGCCCAGTTCCTGAAAGACCACCCGCGCGTGAGCTGGGTGAACTACCCCGGCCTGCAAGACCACCCGCAACACGCGCTCATGCAGCGCCAGATGCGCGGTGCCTCGGGCCTGCTGGCCTTTGGCGTGAAGGGCGGTGCCGAGGCGGGCGTGCGCTTCATTGAAAGCGCGCAGTTCATGAGCCACCTGGTGAACATCGGCGACACCAAGACCCTGATCAGCCACCCCGCGAGCACCACCCACCGCCAGCTCGACGAAGCCCAGCAACGCGCGGCCGGCGTGCTGCCCGACATGGTCCGCATCTCGGTGGGGCTGGAGCACATCGACGACATCCTGTGGGACGTGGACCAGGCGCTCACGCGCGCCTGACCCGGGAGCCAGGCCATGCCGGGCAGCGCGAAGATGATCACGAACGTGGACGACTTCTTCACCCAGGGCTGCGGCCGCTGCGAGCGCTTTGCCACCGCCGACTGTTCAGCGCGGCGCTGGGCCGAAGGCCTGCTGGCCCTGCGCCGCATCTGTCGCCACGCCGGCCTCACCGAAACCGCGAAATGGGGCCACCCCTGCTACATGCACGCGGGCCGCAACATCGCGCTCATTGGCGCGCTGCGCGGTGATTTCAGGCTGGTGTTCTTCAACGCCGCGCTCATGCAAGACCCCGAAGGCGTGCTGCAACGCCAGGGCGCCAACACCCGCCACGCCGACATGCTGCCGTTCACCGATGCCGCGCAAGTGGTCGAACGCGAGGCCGTGATCAGCGCCTACCTGCGCGAAGCCATGGGCTACGCCGAGGCGGGCCTGCTGCCGCCCAAGGAAGCGCATGCGATCGAACTGCCCCCCGAACTCGTGGACGCACTCGACGCCGACCCCGAACTGGCCGAGGCCTTCCACCGCCTCACGCCGGGCAGGCAGCGCAGCTACGTGATCCACCTGGGCTCGGCCAAGACATCGACCACGCGGGTGGCGCGGATTGAGCGGATGCGGGGGAGGGTGTTGGAGGGGAAGGGGGTGAATGAGAGGTGAGGGGCTGCTTGGATCGCAGCGGCAAGTGACGCAGTTTGGCTACAGCGCATGCTGGTCTGATCGAATTTGGTGTAACCGTTGAGGACTTGGCGCGCATGCAAGTCATCGGAAACGCACAGTTCGTGAGCCGACTCTTCAATTCAGGAGATATCGAGGTCTTGAGCGGCTGTTTCAAGCACTGCCCGTCGACCGCTTGACAATGCCAAATAATGCATATCAGGGTCATGCCTAACATAATCCGCACTTCGGTTTTAAAGAGGCGCCCCCCCACGAGCGCCTACGAAATCTTGATCAGGGATTTAATAATGGATGGGGTTGGGAGGCTAATTGCGCAGTGCGGGCAACTTGCCATATCGTCGCGAATCAACTTTTATTTCGCGCAGTCTTCGTTTGCAGGGAGGGACACTGGATCAACATGCGCCGAGGGTCTAAGTGACTTGCCTTCCTATTGGGGTGCGGATTGGCCTCATAGCGCCGATTGGCGTAAGCCGAATAATAGTTCTAATGCAAAGTCTTCGATTTCTGCATTTTTCCCGCTGGACAGAAGTCTTTCAAGATGGGGGGTCGATATTATGCGGGCAATTAGACGCCTTGCAGTGGTGTCGCATATCGAAGCGCTATCAATTAACTTATTGATTGTCGAAGTGCTAAGCGTGTCGCCGTGCACGATTTTAGATCTAATGGAGTAGGCGCGCTTGATCTCTCGAAATAAATGTAATCTTTCGGTGGCTGCATCTTCTGTGAAGAAGGCAATCCGCTCGGCTAGCTGATGTGATAATTCAGCCGCAGAGGTGCTTAGAATTGATTCAAACAATGAGCAGTAGTTCGAGATCTTTTGACCTAAATCGTCTGATGATCTAGCCTGTTGAAGAAAAAGCATTCCTCGATCCAAACGGCTTAGCTGAGCTTGGTGGGCAGTATGTTGGGGACGTACCGCCTCACGGATACCTTGAAAGCTACATTTATGATTCTGACATATTGAATGTAGTTCATCGATACTTATATGGAGAGGAAACTTCTTGCCCGAGTGGTGGCAGTAATGTAGTGCTAATGAGTTGCTGTGGCTATGCGTGTGCTGCCCATTCATTCCAAAGGCGAATGCAAGTTCGCAATTTGCGCTGTTGTCTCTTAGTAACCAGGTCGCGGTGAGGAACGCTTGTACTTCCCTTAGAAAATCAATCGTGTCTATTGGAATCTGATCAGGGTGCTTGCCATGTTCTAGACGATAGAGGCACGGAGTGTTGTTTGTAAGAAGCCGAGCTTCAAGTGAGCCAGCGGAAAGTAGATGTGCCGTGCAGATGTATGCACTCAACTGCTCCGAGTTATTCGTAAAGAATAAACCATCCTTGATTGCTATGGGTTTGGTCAGCAGTTGATTTAAGTGAATATCTAATAGTGCAGTGACCAGTACATAGTTCATTGTATTTTAGGGGTGATGTGGCCTCTTAGTTTGGTGTGATCTTGCAGAAAGGCCTCTGACCTCAGTTCGATTGGCGCTCAGTGCTTTGACTAAAGCTAAACTGCATTCAGTTTGGGTAATCGCCATTGCGCGATTTTTGTAATTCTAAGGCCTAGGGTTCTTTTTAGTTTCTCAAGGAACGGTTTGGCGCGTAGTGTATTTCTTGTCGATATGCCGCTATCGTCTGTGGTTACAATGTTCACCGCGATCTCAGAGTAAAGTTCCATCGCCTTTTTGGCATACTTGCCAAGGCCATTCTTAAATTCGGGGGTTGTCATTTTTTCTAGTGACAGTTTGCTCATGTCACTGCCACTTTGATCGATTAGTGTCATTGCAACAAAAATTCCCCAAGGTGTTCCATGTATCCCCAGGATGGCCTTCATAATCGGGTCATTCGACTGCTCGTGCGCTGTCAAAAGCGCGGCTCTTTCCGATTCGATCTCCTGTGCTAATAGCCATACTAGTAAGACACGCTCGGGCTTTAGCCCTTTGGGGAAAATGCTCTTGTACGACCGGTCAAATAGCTCCGCCTTTTTCGATACCGCCTCCAACACTGTTCCCTCGGAGGCTGCGGCTAGATATTGCGTAATTCGGTCCAGTTCGATTTTTTTCGCGTTTTTGGCCGTCTTGGCGCCCTCTTGTTTTGGCGCATACGTATAGTGAACTCGGGCGAGCGAGTTTCGAAGACCTTCTTGGATTGGATCCAGTAGACGAACCGCTGAAAGCTTCACTGGATTCTGCGTATTGTTGTATCGGACGATGTCGGTGAGCAACGTCTTTTTCGCTCCTACCACGCGAACGAGTACTTGTGCTTGAGACGCGAGGTCAGATTTTTCTATCGCCCGCGACAAGCTCACTGTCGTCTGACAACCATTTACTACTGAAAATTGCCTGATTTTAAATTTTTGAATGCTGCGATCTTGTTCGAATGAGTCGGCGACGATTGTGATTCCGTTGTTTAGTGCCCAAAAGTCCCCAGATCGATTTAAAGCAGTATCTACAATTTTTTCATTTATGCCGCCTTTTCTTTCTCCAATGAAAAGTCGAACGTTGCCTTCAAATAGTTGATTGTTGTAGCTCTTGTGCAGTCGTGCTAACTCGCTGGCTTGGACTGTGCCAATGATGGCATGCCCAAAGTCCCCCTTAACGTCAACAACGGGCCCTGAGAATGTGATGACATCCTCTGGAACGTTTCTGTCAGCGGCCCTCGCGATCAGGTACTTGTCGTACAGAGACTCTTGGTGCTCGTAAAAGAACGTTGCCTCAGGACCGAAAACTCTTGATCTTGTTGTGGTTTCTTGTTGTCTGGCGATTTGGTCAGATTTCGCTGCTAATGTAATGAGGCCAAAGACAAGGCTGAAAGCTGATGTGTCAATTTCTGATAGGAGTTCGAAGATATCATGCCTACCGCCGTGCTTGAAGGAGATGGGATCCCTTATGTTGGCGACTGCCGCTGTTAAGGCATTCCACTTTTTAATGCCGGCTGCACGATCCTGTCGATCGGAAACATAGCCCTGAAGCACATAGATCACTTCTTGGTCTTCATCGACGTAAATGAAGTCACAACCGCCGTCCTCGGGACCATCAACCGAAGCTGCGTCAATAGCCTCATCTTCATCAACCCCCAAGAGTGCGCTGGCATACCACGCGGTGATTGCTTTGTCTCTCGATATCCCGCCACGCTTTGATACCGAGTCGATTGAGTGAAGCAATTCTTTTCGTGGATCATTTGCCGTTGGTTTTGCAGCAGTAAGATGAGTGTTGTGTTGCAATTTTGATTTCATATGTGAATGGCCCGATTCATGTGTCGGTAGTTGCGCCTGACGTCCTCAAGGTGATCGCTTTGCACTGTGGTCAACTGTTATTGGTATGAGGCATTGTTGCTTAATGCCCTTGCTCACGTGCTTGCGCGAGATATCTTTGGTCGCAAGAGGGCGCACATTTCGAGGGGACTTCAAAGTCGAGCGCGTTCTTGCCGACCCCACCCGTCTTGATGACCTTGGCGTCGCTGCCCTTGGCCTGCAGCAATTCCACCAGGTCGTACTTCAGCTCGCTTTGCGTGGCGCCCACGAACACCCACACCTTGAACACCGATGGCGATAGCCGTGCAGCCAGATCGGGCTGCACGTTTTCGTAATCGATAAGGACGTGATTGGTGGGCGTGGTCACCCCGGCTCCCCCCTTGTTCGCGTTGAAACGCGTTGTTACAGCGAGGCTAGCCGATGGCGCAAAGCTTGTGGCGCGGTGTCATCCCCCATAGGTGGGATGCGTTCAGGCCGATGCCGGTCCGTCGGTGGAACTCGCAATGGCCTTCAAGGTGCGCAGCGCCAATTCAAGCCGGTCTGCGGGCACGAACAGGTGGTCGTGGTGGTAGGCCGACACCGCGTTGCACGCAATGCCTTGTGCGGCCAGCGCCGTGCAGATACGCGCGAGAAAGCCAACCGCGTCCAACGCCGAATGGATGGTGAGGGTGACCATGCGCGATTCGAACTGGTGGCCCACGCCCGCGGCCTGCGCGTCGCGCAAGGGAACAATGGCCGAAAGCCCTTCGGCTTCGCGAAAGGTGGCCACCGGCGTCCAGCCGCTGGGCAATTGAAAGTCGGGGAAGCTGCAGAACACGAACACATCGGGGTGCACCGATGGCGTCATGTGCCGCAGCAGGGTGGACAGGTCTTGTTCTCCGGGCATGGGGTTTCCTGTGAGGGGCGAGAGGCGGGTGACGTGTGTTGCGTGGGCTTCACGCCAGCAGATCCCGCAGCCTGTGCGCCTGCCAGAACGCCGGCTCGTGCAGATCGCTGTGCCCCGCCTTGTGCACCACGCCGCCCGTGCCCGTCCACGTGGGCCGGTAGAGGTTGGTGCTTTGCCGGTGGTCGCTCTGGGTTCGGCCTTCGCCACGTTGGCCGCCGTAGCTGCCGATCACTTGAATGCTGTCGTGGTCTGAATAGACGTTGTGTTGCCGCCCGGTCTGGTGCGCGCTGGGCGGGCATTCGATGCGCGCCGGGGTGCCCAGCAGCACCAGGCGGCGCAGCCGCAGGGCGGGCTGCAGGGCCAGTGCCCGCATCACCACATTGCCGCCGTGGCTGTGCGCCACCACGTCGAGCAGGGGGCGCCCCATGGCCTGCCACCAATGCAGAAAGTGTTCGGCGCCCACGCGGCGGGCGGCATCGCTGTTCTTGCCCGACCAGCTGAACTCGTTGGGGTGGCCCACCAGATCGCTCACGCCCGCGCGCTGCAGGTGGTGCCACAGGCTGTCGGCGGGCGCCACGCCACCGGGCAGGCCGGCCGGGTCGCGCCACCAGTCGGTGTCGGCGGCCCAGGTGCCGTGCACGATCACGGTGTGTTTGAGGGTTTGCGCGCCGCGCTGCGCGGCGCTGGGCGCGGTCTGGTTGGCGGCGGCGGTGGCGCTTTGCCAGTGCCGGATCAGCATGAGGCTCACCCGCTGCAGCAGGGCCTCGCGGGCCTCGCCTTCGAGCGCTTCGAACACCGGGCGTGCGATCTGCTCCATGGCTGTGATGAGCGCGCTGCCTTGCTCATCACCCCGCGCTTCCCGCCAGCGCATGCCGCTCACACTCGCATAGGCGTCGTGGCTGATGCGCGAGGCCAGCACGCGGGCGGTGGCCAGTTGCTGCAGGCGGTTGCCGCGGCAATATCGGTTGGCGTGGTCGATCAGCGAGTGCAGCGCAAACCCGCACAGAAAGCAGGGCAGGGTGTCGACGAGGCGCTCGTCGCGCAGCGCGCCCAGCGCTTGCGCGTGATCGCGCAGGCGTGCATCGCGCTCGGCCGCCTGATCGCGGATGGACGCGTCACGAGGGTCGTCGTCCTCACGCGCCATGCGCGTGTCGTCGTCGAAACGGGCGCTGTGGTGGTCGTCAAAGCCGATGAAGTCCGGGTGTCGTTCGGCCATGGCCATCACATGCGCGTAGGCCTGGTCCAAAGCGGTGGTGGCGAATCCCATGGTGTGGCCTCCCGGAGTCTGGTTGGCTCGCAGCCTAGCCGAACGCGAACGGCGTGGGTATGCCTGGGCATGGCCTGGGCCCTTGCAGCCCCCGGCGACAATCCCCCCATGCCTTCCCGTTCCTTCCTCCGCATGGCCCTGATCCTGGGCCTGATCTCGGCCATCGGCCCTTTCGCGATCGACATGTACTTGCCTGCGCTGCCCGAGATCGGGCGCGCGCTGAACGCGCCCGTGGGCGCGGTGCAGATGAGCCTCACGGCGTTCTTCATTGCCATTGGCGTGGGCCAGTTGTTGTACGGCCCGGTGTCCGACATGGTGGGTCGCAAGCCGCCGCTGTATTTCGGGCTGGGGCTGTTCGCGCTGGCCAGCGTGGGCTGCGCGCTGGCCTCGCAGATCGAGACGCTGGTGGCCCTGCGTTTTCTGCAGGGCCTGGGCGCGGCCGCGGGCATGGCCATTCCGCGGGCCGTGGTGCGCGATCTGCACACCGGCACCGACGCGGCGCGCCTCATGTCCCTGCTGATGCTGGTGTTCAGCGTGTCGCCCATCCTCGCGCCGCTCGCGGGCAGTGCGGTGATCGCGCTGAGCGGCTGGCGCGCGGTGTTCTGGGCCGTGGGCCTGGCGGCGCTCGCGGGGCTGGTGATGGTCTATGCCACGCTGGCCGAAACCCGCACGCGCGAGCAGCGGCTCGAGAGCAGCCTGCGCGGCGCGCTGCGCGCCTACGGCGTGCTGCTGCGCGATGCGCATTACCTGGGGCTGGTGGGCATTGGCAGCGCGGCGCTCGCGGGCTTCTTCGTGTTCCTCGCGGGCTCGCCCTTCGTGCTCATCAACCACTACGGGCTCACGCCCACGCAGTACAGCCTGGCCTTCTCGGTGAACGCGGTGGCCTTCATCGGCGCTTCGCAGTTCACCAGCCACCTGGGGCGGCGCTTCGGGCTGGTGCCCATGGTGAAGGTGGCGTCCACCGCGTCGGCCGCGTTCAACGCCTTGCTGCTGGGCTACTACCTGTTGGGGGGCGACCAGTTGCCGGTGTTGATTGCGCTCAATTTCATCGCGAGCGCGTTCATGGGGCTGGTGATTCCCACGGTGTCGGTGCTTGCGCTGGAAAAGCACGGGCCCATCGCGGGCACGGCGTCGGCCCTCATGGGCACGCTGCAGATGCTGGTGGGCGCGCTGGCCATGGGGGTGGTGGGCGCGTTCGCCAACGGCGCGCCGCTGCCCATGGTGGCGGGCATGGCCGCGGGCTCGCTCACGAGCTTCGCGCTCATGGGGCTCACGCTTCGGGCTCGGCGTCGAAATCGTCGGCCGGCGCCAACCTGAGCAGGGCCTGGGCCTGCGCCACGGTGCCGGCCAGCCACAGGTCCACGTCGCCGCGCTCGATGGGGATCACGCTGCGCTTGTCCTGCTGGTCGGCGGGCAGGGGCTGTTTGGTGGCCGGGTCGAGCTCGGGCTTGTGCATGCGGCCCATCAGCGGGTGGCCGTTGGCGCCCAGCGTGAGCAGGGTGTACGACTCGTGCGCCTCGCCGGTCTTGCGGTCGATCCAGCGGTGCCACAGGCCCGCCAGGCCCCAGGGCGCGCCGTCGGCGCGCTGGAAGCGCCACCACACGTTGCGGCCGGTCTCCCAGTTGGGTTCGTAGAAGAGGGTGGCGGGCACGATGCAGCGCTGCCCGCGCGCCCACGCGTCCTTGAAGCTGGCCTTGCTGCGCATCTCTTCCGAGCGCGCGTTGTAGGTCGCGAACTTCACCTCCGGCGTGGCGGAAAACGGGGGGATCAGGCCCCAGCGGCCCACCACCAGTTCGCGGCTGTAGCCGGCGTCGTCGCGCGCGCGGCGAATGAAGGGGCCGGGCTGGCGCGGGTACAGCTCGCGCCCGAACACGGGGCGGATGAAGGCCTCGCTGTTGGCGCGGCCCAGGTGCCATTCGTCTTCGATCGCGGCCTGGGTGGGGGTGAGGTAGCGGGTGCACATGGGGTGATGCCGGGCGGACGGGGATTCTGCTGACGATGCGCTGATTTGTACCGCCAGCCGATACTCCCCCACCCAACGCCCGGCCCAATCGCCCCACAGAATCCGCCCGCCTGAGTCCGGACGACCGTCCCCAAGGCAGAGGGAGGCCCACATGGCTGCTGGAAGGGGCTGTTCGTGAACGGCCTGCTGCTTTTGTCTCTGGTTGCGTCATGCACCCTGGGTGCCATGCTGTCGTGCTGCCTGCTGCACAACCGGCCGCCGCCTTCGGGGGCCGGCCTGGGGCCCCATGTGCTGCACGCGGGCTGCAGCGACCTGATGACCGCCATGAACTGCCCCGCCTACGCCATCACCTGCCTCGCCGGCGCGGTGGTGCTGCTCGCCCATCCCTTGTCGGTGGTGCACCTGTGCGCCCTGGCGGGCGCGCCCCACAAGAGCCTGGGCCTGCTGGCCGCGCAAGGGCTGTTGCTGGCGCTGTTCGTGTGTTCGTTGGTGGTGCAGTTGTCGCCGCCGCGGGTGATGCGGGTGGACGAGGTGTTGCCGGGCTGAGCGCGCCGCGCCCCGCCGCTCAGGCGCTGGCCGCCATCTGCCCGAAGCGCCCGTTCTGGAAGTCGTGGAAGGCCTGGATGATTTCCTCGCGGGTGTTCATCACGAAGGGGCCGTGGCCCACCACAGGTTCGTCGATGGGCTCGCCGCCCAGGAACAGCAGCACGGCGTCGGTGCTGGCCTCGATGTCGAGCGCCTCGCCTTTGCGGCCCAGCTGCACCAGTTGCGCGTCGCTGGCCTCGGCCTCGCCGTTCACCCGCACGCGGCCGCGCAGCACCACCAGCGCGGCGGTGTGGCCGTTCACCAGGGGCAGGCGGGTGCGCTGGCCCGCGTTCAGGCGCAGGTCCCACACGTCCATGGGCGTGTGGGTGCGCGCGGGGCCGGCGTGGCCCTGGTAGTCGCCGGCGATCACGCGCACGCGGCCCGCGCCGTCGGGCAGGGGCACCGAGGGGATGTCGGCGTCGAGGATGTTCTGGTAGCCGGGCGGCTGCATCTTGCTGCGCGCGGGCAGGTTCACCCAGAGCTGCACCATTTCCAGCGGGCCGCCGCGGCGCGTGAATTCGGGCGAGTGGAATTCCTCGTGCAGGATGCCCGAGGCCGCGGTCATCCACTGCACGTCGCCGGGGCCGATGGTGCCGCCCGCGCCGGTGGAGTCGCGGTGCGCCACCTCGCCCTCGTACACGATGCTCACCGTCTCGAAGCCGCGGTGCGGGTGCACGCCCACGCCGCGCGGTTGCTGCGCGGGCGCAAACTGCGCGGGGCCGGCGTAGTCGAGCAGCAGGAAGGGGCTCAGCGCGGCACCGTGGTCGCCGTAGCTGAACAGCGAGCGCACGGGAAAACCGTCGCCCACCCAATGGGGGCGCGGTGCGTGGTGAACGGCCTGGATCGGCTTGAGCATGGGGCTTTCTCTCCGGTGAGCAGCCCCGGTGGCCAGGGCGAACACCGGAGCATATGGGGATGAAAACGCCCCTTCCAAGCCAGGGGTTCAGGCCGGCTGTGTGCGGCGCGTGAGCCAGGCCTGCCAGGGGGTGGGTGCGATCCACGCACCCTCGCGGGTCTGCAGCGTGCTGGCCCGCACCGGCGCGCCGAAGTAGCCGGCGCTGTCGTCGGTGCGCACAGTGCGCGGGTCGCCCACGGCGGCGAGGTAGTCGCGCAGCAGCGCGTCGATGCCCATGCGCTGCGGGCCGCCGATCTCGCGCCAGCCGTTCAGCGGCGCGCCGAGGGCGGTGTCGGCGAGCGCGCTGGCCACGTCGGCCGAGGCAATGGTCTGTATGCCCGCGCTGGGCGCGTGCACCACGCCGTCGCGCGTGTAGCTGTCGGCGATGGTGCCGATGAACTCGTGGAACTGCGTGGCGCGCACGATGGTGTAGGGCAGGCCGCTCTCGCGGAGCAGGCGTTCCTGCGCGAGCTTGGCGTGGAAGTACGCATTGCCCGGCGGCTGGTCCACGCCCACGATGGACAGGGCCACGCCATGCCTCACGCCCGCGGCGGCCGCGGCCCGCGTGATGTTGCGCGTGGAGGTGTCGAAGAAGTGCATCACGGCCTCGGCCTCGAAGCTCGGCGAGTTGCTCGCGTCCACCACCACCTGCGCGCCCTGCATCGCCGCGTCCAGGCCCTGGCCGGTGAGGGTGTTCACGCCGGTGGACGGGGCGGCGGCCACCACGGTGTGGCCGCGCTGCTGCAGCAGCGCGCCGAGCTGGGTGCCGATGAGGCCGGTGCCTCCGATGATCACGATCTTCATGTGCGGTCCTTCGTTGGTGGTGCGAGGACCCGCGGGGTGCGGCTGGGCCGGTGGGCGTCCTCTGCCCCTCAAGACGGCGCACCCGGGCGGTTTGTGACGTGGCGTCGGATGGGCGGTGCCGCGCTCACATCCACAGCGCGCGCCACAGCAGCAGCGGCAGGTCGCGCCGGTCCACGGTCACGCGCTGGGCCCAGCTGCGGTGCTCGATGGCGGCGATGTGGTCGAGTACGCGCAGGCCGCCTTGCACCACCAGGCGCAGTTCCCAGCCCGCGCGGCCCGGCACCTCGTGCACCAGCGGCGCGCCCATCTGCATGAGGCCGCGCGCGTGCGCGCAGAGCTCGGCCACCACGGCGTGGCGCTCGCGCCCGCGCGCGTCGCTGTCGGGCATGAAGTCGCGCACGGTGGTGCCGTGGCGGCGCAGCACGTTGGCGGGCAGGTAGACGCGGCCGGTGGGCAGGTCGCGGCTCAGGTCCTGCCAGAAGTTGATGAGTTGCAGCGCGCTGCAGATGCGGTCGCTGCGCTGCAGGGCTTCGTCGTGGCGCACGTTCCACAACTGCAGCAGCAGCCGGCCCACGGGGTTGGCCGAGCGGCTGCAGTAGTCGAGCAGCTCGGGCAGGTCGGCGTAGCGGTGGCCGCTGGCGGTGTGGCGCACGTCTTGCTCGAAGGCGCTGAGCAGGGCGCGCAGCAGGTCCGGGTCGAGCGCGTGGCGCCGCACCGCGAGCACCAGCGGGCCGAACACCTGGGGCCAGCGCGTGGCCGGCTGGCCTTGCAGCGCGGCGTCGAGTTCGGCGCGGTAGTCGGCCAGCAGGGCCAGGCGCGCCGGGGCGGGCAGGTCGCCCTCGTCGGCAAAGTCGTCGGCCAGGCGCGCGAAGCGGTAGATGGCCGCGATGGCCGGGCGCAGGGCCGCGGGGCACAGCCACGAGGCCACGGGAAAGTTCTCGTAGTGCTGCACCGACGCGCCGAAGGCCACGGGCGCCGGTGGGACCGGATGGCTGGCGCTGGAAGGGGTGGGGGTATGCACTAGAATTTCTGTTACTAACCGGTCAGTCATTAATTCTGCTGACCGCTTTGGCCGTCAAAACAAGCACCACAAGGGGTTGAGCGCATGAAAGCGACGCATTTTGTCCGCATTGTGACGAGCACGGGCGTCTTGGCCCTGGTGGCCGCGCTGGCGGCCTGTTCCCGGCCGGCGCCCGCCCCCGAGCCGGTGCGTGCGGTGAAGCTGGTCACCGTGTCGGCCGGTGCGCTCGATGCCAGCGCCGAGTACGCGGGCGAGGTGCGCGCCCAGGTCGAATCGCGGCTGGGCTTCCGGGTGGGCGGCAAGCTGCTGGAGCGCCCGGCCGAGCTCGGCCAGCGCGTGAAGCCGGGCCAGCTGCTCGCGCGCATCGACGCGCAGGACCTGGCGCTCTCGAGCCAGGCCGCACAGGCCGCGGTGGCCGCGGCGCGCACCCAGCGCGATCTCGCGCGCGCCGACCTCGACCGCTTCAAGAACCTGCAGGCCCAGGGCTTCGTGAGCGGCGCCGAGATCGACCGCCGCCAGGCCACGCTCGACGCCGCCGAGGCTTCGCTGAAACAGGCGCAGGCGCAGAGCTCGGTGCAGGGGAACCAGGCCGCGTATGCCCGGCTGCTGGCCGACAGCGCGGGCGTGGTCACCGCGGTGCAGGCCGAGGTGGGGCAGGTGGTGTCGGCGGGCACGCCGGTGGTGGTGGTGGCCCAGGACGGCCCGCGCGACGTGGTGTTCGCGGTGCCCGAAGACCGGCTCGCGCTGGTGCGACCAGGCACGCCCGCCACGGTGCGGCCCTGGGCCGGCACGCCCGACGCCCAGGCGCTCAAGGGCACGGTGCGCGAAGTGGCGGCCAGCGCCGACGCGGCCACGCGCACCTTCCTCGTGAAGCTCGCGCTGCCGGGCAACGCGCCGCTGCCGCTGGGCTCCACCGCCTACGTCACGCTGCAGACGCCGCTGAGCGGCGCGCAGGCCATCACCCTGCCCACGAGCGCGGTGCAGCGCTCCAGCGAGGGCGACCGCAAGGGCAGCGTGGTGTGGGTGTTCGACGCCGCCAGCAGCACGGTGCAGGCCCGCCCCGTGGTGGTGGCCGGCGCCGACGGCAACCGCGTGGTGATCGCCGACGGCCTCAAGCCCGGTGACGAGGTGGTGGCCGCGGGCGGCCATGTGCTCAGCGCCGGCCAGAAGGTCACGCGCTTCGTCGCGCAGTGAGGCCGGCCATGCAGGAACCGCACAACGAAGGCGCGGGCTGGGCCTCGCGCTTCAACCTCTCGCGCTGGGCGCTCGAACACCCGGCCTTCACGCGCTACCTCATGGTGGTGCTGATGCTGTTCGGCATCGCCTCGTATTTCCAGCTCGGGCAGGACGAAGACCCGCCGTTCACCTTCCGCGCGATGGTGGTGCGCGTGTTCTGGCCCGGCGCCACCGCCGAGCAGGTGGCCGACCAGGTGGCCGACCGCATCGAGCGCACGCTGCAGGAGGTGCCCTACGCCGACAAGATCCGCACCTACACCAAGCCCGGCGAGGCGCTGATCCTGTTCCAGGTGGCCGATTCCTCGCCGCCGGCCGAGGTGGGCCAGCTCTGGTACACGGTGCGCAAGAAGGTGGGCGACATGCGCGCGCAGTTGCCCGCGGGCGTGGTGGGCCCGTTCTTCAACGACGACTTCGGCGACGTGTACGGCGTGATCTACGCGCTGCAGGGCGCGGGCTTCAGCCACGCCGAACGCAAGGACGTGGCCGAGGACGTGCGCCAGCAACTGCTCAACGTGCCCGACGTGGCCAAGGTGGAGCTGTTCGGCGTGCAGGCGCAGAAGATTTACGTGGAGGCCTCGCAGAAGCGCCTGGCCACGCTGGGGCTGGACCTGAACCAGGTGCTCGACCAGCTCGGCCAGCAGAACGCCATGGCCTCGGCCGGCGCGGTGCAGACGCCGCTCGACGTGGTGCAGGTGCGCGTGGACGGCAGCTTCAATTCGGTGGACGAGCTGCGCGCCATGCCGATCCGCGCGGCCAACGGCCGCACCATCCGCCTGGGCGACATCGCCGAGGTGCACCGCGCCACCATCGACCCGCCCGAGGTGCTGGTGCGCCACGACGGCCAGGACGCGGTGGCCCTGGGCATTTCCATGGCCAAGGGCGGCGACATCATCCGCCTGGGCAAGGCGCTCAAGGGCGTGGTGGCCAACATCGAGCGCACGCTGCCCGCGGGCATGGCGCTGGTGCAGGTGCAGGACCAGCCGGCCGCGGTGACGCTGTCGGTCAACGAGTTCGTGAAGGTGCTGATCGAGGCCGTGGTGATCGTGCTGGTGGTGAGCTTCCTGGCGCTCGGCCTGCACCGGCGCCCCGGCGGCACCGGCCTGCGCCGCTACGTGCTCGACGCCCGGCCCGGCCTGGTGGTGTTCATCACCATCCCGCTGGTGCTGGCCATCACCTTCCTGGTGATGAACCACTACAACATCGGCCTGCACAAGATCTCGCTGGGCTCGCTGATCATCGCGCTGGGCCTGCTGGTGGACGACGCGATCATTGCGGTGGAGATGATGGTGCGCAAGCTCGAAGAGGGCTACGACATGTTCCGCGCCGCCACCTTCACCTGGGACGCGACCGCCATGCCCATGCTCACGGGCACGCTGATCACGGCCGCGGGCTTCCTGCCCATCGGCCTGGCCAACTCCACCACGGGCGAATACACCTTCGCGATCTTCGCGGTCACGGTGATCGCGCTGATGATTTCGTGGGTGGTGGCGGTGGTGTTCGTGCCCTACCTGGGCGTGAAGCTGCTCAAGGTGAAGGCCAAGGCCGAGGGCGCTGCATCCCATGAGGTGCACGAAGCCTTCGACGGCCCCATGTACCAGCGCTTCCGGCGCCTGGTGGACTGGTGCGTGCAGCACCGCTGGCTCACCATCGGCGCCACCATCCTCACCTTCGTGCTGGGCCTGGCGGGCATGGGCCAGGTGCAGCAGCAGTTCTTTCCCGATTCGAGCCGGCCCGAAATTCTGGTGGACATCTGGCTGCCCGAGGGGAGCAGCATCCAGGCCATGGACGAGGTGTCGCGCCGCGTGGAGCAGCGCTTCATGCAGGAGCCCGGCGTGAAGGCCGTGAGCACCTGGGTGGGCTCGGGCGTGCCGCGCTTTTATTTGCCGCTCGACCAGATCTTTCCGCAGAGCAACGTGGCGCAGTTCATCGTGCTGCCCGAGAGCCTGGCCGAGCGCGAGCGCATCCGCAAGCAGGTGCCCGCGCTGCTGGCCACGCAGTTTCCCGAGGTGCGCGGCCGCGTGAAGCTGCTGCCCAACGGGCCGCCGGTGCCGTATCCGGTGCAGTTCCGCGTGGTCGGCAGCGACCCCGCGGTGCTGCGCGGCCTGGCCGACGAGGTGCGCGCCGCGATGGCCAAGAACCCCAACACGCGCGGCGTGAACGACAACTGGAACGAGTCGGTCAAGCAGATCCGCCTCGAGGTGGACCAGGCCAAGGCGCGCGCGCTCGGCGTCACCACGGCCAGCATCGCGCAGGCCTCGCGCACCACGCTGGTGGGCTCCACCGTGGGCCAGTACCGCGAGGGCGACGAGCTGATCGACATCGTGCTGCGCCAGCCGCTCGACGAGCGCGACGCGCTCACCGATCTGGCCAACAGCTACCTGCCCACGGCCAGCGGCCAGGCCATTCCGCTGCAGCAGGTGGTGAAGGTGGGCTTCGGCTGGGAGCCGGGCGTGATGTGGCGCGAGAACCGCGAGTACGCCATCACCGTGCAGAGCGACGTGGTCGAGGGCCTGCAGGGCGCCACCGTGACGGCGCAGCTCAAGCCGGTGCTCGATGAGATCCAGGCGCGCTGGCTCACCGAAGGCCGCACGGGCTACCGCATCGAGGTGGCGGGCGCGGTGGAGGAGAGCAGCAAGGGCTCGGCCTCGATCGCCGCGGGCGTGCCGCTGATGCTGTTCATCGTGTTCACGCTGCTCATGGTGCAACTGCAAAGCTTCAGCCGCGCCATGCTGGTGTTCCTCACCGGTCCCATGGGCATGGCGGGGGTGGCGGGTGCGCTGCTGCTGCTCAACCGGCCCTTCGGCTTCGTGGCGCTGCTGGGCGTGATCGCGCTCATGGGCATGATCCAGCGCAACTCGGTGATCCTGATCGACCAGATCGAGCAGGACCGCGCGCGCGGCGTGCCCGCCTGGGACGCGATCGTGGAAGCCGCGGTGCGCCGCATGCGGCCCATCGTGCTCACGGCCGCGGCCGCGGTGCTGGCCATGATCCCGCTGTCGCGCAGCGTGTTCTGGGGCCCGATGGCGGTGGCCATCATGGGCGGGCTGGTGGTGGCCACGGTGCTCACGCTGCTCGCGCTGCCGGCCATGTACGCGGCCTGGTTCCGCGTGAAGCGGCCCGCCGCCCCGGCCTGAACGGCTTCGATACCGGCCTGACATGTTTCGACATGTTCAGGCCTCAAGTTCGTCTAGAGTTCCGGCTCCAAGAACTCAGGGAACCCCCTTCTTCACCATGAAGCGACTGCTTGTGGCGCTGTCGGCCAGCGCCCTGCTGGCCGCGTGCAGCGTGAGCCGGCCTCCACCCAGCGTGGGGGTGAACGTCCCCGACCGCTGGATCGCGCCGGTGCTGCCGCACCAGGGCAGCGCCGAGGCCCTGGCCGACTGGTGGGACCGGCTCGGCGACCCGGTGCTGCGCGACTGGATCGAGCGCGCCCAGCGCAACAGCCCCGACATCGCGAGCGCGCGCGCCCAGGTGTTCGCCGCGCGCGCCACCCTGGCCGGCGCGCAGAACCAGGGCCAGCCGCAGCTCGACGCCGTGGCCACCGCCAACCGCGGCGTGACCGACCCGAGCGCGCCGCTGACCACCACCCTCGGCGCGGGCCTGCAGGCCTCGTGGGCGGTCGACCTCTGGGGCGGCAGCGCCGCGCGCGTGGACAGCGCGCGCGCCCAGGAACAGATCTCGGGCGTGCGCTGGCACGAGGCGCGCGTGCTCGTGGCCTCGCAGGTGGCGCAGCTGTATTTCGGGCAGCGCCTGTGCCGGCTGCAGCTCGACGTGACCGAGCGCGACCGCGATTCGCGCCGCGTGACGGCCCAGAGCAACGACGTGACCGAACGCGCCGGCCTCACCGCGCCCGCGGTGGCCGCGCTGGCGCGCGCGAGCGCGGCCGAAGGCCAGGCGCGCTGGCGCAGCCAGCAGACGCAGTGCGAGCGCCAGGTGAAGGTGATCGCGGCCATCACGGCCCAGCCCGAGGCCGATGTGCGCCGCCAGATGGCCGCCGCGCCCGACCTCGCCGCCTGGCTGGTGCCGGGCCGCGTGGACGCGCTGCTGCAGGTGAAGGCCGTGCCCGCCGAGGTGCTGCGCCAGCGCCCCGACGTGTACCGCGCCCAGCGCGAGCTGGTGGCCGCGAGCGCCGACGTGGGCGTGGCACGCGCCGCGCTGCTGCCCAGCCTGTCGCTGCAGGGCAGCGTGCTGCGCAACCGCATCACCGCCGGCCCCACGCAGGGCAGCGTGAACACCTGGTCGATCGGGCCCATCACGCTGAGCCTGCCGCTGCTGGGCCGCGGCGCGCTCAACGCCAACGTGGACAGCGCCCAGGCCCGCTACGAGGCCGCGGCCCAGGCCTACGCGGGCGTGTTGCGCCAGGCCGTGAGCGAGGTGGAGCAGGCGCTGGTCACGCTCTCGGGCCTCAACGAACGCCTGGCCGCCACCGAGACCGCGGTGGCCGGCTACAACCGCTCGTTCGAGGCCACCGAGGCGCGCTACCGCGTGGGCTTTGCCAACCTCAACGAGCTCGAAGAGGCGCGCCGCCTCAAGCTCAACGCCGACAGCAGCGCCGTGTCGCTGCAGCAGGACCGCATCAACGCCTGGCTCGAGCTCTACGTGGCGCTCGGCGGCGGCTTCGACCCCGCGGCGGTGGACGCCACCGTGCGCGACGCCCTTCAACCCAACGCCCCGAACGACGCCCGATGAACACGCCATCCACCCCCCGGCGCCGCTGGTTCTGGCCGCTGGCCGCGCTGGCCCTGGTCCTGATCGCCCTCGCGGCCTGGCTGCTGCTGCGCCCCTCGGGCGAGGCCGGCCCCGCGGCCGACGCCAAGGCCGCGGCCGACGCGCCGCGCCCCGCGCTCACCGTCACCGTGGCCCGGCCGCAGCGCGAATCGCTGCCGATCCGCCTGCAGGCCAACGGCAACATCAGCGCCTGGCAGGAGGCCAGCGTGGGCGCCGAGGTGAACGGCCTGCGGCTGTCCAGCGTGAACGTGAACGTGGGCGACACCGTGCGCAAGGGCCAGGTGCTGGCCGAGTTCGTGCGCGAGACCACGCAGGCCGACACGCTGCAGGCGCGCGCCAGCCTGATGCAGGCCGAGGCCAGCCACCAGAACGCCAAGGCCGACGCCGACCGCGCGCGCGCCATCGAGAACACCGGCGCGCTCTCGCAGTCGCAGGTGGCGCAGTACCTCACGCAGGAAAAGGTGGCGCTGGCCCAGTGGGAAGCCGCCAAGGCCGCGCTCGCCGCCACCGAGGTGCGCCTGGGCAACACCCGCGTGCTCGCGCCCGACGACGGCGTGATTTCGGCACGCAGCGCCACCGTGGGCGCGGTGGTGGGCGCGGGCCAGGAGCTGTTCCGCCTGGTGCGCCAGGGCCGGCTCGAATGGCGCGCCGAGGTCACGCCCAGCGAGGTCGACCGCGTGAAGATCGGCCAGGCCGTGGCCGTGACGGCCGCCACCGGCCGCGAGGTGCAGGGCAAGGTGCGCGCCATCGCGCCCAGCGCCGACCCGCAGACGCGCAACATCCTGATCTTCGTGGACCTGCCGCGCCACGGCGAGCTCAAGGCCGGCACCTTCGCGCGCGGCAGCTTCGACCTCGGCCAGAGCGAAGCGCTCACCGTGGCCAGCGCCTCGGTGGTGGTGCGCGACGGCCACACCTACGTGTTCGCCATCGACGATCAGGGCCGCGCGAGCCAGCTCAAGGTGCGCACCGGCCGCCGCGTGGGTGAGCGCGTCGAGGTGCTCGAAGGCCTCAAGCCCGAGGCGGCGGTGGCGCTGCAGGGCGCGGGCTTCCTCAACGAGGGCGACCTCGTGAAAGTGGTGCAGTGACCATGAACGTTTCCGCCTGGTCCATCCGCAACCCGATCCCGGCGGCGATGCTGTTCGTCATGCTCACGCTGGCGGGCCTGTTCTCCTTCCAGCAGATGAAGGTGCAGAACTTCCCCGACCTGGACCTGCCCACCGTTACGGTGGTCGCGTCGCTGCCCGGGGCCTCGCCCAACCAGCTCGAGAACGACGTCGCGCGCATCATCGAGAACAGCCTGGCCTCGCTGCAGGGGCTCAAGCACATCACCACCAAGGTGCAGGACGGCACGGTCTCGCTCACGGTGGAGTTCCGCCTCGAGAAGAACACGCAGGAAGCGCTCGACGACGTGCGCTCGGCCGTGGCCAAGGTGCGCAGCGAGCTGCCCAGCGACCTGCGCGACCCGATCGTGAACAAGGTGGAGCTGGCCGGCGGCGCGGTGCTGGCCTACACCGTGGCCTCGGACAAGATGGACGCCGAGGCGCTCTCGTGGTTCGTGGACAACGACGTGTCCAAGCTGCTGCTGTCGGTGCCCGGCGTGGGCGCGGTCAACCGCGTGGGCGGCGTGGACCGCGAGGTGCAGGTGCTGCTCGACGCGCTCAAACTGCAGGCGCTCGGCGCCACCGCCACCGACGTGTCGCGCCAGCTCGCGCGGGTGCAGATCGAGAGCGCGGGCGGCCGGGTCGACCTCGGCGGCAGCCAGCAGCCGCTGCGCACGCTGTCGCAGCTCGCCTCGGCGGAGGCGCTCGCGGGCATGGAAATCCCGCTCGGCGACGGCCGCCGCATCCGGCTCGACCAGGTCGCCGAGGTGCGCGACACCGTGGCCGATCCCACGGCCGCGGCCTTCCTCGACGGCAAGCCCGTGGTGGGCTTCGAGGTGGCGCGCAGCCGCGGCGCGAGCGAGATCGAGGTGGGCGACGGCGTGCGCGCCAAGCTCAAGGCGCTGCAGGCGGCGCGGCCCGACCTGCAGATCACCGAATCGTTCGACTTCGTGACGCCGGTGAAGGAGGAATTCGACGCCTCCATGACCCTGCTCTACGAGGGCGCGATCCTCGCGGTGCTGGTGGTCTGGCTGTTCCTGCGCGACTTCCGCGCCACCGTGGTCTCGGCCGTGGCGCTGCCGCTGTCGGCCATTCCGGCCTTCATCGGCATGCACTACCTGGGCTTCACCATCAACGTGGTCACGCTGCTGGCCATGTCGCTGGTGATCGGCATCCTGGTGGACGACGCGATCGTGGAGGTGGAGAACATCGTGCGCCACATGCGCATGGGCAAGACGCCGTACCAGGCCGCGATGGAAGCGGCCGACGAGATCGGCCTGGCGGTGATCGCCACCACCTTCACGCTGATCGCGGTGTTCCTGCCCACGGCCTTCATGGCGGGCATTCCGGGCAAGTTCTTCAAGCAGTTCGGCTGGACGGCCGCGCTCGCGGTGTTCGCCTCGCTGGTGGTGGCGCGCGCGCTCACGCCCATGATGGCGGCCTACCTGCTCAAGCCCTTCGTGGCGAAGGAGATGCCGCGCTGGGCCGACTCGAACCCGCTCACGCGCGGCCTGTGGCGCTGGGCGAACGACCACGCCGAGCCGGCCTGGCTCGACCGCTACCAGGGCTGGGCGCGCTGGTGCATCCAGCACCGCTGGATCACCGCGCTCGGTGCGGGCCTGTTCTTTGTGGGCTCGCTGATGCTGATCCCGCTGCTGCCGCAGGGCTTCATTCCGCCCGACGACAACTCGCAGACCCAGGTGTTCCTGGAGCTGCCGCCCGGCGCCACGCTGGAGCAGACCGTGGCCACGGCCGAACGAGCGCGCCAGCTGGTGGCGGCGGTGCCGCACGTGCGCTCGGTCTACACCACCATCGGCTCGGGCACCGCGGGCACCGACCCGTTCGCGCCGCAGGGCGCGGCCGAATCGCGCAAGGCCGCGCTCACCATCCAGCTCGACCCGCGCCACGAGCGCCCGCGCAAGCAGGGCATCGAAAACCAGATCCGTCAGGCCATGTCCAACCTGCCGGGCGTGCGCAGCAAGGTGGGCCTGGGCGGCTCGGGTGAGAAATACATCCTCACGCTCACCGGCAGCGACTCGAATGCGCTGGCCACCGCGGCGCGTGCGATCGAGCGCGACCTGCGCACCGTGCGCGGCGTGGGCAGCGTGCAGTCCACCGCGGCCCTGGTGCGCACCGAGATCATCGTCACGCCCGACCTGGCGCGCGCGGCCGAGCTCGGCGTGACCAGCGCGGCCATCGCCGAGACGCTGCGCATCGCCACCGTGGGCGACTACGACAACGCGCTGCCCAAGATGAACCTGCCGCAGCGGCAGGTGCCCATCGTGGTCAAGCTCGACGTCGGCGCGCGCCACGACCTCGACGTGCTGCGCCGCCTCACCGTGCCGGGCGCGCGCGGGCCGGTGCTGCTCGAACAGGTGGCCTCGCTCGAATTCGGCGGCGGCCCCGCGGTGATCGACCGCTACGACCGCTCGCGCAACATCAACTTCGAGGTCGAGCTCGCGGGCATTGCGCTGGGCGACATGAAGGCCGCGGTCGAGAAGCTGCCCAGCCTGCGCAACCTGCCGCCGGGGGTGTCGGTGCTCGAGATCGGCGACGCCGAGGTGCAGGGCGAGCTGTTCGCGAGCTTCGGCCTGGCCATGCTCACGGGCGTGCTGTGCATCTACATCGTGCTGGTGCTGCTGTTCAAGGCCTTCCTGCACCCCTTCACCATCCTGGCCGCGCTGCCGCTGTCGCTGGGCGGGGCCTTCGTGGCGCTGCTGCTGGCCAACAAGAGCTTCTCCATGCCTTCGCTGATCGGGCTCATCATGCTCATGGGCGTGGCCACGAAGAACTCGATCCTGCTCGTGGAGTACGCGATCGAGGCCCGGCGCGAGCACGGCATGAGCAGGCTCGACGCCATCCTGGACGCCTGCCACAAGCGCGCCCGGCCCATCGTGATGACCACCATCGCCATGGGCGCGGGCATGCTGCCGATCGCGGTGGGCTGGGGCGCGGCCGATTCGAGCTTTCGCTCGCCGATGGCGGTGGCGGTGATCGGCGGCCTGATCACCTCGACCTTCCTGAGCCTGCTCGTGATCCCCGCGGTGTTCACCATCGTGGACGACGTGGCGCTGTGGTTCGGCCGCCGCTTCAGTGGGGGGCGTGGCCCGGCGGGGGCGGCAGGACAAACCAGTTCGCCGGCCCATCCGCTGCCGAGCGAACCGCCTCGTTGAGCATGCAGGCCGTCTCGCGCAGCGCGAGCGGCAGCAGCGCTTCGAGCGCGCCGGCCTCCTCGGCGGCGCCCGCGCCCGTGAGGGCCACGGAACAGGCCTGCACGGCCACCCCCCGCTGCCCGCAGTAGCCGCGGAAGATCTGCGTGGCGCGCGGGCAGAACAGGCTGTCGCTGCAGACCCAGACCGTGTCCTCGCCGGGCCGCAGCGCCATCTGCGCATCGGCCAGGCGCAGCAACAGCAGGGCGTTGCCGTGCGTGTTGTCGCGCTGGCGGCCCGGGTGGTCGCCCGGCTGGGCCTCGATGAAGTGCGCGCGCTCGCCGATGGCCTCGCGCAGTTCCTGCAGCGCAGGCGCGTGATGCCAGAGGTGCCGCGCCGAATCGCTTTCGCCCAGAACGGCGGGCGCGTCCGCCGGCAGTTGCAGGCCCGCGGGATCGCCCAGGCCCTGCCGCAGCGCGGCCTCGTAGCCATCGAGCAGGGCCTCGCGCTCGTGGTCCGTGAGCCGGCCCCAGCCCGCGCTGCCGTAGCCGGCCAGGCCCTCGGCCATCACCGCGCGCACGGGCTGGCGTTCGGCGGGCAGCAGCGCGCGGCCGCCGACGCAGACCACCTGCAGCTGCGCGAGCGCGGCGGGCCCGAAGCGATCGGCCAGCGCCTGCAGCGCGGTCTTGAGGGCCAGCAGGCGCACCGCGTTCACCGCGTGCAGGCCCAGCGGCACCACGAGCACGCGGGGCGGCGCGGCGAGGCCGTGGGTGTCGGGCGGCCGCGCCACGAAGACCCGGTCCATGCCGGCTTCGATCAGGGCGCGCGCGGGCAGGTCGCTGTGGGCGATGGCCTGGTTCACGCAGCGCGCGTCGCTGGCGGTGGGGCCCCAGGCGAAGAGCCGGTGTTCCTGCGCACGCGCGTTGACCGTGGCCGGGTCGGTTTCGTCGAGGCGCAGGAAACACCGCAAGGGTTCGACGAGGTGCGGCTCGAAGGGCTGGGCGGCGGTCGTGTCGCGTTCGGCGGCCGGGGGCAGGGCGATGGGCACGGCGATGGGCAGCATGCCCTGCGTGGGGACGTGGGGCGGTGTGCGGAGCACGGAGGCGTGGTGCATGGCGGGGGCGCGCGGGGCGCAAAACGGAGGAGCCCGCTGCGTCACCGTCCGGGTGCGCCGGTTCGTGCGCGGCCCGGTGTGTGCGCGCGTGTTGAGGTCTTCGTCACAACGCCGCCACAATAGGCGGCCATGCGCCTGCGCCACATCGAAGTCTTCAACGCCGTGATGCTCACCGGCAGCGTGAGCGCTGCGGCGCGCATGATCAACGTGACCCAGCCGGCCGTGAGCCGCACCTTGAAGCACGCCGAGCTGCAGCTGGGCTTTCCGCTGTTCCAGCGCGCGGGCGGGCGGCTGGTGCCCACGGCCGAGGCGCAGACGCTGTACCCGCACATCGAGCGCCTGTTCGCCCAGCTCGACGAGGTGCAGCGCCTGGCCGGCAGCCTCAAGGCGGGGCGCACGCGTGGCGAACTGCGCGTGCTGACCGTGCTCGGCCTGAGCTATGAGGTGGTGCCGCGCGCCATGCGGCTGTTCCGCGAGAAGCACCCGCACGTGCTGGTGCACCACCAGGCGCTGCATTCGGTGCAGATCGTCTCGGCCCTGGCGCTGCAGGAGGCCGATGTGGGCTACGTGTTCAACCCCGGCTCACACCCCGCGCTGGTGCAGGAAAAACTGGGCGAGCGCCGCGTGATGGCGGTGGTGCCCAAGGGCCTGCTCACGCCGCGCCAGCTCAAGGCCGGCAGCATCGGCTGGGCGCAGCTGGCCAAGCTGCCCCTGATCGCGCTCGACGCGCAGGACCCGCTGGGCATGCGGCTGGCGCACACGCTGCGCGAGCACGAGGCCGAGATCCGCCCCGTGATGACGGTGCAGACCTATCACGTGGCGCTGGCGCTCGCGCACCACGGCGTGGGCGCGGCGCTGGTGGAGGGCTGCACCGCCACCTCGGCCGATCCGGCCAAGGTCGACGTGCTGCCCTTCGAGCCGCTGGTGCCCACCACGGTGCACCTGTTGCGGCCCGCGGCGCGGCCCCACTCGGTGGTGGCCCGCGCCTTCACGCGCTTCATGCAGCAGGCACTGCAACAGATCGGCTGACGGCCACGCCGCGCGCGCGCCCCACGGCGCCCTGCAGCAGGTGCGACACGCGCTGGGCGCTGCCCGCGGCCAGCGTGAAGCCCAGCGCGCCCTGGCCCGCGTTGAACAGCAGGTTGCGCGGCGCGCCCGCGACCTGGCCCAGGATGGGCACGGCCGTGGGCGTGGCCGGGCGCAGACCGGCCCAGGCCTGCACGTCGTTGCCGCTGCAGGCGAGCGGAAACACCTCGCGCGCCGAGCGGCGCAGCTGGGCCACGCGGCGCGGATCGAGCGTGGTGTCGTGGCCCGCGAGCTCGGCCAGGCCGGCCACGCGCAGGCGCTGGCCCAGGCGCGCGAACACCACCTTGCGCTGCGCGTCGGTGATGCTGACCTGCGGCGCCAGGCCGGGCGCGTCGGGCACGCCCAGGGTCAGGCTGTAGCCCTTGAGCGGGTACACCGGCACCGACGCGCCGAGCTGGCGCGCGAAGGCCGCCACGCCCGTGCCGAGCGCGGCCACGAAGGCGTCGGCCTCGACCCAGCGCTCGCCGGCCTGCACCGCCACCAGGCGATCGCCCTCGCGGCGCAGGGCGCCCGCCGAGCCGCCCACGCGGTCGCCGATCACGAAGCGCACGCCGCGCGCCTGCAGCACGCCGTGCAGCGCGTCGCACAGGCGCGCGCAATCGGCCGCGCATTCGCCCGGGGTGTAAATGCCGCCCACGTGCTGCGCGCCGCTGCCCGCGAGCGCCGGCTCCACCTGCAGGCATTCGGCCAGGCTGAGGGCGTGCTGCTCGGCACCGCCGAGGCGGCGCTGCAGGTCCATCTGCCGGCGCGCGGCGGCGAACGAGGCTTCGCTGCCGAACATCACGAGCTTGCCGCTGGCCTGAAAGTCGCAGTCGGCCTGGGTGTCGGCGAGCAGGCGCTGAAGCGCCTCGCGGCTTTCTTCGGCCAGGCGCAGCAGCTCGGCGGTGCTGCGCGCCGAGACGTCGGCGCGGCAGGCGGCGAGAAAGCGCAGGCCCCAGGCCCATTGCTGCGGGTCGAGCCGCAGGCGCAGCGAGAAGGCCGAGTCGCGCGAGAACAGCAGCTTGGGCAGCTGGGCCCAGATCGACGGGTCGGCCAGCGGCTGCACATAGGCGTAGCTGAGCTGCGCGCCGTTGCCGAAACTCGCGCCCTGGCCGGGCCGTGCGCGGTCGATCACGGTGACCTCGAAACCGTCGCGCTGCAGTTGCCACGCGGTGCTCAGGCCGACGATGCCCGCGCCGAGCACGGCGACGCGGCGCGGGGCGGTGGAGGACAGGGAAGGGGCGGCTTGCATGCCCGGCACTCTACGGGTTAACCCGGGGCGCGCGGAAATGCAGACAGGCCCATGGCCCATAACCGGAATGCATGGCCTGGCCCCACAAAAGCATGAGCCCGCCGCGCCGCGGTGCCTAGACTGGCGGCTTCCCCCCATTGCCGGTTCCCACCGCTGCACCGCCATGCAAGCCTCGCACGTTTTCCACCGCCAGCTCACCCACGACCTGCCCGTTGCCGTGAGCGGCCAGGGCATCACGATCACCGACAGCCAGGGCAAGACCTATCTCGACGCCTCCGGCGGCGCGGCCGTGTCCTGCCTGGGCCACGGCCACCCCGACGTGATCGCCGCCATGCACGCGCAGATCGACCAGCTCGCCTACGCGCACACCAGCTTCTTCACCACCGCCGTGGCCGAGGAGCTCGCGAGCACGCTGATCGACACCGCGCCCAAGGGCATGAGCCACGTGTACTTCGTGAGCGGCGGCTCCGAGGCCGTGGAGGCCGCGCTCAAGATGGCGCGCCAGTACTTCGTGGAGATCGGCCAGCCGCAGCGCAAGCACTTCATCGCGCGCCGCCAGAGCTACCACGGCAACACCCTGGGTGCGCTCGCCGTGGGCGGCAATGCCTGGCGGCGTGAGCAGTTCAAGCCGCTGCTGATCGACGTGACCCACGTGTCGCCGTGCTACGAATACCGCGACCAGCGCGCCGACGAAACGCCCGAGCAATACGGCCAGCGCCTGGTGGCCGAGCTCGAAGCCACCATCGAACGCCTGGGCGGCGAGAACGTGATCGCCTTCGTGGCCGAGACCGTGGGCGGCGCCACCGCGGGCGTGCTCACGCCCGTGCCCGGTTATTTCAAGGGCGTGCGCGAGGTCTGCGACCGCCACGGCATCCTGCTGATCCTCGACGAGGTGATGTGCGGCATGGGCCGCACCGGCACGCTGCACGCCTGCGAGCAGGAGGGCGTGGTGCCCGACCTGCTCACCATCGCCAAGGGCCTGGGCGGGGGTTACCAGCCCATCGGCGCGGTGCTCGCGCAGGGCCGCATGGTGGACGCATTCCGCCGCGGCAGCGGCCTGTTCCAGCACGGCCACACCTACCTGGGCCATGCGGTGGCCTGCGCCGCGGCGCTCGCGGTGCAGCGCGTGATCCAGCGCGACGGGCTGCTCGCGCAGGTGCGCGAACGCGGTGCGCAGCTGCAGCAGATCTTCGCGCACGAATTCGGTGACCACCCGCACGTGGGCGACGTGCGCGGCCGTGGCCTGTTCTGGGGCATCGAGCTCGTGGCCGACCGCGCGAGCAAGCAATGGTTCGACCCCGCGCTCAAGCTGCACGCGCGCATCAAGCGCGCGGCGATGGAAGAGGGCGTGATGGTCTACCCCGCGGGCGGTTCGGTGGACGGCCGCTGCGGCGACCACGTGCTGCTCGCGCCGCCCTTCATCAGCACGCCCGACGAGCTGGCCCAGATCGTGCAACGCCTCAAGCGCGCGATCGACAAGACCCTCGCGTCTGTCCCGATGGTCAGCGCCTGAAACTTGCCGTTAGCATCGCCACTCCCGAATCGGGGGCCTCAAGAGGGTCCCCACCGTTTCCCCAACCCAGCGATCCGCAGGAGAACACCATGAAAAAACTCACCGCCTGCCTCAGCGCCGTGGCCGCATCGGCCGCCCTGATGGCACCCGCCGCGCCCGCACACGCGCAACAGAAGTTCATGACCATCGGCACCGGTGGCGTGACCGGCGTGTACTACGCGGCCGGCGGCGCCATCTGCCGCCTGGTGAACAAGGACCGCGCCAAGCACGGCATCCGCTGCTCGGTGGAATCCACCGGCGGCTCGGTGTTCAACGTGAACACCATCAAGGCCGGCGAGCTCGACCTGGGCTTCACCCAGTCCGACGTGCAGTTCAACGCCGTCAAGGGCGTGGGCCAGTTCAAGGACAGCGGCGCCGTGAGCGACCTGCGTGCGGTGTTCGCCGTGCACCCCGAGCCCTTCACCGTGGTGGCCCGCAAAGAGGCCAACATCACCAAGTTCGAAGACTTCAAGGGCAAGCGCTTCAACGTGGGCAACCCGGGCTCGGGCACGCGCGCCTCGATGGAAGAGCTGCTGGCCGGCATGGGCTGGAAGCTGTCCGACTTCTCGCTCGCCTCCGAGCTCAAGGCCGACGAACACGGCCCCGCGCTGTGCGACGGCAAGATCGACGGCTTCTTCTACGGCGTGGGCCACCCCAGCGCCAACATCCAGGACCCGACCACCTCGTGCGGCGCCAAGCTGGTCTCGCTGACCGGTCCGGTGGTCGACAAGCTGGTGGCCGACAAGCCCTACTACGCCAAGGTCACCATCCCCGCGGGCCTGTACCCGAACAACCCGCAGCCCACCAACACCTACGGCGTGGTGGCCACGGTGGTCGCCTCGGCCAAGACCTCGCCCGACACGGTGTACGCCGTGGTCAAGGCGGTGTTCGACAACTTCGACGAGTTCAAGAAGCTGCACCCCGCGCTGGCCAACCTGAACCCCGAGAACATGGTCAAGGACGGCCTGAGCGCGCCGCTGCACGAAGGCGCGGCCCGCTTCTACAAGGAAAAGGGCTGGATCAAGTAAGGCGAGGGGCCTGGCCACGGGCCCCCCACCCTGCACATGGCGAAGTGAGCTTCGCCATTTTTTTTTGACCCATCCCCTTTGCCTTTCCCGGAGCGCACAACCATGAGCACCGACATCGAAAAAGCGCCGGAAGCCCTGCAGCAACTGGTGGCCGACAGCGACACGGGCGGCCGCAAACCCACCGGCCTCACGGCCGGCATCATCTTCGCCGTGGCCCTGCTGTGGGCCCTGTTCCAGTTCTGGTACGCCTCGCCGCTGCCCTTCACACTGGGCTTCGGCATCCTCAACGACACCGAAGCGCGCGCCATCCACCTGGCGTTCGCGCTGTTCCTCGCCTTCCTGGCCTGGCCCGCCTTCAAGCGCTCGCCGCGCCAGCACGTGCCCGTGGTCGACTGGCTGTTCGCGATCGCGGCCGCCTTCTCGGCCGCCTACCTGATGCTGTTCTATGCCGAGCTGGCCACGCGCCCCGGCCAGCCGAACACGCAGGACATCGTGGTGGCCACCATCGGCCTGGTGCTGCTGCTCGAGGCCACGCGCCGCGCCGTGGGCTGGCCCATGGCGGCGCTGGCGGCCTTCTTCATCGCCTACGCCATGCTCGGTCCCTGGCTGCCCGAGGTGCTCGCGCACAAGGGCGCCTCGCTCAACCGACTGCTCTCGCACATGTGGCTCACCACCGAGGGCGTGTTCGGCATCGCGCTCGGCGTGTCGGCCGGCACCATCTTCGTGTACGTGCTGTTCGGCGCGCTGCTCGACCGCGCCGGCGGCGGCAACTACATGATGCAGGTGAGCTTCGCGGCGCTGGGCCACCTGCGCGGCGGCCCCGCCAAGGTGGCGGTGGTGTCCTCGGCCCTCAACGGCATGATCTCGGGCAGCTCGGTGTCCAACGTGGTCTCGGGCGGCATCTTCACCATCCCGCTCATGAAGAAGGCGGGCTATGGCGGCGTGAAGGCCGGCGCGATCGAGACCATGAGCTCGGTGAACGGCCAGATCATGCCGCCCGTGATGGGCGCGGCCGCGTTCCTGATGGTGGAGTACGTGGGCATTCCCTACGCCGACATCGTCAAGCACGCCTTCCTGCCGGCCACGCTGTCCTACATCGGGCTGCTCTACATCGTGCACCTCGAGGCGCTCAAGCTCGGCATGAACCCGATCGTGAACGCCGAGCCCAAGCCCTGGCGCGTGCGCCTCATGCGCAACCTCATCGGCATCAGCGGCAGCATCGCCGTGGTGTGCGCGATCTACTACCTGATCGCGGCCATCCAGGCCACCCTGGGCGCGGCCGCGGGCTACGCGGTGGGCGCGGTGGTGCTGGCGCTGTACCTGTTTTCGCTGCACCAGGCGGCGCGCAGCCCCGACCTGCCCGAAGACATCGACATCGAGAACCCCAAGCCGCTGCAGACCTGGCCCACGGTGCGCGCCGGCCTGCACTACATCATGCCGATCGCGGTGCTGATCTGGTGCCTGATGGTCGAGGTGATGTCGCCCGCGCTCTCGGCCTTCTGGGCCGTGGTGACGCTGGTGGTGCTGATGCTCACGCAAAAGCCCCTGATCGCGATGTTCCGCGGCGTGCCCGCGCCCGGCGCCTGGAAAGACGGCTGGGATTCGGTGGTGCAGGGCTTCGGCGACGGCTCGCGCAACATGATCGGCATCGGCGTGGCCACGGCCACGGCCGGCATCATCGTGGGCGCGATCACGCTCACCGGCCTGGGCCTGCGCATGACCGAGTTTGTCGAATTCGTGGCGCAGGGCAACGTGATGGCCATGCTGCTCTTCATTGCCTTCGTCTGCCTGGTGCTGGGCCTGGGCGTGCCGACCACGGCCAACTACGTGCTGGTGGCCACGCTGATGGCGCCGGTGGTGGTGGAGCTGGGCGCGCAGAGCGGGCTCATCATTCCGCTGATCGCGGTGCACCTGTTCGTCTTCTACTACGGGATCATGGGCGACATCACGCCGCCCGTGGGCCTGGCCACCTTCGCGGCCGCGGCCATCTCGGGCGAAGACTCGATCAAGACCGGCGTGCAGGGCGCGATCTATGCACTGCGCACGGTGATCCTGCCCTTCATCTGGATCTTCAACCCGCAGCTGCTGCTGATCGACGTGCACGGCTGGGGCGAGTTGATCCGCGTGGTGCTGGCCTGCACGCTGGCCACGCTGGTCTTTGCCTCGGTGACCATGCTCTGGTTCCGCGTGAAGAACCGCTGGTGGGAGACCGTGCTGCTGGCCATCGCCGTGGTGCTGCTGTTCCGCCCCGACGCCTTCATGGACCGCCTCTACGCACCCACCCAGAGCGTGGCCCCGTCGCAGGTCTACGAGGTGGCGCGCAACGTGCCCGCCGGCGACCGTGTGGTGATGGTGATCCAGGGCCTCACGCTCGAGGGCGACGAGGTGACCAAGACCGTGGCGGTGCAGCTCGGCGACGCCGGCGACGACGGCCGCAAGCGCCTGTCCGACGCGGGCCTGCAGCTCATGCCGCTGGGCGATCAGATGCAGATCGGCGCCATCAAGTTCGGCTCGCGCGCGGCCAAGTCGGGCTTCGAGCAGGGCTGGGACGTGAAAGAGGTGCTGGTGCCCTCCGACGCGCCCACGCCGCACTGGTTCTACCTGCCCGCGCTGCTGCTGGTGGGCTTGGTGTGGTGGAACCAGGGCCGGCGCATGAAGCCGGGCCTGAAGGCCGCCGCGGCATGACCCGCGTCGCGCTGATCCACGCGCTGGCCCATTCGGTCGCGCCCATCAACGAAGCGATGGCGCGCGACTGGCCCGAGGCCGTGCGCATGAACCTGCTCGACGACAGCCTGTCGGCCGACCTGGCCAGTGGCGGCCGCGGGCTCGATGCCGCGATGCACGCGCGCTTCGAGGCCCTCACCGCCTACGCCGAGTCCACCGGGGTGCAGGGCATCCTGTTCACCTGCTCGGCCTTCGGGCCCTGCATCGAGGCCGCGGCCGCGCGCCGGCCGGGCCTGCCGGTGCTCAAGCCCAACGAGGCCATGATCGACGAGGCCGCGGCGCTGATCGCGCAGCAGGGCGGGGCGGTGGGCCTGATCGCGACCTTCCCGGCCACGCTGCGGTCCATGCCGCCCGAGTTCCCGGCGGCGGTGCCGCTGCGCACCGCGCTGGCCGAGGGCGCGCTCGATGCGCTCAACGCCGGCGACACCGCGCGCCACGACGCCCTGGCCGCCGAGGCCGCGCGAGGCCTGCAGGCCCAAGGCTGCACGGTGATCGCGCTGGCGCAGTTCAGCCTGGCGCGCGCCGCCGATGCGGTGCAGGCCGCCACCGGCCTGCCCGTGCTCACCACCCCGGGCAGTGCGATCCGCGCACTGCGCCGCCGGCTGGGCGCCTGAACGGGGTCCCGACATCGCCCGGGCGCGGGCTTTCCCTGAGCGGCCAACGGCTACAATGCCGGGTTTCCGTGAGTGGGCTGCCCGCCCCGCCGGGCCGGCGTCTCGCCGGCTTGTCGGCGCCAGACACTCCGCGGCGCGCGGGTGGCGAAATTGGTAGACGCACCAGGTTTAGGTCCTGACGCCAGCAATGGTGTGGGGGTTCGAGTCCCCCCCCGCGCACCACCCCCACGGAACCACCGATACCCGGCGCCGGCCCGACCGGCCGGCCCTTCCCTTGGAGAACACCATGACCGTGACCGTTGAAACCCTGGAGAAGCTCGAGCGCAAGATCACGCTCACGCTGCCCGCCGACGTGATCCAGAACGAAGTCGCCGCGCGCCTCAAGCGCATCGCGCGCGACGTCAAGATGGACGGCTTCCGCCCCGGCAAGGTGCCGATGAACGTCGTGGCCCAGCGCTACGGCTACTCGGTGCACTACGAGGTCATGAACGACAAGGTGGGCGAGGCCTTCGCCACCGCCGCCAACGAAGCGCAGCTGCGCGTGGCCGGCCAGCCGCGCATCACCGAGAAGGAAGGCGCGCCCGAAGGCCAGCTGACCTTCGACGCCGTGTTCGAGGTCTACCCCGAAGTGAAGATCGGTGACCTGGCCAGCGCCACCGTCGAAAAGCTCGACGCCGCCGTGGACGACGCCGCCATCGACCGCACCGTGGACATCCTGCGCAAGCAGCGCCGCACCTTCGCGCAGCGCGCCCAGGACCAGGCCGCCCAGGACGGCGACCGCGTCACCATCGACTTCGAAGGCAAGATCGACGGCGAGCCCTTCGAGGGCGGCAAGGCCGAAGGCTTCCAGTTCATCGTCGGCGACGGCCAGATGCTCAAGGAGTTCGAAGACGCCGTGCGCGGCATGAAGTCGGGCGAGAGCAAGACCTTCCCGCTGGCCTTCCCGGCCGACTACCACGGCAAGGACGTGGCCGGCAAGACGGCCGACTTCCTGGTCACCGTGAACAAGATCGAAGCCGCCAACCTGCCTGCGGTCGACGACGCCCTGGCCAAGTCGCTGGGCATTGCCGACGGCAGCGTGGAAGGCCTGCGCGCCGACATCCGCAAGAACCTCGAGCGCGAAGTGAAGTTCCGCCTGCAGGCCCGCAACAAGGCCGCCGTGATGGACGCCCTGGTGGCCGTGGCCGAACTCGACCTGCCCAAGTCCGTGGTGCAGTCCGAGCTCGACCGCCTGGTCGAAGGCGCGCGCGCCGACCTCAAGCAGCGCGGCATCAAGGACGCCGACAAGGCCCCGATCCCCGAGGAGCTGTTCCGCCCGCAGGCCGAGCGCCGCGTGCGCCTGGGCCTGGTGGTGGCCGAGCTCGTGAAGGCCAACGAACTGCACGCCAAGCCCGAGCAGATCAAGGCCCACATCGACGAACTCGCCGCTTCCTACGAGAAGCCCGCCGACGTGGTGCGCTGGTACCAGAGCGACAACCGCCGCATGGCCGAGGTCGAGGCCATCGTGATCGAGAACAACGTCACCGAGTTCGTGCTGTCCAAGGCCCAGGTCACGCCCAAGACCGTCGGCTTCGACGAGCTCATGGCCCAGGCCTGATCGGTCTGCCTCAACCCGGTCGAAGAGGGCGGAGCGATCCGCCCTTTTTTTCGCCCGCACCGCCCCCAATTTCCCCTGCGGACCGCACCGCCCGCGCCATGGCCCCACGCGCCATGGGTCTGTGTGGCGGTTGGTTACAGTAGAGCCACCTCACCCGCCGACGAAACGGCGCATCCGGAGAAACGCATGAGCGCAATGGACATCCAGGGCCTGGGCATGGTCCCCATGGTCATCGAACAATCGGGCCGCGGCGAGCGCGCCTACGACATCTATTCGCGCCTGCTCAAAGAGCGCGTGGTCTTTCTCGTGGGGCCGGTGAACGACCAGTCGGCCAACCTCGTGGTGGCGCAGCTGCTGTTCCTCGAGAGCGAGAACCCCGACAAGGACATTTCCTTCTACATCAACTCGCCGGGCGGCTCGGTGAGCGCGGGCATGGCGATCTTCGACACCATGAACTTCATCAAGCCCGACGTTTCCACGCTGTGCGTGGGCATGGCCGCGAGCATGGGCGCGTTCCTGCTGGCTGCGGGCGCCAAGGGCAAGCGCTTCGCGCTGCCGAACTCCAAGGTCATGATCCACCAGCCCCTGGGCGGCACGCAGGGCCAGGCCACCGAGATCGAGATCCACGCGCGCGAGATCCTCAAGACCCGCGAGCAGCTCAACAAGATCCTGGCCGAACGCACGGGCCAGCCGCTCGAGAAGATCGAGCGCGACACCGAGCGCGACTACTACCTGAGCGCGGCCGAATCGGCCGAGTACGGCCTGATCGACAAGGTCATCGAGCGCCGACCGACGGCCGGTTGATCCAGCGGAACAGGGCGGCGGATCGCGGGATTCGCCGCCCTTTTCCCGCGTTTGGCCCGGTCGACCCTTGAACTATCATTCAATACCGTTTTTCCCCCCTAGCGACCATGGCCGACAAGAAAGCCGCCTCCAGCGAGAAAGCGCTGTATTGCTCCTTCTGCGGCAAGAGCCAGCACGAGGTCAAAAAGCTGATCGCCGGCCCTTCGGTGTTCATCTGCGACGAGTGCATCGACCTGTGCAACGACATCATCCGTGACGAGTTGCCCGGTGTCGAAGCGGTCAAGGCCTCGGCCGACGACCTGCCCACCCCGGCCCAGCTCAAGGCCAACCTCGACAACTACGTGATCGGCCAGGACGCGGCCAAGCGCGCGCTCGCCGTGGCGGTCTACAACCACTACAAGCGCCTGCGCCACAAGCAGGGCGCGCGCAAGGACGACGTCGAACTCGCCAAGAGCAACATCCTGCTCATCGGGCCCACGGGCTCGGGCAAGACCCTGCTCGCGCAGACCATGGCGCGCATGCTCAACGTGCCCTTCGTGATGGCCGACGCCACCACGCTGACCGAGGCGGGCTATGTGGGCGAAGACGTCGAGAACATCGTCGCCAAGCTGCTGCAGAGCTGCAACTACGACATCGAGCGCGCCCAGCAGGGCATCGTCTACATCGACGAGATCGACAAGATCACGCGCAAGTCCGACAACCCCTCGATCACGCGCGACGTGTCGGGCGAGGGCGTGCAGCAGGCCCTGCTCAAGCTCATCGAAGGCACCATGGCCAGCGTGCCGCCGCAGGGCGGGCGCAAGCACCCCAACCAGGACTTCCTGCAGGTCGACACGACCAACATCCTGTTCATCTGCGGCGGCGCCTTCGCGGGCCTCGAGAAAATCATCGAGAACCGCACCGAGGCCTCGGGCATCGGCTTCTCGGCTGCGGTGCGCAGCAAGCAGCAGCGCAGCCTCACCGAGGTGTTCAAGGAAGTCGAGCCCGAAGACCTGATCAAGTTCGGCCTGATCCCCGAACTCGTGGGCCGCGTGCCCGTGATCGCCTCGCTGGCCGAGCTCAGCGAAGACGCGCTGGTGGACATCCTGACCCAGCCCAAGAACGCCGTGGTCAAACAGTTCGCGCGCCTGCTCGCCATGGAGGGCGCCGAACTCGAGGTGCGGCCCGCGGCGCTCAAGGCCATCGCCCGCAAGGCCCTGGCCCGCAAGACCGGCGCGCGCGGTTTGCGCTCCATCCTGGAAAACGCGCTGATCGACACCATGTTCGAACTGCCTGGCCTGAACAACGTCGAGAAAGTGGTGGTCGACGAGTCCACCATCGACGAAAGCAAGCCGCCGCTGCTGGTGTACCGCGAAGCAGCCAAACAGGCCTGATACCCATCGAGGTTCCTATGTCCGGTCAGACCCCCTTGCCCAGTACCCCCATCGAGCTGCCGCTGCTGCCGCTGCGCGACGTGGTGGTGTTCCCCCACATGGTCATCCCGCTGTTCGTGGGCCGGCCCAAGAGCATCAAGGCCCTCGAGGCCGCGATGGAGGGGGAGCGCCGCATCATGCTCGTGGCCCAGAAGGCCGCGGCCAAGGACGAACCCTCGGTGAGCGACATGTTCGAGATGGGCTGCGTGGCGTCCATCCTGCAGATGCTCAAGCTGCCCGACGGCACCGTGAAGGTGCTGGTCGAGGGCGTGCAGCGCGCCAAGGTGCTGTCGATCAAGGACGACGACTCGCACTTCGTGGCCAACGTGAACCCGATCGACCCGGCGCAGGAACGCGCCGAGGCCCCGGCCAACGAACTCGAAGCGCTGCGCCGCGCGGTGATGCAGCAGTTCGACCAGTACGTCAAGCTGAACAAGAAGATCCCGTCGGAGATCCTCACCTCGATCTCGAGCATCGACGACCCGGGCCGCCTGGCCGACACCATCGCCGCGCACCTGCCGCTCAAGCTCGAGAGCAAGCAGGTCGTGCTCGACCTCGACCCGGTGGTCAAGCGGCTCGAGAACCTGTTCGAGCAGCTCGAGCGCGAGGTCGACATCCTCAACGTCGACAAGAAGATCCGTGGCCGCGTGAAGCGCCAGATGGAGAAGAACCAGCGCGACTTCTATCTCAACGAGCAGGTCAAGGCGATCCAGAAGGAGCTCGGCGAGGGCGAAGAGGGCGCCGACATCGAGGAGATCGAGAAGAAGATCAAGGCGGCGCGCATGCCCGCCGACGCGCGCAAGAAGGCCGAGGGCGAGCTCAAGAAGCTCAAGCTCATGTCGCCCATGTCGGCCGAAGCCACCGTGGTGCGCAACTACATCGACGTGCTCGTGGGCCTGCCCTGGAGCAAGAAGACCAAGATCAAGCACGACCTGGCCTATGCCGAGGAAGTGCTCAACGCCGACCACTACGGGCTCGAGAAGGTCAAGGACCGCATCCTCGAGTACCTCGCGGTGCAGCAGCGCGTGGACAAGGTCAAGGCCCCCATCCTGTGCCTCGTGGGGCCGCCGGGCGTGGGCAAGACCTCGCTCGGCCAGTCCGTGGCCAAGGCCACGGGCCGCAAGTACGTGCGCATGGCGCTGGGCGGCATGCGCGACGAGGCCGAGATCCGCGGTCACCGCCGCACCTACATCGGCGCCATGCCGGGCAAGGTGCTGCAAAGCCTGAACAAGGTCGGCACGCGCAACCCGCTGTTCCTGCTCGACGAGATCGACAAGCTCGGCACCGATTTCCGCGGCGATCCGTCGAGCGCGCTGCTCGAGGTGCTCGACCCCGAGCAGAACCATACTTTCGGCGACCATTACGTCGAAGTCGATTTCGACCTGTCCGACGTGATGTTCGTTGCGACCTCGAATTCGATGAACATTCCGCCGGCCCTGCTGGACCGCATGGAGGTGATCCGCCTCTCGGGCTACACCGAGGACGAAAAGACCAACATCGCGATGCGCTATCTGCTGCCCAAGCAGATCAAGAACAACGGCATCAAGGACGGCGAGGTCGAGGTGCGCGAGGACGCGGTGCGCGACATCGTGCGCTACTACACCCGCGAAGCCGGTGTGCGTTCGCTCGAGCGCGAGCTCTCCAAGATCTGCCGCAAGGTGGTCAAGGGCCTGCTGCTCAAGAAGCTCACGCCGACCGTGGTGGTCACGGCCGACAACCTCAGCGAGTTCCTGGGTGTGCGCAAGTACAGCTATGGCCGCGCCGAGCAGCAGAACCAGGTGGGCCAGGTCGTGGGCCTGGCCTGGACCGAGGTGGGCGGTGACCTGCTCACCATCGAGGTGGCCATCATGCCCGGCAAGGGCGCAACCACGCGCACCGGTTCGCTCGGCGATGTGATGAAGGAATCCGTGGAGGCCGCGCGCACTGTGGTGCGCAGCCGTGCCCGCGTGCTCGGCATCAAGGACGAGATGTTCGACAAGCGCGACATCCACATCCACGTGCCCGACGGCGCCACGCCCAAGGACGGCCCGAGCGCGGGCATCGCGATGACGACTGCCCTGGTGTCGTCGCTCACGGGCATTCCCGTGCGCGCCGACGTCGCCATGACCGGCGAGATCACGCTGCGCGGCGAGGTCACGGCCATCGGCGGCCTGAAGGAAAAGCTGCTGGCCGCGCTGCGCGGTGGCATCAAGACCGTGGTCATTCCCGAAGAGAACGTGAAGGACCTGGCCGAGATCCCCGACAACGTGAAGCAGGGCCTCGAGATCATCCCGGTGAAGTGGATCGACAAGGTTCTGGCGATCGCGCTCGAGCGCCAGCCTGTGCCGCTCACCGACGAAGAAGTGGCGGCCCAGATCGCGGCGGCACAGGTGCGCCCGGCCGCGGCCGAAGGCGATGCGGTGAAACACTGAAAAATTTTTCGAGCGGCTTGAAAGTCTCCCTTTTTTGCCGCTATACTTCTAGCTTCTGCAGAACACAACAAGTTGTGCAGAAAACGCGGGAATAGCTCAGTTGGTAGAGCGCAACCTTGCCAAGGTTGAGGTCGCGAGTTCGAACCTCGTTTCCCGCTCCAGATTCGCAAAAAGGGAAGCTCTGCTTCCCTTTTTTGTCGGGTGTCCGCACCGGCGCGTTAGCAAAGCGGTTATGCAACGGATTGCAAATCCGTCTAGGGCGGTTCGACTCCGCCACGCGCCTCCAGATTGCCTGTCAGACCCCGCTCGCTCGCGCAGCGGGGTTTGTTTTTTTCACCTGCGACAATCCCCTGGCGGACTTGGCCTCGATGGTGAAATTGGTAGACACAGCGGACTTAAACTCCGCCGCTTTCCCGCAAGGGAGCGTACCGGTTCGACCCCGGTTCGAGGCACCACAGCACTGCGCAGGATTGAACGCCATAGGCACAAACCTGCCCCATTCAGAGGGGGCGGGCTGGGGTAGCGGGCCGGTATAGTGCAGCCGTTGCGCAATTCTGCGCTACGTCTCCCCCCGAAAATCCCCCGCACTTTCCCCCAATGGCCACGGCCAAGAAGACGCCCCAGGGCACCTGGCGCATCCAGATCGAGATTCGCGGCGTGCGCGAGTCGGGCACCTTCGACACGAAGCGCGAGGCCGACGCCTGGGCGGCTCGGCGCGCTACCGAGATCCGGGAACAGGCGCGGGGGAATGCCGGGTCGGTGAAGACCCTGCGTGACGCCTTGCGGCGCTACGCCGAGGAGGTCAGCCCGACGAAGCGCGGGGAGGCGAAGGAGCTGATCCGGCTCAAGGCCTTCGAGCGCCAGGCGCTGCCCTTGGGCAAGCTGATCGGCCAGCTCACCACGGCCGACCTCGCGGCGTGGCGGGACTCGAGGCTGGCGGTCAACGCCCGCGGCTCCGTGCTGCGCGACATGACCCTGCTCGGGTCGGTGCTCGAGGTGGCACGCAGGGAGTGGCAATGGATCCCCGCGAACCCGATGCGCGACGTGAAGCGCCCGGCCAACCCTGACCACCGCGAGCGGATCATCACCGGGCCAGAGATCCGGCGCATGCTGCGCGCGCTGGGGCATGGGCGGGGCAGGGTGGCCAGCGTGTCGCAAGCGGTCGCCATGTGCTTCCTGGTGGCTTTGGCGACGGGCATGCGGGCTGGGGAGCTGTGCGCGCTGCAGTGGCCGGACGTGAAAGGAGACCACGTGCGGCTGCACACCAGCAAGACCGGGCAGGGCCGGGACGTTCCGCTGTCGGCCTACGCGCGGCGGCTGATCACGCGCATGAAGGGCTGGGATGCGGTGTCGGTGTTCGGCCTGCAGTCGCAGACCCTGGACACGCTCTTTCGGCGAGCGCGGGACCGGGCGGGGTTGGCGGGCTTCACTTTCCACGACAGCCGCCACACCGCGGCCACGCGGATGGCGCAGAAGCTGCACGTGCTGGACCTGTGCCGGGTGTTCGGCTGGAAGCGCACCGACCAGGCCCTGACCTACTACAACACGAAGGCGTCAGACCTCGCCCGGCGCCTCTAGGCCGCGCTGCTGGGCTTCCCAGGCCACGATCTCGGCCAGCAGCCACTTGCCGTCGGCGCCCGGCCGTGGGAAGTGCCCGGCCTCGATGCGGCGGGTCAGGGTGTTGCGGCTCACGCCCAGGCGCTTGCACACCTGATCGCGGGACAGGTGGGGGCCGATGAACTGGCACAGCGTCAGGACGGTCTGGCGCAGGCTGCGCAGTTCGGCGACGACGGCTTGGTCAGTCATCCCCGAGCCTCGCTTTCAGTGCAGCGATGGCGGCGTGTGCGCGTTTGCCTTGCGGGCCGCCTGTGAATCCGGTGTCTGTCAAATCCTCCAACGCCTCCAGCGCCTGCCGCATGGCTGCGAGGTGGGCTTCGTTCTCTGCCTTGGCTTTGAGGTATTGCTGATCAGACGATTCAACGCAGCGCCCCAAGTAGGCTGCGTGGCTTTTCAACACCTCGATCTCTGCCCGTGCTTCATCCGCCCGCACGTATAGGAAGCCGTGCACGGTTTCGTCTCTGGTGTAGGTTTTCACTTCTCAGCCCCCCAAATCAGCAGGAACGCACCTTCATTGCGCACCTCGTTGGCCCGCATGGCGTCCATCTCAGATAGCCACTGCTCCCAATCTCCAGCCTCGTCGGCCATGTGCACGGAGCGCAGGCAGACGCGCACTTCCTTGCCGGGCGGGTGCTTGCTCAGTTCGGCGATCAGCTCGGATGCGGTCACTTCTCAGCCCTCCCACGGATGGCGGCGGCGATGGCTCCGTCTGGGGAATAGTCCATGTCGTCAGCGATTTGCGCGCATTGCTCCCTCTCATGGGCAGCGACGAGGGAGGCGAAGCGTTCAAGCTTGGCCTCCATGTAAAGCGATTGCGGCTTGAACCCCGCCTCTCTCGCCCACGCAATGATCTGGTCGCGGTCGGTCATGCGAGTCCCCAAAAGCGGCAGCAGAGCAGCGGTGTTCCAACCAGACCGCCCCAAAAACAAACGTGGTCGAGGATGGCGGTCATGGCATGGCCTTTCCGAGTTCAGCAGCAGCGCGGACGATGGCGCGGCGGGTGGCGGCGTAGGGGTCGCTTGGTTGAGGCTCCCGAATTTCTCCGACTTTGCTTGCCGTATGCAGACCAAAAATCACAAGAATTCTGTCTTCCATGTCAGGGTCAATCCGCAAGCCCAACTTCACCGCCAGCCGCAGCGCATCGCCATCGTCGGTCAGGGGGTTCCAATAGAGTTGGCTCGGCTCCATGTAAAAAACGACGTTTCCGCCGTGCCGACCATCACCAACACATCGCACGGTGTACCCCGCCGCCTTAGCAGCCAACTCCAGCAGTTCGCGGTCGGTCATTTCCCCTCTCCTTCCCCGATGTCAGGTGCAGCAGGGAGCGGCATCCAGTGGGTGGGATCTCGGTGCAGCCGCTCGGGCATGCCGTAGGGGCGCCACCACTTCGCCGATACCGTTTGCGGGTTGAATTGGGCGATGTGCGTTTGCCCCCCGATTCGCACCAGATACAGGCCGTGCTCGGTGGGCGCACTCTCAATCGGCAGCCATTGCGGCTTGCGTGCGGCTTGCCATGCCTGCCAAAGATCATGCGTCATGGGGTTCCAAAACACCCAACGGCTGCGCTCCGTGTCGTACGCATGCGCGGTGTCGTATCCCGCCTCACCTGCCCACGCCTCAAACGCTTTTCGCATGTCACACATGGCTTTCTCCTTCCCCGATGTGGTGGGCGCGCTCGGCGTGTCGAATCCCGTTGATGAAGTCGGCTCTTTCCTGCGGCGATGCCTCCGAGTACCCTGCATCTGCAATGATGTTTTTGACTTCGGCACGCGTCAGCGGCTTGCGCTCTAGGCGCTCAAGCTCGGCGGCGAGTTGGCGCAGGAGGTTTTCAATCTCATCTGCTTCCAAGAGGTCCAGAGCGTCTTGCTCGCAAAACTCGATGACCCGGCGCGCCTGCTCGATCAGTTGTTGTGTGCTCATGGCTGCTCTCCGGTGGCTTTGGCGATGGCGTCCTCGACCACCTGAAGCGCTACACCCGGGGCATCGGCCAGCAGCAGCCGCTGCGCCTCGCGCAGTGCGAACAGCAGCTCGTCGCGCTGGGCGCGCATGTCGGAGATCGTCTGCGCAAAGTTAGGCAGGCCGTGCTGTTCGAGGTGTTCGGTGCTGATGCCATCGCAGGCGTTCCAGCAGGCGGCGAGGCGGCGGGTGTCGGCTACTGCACGGGCGCTGCCATCCTTCCCGCAGGCAATGAAGTTTCCGCCCTGGTCGCGGATTTCCGGCGTTGCGTACAGGTTGAAGGCTTTGAGCCGCCCCGGCGTGTGCTTGCTCATGCCGCACCCCCAGCACGCCGTGCGGCGTCGATGGCGGCAAAGAGCTTGTTGATGAAGGCGTCACTGCAACGCTTGGCCTCCGCGCTGCTCATGCCGCTGCGGGCGTAGTAGGAAAACAGGATATCGCGCAGCGTCGGCTCGGGGCCGCAGTCTTCCGGCGCGATTTGGAATTGGGTGGACAGAGCCCAGAGCAGCGTGTCTCGGCAGTCGCATTCCTCCGCATCCACTGCCTTCGGCTGGCTGGCCTGGGTGGGTGGGTCTGCATAGACGGCAAGAGTGAAGTTGCCAGCTGGGGTTTTGCGCATGGGCATATAGACCCCACCCATTTCGTCCGGGTCTTTGATGAGCGGGAGCTGCTTCGGCGACAGGTATCCAAGCAGCACCGCCTCTGCCTGCGGCTGGCTGGCGAGGGCTGCGCGGGCCATCATCTTTTGACGAATCACGTCGGGCGTGTCGCGCAGAAAGTCGATGCTCGGGTGGGCTCGGTTGTCTTGCGCTTCGCCGTCGTCCATGTAGGCGCTCGCCCCTGCGTAGGCCACGCAGAGCATGCGGCGAATCTCCCGCTCGCTCGGCGCTTCGGCTTGCGTGGGCTGGGCGGCAGGCTGCGGAGGTTCCTCACCGATTGCCGCGAACACCTCGGGGATGTGATAGCCCAGCGGGTAGCCCGGAAAGCACTTGGCGCGGTGGGCGATCATGCGCAACAGGTCGGTGTGATCTGCCTGCGCTGGCGCTTCGGGGGCGGCGGCGAGCATGGCGGCTGCGTCATCAATGTTCGCTAGCGCGTCTGACAGTTGCAACACACCATCCCAGGCGCTGTGCTCCATTGCCAATCGAAGCGAATCAATCCACCCCTGCGGCACCTGCCCCCCTGCGGGCTGTGCTGCCAGTGCTGCACGGACTGCGGACAGCGCCCCCTGCAGTTCCTCCGGCGTGGCCTCCAGCGCGAGCTGCAGCGCTGCGCGGATCGGGTCTGCCGCCTGGTGCGGTACCGGCTCGTCGCGCATCTCGCGAACGGGCAGGCGGATCGGCTCGCGCGGGTCTTCGGCCTCGCGGTCGCTGGTGTCTAGGGAGTCGGTCATGCTGCGGCCCTCAGTGCGTTGATCACGTCACGCGCCACGGGCGGCACCACGGCATTGCCGAGCATGTGCATTGCATCCTTGTGGCGCGCGGGGAGTTGGTAGGTGTCGGGGAAGCCCATGGCCGCCCGGGCCTCGCCCGTGGTCAGCATGCGCATGCGCTCTCCGTCGATGACGGCCCAGCGGTCCCGGGTGGTCACGGTGCCCAGCGGGCGATCCAGGCTGCGCCCGGTCTCCCCGCTGCCGCTGCCGTAGTAGGGCGCCACGAACCGGTGGCCGAAGCGGCGCCGGCCGTTCTCGATGCGATGCAGCGTGGCGCGCGAGCGGCGGGCATGGTGCACCGGCGTCCATCGGCCAGTGGCGAAGTCGATCACGCTGGCGGCGGGCACGTGCGTGTGCTGCTGCATGCGCAGCTCGATCGGGTGCTTCGAGCGCGTGCCCACGATGAACAGCCGGCGGCGGTGCTGCGCCACGCCATGGTCGGCTGCGTCCAGCACCATAGGCGCGAGCGCGTAGCCCAGCGCATTCATCGCCGCGCACCAGGCCGGGTACAGGGTCCAGCGCGCGAACTCGGGCACGTTCTCCACCACGAAGGCCGCGGGCTGGTGGCACTCGGCCGCCGACACCACGGCCCACGCGGTGGCGCGCTGCGCGTCGTGGTGCGCCCGTTCCTTGCCCCGGGCCAAGCTGTGCCCCTGGCAGGCGGGCGAGGCCAGCAGCAGATCGTGCGAGGGCACCTGCGTCCAGTCGGCCTGCTGCAGGTCTTGGCACACGTGCAGGGTGTCCGGGTGGTTGTTCGCGTGCACCTGCACGGCAGCGGGCCAGTGGTTGGCCGCCCAGACCACCTGAACGCCCGCCATGGCCGCGCCAGTGCTGAAACCGCCAGCGCCCGCGAACAGGTCGATCGCCTTCACGCTCAGCCCCCCGCAGCCTTCTCGAGCGCCTTCGCCGGCGTGAGCTGCTTGTCGTCGGCGCCGTCGTCGAGCGTGCCCTGGTTCACGGGCTCGGCCGCGATGAGCTCGATGTCGCGGTCCAGGCTCTTGAGCACGCCCAGCGCGCCGATCGTGTCCTGGTCGACATCGGAGGTCCAGACCTGCAGGTGGTAGTCCACCGCGCCGCCTTCCTTCGGGTCGATCTTCACCTTGCGCACGGTGCAGTCGCCCAGGCTGATGTCCTGGTCGCCGGTCACGCCCTGGTAGATCTTGAGCGTGGCGCCGCTCTGCTCGCCGTCCCAGTTCAGCGCGCCCAGGGCCACGGCCAGGGGCGAGAGGGAAGGGTGGTCGGACACCACGGGCACGCCGTCGAGCACCTGCTGCTGGGAGTGGTCGAGGCCCTTCTGGTACAGGAAGCCCAGCAGGTTCTTGTCGAGCATCGCCAGCGTGCCGTTGGCCTGCGTGATCTTGAGATGCAGGCACACCGCGGGCTCGACGTCGGTCTGGCCGCGCTTGAGCGACTGGATGTCGATGTCGACGATGGTGGCCTTGGTCTTGCCGATGAACTGGACTCGCATGAGGGTCTTTCTGGTTGGTGGTGGGGAAGAAGAAAGGCCGCGGGCTGGCAAAGGTTCAGGGAGGGAGGAGGTGCACCAGCGCGATCGGCCAGGGGAAAGGGGTCAGGCAGCCTGCAGCGCTGCTGCCATGCGCACGCGCTCGACGATGGCCGCGCAGATCGCGGGGAAGTCGGCCTCGCGGTAGAGCTTGCTGGCGCGCTCGGTAGCCACGGGCTCGAAGCCCAGCTCGGCCAGGCCGTCGGCGTTGATGGACAGCGGGGCGATCCGGTCGTTGATCTGGCCCAGCTTGATGCGCGCGGCGCTGTCGCTCGTTGCGGCCGGGCGCTGAACCACTACCGGAGCGGCCTGCTGCGGCTGGGCAACGGGCGCAGCGGCAGGCGTTGCTGCGGCGGCGATGGCGGCCTGGGCTTGGCGCTGAGCTTCCGCATCTGCAGCCGCCTGGCGATCGCGGGCTTCGCGGTCTGCGCGGGCCTGTTCCTCGGCCCGGATGCGCTCGCGCTCGCGCTCAAGGCGCGCGGCTTCGGCGCGCTCGTGATCGGCGATGCGGCTGCTCACCAGGGCGCGCAGATCGTCCGGTGCTTTGAGCACGATGGTCGCGGCGTCGGCAAACAGGAAGGGGTGCTCGCCGGCCTTCTCGCGCAGGTGCTTGAGGTTGGCGTCGATGCGGTCGGCGATCTCGCTGGCGGCGATCTTGGCGCGGGCCAGCTCGCTGTCCACGGCGTCGCGCAGGCTGTCGATGGAGCGCTTGCCCTTGATCACGCCAGCGAAGTCCGCGGGCACGTTCGGCATGTAGGGCTTGCCCAGGCGGGCATTGATCGCGGCGATGTGGTCGCGCAGGCCGGCCACGCCGCCGGCGACGATCTCGCCGCGGATGGCTTCCTTGCGCGCCTTCACCAGCTTGTCCAGGTCCAAGCGGACCCGGCGCGCCTCGGCGCTCACGGCGTCGATGGTTCGGAACAGCTCGTCGATGCTGGCCGTCTGGCTCAGCGCGTGCTGCTTGGCAGCGGCGAGCCGGTCTTCGACATCCTGGCACCATTTCACCGTCTTCTCGGCGTCGGCGAACTGCTGGTCGGTGGAGAGCTCGCGGTTGATGCTGCTGAACACCGCCAGCGCGTGCTCGCGGTAGGCCTGCAGGTTGCTGGCGCGCACCTCACCGCTGATCTCGATGCGCAGCGCCGGCAGGTTGTCCGGCGTGCGGCCGGTGGGCTTCGGCTCCACAGGCTCGGCGGGCGTGTACGCGGCCAGGTCGGCCTCGAACTGTTCCCAGCCGCGCTCCAGCCGCTCGAACCACGTGTCATCGGGCTCGACCGTGGTGGTCAGGAACTTCTCGCGCGTCCCATTCGACACAGCGAAGATCACGCGCTGGGCGCCGGTCACGTACAGGATCTGCTGGCACTGCGCCATGTGGTGCTCGGGCACCTGGCCGTCGCTCACCTGGGCGGCGAGCTCGGCGTTCCACTGCTTGTGCTCGAATGCAGTCAGGCGATCCATCGTCAGGCCATCGCAGCTCGCGGACAGCTTGCCGCGCGAGCAGGTCACCGGGAACAGGTCGTCGCCGATGATCTCCTCGACGATCGGGCGCGCCAGCGCCTCGACCTCGTGCCCCTTGTCCAGCACGCGCTCCTGCACGAACTGGCTGAACTCACGCGGCAGGCCGGTGTGCTTGGCCTTGAGCAGCTCCGTGCGGCGCGTGGTGGGCGAGATGCCGAGCATTGCCGCGGCCTCGCTGGCGCCGTGGTGCTGCCGGCGGAACTGGTCCCACTCGGGGGAGCCTTGAACGAGTTGGTGGATCTGGAACATGCTCACTCCTGGTTGAGTTCGGCGAGGAACTGGTCGGTGGATTCCTGCTGTGCCGCGGAAGGAGCGGCCAGGGCGTTGATCTCGGCGAGCTGCTGGGGGCTCAGCGTGTACTTGCTCTGCAGCATGGCCAGGAGGTCGGACACCTTCCCGCCGTCCTCGACTTGCTTGCGCCAGGTCGGCAGCTTCTTGGCGAAGTTGTCGGCGGGGCAAAGGGGCAGAGCGGTGCGCGCGGTCGCCGCGGCCTGTTGAACGACCTCGCCGGTGGTGGCGTCGATCACCGTGCTGCTCTCGACGATGCGCTCGGCCTCGTCTTGGTCGTAGATGCCGCCGTAGCCGAAGGCAAGGCGCGCGCACTGGATCATTGCCTTGTGGCGCAGCATGCGGCGCGGGTGGGATTGCCACGGGCCCACGTTCGTGCGGCGGCACTCGGCCATGTACTCGGTCACCCGGATCGGGTGGCTGCGGTCCTTGCGGTAGATCACGCAAGTGCAGGACTGCTCGTCCTGCTCGAAGTCCATGCCGTCGAACTGCGGGTGCTGGTTGATGATCCGGCTCCAGCCATCGACCCCCACCACCGGCACGATGCCGTTGTTCTTGTCGGGGAACGCATAGATTTCCTTCGTCCAGGGGTTCAGGCCGTACTGGTTGGCCACCACCATCAGGGCGGTCATCTGGGCGTCGGAGACCTGGCCTTTGAAGGCGGTGGCCTTGAGGGTGTCGATCAGGCCAGTGCCGTCGCCCATCTCCAGGCGGGTGGCCAGCTTGCTGGTCAGGGTTGCGAGTGCGGTGCTCATGGATACCTCGGTTGGGGGTTGATCAGTTCGCCCGGCGGTAAGCCCGCCAGGCATTGCGGAATGACTCGCGCACGCCGCACCCGGCGCGGCGGTAGATGCGCCACGTGTTCAGCGCCAGCAGCGCGGGATTGATGGGCTCGGGGTCGTGCAGCACGTGCTGGCCGGGCCCGTAGGCCTCCTGCAGCGTGCGGGGGATGCGCTGCTCGATGCGGCCCTTGATCGCCACGACGTTGTTGCGCGGCATGAAGGCGGTGTTGACGCGGTGCATGCAGGCCCCGCTGCATTCGCCAGACGGGTAGCCGCAGCCGGTGCTGGTGTGGGGGCAGTGCGCGCTCAAAGCCCACCTCCCGGCAGCCACTCGCCCACGGCCATGACCGCAAAGCACAGGACCGCGATGGCCACAGACGCCGCCACCGGGCGGTCCTCGGCGTTGATCCAGCGGCTCATCGCGCTTCCCCCATGTAGGCGTCGATCTCGCCCTGGATGCAGCGCTGCGTGTACTCATCGGCCAGATACCGCGCACGCAGCTCGCGAACCGTCGCCAGGATGAGGCCGTCGTCCTCGGCCTGCAGCAGCAGCTTGATCAACTCGGCGTCCGCCGTCGCGCCGCAGATGCGCGGTTGCTTCACCTGCAGCGGCTTGCGCGTCCAGTCCACGGTGGCGACCCACTCGGAGAACGTCTCCAGGCAGTAGTCCTCGCCGTCGGTGAGCTTCTCGACGCCGTAGCGCTGCGCCGCTTCCGATGGGATGCGCACGCGGTCCACTCCGCTGCTCTCCCGCTTCTCCAAGGTATCGATCCACATCGGCTTTCCTCCATCGGTTGGTGATGCGATGGAGAAATTAAACGCCACGTTTAATCAGATGTCAACATGATGTTTAGTCTTTTGTTCAACATGGCGTTGAACAGACGCAAAAAAGCCCGCTCGGTGGCGGGCTTGTTCGGAGCAGTTGAGGCTACTTTGCGGGCGCTGGCTGCGGCGCAGCAGTGGGCGACGCCGCTACCGCTGGGGGAGGCACGTTGATGATGACGGGCGGCGGGTTAGGCGAAGTCGCTGCTCTGGGCGTGGCGTTGTTCAGCACGAAGGTCATAACGGTGATGCCTGCGACGCCAAGGCCGACGGCGGTGCCAACCACCCACTTCACCAGGCCGTTCATGGCCTCGGAGAGGTCCGCTTTGGTCGCAGTTTGGTCCAGACGAGTTTCGATCCGCGTGAGCCGATCTCGCGTGTCCTGGGCGAACTCTTCAAGCTTGACGACCCGAGCTTCCATGCCGCCATTATCAGGTGGTCCGCCATCAATGCCACTACCCTGGCGCACCTTTGCCGCCTCATTGGTGTAGGCCAACTTGAGTCCGGCTCTCTGTTCGTCGCTCACGATTTCGCCCTCCTGTCGGTCTGCCTTTGGCGTAGAGTCTGCACGTCATGAAGCCTCATGTAGCCGCAGTTCTTGCAGGTCACGGTGACCACCGGGAATGCATGAGATAGGTCGGCGGAGCCGTCTTCATGCGCGCCAACCAGACCTGGATAGTGATCTCGCACGCCCGTCGCCTCGAGCCGCGCGACGACCCCCCAGCCATGGTTGCCCCCGCACACCGGACAGATCGCGTTGGCGTTCACGCTCTCCAAGAACGCCACCACCTCATCGAACCCCATGGGTAGCGGATACCCCCCGTTCTCGTCGGTCATGCTCAGCCTCCTTTCAATCGGTGTTGACGCCATCCCCAGGGCGGCTCTGGATTTGGGGCGCTCCACAGCCCCACGCCCGCGGCGTGCGCTGCCTCCTCCTGCACCTTGACCTCGGGGTCGGTCAGGTACTTCATGTAGGCCCAAGCCAGCCCAGCGCGCACCTGCTCCAGGTTCGCGTCCTGGCCCTGGCACTCCACGCGCGCCACAGTGCGGCCGTAGCGGTCCCGGGCCGTCGCCCGGATGGTGGCCATCTGCCGGAAGCAGAGCTCGGCCAGGTGCTGCCTGCTGCGCTCGCCGAAGGGCTGGGCCTTCTCTGGCGCGTCGATCTCGGCCAAGCGGACCTTCACCTGCTCGTAGGCCCCGGGCTCGCCGCAGCGCGCGGTGAGGGTGTCGCCGTCGGCGATGGCCACGACAAGGCAAAGCAGGGCGGCGGCGCTCATTCACTGGCACAAGGCCATGCCGACACCAACGCTCGCCGTGTAATCACATAGAAGTCTTCATGGTTGCGTTCGGGGTAGGAAAGGAGAGCCTTTTCTACGATTGCAGCGCCCTGCACCGCACTTGCTCCTCGAGGGATGCACATTGGCCTGATGTAGCGATCTGCCCCGGCTGCTTTCGCAGCGTCGCTGTTGATTCGAACGGCCGTTTCTGAGTGCATTACTGCCAGGACGTAGATCCCAAGGTTCTGTCGAGCAGACTCGCTGCCAGTAAATGCTTGGATGGCGTCGTTGCCGGTCATCTGTGCCATCGCTGATGTTGCGAGCAGCGCGCAGGTGACCAGAAAAATTCGTGACTTCAAAGTGCCTCCCGTCAAACCCGAAGGATCAAAGCTTTCCCCGCATCTGGTACTCGACCACCTTACCGATTACCCTGATGTCAGGGTCGTCAATCTCCACGGTGGGGTAGGTTGGGTTGAGCGGTTTTAGAAACCACCGGCCGCCATCGGACACGAGCCTCTTGAAGGTGGCCTTCTGCGTGGCCACGTCTTTGGCAATGACGAAGTCTCCGGGTCCAGCGGAGCGGCCCGGGTCCACGATGATGATCGTCCCCTCTGGAAAGCTCCGATCGCCCGGGATCGGACTCGTCATGCTGTCCCCGGTAACGCGCAGGGCGAAGGCGTTGTCCCCTGGGCGAGTGTCGTAGGCCTCGGCCCACTCGTCGGCCTCGCCCGGGTGGTATTGATCCTCCACTGCTCCCCAAAGACCTGCACGCACCCACGAGATCAGGGGAACGCGTCGTTTGACCTGCACGTGCTCCACGTTGGATGGTTCGCGCGGTTGATTGAGCAGTTGGGGCGTTGCGCCGCTGGCGGTGAGGCTGCCCGCTCGCATATCGCCTGTGCCCTGGGTGATCCAGAGGGCGCTGCAGCCAATGACCTCTTCTGCCGTGAGCGCGCCAGTCTTCGAGACCCCGCGCCCCTCCCAATTCTTCACCGCCTGCGGCGATGCGTTGAGCAGGCGGGCCACGGCCGACTGCCCTGTGACCCCCTTGAGTTCTTTGGCTGCCTGGTAGAGGCGCGCCATCGAGGGGTGGATCTGTGGATCTTCCATCCCGGTGATTCTCCCGAGACTAAACACCCTGTTGTTAAACGGCATGTTTGACGTTTGTTTAAACATGACGTTTAATTCGGGGTCATGAACACCCCCGACACCCCCATCTCCGACGCCGAGCTCATCAAGTCGCTCGGTGGGCCCACCAAGCTGGCCGAGCTGCTGGGCTACGACAAGGCCTCTGGCGGCGTGCAGCGCGTTCAGAACTGGACCACGCGCGGCATTCCCGCGGCCGTGAAGCTGCAGCGCCCCGACCTGTTCATCCGCTCCGTCGTGACGGCAGAAGCCGCACCCGCGCGCATCACAGGCGGGGTGGCAGTCGAGGAAGAAGGCGCGCAAGCGCGCTGAGGGCGATGGGGTCTGCATGGCCCGCATCGTCTTTTTTTCGCCCACCGCCGAGACGGCAACAGACGGCAACACGGCTTGCCATCTCACCCGGGAGCCCCGATGAACCAACTCACCCTGAACTTGGAGCCCTCCACCGCGGAGCGCTTCCCCACTTTGCGCGCGTTCATCGCGCACCGCGCGGCCGTGACCTCGAAGCACCTCAAGGTGCAGGCGGCCGACCTGGACATGGCGCCCTCGACCCTGAGCCGCAAGCTCAACCCGGCCGACGGCGACACCCAGCGCTTCAACGTCGACGACCTCGAGGCCTGGCTGGCGAGCACTGGCGAGGCCGCGGCCGTCATCGAGTACCTGGCCAGCAAGTTCATGGACAGCGACGAAGCGCGCCGGGCCCGGGCTCTCTCGCGCGTCGAGCAGACCATGAAGGAACTGGCGGCGCTCATCCCCTCGCTGAAAGCAGGTGCGGCATGAGCAACTGGCCCTTCCCCAGCGACCGGCCCGGCTACTCGCCGGCACGTGCTCAGACCATGACGCCGCAGGCGGCCTGGGTGATCGACCACCCCGACCACACGCCCGAGCAGCTCGAGATGGCCATCAAGGCCCAGGGCGACCTGGTGGAGTTCCATGGCAACTACGGCCGCATGGAGCCCGCGCGCGAGGCGTTGAAGGTGGTGCGCCAGCTCCACGCCATGCGCACGCCCGAGACCGTGGCGCGGATGGAAGGCGAGCGGGGGCTGGCTTGAACTACTACCCGTTCCACCTGGGCGACTATGCCGCCCACACGGCCCACTTGGAGCCGCTGGAGGATCTGGCGTATCGCCGCATGCTGGACGCCTATTACCTTCGCGAGGGGCCGCTGCCTGCTGAGGTCGGCGAGGTTTCCCGCCTGATTCGCATGCGCAAGAACCCGGCCGAGGTCGAGGCCGTGCTGCGCGAGTTCTTCACCCTGCAGGACGACGGCTGGCACCAAGATCGCTGCGACGCCGAGCTCGACCGCATGCGCGAAAAACAGGCCAAGGCTCAAGCTTCCGCTCAACTTGCGGTGGCGGCACGTCGTGCGAAACGACAACCGGACGGTTCATCGGACGCTGACCGTTCGATTGACCAGACGATGACCGAACGGTCAACCGAACGGTTACCGAACGGTCAACCGAACGGTGAGCTACCAACACCAACACCAACACCAACACCAGAGAGAGAGAGCCGGTCGCAAGCGACGCGGCCCCCCTCTCGCGCCAAGTCCGAAGCGATCACGCTGTCGACCTACTTGGCAAACTGCAAGGCCAGCGGGCAGAAGCCGGTGCCGGACGGCCACGCTATCCGCCGCTGGTGCGCTGATGCCGGCATCGTGCCGGAAATGCTGCAGATCGCCTGGGTGCTGTTCCGCGAGCGGTACACCGAGGGCGAGAAGGGCAAGGCGAAGCGGTACAAGGACTGGCCCGGGCACTTCGCCACCGCGGTGAAGGACAACTGGGCCGGGCTGTGGTTCATGGGCGATGACGGGAAGCCGGCATGGTCGTCCAAGGGCCTGACGCACAAGGCGGTGCTGGACGCTCGCATGGGCCAGCGGGAGACGACGCATGGATGACTTCGAGGCCTTCCCCGAGTCGGCTCAACTCCGCGTGCCGCCGCACTCCATCGAGTCCGAGCAGGCAGTGCTGGGCGCGCTCCTGCTGGACAACGAAGCCTGGGACCGCGTGTGCGATCTGCTCACGGTGGACGACTTCTACCGGCACGAGAACCGGCTGGTCTTCGCCGCGCTCGCGTCGATGATCAACGCCAACCGCAGCGCCGACGTGGTGACAGTGTTCGAACACCTGCAGCGCCAGGGCAAGGACGAAGAGGCCGGCGGCCTGCTGTACCTGAACCAGCTCGCGCAGTACCTGCCCAGCGCGGCCAGCATCCGGCGCTACGGCGAAATCGTGCGCGAGCGCGCGGTGCTGCGCCGCTTGGTGGCCACGAGCGACGAGATCGCCACGGACGCATTCAACCCGGGTGACCGCACGGTGGCCGAGCTGGTGAACGATGCCCAGCAGAAGCTGTTTGACATCGCGGTCTCGCGCGGAAGCCAGCAGGTGGTGGCCATCGGTGAAGCGCTCACCGGCTTCATGGACAGGATCAGCGACCTCGCCGATGGCAGTGTCGCGCCGGGCGTGAAGACCAAGATCCCGAGCCTGGACTGGCGCCTCGGGGGTGGGCTCAAGCCGGGCAAGCTCATCGTGATTGCCGCGCGCCCGAGCGTCGGCAAGACGGCGCTGGCCCTGCAGATCGCTCGCGCATTCGCCGAGGAGAACCACGGCGTAGGAGTGTTCTCGATGGAGATGGAGCGCCAGGAGCTGGTGGAGCGCTTCGTCGCTCAGGTGGGCGAGATCGACCTGGGTCACCTGGTCACGGGAAAGCTGACGAACGATGAATGGCCGGCGCTGACCGAGGCGGTGCCCACGGTCACAGCGCTGCCGATCTACGTGGACGACCAGCCCAGCCTCTCGGCGAGCGAGCTGCAGGCCAAGGCCAGGAAGCTCAAGCGCAGCCATGGCATCGGCCTTGTGGTGGTGGACTACCTGCAGCTCATGTCCGCCAGCGCGCAGAAGGCCAAGGACAGCCGGCACCACCAGATCGAGGAGATCAGCCGCGGCTTGAAGACCCTGGCGAAGCAGCTCGGCGTGCCGCTCATCCTGCTGAGCCAGCTCAGCCGAGAGGTGGAGAAGCGCACCAACAAGCGCGCCACTCTGGCCGACCTCAAGGAGTCGGGCGCCATTGAGGAAGACGCCGACATCGTGGTGCTGCTCAGCGACGACGCCGAGGAGTTGTCGACCGGCGCCAAGGTTATCCACGCCGAGATCGCGAAGAACCGCGGCGGGCAGAAGGGCTGGTTCAAGTTGGCATTCGAGGGCCGCTACCAGCGCTTCAAGGAGCTGGCGCGCAACACTGATTCCCCGATCAAACCGGCCGCACCGACGCGGCGATACGCGGAGGACTTTGACTCATGAGCACGCCCAACTGGTACGCGATCCGAGACCACTACAAGCACTTCGAAGCCAAGATCCTGGCAGAGCGCGCAGACGAGTGGGCCCTTGACCCCTACGCATGGAGCCAGTACCTGACGCTGACCCCCATCGAAGACTGGTTGTGGGTGCACATCCGAGACGCGAACGCGATCTTCTATCCCCAGTACCCCGTTGGGCGCTTCTTCGTGGATTTCGCCAACCCCAGAGCGAAGGTGGCCATCGAGTGCGACGGTGCGCAGTACCACAAGGACAAGGCCAAGGATCAGCGCCGCGACGATGAGTTGTCCGCCATGGGGTGGCGGGTGTATCGAGTCCCGGGCTACCTGTGCGTCCGCGACAACGACCACGACACCGGCCGGATCAGGGAGGCAGCCCGCTTCGTGTACCGCATCGTGCTTGAGCATGGCTTGAGCCGGAATCAAAGCATGAACGACATGATGCAGCAGGCGCTCATGGGCTTCGAAGGTCAGGGTGGTGGCGAATGATCGTCCTGTCCGTGGACCCTGGCCTCACGGGCGCATGCGCGGTGCTTAGCAGCGCGGGCCTGCGCGCCGTCTTCGACCTCCCCACGATGCCGATCCCCGGCGTCGGACCCAAGGCGCTGGTGCAGCGCAAGGTGGACGGCTACGCGCTGCGCCGCCAGATCCTCGACGCCTGCCCGGCCGACGAGCCGATCGCCGCGGTGGTGGAGGCCGTGGGCGTCATGGGCGGCAAGAACAACAGCGTGCAGACGCAGGGCTCGCTGCTGCGCACGCTGGGCGCTGTCGAGGCGGTGCTGGAGTGCTTGCGCCTGCAGGTGGAGTACGCCGCGCCGCAGACCTGGAAGCGCTTCTACGGCTTGATCGACGCGCAGCTATCGCCCACGGAGCGGAAGGCCAAGGCCCTGCAGGTGGCGCGCGAGCTGTACCCGGCGTGCACGGACATCGCCCGGGCCAAGGATCACAACCGGGCCGAGGCCATCCTGATGGCGCACTGGCACCTGCGGAGGGCGCTCTCGTGAGGTGTGTGATGTGCAACCGCTTCATCCTGCGCGCAGCGGTCGAGGTCGACTTGGGCGGCGACCGTCCGCTGCGCCCCTACGGTCCCAAGTGCGCGGTGAAGGCCGGACTGATCCCGGCCGGCAAGCGCCGCGAGGCACCGATTCACGCTTTCCGCCGGGTGACGCGCGACAAGCGCACGGCGGACCTGTTCGCGGAGGCCTCATGAATTGCAAACCGGGCGACCTCGCCGTGATCGTTCGCGCCAGTGACAGATTCGAGCATGCATGGGTGGGGCGTGTTATCAGGGTCACGCACCTTTCCGGCGTTGGTCTGACTGGCCTACCTTGTTGGGCGTACGAGGGACCGCGGCTCCATCACCGGCTTTTCGGCGATGCCACCGCGATCGCCGATGAGGTACTGCGGCCGCTCCGTGATCCGGGCGACGACGCCGTGGACGAGGTGCTGCGGCGCATCGGCTCGCCGAACGAGGTCACGGCATGAATGCCCAGCGCCTGACCATCGAGCTCTACAACCGCCCGCAGGCCTGGGCGGCCATCAAGGGCCAGCTGTTCCCCTTCCTCGCCGGCGTGATGCAGGGCGGGGCCACCTGGGTGCTGGAGATCAAGCGCAAGAAGCGCACGGCCGCGCAGAACCGCCGGTACTGGGGCCGCGGTGTGCTCGCGCAGATCGCCGAGCAGGCCACGGTGAACGGCCAGCGCTTCTCGGCCGAGATCTGGCACGAGCAGTTCAAGCGCCAGTTCATCGGCGTGATCGAACTCCCCAACGGCCAAGTGGTGGGCATGAGCAGCGCCGACCTGGACACGGCCGAGTTCTGCATCTTCTGCGACCAGGTGGAGGCCTACGCGGCGACCGAGCTGGGCGTGCGGTTCGTCGACCTCGAGCCCCACGCAAGCACGGCCCCCGCGCGCCAAGAGGCGGTCCCGGCATGAACAACAAGCTGACCGACCGCGAGCGCCGCCACCTGCAGCGCGTGAAAGAGCTGGACTGCTCGGTGTGCGACGCGCCCGGGCCCAGCGAAGCCCACCACATCCGCCAGGGCGACCAGTACACGGCCATCGCCCTGTGCCCCGAATGCCACCGCGGCCCGTCCATGGGCTGGCACGGCGGCCGCATCGCCTGGCGCGTCCGAAAGATGGACGAGCTACAGGCGCTCAACGTCACCCTGAAACGACTGCTGAACCCATGAGCTCCCCGAAAGCCTACCTTCCGAGCCCTGCTGCTGGCGCGCTGATTGACGTGCTGGCCAAGATCCGCGCGCGCTGCAAGCTCTGCCCCGCGTGCGTGACCCCTTGGCTCTGGAGCGGCAACCACCAGGACGCGATCTGGCATGCCCAGATCCAGCTGGAAGGCACGCGCTACAACGTCCGCAAGACCGTGCACGCCGCCCATGCGACCAAGCCGCTCGGGCCCGGCGAGGTCGTGACGACGCGTTGCGAGTGTCCCAATTGCCTGAACCCTGAACTGCTGGTGACGGAGACGAAGGGCGACGTGGTCCGCCGCCAGACAGCCCAGGGCCTCCACCACCACGCCCAGCACCGCGCCGCCATCGATCGCGCTCGCCGCGAGAAGCGCGAGACGAAGCTCGACATGCAGAAGGCGCGCGAGATCCGCGCATCCGAGGCGCCCCTGCGTGAGCTCGCCCAGCGCTACGGCGTCAGCGCCGAAGCCGTACGGCGGGTGCGGGCGAACCTGAACTGGCGCGAGACGACGCCGTTCTCTGGCCTGGGTGCCCGATGAAGAAGGGCTTCGAGCGCGTGGGCCGCGACATCCCCGTCGACCGGGCGGTGCGCGGCTGCTTCGACAAGAAGGTCTTCGACAGCAAGAACCAGGCGCGCGACTGGGCCGCGGGCAGCAAGAAGCGCTACGGCGAGGCCTCCCGCGGCACCGAGCCCTACCACTGCCACGTCTGCGGCAAGTGGCACCTCACGAAGCTGAGCAAGGAAGGCCAAAGCGCCGCGCGCGCTCGCAACTGGAAGGGGGCAGCACCGCCATGACCGCCGCCATCAACACCAAGCCGCCGATCGGCCACCTGCGCATCCACAACAGGCCGCGCGACGCCGACGAGATCCCCATCGGCACCAAGGTCCGGACACCAACCGGCGCGCTCGCGGTCGTCGAGGGGTACCGTGGCGGCCGCCGTGTCGGAGGGGGCGACAAGGACAACCACGAGCGGCTCGTCTGCCGCTACCTGAACCCGACCAACCGCCGCTGGGGCTACGTGCTGCTGCGCGCCGAGCTGGTCGAGGTCATCACCGAGGAAGCGAACCATGGGCCGTAAGGCAGCCACGAAATCCACATCGGAAAAAGACCTGCAGGACGCCGCCATGCTGTTGTTTCTGTCGGCGCTGTCCGATGGGGCGACCATCGGCGAGGCCGCGCACGAGGCGGGCGTTGACCGCACCACCGTCTACCACTGGAAGGAACGCGACGCCGACTTCGCCCGGGCCTGGGATGAGGCGCTTGAGGAGGGCACCGAGCGCCTGGAGCGCGAAGCAGTACGCCGCGCCATGGTGGGCGTCGAGGAGCCGGTGATCTACCAGGGCCAGCTCACGCCCGTGTGGGAGACGAACCCCGATGGCACGCCCAAGCTGGTCGAGGTCGAGGAGGTCGGCGACAGCGGCGCGCCCGTGAAGGTGCGCAAGCCCGTGCAGGCGCGCAACCCGGACGGCTCGCTCAAGTACCTGACGGTGAACCGCCCGAGCGACACGCTGATGATCTTCCTGCTGAAGGCGCGTCGGCCGAACACCTACCGGGAGCGCGGCAGCCTGCAGCTCACTGGCGCGGGGGACAAGCCCCTGGCCCCGGCTGTGGCCGCGGGCGGCGTGCTGGTGGTGCCGGGGATGATGGCCGACCCGGTGGCCTGGGCCGAGGCGGTGAAAAAGGCGACGCCAGGGGATGCTGAATGAGAAACGAGCTCTCCATGCTGGGGGTCAAGGTGGTGGTTTCACCGGACCTCCCGAAGATGGTCCTCTCCCAGGATGTTCCGGTCACCGATGAATTCCGGCGCGAGATCGATGCCTGGATGCTGGACTTCTTCGGCACGTGGAACATGCTGCCCGACGGCGAGTGCTACACGGCGGGTGCAGTCGTCTACATGAACCCGCGGACCTTCGCGCGGCTGCGCGCGGCTTCGCTGTGATCCTCCCGCCCGGCACGCCCATCGCCTGGAAGCCCCACCCCGGCAGCCAGACGCTGTTCCTCGCCTGCCCGGTGTTTGAGTGCCTGTACGAGGGCACCCGCGGCCCGGGCAAGACCGACGCCCTGCTGATGTCCTTCGCCCAGTTCGTCGGCCGCGGGTTCGGCCCCGAGTGGCGCGGCATCCTGTTCCGCGAGACCTACAAGCAGCTCGCCGACGTGGTGAAGAAGTCCAAGCGCTGGTTCCGCAAGTTCTTCCCCAACGCCCGCTTCCTGGAGAGCCACGCCGATTTCAAGTGGATCTTCCCCAGCGGCGAGGAGCTGCTGCTGCGCGTGGGCGTGACCGAGGACGACTACTGGGACTACCACGGCCACGAATACCCGTGGATCGGCTTCGAGGAGCTCACGAACTGGCGCGACCTGACCTTCTTCGAGATGATGCAGTCGTGCTGCCGCTCCAGCGTGCCGGGCATGCCCCGCATGGTGCGCGCGACCTGCAACCCCTACGGCCGCGGCCACGCCGCGGTGAAGGAGCGCTACAAGCTCGGCCGCGCCGGTGTGCCTCCCGGCACCATCATCAAGGACGAGAGCGGGCGCGAGCGCACCTACGTGCACGGCGACATCCGCGAGAACACCACGCTCCTGGCCAACGACCCCGAGTACATGGCCACGCTGGAGGGCACCAAGGATCCGAACCGCCGCAAGGCCTGGCTGTTCGGCGACTGGGACATCCACATCGGCGCATTCCTCGAAGGGGCCTGGGATCCGGAGCGCCACGTGGTGAAGCCCTTCCCGATCCCCGCGCACTGGAAGCTCTGGCAGGCCATGGACTGGGGTTATGCCAAGCCGTACGCCGTGGGCTGGTTCGCCAAGGACCCCGAGGGTAAGACCTACCTCTGGCGCGAGCTGTACGGCATCGCCAAGGACGATCGCGGCCGCGTGCAGCCCAACGTGGGCACGAAGGAGACGCCCGACCAGGTGGCCAAGCGCATCCTGGCGCGCGAGGCGCATGACGAGCGCCTGGGCTACGAGATCGGCCTGCGCTTGACCGGGCCCGACCTGTTCGCCCGCGGCGGCGCGCAGTACGGCGCCCAGAACACCCACGCCCAGACCTTTCGCCGCGCCGGGCTCAACTTCCGGCCGTGGTGGGCGGGGCCGGGGAGCCGCAAGGCCGGCGCGCTGCTGGTGAAGCAGGCGCTGGAGCTCGACGAACTGGCCATCTTCTCGACCTGCGAGCACACCATTCGCACCGTGCCCGCGCTGGAGCCGGATCCTGACGATCCGGATGACGTCGATACCGAGGCCGAAGACCACTGCTTCGACATGCTCAAGGCGGGGCTCATGCGGCGCACCAGCACGCCGGCCGAAGCGCCTGGGGCCGACAGCCCGGACCCGGGCAGCGCCGCGGCCGCGCGGGTGCTGGAAGACGGCCGCCACCTCGTGCCGCGCTGATCACTTTCCGGCCTCGGCCCAGGGGCGTCGGCAGACATTGCGCCGTCTGCTGAAACCACCGACCGACCATGCCGCAAGAACTCGACGGGCCCGCGCCCAGCATCAACACCGCCGTGATGTCCGCGCCGAACGCCGGAGCGAGCGAGCCCCAGGCCGATCCGCTGGTGAAGACGTGGCAGGCGCGCGCGAAGGCCAGCGAGAAGCACTGGTCTCGGTTCCACCGCCGCGTGGCGCACAACCGCGCGGTGGTGCAGGGCATCGACAAGGATGCCGAGCCGAACACGGCGGCCTACAACAAGCACCGCGCCAACCTGATCGCCTCGACCATCTCGGTGGTGCTCTCCAAGGTCTACGCCAAGAACCCGGAGATGTCGGGCGAGCCCACGAACAAGGCCCGGCCGCTGCGCCTGTTCGCCGACACGGTGAGCACGGTGACCCAGACCATGCTCGAGGACGCCAAGCTCAAGCAGAAGGCCAAGCGCGCGGTGAAGGCGGCCATGACCTGCAGCTTCGGCGTGGTGAAGGTGCAGTGGCAGCGCGACATCCGCGTCGACCCGGTGGTCAAGCAGCGCATTGAGGACACGCAGGACAACCTGCTGCGCATCGAGGCGCTGATCGCCGAGCTCGAAGACCCCCAGCGCCGCGCCGACGAGGAGTCGAAGAAGCGCGAGCTCGAGCAGGCGCTGGCCGGTCTGGAGGCGCAGCGCGAGGTGGTGGCGGCCGAGGGCCTGACCATCGACATGGTGCGCACCGAGCGCCTGCTGCCCGACCCCACCGTCGAGGACATCTGGGACTACGCGAGCGGCGACTACCTGATCGAGAAGATCCCGATGCGACGCTCGAAGGCGCGCGCGCTGTTCCCCGACCTGGCCAAGCAGGACGGCACGAACCTGCTGGATCACGCCACGTGCTTCAAGGTCGGCGCCGACATGAGCGACGAGAAGCCCCGCCGCGGCATGCTCGCTGGCGTGGGGCAGGGCGGCGACGATGACCCGCTGGTGCTGGTGTACGAGGCGTGGAGCAAGCTCGACAACACCATCTACACCTTCGTCGAAGGCATCAACGACCGCTTCGCGCGCAAGCCCTACCAGCCCGAGCGCCTGGGCGAGCGCTGGTATCCCTACTTCGTGCTGCCCTTCCAGTCGGTTGACGGCGAGTTCGTCTCGCAGAGCCTGGTCGACGTGCTGGAGAAGCTGCAGAACGAGCACAACGAGACGCGCGACAAGTTCGCCGAGGTGCGCCGCAACATCCGCCCGCACCATATCGCCTCGGCCGACGTGAAGGACTCGCACATCAAGGTGCGCACGCACCCCGAGATCGGCGAGATCGTGACCGTGGACACTGGCGGCGGGCGGCTCGAAGACGTCATCAAGCAGGCCAACCAGCTCACCATCGACCCTGCGGTCTACGACACCAGCCCGATCCGCAACGACTGGGAGATGGTCTCCGGCCTGCAGGACGCCGCGCGCTCGGTGGTGGTGCAGCCCAAGACGGCGACCGAAGCCGCGATCAGCGACCAGAGCCTGGCCGCGCGCGTGTCCGAGTTCCGCGACCAGATCGAAGACTGGCTGACCGAGATCGCGCAGTTCGCCAGCGAGGTGTGCCTGCTCTCGATGACGCCCCCGATGGTCGAGACGATCATGGGCGCGCCCGAGCCGGTCGAGCCGCAGATGGTGCCCACGCCCATGGGCCCCGTGCCCGTGCCCGGCCCTGAGCCCGCGCCCACCTACGAGTGGCCCGAGCAGCGCACGCCCGAGACGGTGTTCAACCTGATCAACATCAAGATCCGGGCCGGCTCCACCGCTGCGCCCAACAAGCTGCAAGCCCAGGAGACCTGGACGCGCGCGCTCCCGCTGATCCGCGAGATGGTGATGGTCATCCGCCAGATCGACGCCAGCGGCGGCGACAGCACGCCCGAGCGCGAGCTGGTGCGCGAGACGGCCGCGCGCTTCGACGAGACCATCGACGTCGACCGCTTCCTGCCGCCCAAGCCCCCCGCACCCATGCCCCAGCCGCCCGCGCTGCCGGGCATGGACGCCCCGCTTCCCCAGATTCCCGGCGCCGAGCCGGGCATGCCGATGCCAGGCGGCCCAGCCCTGGCAGCCCCACCCGCTCTGCAGTGAGCGGGCCTCGACCCTGACGAGTGACCATGCTGATCCACAAGCTCATCCGACGACTCTTCAACGACGAACCCGGCGCGGCCGGCGGCGGCTCTCCTGCACCCGCGCCTGCATCTGAACCCAGTGCCGCGCCCGCGGCCGAAGCGCCCGCGCCGGCTGCAGCCGAGCCCGCTGCTGCGCCTGCCGAGCAGCCCGAGACCTTCGGCGGCCTGAGCGACCTGCTCGACCAGGTGGGCGCCGAGGGCGGCGGTGCACCCGCGGCTCCCGCACCTGCTCCGGCTGCCCAGGCGCCCGCTCCCGCACCCGCCCCGACCCCGGCCGCCGCACCCGCCGCGCCGAAGCCTCCAGCGGCCGACGACCTCACGCCGCCCGAAGGCCTGAGCGAGCGCGCCGCTGCGCGTTTCGCCGACCTCAGCGCGCGCGTGAAGTCCATCCCCGAGCTGGAGCGCCGCGCCACCGAGGCCGAGCAGCAGCTGGTCAGCGTGCGCCAGATGGTGGCCAACAGCGGCTTGGCGCCCGAGGAATTCAACGACGTGCTCACCCTGGGCCGGCAGGTGAAGTCGGCCAACCCGCAGGACCTGCAGCAGGCCCTGCAGCGCATCGACTCGATCCGGGCCGACATCGCCACGCGCCTGGGCGCCGAGGTTCCGGGCGTGGACCTGCTGAGCCAGCACCCGGACCTCAAGGCCCAGGTGGAGGGCCTGACGCTCTCGCGCGAGCACGCGCTGGAGATGGTCCGCCTGCGCACGCAGAACCAGGCGGCGCAGCGCACCCAGCAGCAGACGGTCGAGTTCCAACAGTTCCAGGCGACCGTGCAACAGGCCGCGCAGCGCATGGACGCCACGCTGGCGCAGCGCGCGCACACGCCGGGCCACGAGGCGAAGGTCGCCTTTATCCGGTCGCAGCTGCAGGATCCGCAGCGCCTGCAGGCCTTCGTCACCACCTACCAGCCGCACCAGTGGGAGGCGGCCGTGCTGATGATGTACGACGCCTACACGCCGCCCGCGCCGGCTCCCGCGCCCGCGCCGGCCGCGCCGCAGCCGCTGCGCCCGGGCATGGTGGGCGCTGGCGCGCGTGTGCCCACGGCTCCGCGCAACGCCATGGACGCTGTGCAGAGCGCGTTCCAGGCCCACGGCCTGGGCTGAGGTCTCAGGCGGCCCGATCACTTTCCGGCCGGGCCGCTTGACGCGGGGCAAACACTGCGCCCCGCAGAAGCCGAGAAGGTCACGTCGTAAGCCGGTGTCGCGCCCGGCAGCCCTCTCGCTTCGCACACGCCGGGAATGTCGCATGTACGAGGGGTTCGCGTCCCTCAGCACCTTGCAGGTGCCGCCCCACAGGTCGTGAGCCGGGTTCACCGTCGGCAGGGCAGCGCAGGCAGAAGGCCTCTCACCACTGGTGCGGTGGATGGCGTGCAGAGCTCATCAACTTTGCACAGGAGAGGCACCATGCCCATTTCCGCACCCGACCTCGCAACGGTCACCGTCGCCGCGCTCGACAACTACATGCGCAACCGCCCGGTCGACCAGATCGGCACCGAACGCCCGCTCATCAAGATGCTGATGGGCAAGAAGAAGACGCTGATGCCCGCGCGCCAGTTCTCGGTGGAGACCGTGCGCGAGACCTACGGCTCGAACTTCGCCTGGTCGTTCGGCGAGACCGCCCGCACCTTCAACAAGCGTTCCACCGCCGCGCAAGCCCAGTTCCCCTGGCGCGTGGCCCTGGACGGCCTGTACCTCGACTGGGACATGCTGTTCGCCGCGGGCATCCGCGTCGATCCGGATCCGGCCACGAAGGGCAAGCTGGTGCTGGCCGAGAACGAGAAGGTCATCCTCTACAACATCCTGAGCGAGCACATGGAAGCGCTCGAGCTCGGCTTCATCGAGAAGCTCGACGTCGAGCTGCACCGTGACGGCACGGCCAGCGCGGACGCGGTGGTGGGCCTGGACGCTCTGATCTCGCGCACCCCCGCCGTGGGCACGGTCGGTGGCCTCAACGCCGCGACGAAGACCTACTGGCGCAACTACTTCGCCGGCGCGGTGGCCACGGGCAACCTGCGCGCGACGATGGAAGCGGCCTGGCGCAACTGCATCCGCAACGGTGGCGCGCCGGACTTCATCCTGGCCGGCTCGACCTTCATCGACGCCTACGCCAGCGCGTTGACGCTGACCCAGAACACCGAGGCGGGCAAGCCCAAGACGGTGGACATCGCCACCGGCCAGGGCGCGCGCACCGGCCTCTATTTCAAGGGCGTCGAGATCATCTGGGATCCGGTGTTCAGCGTGCTCGACGCGCTGGAGGCGCCCGTGGCGGCCAACCTCTGGGAGAAGCGCTGCTACTTCATCAACAGCAAGCACCTCAAGTACGAGGACGACGAGATGGCGGTCTACAACCCGACCCCTCCTCACAACGTCCGCGCGACCTACGCGTCGCTCGACCTGCGGTGCGCGATGAAGACCAACCGCCGCAACGCCCACGCGGTGATCGTCGCCGCGTGATGACGGAGAGGCCCGGCCGCGCGCTGGGCCTCTTTCCCTGACCCCCTCATCCCTGGAGAACCTCATGACCCGCCTCATCCCCCTGGTCGCGCTGATGATCACCCGCGACCCCATGACCATCCTGCCCCGCGAAGTGCCCGAGCACGAACTGCCCATCGTGCAGGCCGTCTTCGGCGAGGACAACGTCGAAGTGCAGGGCGCCGTCGAAGGCGCGAGCGTCGAGCTCGACCCTTCGCAGGAAGCCGAGCGCTTGGCCGGCAAGTACGGAACCGATGCGCTGGAGAAGGCCTACGGCGCCAACTTCAAGGGCGCCATCACCAAGGCCTGCGCCGGGCTGGGCACCGAGGTCAAGGCCGAAGACGAAGGCGAGAAGCCGCTCGACGCCATGAGCAAGGCCGAGCTGCTTGCGCATGCCGAAGCCAACGGCATCACGGTCGACCCGGCCGCGACGAAGGCCAAGATCCTCGAAGCCATCAGGGCCGCGGCCTGATCCCGAAGCCCACACCCCGCTGACGAACCATGCCGCACGTCATCGCCGACCGGGTGCTGGAAGCCAGCACGTCTTCTGGCACCGGTCCTTTCGCGCTTGCCGGCGCGGTGCTGGGCTATCGCGCCTTCTCCGCCGTGTGCGCCCTCACGGACACGGTTCCCTACTACATCGAGGCCGTCGACGCCGCGGGCCGCCCCACGGGCGACTGGGAGTTCGGCCTGGGCACCTACTCGGCGGCCAACCAGCTCACGCGCACCACCATCCGCGGCTCGTCGAACGGCGGTCTGGCGGTGAGCTTCCCGGCCGGCTCGAAGCTGGTGGGCCTGGGCGTCCCCGCGCCGAACAGCCCCACCACGCGCGCGGAATGGCGCGCGGCCCTTGGCCTCAGCCCCCTCGGGGACTCGATCGTCACGGCACCGAACGCCGCCGCGGTGCGCGCGCTGATCGGCGGCTACAAGGAGATTCAGGACGTCTCGGCCTCGGTCGCGGGCAACGCCCTGACGCTCACCCTGAGCCCGACGGTGCTGGACTTCCGGCATCCCACCCTCAACAACGGCACCAGCAACACGCGCGAGGTGGCGGCGCCGGTCACGCTCACGATCAGCAACGGGTCGACGCTGGGCACCACCAACGGCGTGCTGGCCCGCCTGCTCCTGCTCGCCATCGACAACGGCGGCGTCGTGGAGCTGGCCGTCGTCAACCAGGCTGGCGTGCCCACGCTCAACGAAACGCAGCTCATCTCGACAACGGCCGAGGGCGGCGCGGGCGCGGCCGACAGCGCCACGACTATCTACAGCGCCGTGGCGCGCGCGAACGTCCCATTCCGCGTGGTCGGGTTCGTGGACATCACGCAGGCCACCGCGGGCCAGTGGGCGACGGATCCCTCGCAGGTTCAGGGCGCCGGCGGCGGCTCGTCGCTGTTGGGCGCCGCGCAGTTCGGCGTGGGCCAGACCGTGCAGAGCGTGACGCGCACGGCCGGCGTCACCTACTACAACCTCACCGGCCGGCCCATCTACCTGGGCAGCAACATCAACGGCGCATCCGCTTCTGCTAGCACCTCGATCCAGATCAACGGCGGCCCGGCGTTCACCTATGTCAACGCCGCCGCGGGCACTGGCCCTGTCTCGTCCTTCGGTGGCATCCCGATCCCGTTGGGCGCGAGCTACGTGCTGAGCGACCTGGGCGTTTCTGCGCGCTCGAACTTCGAACTCCGCTGAGGCCGCCATGAGCTTCTTCAAGTCCCCCGACAACCGCGTGCACGACATCGAGCCGCAGTACGCCTTCCTTCTGCCGCCGGGCAGCGTGCCGATCACCGAAGCCGAGGCGGAGGATCTCCTGCGCGCGCTGGCGCCGCCGCCCGCGGTCCCGCTGGTGGTCTCTCGGGCGCAGGGCGAGATCGCGCTGCACCGGGCCGGCCTGCTGCCGCAGGTCGAGGCCTACATCGCCTCCGCCACCGATCCCGAGGTGCGGATCTGGTGGCAGCGCGCTCAAGACTTCCGCCGCGACAGTGCGATCCTGCTCCGCGTGGCAGAAGCGCTGGGCTGGTCGCAGCAGCAGATCGACGAGCTCTTCATCCTCGCCGCGGGAATCCAGGCATGAGCACGCTGCCCACCGTCCAGACCTACGCGACGATGCTGCAGAAGCTGCGCACGCGCTGCGGCCTGCACCCCACCATCGGCAACGCCAGCGCGCTGGAAGACATCCTCACGAGCGCCAACGACTACGTGTTCGCGCAGCTCGACGAGGGCCTGCCCATCACCTCCACGCTGATGCTGGCGGCCGACACCCCCGAATACCCCTGGATCTCCGATGAAGGGGAGACGATTGCCCGGGGCAGCGTGCAGTCGGTCTGGGTCGAGCAGGGCGACACAGAACGGGTGCCGTTGCCCCAGGGCATCCACCACGCGATGCGCGCCGACCAGTCCCTGCGCGCCATCCCCGAGCGTTACGACAGCCGCTACATCGACGGCGAGTGGTCCCTGGAGGTCTGGCCGGTGCCTGACCAGCCGTACCGGCTGTTCATCGACCACAACCGCGTGCTCACGCGCTTCGAGCAGCCCACCGACAAGCCGAGCGCGCCCGCGCGCCTGGTGCTCGAATACGCCATCGCCATGGGCAAGGCCCACTACGGCAAGGCGGACGCCGACGTCGTGGGCCAGTCGTTCCGGACCATGCTCTACAAGGAGAAGGTGGCGCAGAAGGAGAACCGACGCTTCATCCCGCCCTCGGCGGCATGCCCGTCGCGCCCGCGCGTGGTGGCCACGGCCAACGGCTTCCGCCAGGTGGGCTGATGCCGAGCGTCACCTTCGATCGCTTCGACGGCGGCCTGCTGCTCGCTCGCCCGTCGAGCGTTGCGCCCGCGAACAGCCTGCGCAAGCTGATCAACATGGACGTGCAGCCCGGCGGCTGGCTGCGCAGCCGCGCGAAGTGGCGCCGCACCGTGGGCGGCTTCGAGCTCGGCCCGCAGTGGAAGGGCCTGGAGTCCAACGCCGGCTACCTGTGGACCTTCTCGTGCTGGAACGTGGCCAGCACGGGCAAGATCAGCGACGTGGTCGACCTCGACACGGGCGACCGCATTGTCTACGCCCACATCTCGAGCGGCACGGGCGGCAACTTCGCCGAGGCCTCGCGCACGCGCCTGCTGGGCGTCACGCGCTGGAACAACGGCTTCCTGGCGGTGCTCTCTCCCGACGAGGGCGCGACCTTCTACCGCTCGCTGTTCTCGGTGAACACGGTCACGCACACGGCCACGGGCGTGGCGGTGGCGGACGCGAACATGCCCAACACGGGCATCATGGCCACGGCCGGCGGGCGCATCTTCGCGGCGTCGAACGACGGCCAGACGGTGCGCTTTTGCAAGGTGGGCGACCCGACCGACTGGACCGCCGCAGGCAATGCGGGCTTCCTGCCCGTCTCGCAGCACTTTGGCAGCGGCCAGCGCGTGTACGGCCTGGGCCAGTACCAGGGCAAGCTCGCGGTGTTCACCGACCAGTCGATCCAGCTCTGGGTGATCGACCCGGACCCCACGGCCATGGCGCTGGAGCGCGTGGTGGACGGCGTGGGCACGCGTCACCACGGCTCGATCGTCTCGCTGTACGGCGACCTGCTGTTCCTGTCCGAGACCGGCGTGCGCTCGCTCACCACGCTGGCCAACGCGCTGTTCCCCACCGATGTGGACGTGGGCCTTCCGATCAAGCCCTTCACCAAGTCGCCCGAGCAGCTGGTGCGCTTCGTCAACGGAGGGCAGGTGCCGGCCGTGACCGGCATCGCCGCGGGCCCGTTCTCGCAGTACTGGCTCAGCGCGCCCGGCCGCTGGGCGGAGGGCTGAGATGTTCAGCGCCTTCGGCTTCTGCAGCCGCCCATTCTCGGCCAGCCAGATCCCCGAGCGCGGGATCGCCGTCTACGCGCGCGCGGGCGAGTTCGGCTGGGCGGCCTGGACCTACAGCCGCCAGGCCAAGCTGAACGCCTGGGCGTGGCACGGCCTGGGAGATTCGGGGACCTCGAACATCAACGCCTGGGCCCAGCTCGGCAACAGCATGTACCTGCGCCGCGAGAACAGCGTGGCCCTGTACTCCATGCGCCCTGACGTGTTCTTCGGCGACGACGAGGAAAACGACGAGAGCACGGCCGTGGTGGCCGAAACCCAGTGGCTCGACTTCAAGGCGCCGGGCAACCTCAAGGCGCTCACCGGCATGGACTTCGATGGCATGAACATCGTGTCGGTCGAGATCTATGTTTCGGTGAACGGCGGCCGCGACGGCACGCTGGCCGACACCGTGGCCGTGGGCAGTGCGAACGCGGGCTGGACCTACAGCGGTGAGGTGTTGCCCGTCCAGGCCAGCGGAACCGAGTTCAAGCTGCGCTTCGTGGGCGACCCCAAGCGCGAGGTGCAGGTCAACCGGCTCACGCTCTACTGGGACGACCTGGGCGTCGCCTGACCATGCGCGATGTCCTGTTCCTCAACACGCCCGACCTGATCGCCCGGCACTGGCCCACGGCGCGCGCGCTGCTTGAGCCGGTGGTCTCGCATGCGGCGCGAGGCGAGTTCACGGCCGACGACCTGCAGGAGATGGTGGCCTCCGGCCGCGCCCACGCCGCGGTGATCTCCCGCGACGGCTGCGCGCACCTGGCCATGGTCTTCGAATTCCGCCTGTACCCGCGCAAGCAAGTGCTCAACGTGATGGCCCTGGGCGGCTCCGATCTGGCTGGCGCCGCGGTGTCTTTCTGGCCGCAGTTCGTGGCCTGGGCCAAAGAATCCGGCGTCGATGAGATCGAGGCCTGCACGGCGCCGGCCATGACCCGGGTGCTGCGCCACCTGGGTTTCGCGCACACCTACGACATCGTGAGGCTCCCATGCTGATCTACCCCAAGACCGACCCCCGCCGCTTCGACACCCGACTGCACAAGGGTGGCGACGGCGGCGCCGCGCAGATGCGCGCCGACGAGGAGGAGCGCCAGCGCCGCGTGCAGGCCGCGACCGACACGATCAACTCCTATTTCGGCAAGGGCGGCATGAGCGCGGCGCCGACGCGCGAGCAGTTCGAGCGTACGACCTGGACCCCGAACGCGACCCGTCTCCCTGGTGGTGCTGAGAACGGTGCCAACTTCATGCCGAGCCGCACCTTTGACGAGGCGGGCTACACCGCCGCCATGGACGCGTGGAAAGCGCAGCAGCAGCGTGCCAGCGGCGCGGGCGCGGCGCGCGAGGCGATGTACGCGGACATCTCCAACGCCACCCGCGATGTGGCCGTTCGCGACCTCGATCGGCAGTTCACGCAGGCCAGCAACCAGAACCTGTTCGGGCTGGCGCGCGCGGGCCTGCTCGGTGGCTCGGTCGATGCCGAGTCCGGTGCCGACCTGGCGACCCGCTACGGCGAGGGCCAGATCCGCGCCACCGCGGCCGGCCAGGGCGCCGCGGCTGACCTGCGCTCGGTCGATGAAAAGACCCGTGCGAACCTGATCTCGCTTGCCCAGTCGGGGCTTGACACCGGCACCGCGGCGGCCATGGCATCGGGCCAGATGGCAGCAGCGACCGACGCGGCGCGCAGCCAGGCGAACGCGGCCACGGTCGGCCGCCTGTTCGACGACATGGGCCAGGCCTACCTGCAGAACCAGGTGCTGCGCGCACGCACCGCACCCACCACGGCCAACGGCAGCACGCCGGGCCAGTACACCAGCAACCTGTTCACGGGCAACCAGTACGGCGGCACCGTGCGCCGCTGAGGGGGAAACCATGGATCCGATCACCATTGGCCTGATGCTGGCCGGCGCGGCGGTCACGGCCTACGGCCAGAACCAGGCGCTTGAGCGCCAGAAGAAGATCCAGCTGGCCAGCCAGCAGGAGCAGCTGCGTGCGCGCAACATGGCCACCGATGTGGCGATGAAGAAGGCGCTGGAGTTCCAGGCCGAAGACCGCAACGCCGCGCAGGACCAGATCGCGCAGAAGCTCGAGGCCGAGTACCAGCCGGCGTTGCAGGGCACGCCCATCACCGCGCAGGGTGTTCAGGTGGGAAGCACCATCCCGACCTCGGCGGCGTCGAGCGACTACCTCGCCGCCACGGCGCGCGAGAAGGCCAAGACCACCGAGTCGCTGCGCCAGCTGGCCGGGCTCATGGGCCGCATCGGCTCGGCGGGCCAGCTCCGGCAGAACGAGGCCATCGGTTTGGGCGACACCGCGGGCGAGATCGCCCGTATTCAAGGCAACGCCGGGAACATGGCCGAGATCGAGAACATCCGCGCCAGCGCGGTCACGCCGAGCCTGGGCACGCAACTGGGCGGCGCGGCGCTGAGCGCGTACGGCGCGGGCCGGCTGGCTACCAGCGGCCTGGGCGGCGCGGCGAAGGCGGCGTCCTACGGCAGCCCGAACCTGCGCATGGTCGATTCCACCGGCGCGCTGCGCTGGAACTGAGGAGGGCACGATGCGATTCCGACTTGCAACCAGCGGCGCCGGCGGCGGTGGCCAGGAGCTCGCCGGCGGCGTGGGCAACCTGTTCCGCTCGATCGCGATGGCCCCGGCGCTGGCCGCGCAGGCTCAGCAGGAGGCCATGGACGCGCAGGCGGTGCGCGACCTGCGCGGCGCCCAGATGCGCGCGGCCGATGCCCAGGCCGCGAAGGCCGGGCAGGAGGTGCTGGACATGCAGGACCAGCGGGAGCGGGGCTCGATCGGTTCGCTTTTCATGAACGCGGCCCGGGTCCACGGCGTCGCGCCGGCGCAGCAGGGCGACCTGGTGTCGTACCTGCAGACCGGCCAGATGCCCGGCCAGTACACCCCGGCGCCCGACGGTATGGGCCCGGTATTGCCCACTCCGGCCATGTTCACCGACGGCACGGCCCAGAAGGTGATGCGCACCGCGGGCATCGCGAACCAGGCGCTCGCCCAGGGCGACAAGAACGTCGAAAACCTGTGGAAGGCGCTGGGCCTGCAGCGCGGCATGGACCTGGGCGACGCAGTGCTGAGCGGCCAGCGCGACGCGGCGTCCGTGGGTCAGGCCCAGGCGGCCATGGAGGGCAAGAAGCTGGTGGACGCCATCGGCAACACGGGCATGGGCTACAACCTGTTCACGGGCCAGGGCCAGCAGGTTGACCCTGGCCTGCGCGCCATCTTCGGGGACGAGGCCGCGGCGAAGATCGAGGCCGACAAGGCCCGGGCCGGGGCATCGCGCGCGTCGGCGGCAAGCAGCTACGCGAGCGCGGCGAAGACGCGCGCGGAGATGGAGCTGGGCAGCAAGGGGTCGCTGCAGCAGACCGACCAGGGGCTTCTTCTGGTTGACCCCAGGACTGCCCAAGCGCGCCCGGTCATCGGCCCAGATGGGAAGCCTGCGGGAGCCAAGCCTTCCGCAGGAGCGAACAACATCAGCGAGGGAGAACGTAAAGCCGCAACGCTGTTGGCGCGGCTGCGCGGCTCGCAAGCGCAGCTGCAGGCCGCGCTCGAAGAGAGCCCATCGGCCGCCAAGCCGGGCATGGCGGCAGAAGCGGTGCGTGCTGTCCCATGGATCGGGGGCGACACCCCCGCCAACATGATCACCGGCGAAACTCGCCAGCGGATTGAGGCTGCCCAACTCGACATGCTCGACGCAGCGCTCACGCTGGGCACTGGAGCGGCGTACACCAAGGAGCAACTGCGCGGCTACGCGAAGTCGTTTTTTCCGCAGATCGGCGACGGCCCGAAGACCGTGGAGGACAAGAAGGAGCGCCTCGCGAACGTGATCCGGTCGGCCGAGATCGCGGCGGGGCGCGCAGAGCCTCAGGTGCAGAAGCCGGTGATGCGTCCAACGAAGGGCGGCGCATCCAGCAGCTGGGGTGATGACGCCGGCTGGTCCATTCAGCGTGTGGAGTGACCCATGCCCAAGTACCGCATCACCGGCCCGGACGGCGCCACCTACGAGATCAACGCGCCTGATGGTGCAAGCGAGCAGGACGTGCTCGCCTACGCCAAGCAGAACTTCGCCCCGCCGGCTGCTGCTGCGCCCGCGGCGCCGGCCGCGCCTACTGCCCCGAAGGTGGAAGCGCCCACGAGCGGCCTGGCGATGGGCCTGCGCGACCCCGTGGACGCGGGCGCGCAGCTCCTGCGCCGCGTGGTGCCTGAAAGCGTGGGCCGGGCCGTCGACAACTTCGGCAACTGGCTCGCCGACAAAGGCCTGCCGGTCGCACGCTCCAGCGGCGTCGAGGGAGTCGATGCCATCGTGAAGGGCGTGAACAAGGGCTACGACCAGCAGCGCGCGGCAGCAGACCCGAACGCGGGCTTCGACTGGGCTCGCCTGGGCGGCAACCTCGCGAACCCGGCCAACTACGTGGGCGGCGGCATGGTGAAGGGCGCCACCACGGTGGGCAAGCTCGCCCTGGGCGGTGCTGGCGCCGGCGCGGTCTCGGCGCTCATGCAGCCTGTGGTGGACAACACCGAGAACTTCTGGGGCGCCAAGGCTGGCCAGGCCGCCATGGGTGCGACTGCGGGCGCAGTGCTCACCCCTGCGATGGCCAAGGGCACCGAGGCCGTAGCCAAGGGCGTGCAGTCGATCACCCAGCGCGGCGCGCGCGCGGTTCCCGTGACGCCGGAGGGCATCACCATCCGCGTGAACAACGCGCTGCAGTCGCAGGGCATGAACCCCAGCGAAGTGCCCGACACCATCCTGCAGTCGGTGCGCCGCCAGGTCGAGGAGGCGACCACGGCCGGCGCGCGCATGGATCCGGCCGCCATGGTGCGCCGCGCCCAGTTCGAGGCCGTGGGCCTGACGAACGACGCCGCGCCGACCTTGGGCCAGATGACGCGCGACCCGATGCAGTTCGCAAACGAGAAGAACCTCTCTGGCGTGCGCCTCGATCGCGGCGCGCGCGGCATCGGCAACGACCTGGCCGACCGCTTCCAGCTGCAGAACCAGCGGCTCGGCGAGATCTTCGACACCCTCGGCGCCACGCAAGCCACCGACAGCGTGACGGCTGGCCAGACCCTCATGAACGCGCTGCGCGCCGCCGACGAGCCAGTGCGCGCCAACGTGGACCAGCTCTACACGACCGCCCGCGGCATGAGCGCGGGCCGGGCCGCGGACCTGGAGCGCGCCACGTTCAGCCAGAACGCAAACCGCGCGCTGGACGAGGGCATGTTCGGCGCCTTCCTTCCGGCCGACGTGCGCACGCTGCTGAACCAGATCAGCGAGGGCAAGACGCCTTTCAACGTCGACGCCGCGGTGCAGATCGACACGCTGCTGTCGCAGGCCCAGCGCCGGGCCGAGCGTGGCGGCGATGCTGCAGCGGCGCGCGCCGTGGGCGTGGTCCGCGATGCGCTGCACGGCACCCCTCTGGCCGCGCGCGCGCCGGCCGCCGCGGGTATGACCGACAACGTGGCGCGGGCCGCGGGCGACGTATTCGACGAGGGCGTGACCGACGCGGCCTTCCGCGAGGCCTCGCGCACGGCGCTGCCCGGCCAAGGTGCACTGCCAGCGCCCGGCTCGCGCGCGCTGGCGCCGGACGTCGAATTCCCGCTGCCGCGCCAGGGCACCGCGTTGGGCCCGGCCATTCCGCCCGGCGCCGCGCCGATCGACGAGGGGGCGGCCGCACGCGAAGCCTTCGACCAGGCGCGCCGCGCCGCGCGCGACCGCTTCGCCACCATCGAGGCCACTCCCGCGCTCAAGGCCGCGCTGGACAGCGAGGCGCCCGACAGCTTCGTGCGCAGCTTCATCCTGAACGCCGATGTGCGCGACGTGCAGGCGATGCGCAACATCCTGCAGAACAGCCCCGAGGCGCTGGGCCAGGCGCGCGCGCAGATCGCCGACCACCTCAAGCGCGCTGCCTTCGGCGCGAACGCGAGTGGCGACAAGGCCTTCACCGCCGAGCGCTACCTGAACACGCTGCGCGCGCTGGGCCCGGAGAAGCTGCAGGTGTTCTTCACGCCCGCCGAGATCCTGCGCCTGAACCTCGCTGGCAAGGTGGCCAGCGACATCAACAGCATCCCCGCGGGCGCGAAGTACGGCACCAACTCGAGCGGCACGGGCGCCGCTGTGATGAACCTGCTGTCGAACCTGGGGAGCCGTACGCTGGACAAGATCCCGGTGGTGGGTCAGGTGGCGGGCTTGATCGCCGACAAGACCGGCGCGATGCGCACGGAGCGCGCGATCAACGAAGCGCTGTCACCCGCGGCCCAGCAGGCGGCGCAGTCCGCGCGCGAGCTCTCGCCCGAGATGATGCGCGCGCTGCAGGCGCTGTTCCCGGCGGGCGGCGTCGCGGGCGGCGTACTTGGCGGCGCGGCGGTCAACCAGTAAGCGCACCGGCGCCCACACGAGGGGCGCCAGGGCGGCGGCGAGGATGACGCGCAGGGTGTCGTTGTCCATCCGGAAATTCTAGGCCCAGGGATCACTTTCCGGCCTTGCGGCAGACCCGCGGACAGACCATCCGCGGCGTCTGAACTCCCCCGCTCTGGAGCACCGCAATGCCCGCAACTGTCCAAATCGTCGAGAAGAACGGTGCCGGCGGCACCACCACCGACAAGACCAGCGGCAACGTCCGCATGAAGAAGGCCGACAACAGCACGGTCGACCTGAACAACCCGCTGGTCAAGCCGGGCTCCGGCTCGGACTGGTCCTTCGAGAAGTTCCTGCGTCTGCTGGTCGGCGGCACCTACACGCAGATCACGAACATCCGCGCCTACACCGACGGCTCGAGCGGGCTTGGCACCGGCGTGAACCTGTGGGCCAAGGCCCAGGCGGCGTACACCACGCCGGCCCAGGGCACGGCCAGCACGGGCTACGTCAACGCCTTCACGCTGACCTCGGGCGCACCGCTGAGCCTGGGCGCTGGCCCCTTCACCGGTGCCGGCGAGAAGGGCGACCACCTCGTGCTGCTGGCCGAGGTGACCGCGGCGGCAGCGGGTGGCCTCACCCCGAGCGAATCGATCACCTTCGCCTGGGACGAGATCTGATGAGCGCGCCGACACCCTTCACCATCGTGCGCAACGAGGGGCAGCCCGTCGTCGCGAGCAACGGCGCGCTGCGTCTGGCCTGCCTGGAAGCAGACGGCGAGGTGAAGCTGCGCCGCGGCATTCGTGGCGCGCTGGGTGGCCCGCTGGCCGAGCGCATGCTGCCCCAACTGAACGCGCTGGCGAGCGACCTGCTGACGCGCCAGGACATGCCGCCCGAGGAGCTGGCCGCGCGCCTGCACGTGCTGCAGCTCGCCTGCCAGCCCAAGCCGGTGGAGCACATCGAGTGGGCCTTCGTGAAGCTCGATGGCGTCTACGTGTTCACCGACGGCCAGTCGGTGATCGTGACCCGGCAGGACATGCAGGTCTGAGGAGGTGCACATGGACCTGTCCGGAATCCATTTCCACACCGCGGCCGAGCTGCAGGCCCTGGACGCCGAGCACCTGAACGCTGAGGTCGAGAGCGCCAACGAGGCGATGCGCACGATCAGCGAGTACCGCGAGCAGATCCGCGCAGAGGTCGACCGCCGGATTGCGGCCGAGCGCGAGAAGCTGATCGCCCGCCAGCAGGGTGAGATCGTGCAGAGTGCCTTCCGCGGCGCCGCGCCGCTCACCGTCGCTGCGCTGCGCGACTTCCACGCCGAGCAGGCGAAAGGGGCCTGAGCGTGCCCGAGATCGTTCTGCGGTCGCAGAAGGGGGCGGCCCTGACCTACGCGGAGTTGGACGCGAACTTCGCGCGCCTGCACCGAACCGCGCAGGCCATCATCATGGGCGCCGTCGGCTCCATGAACAGCAACGCCCGCACCAAGGGCATCGCGCAAGACCAGCCGACGATCACCGTGGGCGGCACGGGCGCAGCACCCTCGGGCTATGAGCCCGACGCCTACACGCAGTACGTGTTCGGCGCCACCGGTGCGCCCTTCGTCTACGGCGGCGGCGAGCCGGTCACGGTGTCCGGTGCGACCACGTTCCCCGTGGTCCGGACCAGTGGGAGCACGCGAGACGGCATTCACTGGCAGGTCGAGTTCGTGCTGGACGGCGACGGCGTGGCGCTGCTGCTCGACAGCGTGACCTCCAACGGCTACCGCTTCAAGGTTGGTGGACAGTACGTCAGCAAGGTTGGAACGACATCTGCCGCAGGCGGCGCACGCTGGTACACCCTGGAATTTCCGACTCGAGACCGCCGGCTCATCACGGTCGAGGGGCAGAACGGCATGGCCTTCCGCCGTGCCTCGGTGAAGGTGGGCGATGCGATCATCACGCCCAGCCGCACGCAGCTGCCGCCGATATACGTGGTGGGCGACAGCAACCTGATGTCCTCGGGCAACGCCTACAAGGGCGACGGCAAGGCGGCGGTGATTGCCGACCACCTGGGCATCCTGGATGTGCGCGCGGGCGGCGCGTTCGGCACCGGTTTCATCGCGACGGACGGGGGCACCAAGAACACCTATGCGGCGCGGCGCGCTGACTGGACGGCGCTGCCCGAGGTCGGGATGCTGATCTTCTGGCTGTCGGTCAACGACTATCAGCTTGCGCCGTCGACGGCGACCTACAAGGCCGCGGTCGCCCTGGAGCTCGCGCAGGCGCGCGCGGCGCTGGGCAAGTACGTGCCGATCTTGATCTTCGGCGAGGAACTGAACCCGGCAGAATCGTTGGCCGAGGCCGGTGTCCTGACGCTCGTGCAGGGATACGAAACGGCGGTGCAGGAGGCTGTTACCGAGGCCAACGACCCCTTCATCCGGTTCGTCCCTGCGGTCAACAGCGGCGGCCCCGGGCCCGTGCACGGCACGTCCACGTCGAACAACTTCGGGACGTACAACAACGGGTCGAACCATTTCAATGCCGACGGCTACGCCTTTATCGGCCGCTGGTGGGCCGCCAAGATCCTCGAGGCGCTGTCGGCCATGTTCGGCATCGTGGTGCCGCAGTTCGCGCCCGCGCCGCCCTCCGACATCAACGCCTGGTCCGAGCGCCGCCTGACCGCGGATGAGGCGCGCACGAACGACACCAGCACGCAGACCTGGTTCGCGTCGGCAGGCAGCCTGCCGCTGCTGCCGAACTCGACCTACGAGTTTGAGGGCGAGCTCTACGTGACCCAGGGCACGACGAGCGCGGGCCTGAACCAGCTTTTCGCGGCGCTGTCCGGCGCGTCGATCCGCTGGTCGTTCGTGGGCGCGAAGGCCAACGACACCACGCAGGCCACGGCGCTGCGCATGGGCTTTTCGAACACCTTCAACACGGCCCGCAACGTCACGACGGCCAGCACGGTGACGGGCAGCGTCGTGAAGGTCCGCGGCGTGGTACGAACGACGACGGCGGGCAACCTCACGCCTCAGTTCTCGCAGACGGCGGCGTCCGGCGCGTGCACGGTCCTCGCTGGCTCGTTCTTCAAGGCGCGCCGCGTCGGCTCCAACAACTTCATGAACAGCGGCGACTGGGTGTAAGCCATGGCATACGTCGCCAGCGGCTACTGGGTTGACGGCTACGTCGATGAGGGCGGTGCAGCGCCGGTCACTGCGTCCCTGACCCTCACGGCTGCAGTTCAGGTGTTGCGCGCCGCGAGCGCGAGCACGGCCCTGGCGGTGCAGGATTCGCGCACCGCGAGCACCAGCCTGGCCGCGGCGCTCCAGACCGCGCGAACCTCGCAGGCCGACCTCACCGCGGCCGTGCAGCAGGCGCGCGCCGCGGCCGCGCTGGTCACCCTTGGCGTGCAGGATCTGCGCTCGGCCGGCGCCGTGGCTGACGCAGTGGTGCAGCGCGCGCTCAGCGCGGCCGCCACGCTCGATCTGGCCGTGCAGCGCGCGTTGAGCGCTTCGACCGACGTGAGCCTGCAGGTGCAGTCCGCGGGCACGCTCTCGGCGAGCGTGAGCCTCATGGTCCAGACCTCGGCAAGCGCAGCTTCACAGGTCACCTCGCTTGCGCTGGCCGTGCAGGAGGCCAAGGCCGCGGCCGCCGCTGTGGCTGCTGCCGTGATGGAGGTGCGCCAGGCATCGGCCGCCGTGGCTGTCGCCGTCAGCACGCCCGCGCAGGCCTCGACGGCCGCGACCCTCGCCGTGCAGGAGGCCCGCAGCGCGGGCGCGTCGGCCCAGGTGGCGGTGCGCGAGGCACGCAGCGCAGCGGTGATGCTGGACAGCGCCGTGCAGTTCGCGCGCACCGCTGCGGCGAGCGTGGCCATGGCCGTGGCAGCCATGGGCAGCGCCAGCACGTCCGTGGCGGCGGCGGTCAGCATGGCCAGCAGCGTGAGCTCGGCTGTGGCTGCTGCAGTTGTCGCGCTCGCCTCGGCGCCGACCAGCGTCTCGCTCTATGTGGCCGACCTGGGCGCGCTGAGCACCGATCCGTCGCTGTACGTGGCCGCCGTGCCCGCGCCGGAGATCACCGCCATCGTGCCCGCCGAGAACTTCACCGCCTACGTGCCAGCCGACGAGACCACCGTGGCCGTCCCAGCGGGCGCCTTCACCGTAACCGTCTGAGGCCACACCATGCCCATCCTCGAGCGCTTCACGAAGCAGCCTGCCGACGTGCAGGACTACGACATCGACTTCACCCAGTACCTGGACGCGCTGACCGACACCGCGGCCAGCGCCGTCGTCACGCCCGAGGCGGGCATCACGCTGGTCAACAGCCTGGTGCTGGGCAAGAAGGTGAAGGTCTGGATGTCGGGCGGCACCACCGGGCAGAAGTACAAGGTGACGATCCAGCTGACCACCACGGGCGGCCGCACCAAGGAAGTCGAGATCCTGATCATCGTGCGCGAAACCTGATCGCGACGCGCGGCGATCACTTTCCGGCTGCGCGCGCCGCGCCCGCGCCGAGCATCGCCGGCCATGGACACCGACCTGCTCAGCCTGATCACACAGGCACTGCCGCTCACCTCGACCATCGTCAAGGACGCCATCGCGTTGCTGTGGCTCATCCCCGCGGGCCCGCGCATCGCGCTGCTGCTGTGGTTGCTGTGGATCTTCTACCTCGCGGTGATGAACCTCAAGCGCGCGCGCAATGCCGGCACGCTCAGCCGCGCGGCCCTGGTGCTCGGCGCGCCCGCGCTGCTCGTGGGCTACGTGCTCGACGTGCTGGCCAACGTGGTGGTGTTCACCGTGCTGCTGCTCGAGCCGCCCAGGTGGGGCGAGTGGACGGTCTCGGCCCGTCTGGAGCGCCACCACGCCGGCACCAGCTGGCGCGCGCGCATCGCGCAGTGGTTCGAAAGCGACCTGCTCGGGCCCTACGACCCGGCCGGCTACCACGTCGGCAAACCGTGATGGTGGGTGACATGACCGATTCCAATTGGGGCCAGCTCACCGACGAGCAGATCGAGCGCATTGCCGAGCGCGCCGCTGAAAAAGCGGTCGCCAAGCTGACCGACCAGGTTTACCGCGAGGTGGGCAGGGGGGTGGTCTCGAAGTTCATGTGGATCGTCGGCGCCTTGGCCGTCGGTCTGTTCATCTGGGCCAAGTCTCAGGGGTACGTCAAATGAACATCGAACTGGTCCCCAACTGGGCCCGGGTGCTGCGCCGCGCCTGGACCGTCTGGCTGGCGGTGCTCTCTGCGCTGCTGGCCTCCGCCGAGATCTACCACGCCGAGCTGGTTCAGTTGCTGCCGCTGCTGCAGGGCTATCTCGAGCCGGGAACGGCGATCAAGCTGAACCTGCTGCTCGCGGTCGCCATGCCGGTGGTGCGGATCATCCGCCAGGCCAAGCTGGACGCCGACCAAGCGGCCTGAGGCATGGGCACTCCCGAACTGACCTACCGCGCGGCGCGCTCGCTTGATGCGCGCTTCGCCAGCGTCGAGCTGATCGCGGAGAGGTCATGGTCGAACATCGAGATCGCCCGCGCGGTCCGTGAGCTGCGCGAAGGCTTCCGCGCGTACTGCGAGATCTGCAGCGGCCCGGGAACGCCGGCGCCGATGCTGGAGTGGGCACAGATGCCCGCGCTGAAAGAGAAGCCGCCACACCCCGCCACCTACCTGGAGACCACCCAGTGAAACGCCTGATCTTCTTCCTCGCGCTGATCGCGCCCCTGTTCGCACATGCCCAGGCCTCGCCACCGATGTGCATCCCCATGGTCAACGGCTACCCCCAGGGCTTGCCAGTGGTCAGTGAGTCCACCAGGTACTGCCACGCCTACTGGCTGTGCAATTCGAAGTCGGGCGACATGGGGCTGGTCGAGGGTGTGTCCTGGCCCAAGCGGGTATCGGCCTGCGGCGCCGACGCCGTGCTGCGCGCTGTGTGGCCGAAGGCCATGGAAGTGCAGGCCGCCAGCGCCACGGTAGGCACGGCTCATCGGCTCTGGCGCGAGAACGTCGCCATCGACTGCTACGACAGGGCCGCGCTGGTGAAGGCCAGCACCGACACGCGCCGCATGTGCGTGGAGCGCCACGCGCGGCTCAAGGCCAACAAGCGCGCCTGGTGGCCGACCGTCACCGACTGGGAGAAGTGATGAAGCTCACCCCGCACTTCACCCTGGCCGAGCTCACGCGCAGCACCACGGCCGAGCGCCTGCGCTTGGACAACACGCCGCCCGCGGACGTCATCCGGGCCCTGCAGACCACGGCCGAGATGCTCGAGCGCATCCGGGACACCCTGGGCGCGCCGGTGATCGTGACCAGCGGCTACCGCTCGCCCGAGGTCAACCGAGCCGTGGGAGGCGCCACCAGCTCGGACCACATGGCCGGCCAGGCCGCCGACATCCTGGCGCCGAGCTTTGGCACGCCCTACCTGATCGCCTCGACCCTGGCGCCCCTGGTGAGCACGCTGCGCATCGAGCAGCTCATCCTTGAGGGGGTGAAGGGCAAGCAGTGGGTGCACGTGAGCACCCGCCGGCCGGCCAAGGTGATCAACCGGATCATCACGATCACGGACGCGGGTGCCCGGGCGGGCATCCACGCGCTGGCATGAAGGCTATCTTCGGCTTGCTCGACATCATCCCCGGCTGGGTCTGGGCGGCCATCTGCGCCGGCGCGATCGCCACCTCGTGCACGCATGCCGTGCGCCTGGACCGCGAGAAAGCCGCCCACGCACAGACCCGAGCTGTGCACGCCGAGCAGGAAAGCGAGCGCCTGCGCGAAACCCTGCGGGAAGTCTCCCGCCTCACCGTCGCCGTCAAAGGAGCCCAGGATGCTTACCAACAAGAGCGGGGCCAGGTGCTGGCCCTGCGCAATCGCCTGCGTGATGCTGGCCAGCGGCTGCGCGACCAGCAAGCCGACACCGACGCCCGAATCGCGGCCGCCAGTGCCGACGGTGTCCGTCGATATGCCCAGGCCGTCAGCGGAGATCTTGCGCGATGTCGAGTTGACGTTGAGCGATTTGGAGTCGAGGCGGCAGCGTGCTCTGCAGCAGCTCACGCCCTGAAGCGCAACCTGGACAGCCTGACCAAGCCGCCCTGACCACCCAGTCGTCTCCTCCTACCCGCAGTTGCCACTCGGTAGGTTCGCCCCCAGGCCTTCGGGCTTGGGGGCTTTTTTCGTTTCTTGAGCGGGTTTTGATCGGCCTCTGACCCCTGTGGGACAATTGGGCAACCGGGGGAACGCGGCCGCGCGTCATCCCCCATCCAATCCCCCGAATCCGGCCAAAAGCCGCGATTCATGCGGCCTGCAGGTGCTGGTTCGAGGCACCAACGCCAGGTCACTGCAGGTCTATGCCGGCCATGCCGGTGGAGTGAGTTCATGAGCAGCCGATACGACGCCCCTTTCGAGATCCACGTGCATGGTGACGTGCCGCTGCGCGAGGATGTGGTGTTCGAGCAGATCCAGGAGGCGCTCAAGGCCTTGTGGCAGTACGCGGGCGGCCGCTCGCTCGCGGCGGTGGCCGAGAGCAGTTACGAAGACGAACCCGGCATCCGCTTCGACGCCGACAGCCACACGCTGCAGATCTGCTGGACCGTGCCGGGCGACGAGGATTTCCGCCAGGCCATCGAAGACGCCTGCATGGGCCTCAACGAGATCGCATCGGCCGGCGCGCCGCTCGAGGTGTCCTTCTACGACACCGAGTACGACGAAGAAGACGAAGAGAACACCGAAGAGGCGCGCGACGATTTCCTGATGTGCTTCGTGGGCCCCACGCCCGCGGCCATCATGCAGGTGCAGCGCGACTTGCTGGTGCAGGACGTGGTGCAGGTGATGGAGCGTCACTTCGATGCGTCCGAACTCGGCGAGGTCGTGGCCTCGATCGACAAGCTCTTCACCCAGCGCTTCGACGCGCTCGTGAATTCCATGCAGCTGGGCAAGCCGCCGCGCGGCCACGGCCCCTCGGGCCACGGCGGCCCGCGCAAGCCGCGCCACCTGCACTGACGGCCAAGCACCTCCGCCACGCGGCCCGACTAGACTCGCGGGCATCGCGCGATGCGTCGCGCTGCTGCCGGAGTCCGCATGGCTTTCTTTTCCACCGACGCCCTCAACCCTGGCGTGCGCAAGCGCGAGGTGTTCGGCTGGGCGATGTACGACTTCGCGAACTCGGGCTACACCACGGTGGTGCTCACCGCGGTGTTCGCGGCCTACTTCGTCGGCGCGGTGGCCGACGGGGCCGACTGGGCCACCTTCGCGTGGACCGCGGCGCTCAGCGTGTCGCACCTGATCGTGATGTTCACCATGCCCGCGCTCGGCGCCTGGGCCGACCGCAACGCGGCCAAGAAGCGCCTGCTCATGCTCACCACCGTGGGCTGCGTGGCCTGCACGGCGGGGCTGGCGCTGGTGCAGCCCGGCGCGGTCGCGCTGGGTGTGCTGCTCATCATCGCCTCCAACGTGTGTTTCGCCTGGGGCGAGTCGCTGGTGGCGGCCTTTCTGCCCGAGCTCGCACGGCCGCAGGCGATGGGCCGTGTGAGCGGCTGGGGCTGGAGCCTGGGCTATGTGGGCGGCATGCTCACGCTGGGCCTGTGCCTGGGCTATGTGCTGTGGGCGCAGGCGCAGGGGCAGAAGGGGGCGCAGTTCGTGCCCGTCACCATGATCGTCACGGCCGCGATGTTCGGCCTGGCCTCGCTGTTCACGCTCGGCCTGCTGCGTGAGCGCGCCGAGCCCCAGCCGGGCCGCGAAGGCGGCTGGCGCGCGTCGCTGCGGCAGTTGCTCGTCACCTTCCGCCAGGCGCGCCACTACCGCGACTTCATGTGGCTGCTGGCCTGCACCGCGGCCTACCAGGGCGGCGTGGCGGTGGCGGTGGCGCTGGCCGCGATCTACGCCGAGCAGGTGATCGGTTTCGCGCAGCAGGAAACCATGATGCTGATCTTCGTGCTCAACCTCGCGGCCATGGCCGGTGCGTTCGCCTTCGGCTACGGCCAGGACCGCCTGGGCCACAAGCTCGCGCTGAGCCTCACGCTGCTGGGCTGGATCGCCACCTGCATCATCGCGGCCCTCAGCACCACCAAGGGCCAGTTCTGGTGGGCCGCGGCCATCGCCGGCCTGTGCATGGGCTCCAGCCAGTCGGCCGGCCGCGCGATGGCGGGCATGCTGGCGCCGCCCGCGCAGCTCGCGGAGTTCTTCGGCCTCTGGACCTTTGCCACGCGCGTGGCGAGCATCGTGGGCCCGCTGAGCTATGGGGCCATCACCTGGATGACCGGGGGCAACCAGCGGCTGGCGATCGTGTCGACGGCGCTGATGTTCGTGGTCGGTCTGGCGCTGCTGCTGCCGATCGATATGCGGCGCGGCCGCGACGCGGCGCTCACGGCGCCGCCCGCGCGCTGAGCGCTCAGACCGCGAAGCCCGGCGGCGCCACCGCCGCTTCCAGCCCGAGCCAGTGGTGTGCAGCCTGGGCCAAGGGCTCGGGGCGGCCGGTGGCGTGCCACACCAGGCCGCCCTGGCCTGCGTCGGCGCGCGGGCCCAGCAACTGCCGCGCGCGGCGGGCCACGGCCTCGGCCGGGTCTATCCATTGCAGCGGGTGCGGCTGTGCGGCCTGCCAGGCGGGCAGGGCAAGCGGGTAGTGGGTGCAGCCCAGCACCACGGTGTCGATGTCCGGCGCTTCGTCGAGCAGGGCCTGCAGGTGGCTGCGGCACAGCGCCTGCACCTGGGCCTCGTCGCCGCGTTCGATGGCCGCGGCCAGACCGTCGGCGGGCCGGTCGTGCACGCGCAGGCCGGGCGCGGCAGCGGCCAGCGTGGTCTGGCGCAGGGCCTGGTAGCGCGCGCTCTGCAGCGTGGCGCGCGTGGCCAGCACGCCGACCGCGCCGCTGCGCGTGAGCGCCAGGGCCGGGCGCACGGCGGGCTCGATGCCCACGATGGGCAGCCCGGGGTGCTCGTGGCGCAGCGCGTCGATGGCGACCGCGGTGGCGGTGTTGCAGGCGAGCACGAGCAGGTCGAGCGCACCCTGCGCGCGCCAGCCGCGCACCAGGGCCGCGACGCGTTCGCGCAGCGCGTCGGCGGGACGCTCGCCGTAGGGCGCCCAGGCGTTGTCGGCGAGGTAGTCGAAGCGCGCTTGCGGCAGGGCCTCGCGCAGCGCACGGAGCACGCTCAGGCCGCCGATGCCGCTGTCGAAGACGCCGACCGCGGGGCCCCGGGGGTTCACGGTGCCGGGGCTCAGGCGCCCGCGACCGCAATGCCCTTGAACTCGCCTGCGGCGATGCGCTGGCTCCATTCGGCCGGGCCGGTCACGTGGGCGCTGGTGCCGCCCGCGTCGACCGCAACCGTCACGGGCATGTCGACCACGTCGAACTCGTAGATGGCTTCCATGCCCAGGTCTTCGAAGCCGACCACCTTGGCGTGCTTGATCGCCTTGGACACGAGGTAGGCCGCGCCGCCCACGGCCATGAGGTAGGCGCTCTTGTGCTGCTTGATGGACTCGATGGCCACCGGGCCGCGCTCGGCCTTGCCGATCATCGCGATGAGGCCGGTCTGGCTCAGCATCATGTCGGTGAACTTGTCCATGCGGGTGGCGGTGGTGGGGCCGGCCGGGCCCACCACCTCGTCGCGCACCGGATCGACCGGGCCCACGTAGTAGATGACGCGGTTGGTGAAGTCCACGGGCAGCTTCTCGCCCTTGGCCAGCATGTCCTGGATGCGCTTGTGCGCGGCATCGCGGCCGGTGAGCATCTTGCCGTTGAGCAGCAGCGTATCGCCGGGCTTCCAGCTCGCGACCTCTTCCTTGGTGAGCGTGTCCAGGTTGACGCGCTTGCTCTTCTTCGCGTCGGGCTCCCAGTTGACGTTGGGCCAGAGGTCGAGGCTGGGCGCGTCGAGGTAGACCGGACCGCTGCCGTCGAGCACGAAGTGCGCGTGGCGCGTGGCCGCGCAGTTGGGGATCATGGCCACGGGCTTGCTCGCCGCGTGCGTGGGGTACATGGCGATCTTCACGTCGAGCACGGTGGTGAGGCCGCCCAGGCCTTGTGCGCCGATGCCCAGCGCGTTGACCTTTTCGTAGAGCTCCAGGCGCAGCTCCTCGACCTGCGAGAGCTTCTCGCCCTTGCCGGCCTTGGTCTGCAGCTCGTACATGTCGATGTCTTCCATGAGCGACTGCTTGGCCAGCAGCATGGCTTTCTCGGCCGTGCCACCGATGCCGATGCCCAGCATGCCGGGCGGGCACCAGCCCGCGCCCATCAGCGGCACGGTCTTGAGCACCCAGTCGACCAGCGAATCGCTGGGGTTGAGCATGACGAACTTGGTCTTGTTCTCGCTGCCGCCGCCCTTGGCGGCCACGGTGACGTCGATGGTGTTGCCCGGCACGATCTCGGTGAAGATCACCGCGGGCGTGTTGTCCTTGGTGTTCTTGCGCGCGAAGTGCGGGTCGGCCACGACGCTGGCGCGCAGCTTGTTGTCGGGGTGGTTGTAGCCACGGCGCACGCCTTCGTTCACGGCGTCTTCGAGGCTGCCCTTGAAGCCGTCGAGGCGCACGTCCATGCCGATCTTGAGGAAGACGTTGACGATGCCCGTGTCCTGGCAGATCGGCCGGTGCCCGGTGGCGCTCATGCGGCTGTTGGTGAGGATCTGCGCGATCGCGTCTTTGGCCGCAGGGCTCTGCTCGCGCTCGTAGGCGCGCGCGAGATGGGCGATGTAATCGGCCGGGTGGTAGTAGCTGATGAACTGCAGCGCGCCGGCGATGGATTCGATGAGGTCGTTCTGGCGGATGGTCGTGGGCATGGCGGGTCTCGCGGGAGGGGCTTCAGTGCTTGTCGTTGCCGTGGCTCATGAGGCGGTCGGCCAGGGCGATGGCCAGCGCGCTGAACAGGAAGGCGATGTGGATGATGGTCTGCCACATCAGCACCTTCACGTCGTAGTTGCCGGCGTTGATGAAGGTCTTGAGCAGGTGGATCGAGCTGATGCCGATGATGGCCGTGGCCAGCTTCACCTTGAGCACGCTCGCGTTCACGTGGCTGAGCCACTCGGGCTGGTCGGGGTGGTTTTCCAGGCGCATGCGGCTCACGAAGGTTTCGTAGCCGCCGACGATGACCATGATCAGCAGGTTGGAGATCATGACCACGTCGATCAGCGCGAGCACCACCAGCATGATGATGGTCTCGTTGAGGCCGCTCAGGGCCACGTCGCTTTTGTAGCCGATGCTCGTGACCAGCTTCTGCAGCGCCGCTTCGTTGCCGAAGGCGGCCTCGATCAGGTGGACCAGTTCGACCCAGAAGTGGAAGACGTAGATGGCCTGCGCGGCGATCAGGCCGATGTAGAGCGGCAGTTGCAGCCAGCGGCTGGCGAAGATGAGGTTGGGCAACGGGCGGATCGGGCCGGTCGATTTGACGGGGTCGGTCATGGTGTGGAGGATGAACGGCGCGTGGGGCGGCACCGCGGACGTCGGTTATTGTAGGAGCCCGGACCCTGTCAGGCCGCCGTAAGTGCCGGTGCGCACAGTGCCGGCGGCCCGATTTCCCTCTCACAAGAAGCCGAGGAGACAAGCACATGTCAACGCCTTCGTCGTCGATCGAATCCGTCCTGGTCGAGAACCGCGTGTTCGAACCCAGCGCTGCCGCGGTGGCGTCCGCCCGCATTTCGGGCATGCCCGCCTACGAGGCGCTGTGCGCCGAGGCCGCCAAGGATCCGCAGGCCTTCTGGGCCCGGCTCGCACGCGAGAACCTGGGCTGGCACAAGCCCTTCACCCAGGTGCTCGACGACAGCCAGAAGCCCTTCTACAAGTGGTTCGCCGACGGCCAGATCAACGCCTCGTGGAACTGCCTCGACCGCCACATCGGCACCCCGGTGGAAAACAAGACCGCCATCGTGTTCGAGGCCGACGACGGCGCCGTGACCCGCGTGACCTACAAGGAATTGCTGGCCCGGGTGTCGCAATTTGCGAATACCTTGAAGGCCATGGGCGTGCAGCAGGGCGACCGCGTGGTCATCTACATGCCCATGACCATCGAGGGTGTGGTGGCCATGCAGGCCTGTGCGCGCATCGGCGCCACGCACAGCGTGGTGTTCGGCGGCTTCTCGGCCAAGGCGCTGCAGGAACGCATCCAGGACGCGGGCGCGGTGGCCGTGATCACCGCCAACTACCAGATGCGCGGCGGCAAGGAGCTGCCGCTCAAGGCCATCGTCGACGAAGGCATCGCCATGGGCGGCTGCGAGTCGATCAAGAAGGTCATCGTGTTCCAGCGCACGCCCACCGCCTGCAACATGGTGGCCGGCCGCGACGTGCTCTGGCACGAGGCCATCGCCGGCCAGAGCACCGAGTGCGCGCCGACCTTCGTGGGCGCCGAGCACCCGCTGTTCGTGCTCTACACCTCGGGCTCCACGGGCAAGCCCAAGGGCGTGCAGCACAGCACCGGCGGCTACCTGCTGTGGGCCAGGCTCACCATGCTCTGGACCTTCGACCTCAAGCCCGAGGACGTGTTCTGGTGCACGGCCGACATCGGCTGGATCACCGGCCACACCTACGTGGCCTACGGCCCGCTCGCCGCGGGCGCCACGCAGGTGGTGTTCGAGGGCGTGCCCACCTACCCGAACGCGGGCCGCTTCTGGCAGATGATCGAGAAGCACAAGGTCACGATCTTCTACACCGCGCCCACCGCGATCCGCTCGCTCATCAAGGCGGCCGAGGGCGACGAGAAGGTGCACCCGAAGAACTGGAACCTCGACAGCCTGCGCCTGCTGGGCTCGGTGGGCGAGCCCATCAACCCCGAGGCCTGGATGTGGTACCACCGCCATGTGGGCCACGAGCGCTGCCCCATCGTGGACACCTTCTGGCAGACCGAAACCGGCGGCCACATGATCACGCCGCTGCCGGGCGCCACGCCGCTGGTGCCGGGTTCGTGCACGCTGCCGCTGCCCGGCATCGAGGCCGCGATCGTGGACGAGCAGGGCAACGACGTGCCCAACGGCTCGGGCGGCATCCTGGTGGTCAAGAAGCCCTGGCCCTCGATGATCCGCACCATCTGGGGCGACCCCGAGCGCTTCAAGAAGAGCTACTTCCCCGAAGAGCTCAAGGGCTATTACCTGGCCGGCGACGGCGCGGTGCGCAGCGCCGACCGCGGCTACTTCCGCATCACCGGCCGCATCGACGACGTGCTCAACGTGTCGGGCCACCGCATGGGCACGATGGAGATCGAGTCGGCCCTGGTGGCCAAGACCGACCTCGTGGCCGAAGCCGCGGTGGTGGGCCGCCCCGACGACCTCACGGGCGAGGCCATCGTGGCCTTCGTGGTGCTCAAGCGCGCGCGTCCCACGGGCGACGAGGCCAAGGCCCTGGCCAAGGAGCTGCGCGACTGGGTCGGCAAGGAGATCGGCCCCATCGCCAAGCCCAAGGACATCCGCTTCGGCGACAACCTGCCCAAGACCCGCAGCGGCAAGATCATGCGCCGCCTGCTGCGCGCCATCGCCAAGGGCGAGGCCATCACGCAGGACGTGTCCACGCTGGAGAACCCGGCCATCCTGGAGCAGCTCGCGCAGAACAACTGAGCGGCGCGCGGCCAACAAAAAACCCGCTGCGATGCAGCGGGTTTTTTTTCGGGGGGCGAAAGGCGTTTACTTCTGGCCCAGCACCCAGGCCGCGAGCTTCTTGGCTTCGGCCTCGTTCACCTGCGGGTTCGCGGGCATGGGGATCGCGCCCCAGACGCCGGAGCCGCCCTTCTGGATCTTGGCGGCCAGCATGTCGGCGGCCTTGGCGTCGCCGGCGTACTTCTTGGCCACGTCCTTGTACGAGGGGCCGACCAGCTTCTTGTCGACCGCGTGGCAGGCCATGCAGTTCTTGGACTTGGCCAGCGCTTCGTCGGCCATGGCAGGGGCCGCCAGGGTGGTCATGACGGCCATAATCAGGAGCGCGCGTTTCATGGGTTTTCCTTTGAGAAGTCGAGGGGCTTGCGCGGGCGATTCTAGCGAGCGGGCGCTGAGTGCCTGGCTGCAACCGAAGTTCTTTGCCGGGTTTTACCCGCGCTTTACCGGAGGCTGTGATGTATCTGCTGGGCCTGGGGCTGGTGCTCTTGTTGATGAAGTACCTCGAGGTCGACCCGGTGGCCACGTGGTCGTGGTGGGTGGTGCTGGCCCCGTTCGCCGCGGCCGCGGCCTGGTGGGCCTGGGCCGATGCCACGGGTTACACCAAGCGGCGCGCGATGGAAAAGATGGAGCTCAAGAAGAAGCAGCGCATCGAGAAGCAGCGCGAGTCGCTGGGCCTCAAGCCGGGCAAGCGCCGCTGAGCCGCGGCGCCCGCCCGGGGCGCGGCATCAGAAGTCGTCGAGCACCGCGCCCTTGCTGGCGCTGGCCGCGTTGAACGCGAACTTGGCCTGCACACCGCGCGTGTAGCGCGGCTCGGGGGCCTTCCAGGCGGCGCGGCGCTGGGCGAGCTCGGCCTCGTCCACGTTGAGTTCGAGCTTGAGCTGGTGGGCGTCGATGGTGATCGAGTCGCCCTCGTTGACCAGCGCGATGGTGCCGCCGGCCGCGGCCTCGGGCGCCACGTGGCCCACCACCATGCCCCAGGTGCCGCCCGAGAAGCGGCCGTCGGTGATCAGGCCCACGCTCTCGCCCAGACCGGCGCCGATCAGCGCGCCCGTGGGGGCCAGCATTTCCGGCATGCCCGGGCCGCCCTTGGGGCCGAGGTAGCGCAGCACCATCACGTCACCGGCCTTGATCTTGCCGTCGAGGATGGCCTGCAGCGCCGATTGCTCGTCGTTGAACACGCGCGCCGGGCCGGTGATCACCGGGTTTTTCAGGCCCGTGATCTTGGCCACCGCGCCCTCGGGCGAGAGGTTGCCCTTGAGGATGGCCAGGTGGCCCTGGGCGTATATGGGGTTGCCGATCGGGCGGATCACGTCCTGGTCCTTGCGCGGCTCGTCGGGCACGTCCTTGAGCACCTCGGCGATGGTCTGGCCCGTGATGGTCAGGCAGTCGCCGTGCAGCAGGCCCGCGTTGAGCAGGATCTTCATGACCTGCGGGATGCCGCCGGCCTGGTGCAGGTCGACCGCGAGGTACTTGCCGCTGGGCTTGAGGTCGCACAGCACGGGGGTGCGCTGGCGGATGCGCTCGAAATCATCGATCGACCATTCCACGCCCGCGGCGTGGGCGATGGCCAGGAAGTGCAGCACCGCGTTGGTGGAGCCGCCGGTGGCCATGATGACCGCCACCGCGTTCTCGATCGCCTTCTTGGTGACGATGTCGCGCGGCTTGATGTCTTTCTTGATGGCCTCGAGCAGCACCTTGGCCGATTCCTTGGCCGAGTTCTGCTTCTCGTCGTGCGGGTTGGCCATGGTGGACGAGTAGGGCAGCGAGATGCCCAGCGCCTCGAACGAGGAGCTCATGGTGTTGGCGGTGTACATGCCGCCGCACGAGCCGGTGCCGGGAATGGCGTGCTGCTCGATGTCCTTGAGTTCCTGGTCGCTGATCTTGCCCGCGGCGTTCTGGCCCACGGCCTCGAACACGCTCACGATGTTGAGGTCCTGGCCTTTCCACTTGCCCGGCAGGATGGTGCCGCCGTACACGTAGATCGCGGGCACGTTGGCGCGCAGCATGCCGATCAGGCCGCCCGGCATGTTCTTGTCGCAGCCGCCGACCACGACCACGCCGTCCATCCACTGGCCCTGCACGCAGGTCTCGATGCAGTCGGAGATGACCTCGCGGCTGACCAGCGAGTACTTCATGCCCTCGGTGCCCATGGCCATGCCGTCGGAGATGGTGGGCGTGCCGAAGATCTGCGGGTTGCCGCCGGCTTCGATGATGCCTTGCACCGCCGCGTCGGCCAGCTTCTGCAGGCCCGAGTTGCAGGGCGTGATGGTGCTGTGGCCGTTGGCCACGCCCACCATGGGCTTGCCGAAGTCGCTTTCCTGGTAGCCCATGCCGTAGTACATGGAGCGGTTGGGGGCGCGCGACTTGCCTTGGGTGATGTTGTCGCTGCGCAGCGGGATGATCCGCTTGGAGTCCTGGGCCATGGTGTCTCTCTCGGGTTCGTGGGGGGACGGAAAGCCCCGGAGTATGCGGCAGCGCCGCCCGGGCATCCAATGGGATCGGTCCCTGCCACTGATATGCTGGGCTTATGACAGACACCCCGAATCTGCAGCGCAGCGAATGGCGGCAGTGGCGCCAGTTCGCCGTGCTGGCCGAAGAGCTGCACTTCGGCCGCGCCGCGGCCCGCCTGCACATGACCCAGCCCGCGCTGACCCAGGCCATCGCGGCGCTCGAAGCGGCGCTGGGCGTGCGCCTGTTCGACCGCAACCGCCGCCGCGTGGCCCTGAGCGTGGCCGGCCAGGCCTTGCTGCCCGAGGTGAACGAGCTGCTGCGGCGCGCCCAGACGCTGCCCGCGCTGGCGCGCGCGGCCGCACACGGGGAAAGCGGGCGGCTGCGCGTGGCCTTCGTGTCCACCGTGGGCTACGGCCTGCTGCCACCCTGGGTGCGGCGCTTTCGTGAGCGCTGGCCGCGCGTGGCGCTCGAGCTGGTCGAGGCTACGAGCGATCAGCAGCTCGAAGGCCTGCTGCGCGGCGAGATCGACGCCGGCTTTCTGCTGCACGCGCCGGGCAGTGCGCCCGCAGGCCTGGCGCGCCGCTCGCTCACCAGCGAGCCGCTGGTGCTGGCGCTGCCCGAGGCCCACCCGCTGGCCGCGCGCGCGCGCCTGTCGCTGCGCGCCGTGCTCGACGAGCCGCTGGTGCTGTTCCCGCGCCGCATCCTGCCCGAGGTGCACGACGCGGTGCTGCAGCTCTACCGCGGCGCGGGCCGCACGCCGCAGGTGGCGCAGGAGGCGATTCAGATGCAGACCATCGTGAACCTGGTGTCGGCCGGCCTGGGGCTGGCCTGGGTGCTGCACAGCGTGCGGCAATTCCAGCGGCCGGGCGTGGTCTACCGGCCACTGGCCATGCCGGCGGGGCAGGGCGTGCCGCTGTGCGAGACCAGCCTGGTCTGGCGCGAGGGCGAGGCCAATCCGGCGCTGCAGCGCTTCATCGAGGCCCACCGTGCACAATGACCGACCATGTTGATGCATCCCCAGATCGATCCCGTGGCCCTGCAGATCGGGCCGCTCGCCGTGCACTGGTACGGCCTGACCTACCTCGCGGCCTTCGGCCTGTTCTACTGGCTCGCGCGGCTGCGTCTGCGGCACCTGCCGTACGCGGCCATCACCGCGCCGCGGCGCTGGGAGCCGCGCGACGTGGAGGACATCCTGTTCCTCGGCGTGGTGGGCGTGGTGGCGGGCGGGCGCGTGGGCTACTGCCTGTTCTACCAGCCGGCCTACTACCTGCAGCACCCGCTCGAGGTGTTCTACCTGTGGCAGGGCGGCATGAGCTTTCACGGCGGGCTGATCGGCGTGCTGCTGGCCCAGCTCTGGTACGCCCGCAGCCGCGGCCGCCCGTTCTTCGAGGTGATGGACTTCATCGCGCCCTGCGTGCCCACGGGCCTGGCGGCCGGGCGGGTGGGCAATTTCATCAACGGTGAGCTCTGGGGCCGCGTGGCCGACCCGGCGCTGCCCTGGGGCATGGTGTTCCGCGGCGCGGGCGACGCGCCGCGCCATCCCTCGCAGGTCTACCAGTTCCTGCTCGAAGGCCTGCTGCTGTTCGTGCTGCTGTGGCTCTACGCGCGCCAGCCGCGCCGCACGGGGCAGGTGTCGGGCGCGTTCCTGTTCGGCTATGGGGTGTTCCGCTTCATCGCCGAGTTCTTCCGCGAACCCGACGCGCACCTGGGTCTGCTGGCCCTGGGCATGAGCATGGGACAGTGGCTGTGTGTGCCCATGATCGTGGGCGGCATCGGCCTGTGGTGGTGGAGCAGCCGGCGCGCCTGAAGCGCTGCGGCCCAGGGTTTCCCCGGTGAGCAAAGGCAGCGGGGTGCCTCAGAATTAGCCGTAATTACAGATGATTACGGACCCTTGCTGCCATGCGCGTGGTGCTCAACTCCCTGCACGATGAAGTGGCCTCGCGGCTGCGCGAGCGCATCTTCGCCGGCGAGCTCGCGCCGGGCGGCTTCCTCGACGAGCCCGCGCTTTGCGCCGAAATGGGCATCTCGCGCACGCCGCTGCGCGAGGCGCTCAAGGTGCTCACCGCCGAAGGCCTGCTGCGCCACGAGCCGCGCCGCGGCTGCTTCGTGGCCGAGATCACCGAGCGCGACCTCGACGAAATCTTCCCGGTGATCGCGCTGCTGGAAGGCCGCTGCGCCTTCGAGGCCGCGACGCATGCGAGCGACGCCGAGCTCGCCGCGCTGGCCCACCTGCACGACAAGCTCGAACGCGCCGCGCGCGCCCGGCGCATCAACGAGTACTACGCGGTCAACTTCGCCATTCACGAGGCCATCATCACGCTGGCCGACAACCGCTGGCTCGCACAGGTGATCGGCGACCTGCGCAAGATCCTCAAGCTCGCGCGGCTGCAGCAGCTGCACGCACCCGGGCGGCTCGAACAAAGCCTGACCGAGCACCTGGCGGTGTTCGCCGCGCTCAAGGCGCGCGACGCCGAGGGCGCCGAGGCCGCCATGCGCACCCACCTCACGCGCCAGCGCGTGGCGCTGCGCGAACTCGCCCGGCAACAGAAATCGCGCCTGAGCGCCTGACACCAAGGGTCCGCATGAACACCGGTCAATGGATCTCTGAACGCGTGGTGGCGCGGCTGCGCCCCGCCAGCGCCCGGGCGGCGGCGCCCGCGCCGCGCTCCACCGAAGAGCGCCTGCGCGCGCGCCTGCGCCAGTCCGACGAGGCCATGTCGCCGCGCGCGCTGCGCCAGGCCCACGAGCAGCTCAAGGCGGTGGTCGATCCGCTGGTGAGCGAGGTCGAGGGCGGGCGCCGTGCGCAGGCCGTGATCGACTGGTACGCGCAGGCCCCGCTGGAGGAGCGGCGCGACCTGTGGCTGCTCATGAGCGAGCGCTTCATGGCCGACCCGCAGAAGGTGAAGCAGGCGCAGGCCGAGTACCTGGCCGCGGTGGGCACGCCGGGCGAGGCCGCGGCCGAGGTGCTCTACCGCCGCGCCACGGTGTCGCCGCGCCGGCGCCTGCTGCAGCGCTTCAGCGCGCACCCGCAGGGCATCCGCTTCCTGGTCGACATGCGCGCCGAGCTGCAGCCCGCGCTGCGCAACGATGCGCGGCTGCAGGCGCTCGACGTCGAGATGGAGTACATGTTCTCGACCTGGTTCGACGTGGGCTTTCTCGAGCTGCGCCGCATCAGCTGGGACTCGCCCGCGTCACTGATCGAAAAGCTGATCCGCTACGAGGCGGTGCACGACGTGCGCGGCTGGAACGACATGAAGAACCGGCTCGACAGCGACCGCCGCTGCTACGGTTTCTTCCACCCCAGCCTCGCGGGCGAGCCACTGATCTTCGTGGAGGTGGCACTGGTCAATGAGATCGCGGGCAGCATCACGCCGCTGCTCGACGAGACCGCCGCGCCGGTGGACCTCGCGCGCGCCACCACGGCCATCTTCTATTCGATCAGCAACACACAGGCCGGCCTCAAGGGCGTGAGCTTCGGCGACGCGCTGATCAAGCGCGTGGTCGATACGCTCAAGACCGAGTTCCCGCGCCTGCGCACCTTCGCCACGCTCTCGCCCATCCCGGGCCTGCGCGCCTGGCTCCACAAACACGCGCCGGCCGAACTGCTCAAGGCCTGGGAGCGCCACGCCGAGCTCGACGAGAAAGCCCCCGAACGCACCGCGCTGCTCGGCTGGGCCGCGCGCTACCTGGGCCTGGAGTTGCATGAGGGCAAACCCGTGGACGCCGTGGCGCGCTTCCACCTGGGCAACGGCGCGCGCGTGGAGCAACTGCACTGGGGCGCCGACCCGTCGCCCAAGGGCATCAAGCAGTCCTACGGTCTCATGGTGAACTACCTCTACGACCTGCGCCGCCTGGACAAGCACCGCGCCATGCTCGCGGCCGGAAAAATCCCGATAGCCGGGACCATCGAAGCCCTCTACCGTAAGCTGTCGTGACACGACCGCCGGGCCAGGGGGCTCATATTCCAACCACAGGAGACACCATGCAACCAGCTTTCAACCGCCGTGCGCTGCTGCGCGCGGCCGCGGCCTCGGCCGTGCTCGGCCCCGTGGGCGTGCGCGCCCAGTCGGCCTGGCCCTCGCGGCCCGTGACCATGGTCGTGCCATTCCCCGCCGGGGGTGGCACCGACGCCTTCGCGCGTCCCATGGCGGCCTCGTTCACCAAGCTGGCGGGCAAGGCCCTGGTCATCGACAACCGCGGCGGCGCCGGCGGCACCCTGGGTGCGAGCGTGGCGGCCAAGGCCGCGCCCGACGGCTACACGCTGTTCATGGGCGCGGTGCACCACTCGATCGCGCCCAGCATGTACCCCCGGCTCGACTACAACATCGAGACCGACCTGGTCCCGCTGATCCTGGTGGCCAGCGTGCCGCAGGTGGTGGTGGTGAACCCGAAGAACGTCACCGCGCCCGACTTCAAGAGCTTCCTCGCGCACATCCGCGCCAACCCGGCCAAGCTCAACTACGGCTCGGCCGGCAGCGGCACCTCGCACCACCTCGCGGGCGAGCTGTTCAAGCAGCAGACCAAGACCTTCATCACCCACATTCCCTACCGCGGCGCGGGCCCGGCACTGGCCGACCTGATCGCGGGCAACGTCGACATGATGTTCGACGGCCTGGGTTCGTCGGCCGGCCACATCAAGGGCGGCCGCATCAAGCCCATGATGGTTTCTGGCACCAAGCGCAACCCGGCCTTCCCCGACGTGCCTTGCGCGAGCGAGGTCGGCCTGCCCGAGTACAACGTGACCACCTGGTACGGCGTGTGGGCCCCCAAGGGCACGCCGGCCGATGCCCAGGCGCGCGCCATCGAGGAGATCCGAAAGGCCTGTACCACCGACGAAGCGAAGGCGGTCTGGGCCGCGCAGGGGGCCGACTTCCCCGACCTCACCGGGCCGGCCTTCGGCCAGTTCGTGAGCGCCGAGGTGCGCAAATGGGCCCAGGTGGTGAAGACCTCGGGCGCCAAGCTGGAGTGAGCGTTTGAGCGACGACAGCCTGCACCTGGCCCTGGACGACGCCACCGGCGGTGCGGTGGCGCGGCTCACGCTGCGCCGGCCCGCCAAGTTCAACGCCATGACGCGCGCCATGTGGCGCGAACTGGCCGACACCCTGCACCGCGTGGCGGCCATGCCCGCCGTGCGCGTGCTGGTGGTGGCGGGCGAGGGCGGGCATTTCTGCGCCGGCGGCGACATCGCCGAGTACCCGGGCTTTCGCTTCGACGAAGCCAGCCTGCGCGACTTCCACGAGCGCGAGGTCTGGGGCGGGCTGTCGGCCCTGCTGGCCTGCGACAAGCCCGTGATCGCGCAGATCGACGGCCACTGCATGGGGGCGGGCGTGGAGATCGCGAGCTGCTGCGACATCCGTGTGGCGACCCAGGCCGCGCGCTTCGGCGCACCCATCGCGCGCCTGGGCTTTCCCATGGCGCCGCGCGAGGCCGAGCTGGTGGCGCGCGAGGCCGGCCTGGCGACCGCGCGCGAGATGCTGCTGCAGGCCGCGGTGCTCGATGCGCCCACCCTGCTGCAGCGCGGCTTCCTGCACGCCGTGGTGCCCGATGCCGCGGCGCTCGCGGCCGACGTGGCCGCGCGCGCCGAGCGCATGGCCGCGCTCTCGCCCGAGGCCGCGCGCCTGAACAAGCAGACCCTGCGCGCGCTGGCCGGCGGCGTGGGCGCCGACGCCCTGGTGGCGCGCGCCTACGCCTATGCCGGCCACGCCGAGCACCGCGAGGGCATCAGTGCCTTCCTCGACAAGCGCAGCCCCGTTTTCTGAGCGACCCCAAGCGTCCATCCATGAGCAACAACCACAACCTCTACGCCGCGCTGCGCGCCGCCTTCCCCGCCGACCTCGATGCCACCGCCGTGGAAACCGTGGGCGGCGCCACCGCCGGCCTGCGCTACAGCTGGCGCGACCTCGACCGCGCCAGCGCCATGATCGCCAACCTGCTCGACAGCCTGAAGCTGCCCAAGGCCTCGCGCATCGCGGTGCAGGTCGAGAAGTCGGTCGAGGCGCTGATCCTCTACCTCGCGGTGCTGCGCTCGGGCCATGTGTTCCTGCCGCTCAACACCGCCTACCAGGCCGGCGAGATCGAGTACTTCGTGGGCAATGCCGAGCCCGCGGTGGTGGTGTGCAACCCGGCCAACTTCGGCTGGGTCAGCAAGATCGCCTTCCAGGCCGGCACGCGCCACGTGTTCACGCTCGGCGACGACCGCAGCGGCACGCTGCTCGAACGCGCCGCGCACCAGCGCGACACGCACACCGTGGCGCGGAGCGCGGCGGACGACCTCGGCGTGATCATCTACACCAGCGGCACCACGGGCCGCAGCAAGGGCGCCATGCTCTCGCACGGCAACATGCTGAGCAACGCGCGCACGCTGCAGGCCTACTGGGGCTGGCGCGCCGACGACGTGCTGATCCACGCGCTGCCCATCTTCCACGTGCACGGCCTGTTCGTGGCCATCCACGGCGCGCTCATCAACGGCAGCCCCATGCTCTGGCTCAACAAGTTCGAGCCGCGCGCCACCATCGAACTGTTCCCGCGCGCCACCGTGTTCATGGGCGTGCCCACGCTCTACACGCGCATGCTCGCCGAGCCCGCGCTCACGCCGGCGCAGGCTGCGCACATGCGGCTGTTCGTGTCGGGCTCGGCGCCGCTGTTGATCGAGACCTTCAACGAGTGGCGCGAGCGCACCGGCCACACCATCCTGGAGCGCTATGGCATGAGCGAGACCATCATGCTCACCTCCAACCCCTATGCGGAAGACGAGCGCTATCCGGGCCAGATCGAGCGCCGCGGCGCCACCGTGGGTTTCCCGCTGCCGGGCGTGAGCCTGCGCGTGGTCGACGACGCCGGCCGCCCGGTGGAAACCGGCGAGATCGGTGGCATCCAGGTGCGGGGGCCCAACGTGTTCAGCGGCTACTGGCGCATGCCCGAGAAGACCGCCGAGGAGTTCACCACCGACGGCTATTTCAAGACCGGTGACGTCGGCAAGGTTGACGAGCGCGGCTACGTGAGCATCGTGGGCCGCAGCAAGGACCTCATCATCTCGGGCGGCTACAACGTGTACCCGGCCGAGATCGAGGGTGCGCTCAACGAGATGCCGGGCGTGGCCGAGAGCGCGGTGATCGGCGTGCCGCACCCCGATTTCGGTGAGGTCGGGGTGGCGGTGGTCATCGCCCGGCCCGGGGCCACGCCCGACCCCGAGGCGCTGATCGGCGCGCTCAAGGCGCGCCTGGCCAACTTCAAGATCCCCAAGCGCTGCTTCGTGGTGGCAGAACTGCCCCGCAACACCATGGGCAAGGTGCAGAAGAACCTGCTGCGGGATCGGTACAAAGGCTTGTTTGCCTGAATCGTCGCCGGCTGCACCGGCCGGCGGCGTTCAGGGGAAGGCTTCCGCGAATGTCCCCCGGACGGCTGCGCCGTCCTCCTCCTTTATTTCGCTACAGCCTCCCCCCTGCTCGCCGCCGCCCTCGCTGGCGCTCGCCGGACTTCACCCCTGCCGCGACTTCAGCTCGCGAGCGCCGGGTGCGCCACGCAGCGGCATAAAGGAGGAGACCAGGGCGCAGCCCTGGGCAGGGGACAGCCGCGGAGTGGTGTACCCGGCGATCGCGAGCGTGCGCGAGGTGCAACGAGAGAAATGCTTCATTCAAGCATCAGCGCAAAACAAGCACCGGCACATGCGAGTGCGTGAGCACCTGCTGGGTCTCGCTGCCCAGCAGCAGCCGCTTGATACCGCGCCGGCCGTGCGAGGCCATCACGATCAGGTCGCACTTCTGGCGCTTGGCGGTGCCGATGATGGCCTCGGACACCAGATCGCTCTTGGCCGTGACCGGCTTGACCTTCACCTCGCGCTTCTGACCGGCCGACTTGATCGCCGTCACCGTGGCCATGGCCTCGTCGTGCCACTGCTTCTCCACCCGCGCCACCTCGCTGGCCGGCAGTGCCACGCCGCCCTCGAAGTACGACTGCGGGTAGCGCGGCACCACCTTGAGCGCCACGACTTCGGCACCGGTCATGTCGGCCAGCGACAGGGCGTGGTCCACGGCCTTCTGCGAAAGTTTCGAGCCATCGGTGGCGACCAGAATGCGCTTGTACATGGAGCTTCTCCTCGGTGGGTTGGGATTGAGGCCTTCAGCGTACCGCCGAAGGCCGCCTGGCAGGGTTGACTTACATCAATCGGTGTTCCCGCCCATGCGACTAAGCTCCACCCCATGAGTTCCGCCACCTGGTTGAGCGACCACCGGGGGCCGCTGACGGTCAACGACGATTTCGCGGTGCTCGACGACCCGGTCGAGCAGTCGGCCTTCACCGAAGCGGTGGAGGCGGAAGGCGCGTGCACGGGCCAGCGCGAATCGGTGCTGGTGGTGCAGGGCATGTACTGCGCGGCCTGCGCCGACGCGATCGAGGGCGCGCTCGACGGTGTGCCCGGTGTGGTGCTCGCGCGCGTGCACGCGGCCACGCGCCGCCTGCAACTGCGCTGGGACCCGGCGGTCACGCGCCTGTCCGAACTGGCCGCGCGCGTGGGCGAACGGGGTTACCGCCTGTTGCCGCTGCAGCAGGCCCTGTCCATCGACCAGCGCCTGCGCGAGACGCGCCAGGCGCTGTGGCGCCTGTTCGTGGCCGGCTTCTGCATGATGCAGGTCATGATGTACGCGTGGCCGGCCTACGTGGCCGCGCCCGGCGACATCCCGCCCGACATCGGCCAGCTGCTGCGCTGGGCGAGCTGGGTCATCAGCGTGCCGGTGGTGTTCTTCGCAAGCGGCCCGTTCTTCCAGCGCGCCTGGGCCGACCTCAAGGCGCGGCGCATCGGCATGGACACGCCGGTGTCGGTGGGCATCCTCGTGACCTTCCTGGTGAGCTCGGCCGCCACCTTCGACCCGAGCGGGCCCTGGGGCCACGAGGTCTGGTACGACTCGCTCACCATGTTCGTGTTCTTCCTGCTCGGCGGGCGTTACCTCGAGGCGCGGCTGCGCGAACGCACCGCCGGTGCGCTCGACGCGCTCATCAACCGCCTGCCTGCCTCGTGCGAGCGCGAGCGCGCCGACGGCACGCGCGAGACCGTGTCGGTGCGCCGCCTCGCGGCCGGCGACGTGGTGCACGTGCGCGCGGGCGAAGCCTTTCCGGGCGACGGCGTGCTGCTCGACGCGCACGCCACGGTCGATGAGGCCCTGCTCACCGGCGAGTCGCGCCCGCTCGCGCGCCGCTGCGGTGACGCCCTGGTGGCCGGCAGCCTCAACCTCGCGGGCCCGGCGCGCATGCGGCTCGACCGCGTGGGGTCCGACACGCGCTACGCCCACATCGTGCGCCTGATGGAGCGCGCCGCCACCGAGCGGCCGCGCCTGGCCGAGCTGGCCGACCGCATCGCCGGGCCCTTCCTGGTGCTGGTGATGCTCGCGGCCGCCGCGGCCGGCATCGCCTGGTGGCAGATCGATCCGTCGAAGTCGCTGGCGATCGCGGTGGCGGTGCTCATCGTCACCTGCCCGTGCGCGCTGTCGCTCGCCACGCCCGCGGCCATGCTGGCCTCGGCGGGCGCGCTCGCGCGCCGCGGCGTGCTGATCCGCCGGCTGCAGGCCTTCGAGGCCATGGCCTCGGTGAATGCGGTGGTGTTCGACAAGACCGGCACGCTCACGCACGACCACCTGGTGCTGCGCGACCTGCACCTGCGCACCGGGGCCGACCGCACCCAGGTGCTGGCGCTGGCTGCGGCGCTGGCACGCGGCTCGCTGCACCCGGTGGCGCGCGGCGTGACGGCTGCGGTGCCGGCGGAGCTGTCCTTGCCCCTGCTCGAAGACCTGCGCGAAGAGCCGGGGCAGGGCGTGGAGGGGCGGCTGCCCGACGGCCGCCGCGTGCGCCTGGGCTCGGCGCTGTTCATCGGCACCATGCCCGAGCTCGACGTGGACGGCCCGCGCACCTACCTGGCCGACGACCACGGCTGGCTGGCCACCATCGGCTTCAGCGAAGGCCTGCGCGAAGACGCGCGCGCCGCGGTGCAGCGGCTGCGCCAGCTCGGCATCCAGACCTGGCTGATCTCGGGCGACCGCGCCGCGCCCGCGCACCACGTGGCGCAGGCCGTGGGCGTGGACCACGTGCTGGCCGAGGCCACGCCCGAGCGCAAGCTGCAGGAAGTGCAGGCCCTGCAACAGCGCGGCTGGCGCATCGCCATGGTGGGCGATGGCCTCAACGACGGGCCGGTGCTGGCCTGGGCCGACGCGTCCTTCGCGCTCGGCCGCGCCGCGCCGCTGGCGCAGGCGCGCAGCGACGCGGTGGTGCAGGGCGGGCGCGTGATGGACGTGGTCGACACCCTGCTGCTGGCGCGCCGCACGCTGCGCGTGGTGCGCCAGAACCTGGTCTGGGCCGCGGTGTACAACGCGGTCTGCATCCCGCTGGCCCTGATCGGCTGGATGCCCCCCTGGCTCGCGGGCCTGGGCATGGCCGCCAGCTCGCTGCTGGTGATCGCCAACGCCTGGCGCCTGAGCCGCTGAACCCCGGATCCGCCATGGACGTGCTCTATCTCCTCATCCCGCTGTCGGTGCTGATCGTGTTCGGCGTCATCGGCCTGTTCTGGTGGGCCCTGCAGGCGGGCCAGTTCGACCACGTGGACCGCGAAGGCGAGCGGATCCTCAAGGACGAATGAGCGGCGCTTGACTTAAGTCAAGCCGCCCCCAGGGCCCGCCGGGGACACTCCTTCTGCAACATCCAGAGGAGTATCCGAATGGCCTTCAACGACAAGGCAACCGCGCAAGCCGCGGTCTACAACGACAAGGTGGTCCGGCAATTCGCCATCGCCACCGTGATCTGGGGCGTGGTGGGGATGCTGGTGGGCGTGATCATCGCCGCGCAGCTGACCTGGCCCGCGCTCAACCTGGGCATCGAATGGCTCAGCTACGGCCGGCTGCGGCCACTGCACACCAACGCAGTGATCTTTGCCTTCGGCGGCTGCGGCCTGTTCGCAGCGAGCTACTACGTGGTGCAGCGCACCTGCCACACGCGCCTGTTCTCCGACACGCTGGCGGCCTTCACCTTCTGGGGCTGGCAACTCGTGATCGTGGCCGCGGCGATCACGCTGCCGCTGGGCATCACGCAAGGCAAGGAATACGCCGAGCTCGAGTGGCCGATCGACCTGCTGATTGCCGCCGTGTGGGTGGCCTACGCGGTGGTGTTCTTCGGCACCGTGGGCATGCGCAAGGTGCGCCACATCTATGTGGCCAACTGGTTCTTCGGCGCCTTCATCCTGGCCGTGGCGGTGCTGCACATCGTCAACAGCGCCGCGGTGCCCGTGGACCTGTTCAAGAGCTACTCGGCCTACGCGGGCGTGCAGGACGCGATGGTGCAGTGGTGGTACGGCCACAACGCCGTGGGCTTCTTCCTCACGGCCGGCTTCCTCGGGATGATGTACTACTTCATCCCCAAGCAGGCCGAGCGCCCGGTGTATTCGTACCGGTTGTCCATCGTGCACTTCTGGGCCCTGATCTTCACCTACATGTGGGCGGGCCCCCACCACCTGCACTACACCGCGCTGCCCGACTGGGCGCAATCGGTGGGCATGGTGTTCTCGCTGATCCTGCTCGCGCCGAGCTGGGGCGGCATGATCAACGGCATCATGACCCTCTCGGGCGCCTGGCACAAACTGCGCGACGACCCGATCCTGCGCTTCCTGATCGTCTCGCTCTCGTTCTACGGCATGTCGACCTTCGAGGGCCCGATGATGTCGATCAAGACGGTCAACGCGCTGTCGCACTACACCGACTGGACCATCGGCCACGTGCACTCGGGCGCGCTGGGCTGGGTCGGTCTGGTCACCATGGGCTCGATGTACTACCTGATCCCGCGCCTGTACGGCCAGAAGAAGATGTACTCGGTGCCCGCGATCGAGCTGCACTTCTGGATCGCCACCGTCGGCATCGTGCTCTACATCGCCGCGATGTGGATCGCCGGTGTGATGCAGGGCCTGATGTGGCGTTCGGTCAACCCCGACGGCAGCCTCACCTACACCTTCGTCGAGTCGGTCAAGGCCACGTTCCCCTTCTACGTCATCCGCCTCGCCGGTGGCGTGCTCTACCTCGCCGGCATGGGCGTGATGCTGTGGAACACCATCATGACCGCGCGCCAGGGCCGCATCGAGCCCGTGCGCATCCCTGCCGCCCAAACCGCCCACGCCTGAGGTTCACACCATGGCCAATGCAGAAAAAACCACCGGTTTCTCCCACGAGCGGATCGAGACCAGCAACTTCCTCATGATCGTGCTGATCGTGCTGGTGATCGCCGTCGGCGGTCTGGTCGAGATCGTGCCGCTGTTCTTCCAGAAGTCGACCACGCAGCCCGTGGAAGGCTTGAAGCCCTACACCGCGCTGCAGCTCGCGGGCCGCGACGTGTACGTGAAGGAGGGCTGCTACAACTGCCACTCGCAGATGATCCGCCCCTTCCAGGCCGAGACGCTGCGCTACGGCCACTACTCGGTGGCGGGCGAGTTCGTCTACGACCGGCCCTTCCAGTGGGGCAGCAAACGCACCGGCCCCGACCTGGCGCGCGTGGGCGGCCGCTACAGCGACGAGTGGCACCGCATCCACCTGAACAACCCGCGCGACCTGGTGCCCGAGTCGAACATGCCGGCCTATTCCTGGCTCGACAAGAAGCCCGTGAAGGCCGACGGCCTGCCGCGCCGCATGGAAGTGCTGCGCAGCCTGGGCGCGCCCTACAGCGACGACGAGATCAAGGGCTCGGTGGAAGCCGTTCAGGGCAAGACCGAACTCGACGCCCTGGTGGCCTACCTGCAGGTGCTCGGCACCGCGATGAAGTGAGGGAGGCCGCCATGGACATCAACACCCTGCGCTCGCTGGTCACGGTGATCAGCCTGGGCGTGTTCGTGGGCATCGTGGCCTGGGCCTGGTCGCGCCGCAACCAGGCGCGCTTCGACGAGGCCGCCCGGCTGCCGTTCCAGGACGAATGAGAGAACAAGATCATGAGCGACTTCACTAGCGACTTCTGGCATCTCTACGTGGCCGGCCTCACGCTGGTCAGCATCATCGCCTGCGCCCTGCTGCTGTGGATCAGCGGCAAGGCCAAGGTCAAGGCGCACCAGGACAACACCACCGGTCACGTCTGGGACGAGGACCTGCGCGAACTCAACAACCCGCTGCCCAAGTGGTGGGTGTACCTCTTCGTCATCACCGTGGTCTTTGCGCTGGCCTACGGCCTGCTGTATCCCATGTTCGGCCGCTACGCGGGCGTGCTGGGCTGGAGCTCGCAGGGCCAGCACACGGCCGAGGTGCAGCGCCAGCAGGCGGCCATCGCGCCGCTGTACGCCGAGTTCCGCGGCCAGCCCCCTGAAAAACTCGCGGGCGACGCCAAGGCCATGGCCATCGGCGAGCGCCTGTTCATGAACAACTGCGCCCAGTGCCACGGCTCGGACGCGCGCGGCTCCAAGGGCTTCCCCAACCTCACCGACAGCGACTGGCTGCACGGCGGCGATCCCGCCACCATCACCAAGACCATCACCGAGGGCCGCCAGGCCATGATGCCGCCCATGGCCGCTGCCGTGGGCAGCGCCGAGGACGTGCGCAACCTGGCGCACTACGTGCTCAGCCTCTCGGGCAGCCCGCACGATGCGCTGCGCGCCTCGCAGGGCCAGGCCAAGTTCGCGGCCTGCGCCGCCTGCCACGGCGCCAACGGCAAGGGCAACACCGCCATCGGCGCGCCCAACCTCACCGACGACATCTGGCTGCACGGCTGGGGCGAAGAGGCGGTGGTGCGCGCGGTGACCAAGGGCATCAGCAACCACATGCCGGCGCAGAACCAGCTGCTCACGGCCGACCAGATCCACGTGCTGACCGCCTACGTCTGGGGCCTGTCGAACCGTCCTGCCCAGTGAGCGTGTCATGAGTCAGCCGGCCGACGCAGGCAAACCGCGCGTCATCCCCATCCAGCCCGTGCCCGTGACCCCGGGCGTGGGCGACGAGGAGGTGATGGTCTCGCTCTACGCCTCGCGCCAGAAGATCCATCCGCGCTCGGTCTCGGGCCTGTTCTCGAAGTGGCGCTGGGCCCTGGTCTGGGCCACCCAGCTGCTGTTCTACGGCCTGCCCTGGCTGCAGTGGAACGGGCGCCAGGCCGTGCTGTTCGACCTCGAGGCGCGGCGCTTCTTCATCTTCCCGCTGGTGCTCTACCCGCAGGACTTCATCTACCTCACGGGGCTGCTGGTCATCTCGGCGCTCGCGCTGTTCCTGTTCACCGCGGTGGCCGGCCGCCTGTGGTGCGGCTACGCCTGCCCGCAGACGGTCTACACCGAGATGTTTCTGTGGATCGAGCGCCGCGTGGAGGGCGACCGCAGCGCGCGCCTGCGCCTGGACGCCGCGCCGCTGAGCGCGGCCAAGATCGGCAAGAAGGCGCTCAAGCACGGCCTGTGGGCCGCGGTGGGCCTGTGGACCGGCTTCACCTTCGTCGGCTACTTCACGCCCATTCGCGAGCTCGCGGGGCTGGTGGCCGCGTTCGCGCTCGGGCCCTGGCAGACCTTCTGGGTGCTGTTCTACGGCTTCGCCACCTATGGCAATGCCGGCTTCCTGCGCGAGCAGGTGTGCAAGTACATGTGCCCTTACGCGCGCTTCCAGAGCGCGATGTTCGACAAGGACACGATGATCGTGACCTACGACGCCCGGCGTGGCGAGCCGCGAGGGGCGCGCAGCAAGAAGGCCGATCCCCAGGCCCTGGGCCTGGGTGCCTGCGTGGACTGCACGCTGTGCGTGCAGGTCTGCCCCACGGGCATCGACATCCGCAAGGGCCTGCAGTACGAATGCATCGGCTGCGGCGCGTGCATCGACGTGTGCGACGACGTGATGGACAAGGTGGGCTACCCGCGCGGGCTGATCCGTTACACCACCCAGAACGGGCTGGCCGAGGGATGGAGCCGTGCGCAGATGCTGCGCCGCGCGCTGCGCCCGCGCGTGCTGGTGTACGGGGGCATCCTGGCCGCGATCACGCTCGCGGTGCTCGGTAGCCTGGCGCTGCGTGTGCCGCTCAAGGTCGACGTGATCCGCGACCGCGGCGCGCTGGCGCGCGAGGTGGGGCAGGGCCGCATCGAGAATGTCTACCGGCTGCAGATCATGAACGCCACCGAAGCCCCTCAGACTTACCGCGTCCGGGTCGAAGGCCTGCCGGGCATCGAACTCGCGTCCGACGCGCTGGTGCAGGTCGACCCGGCCGAGGTGCGCTCAGTGGCCGCGCGGGTGCAGTTGCCGCCGGGCGCGGCCGGCAGCGGCTCGCACCCCATCGTCTTCGACGTGAGCGCGCCGCAGGAGGCCGGCCTGCAGGTGCGCGAGAAGACCACCTTCCTCGTGCCCCGCTGAATGTCCAGGAGAAAACCATGAACGCCGAACCGAACGCTGTCACCCACCCCGTGCCCTGGTGGCGCGTGGGCCCCATGTGGCTGGTCGTGGGCGGGCCGCTGGCCGTGGTGGTGGCGGCCATCGCCACCGCCGTCATCGCCGTCCACGGCGCCGACCCCGTGATCGACAAGGGCGAGTACGAGGCCACGCTGCAGCAGGCCCGTGCGCTGCAGGGCGCCGAGCGCGAAGCAGCGCTCATCAAGCTGCAACCCGCGCACCAGGCGCGCAACCACGCCGCCTCCCCGGTGGCACGGGAGCCCTGAGCATGAACGTGCGGCGCTGGATGGCGGTGGCCTGGCCGGCCTTCCTGCTGGCCGGGGTGCTCGAGATGCTGGTGTTCGCCCTGGTCGACCCGGGCCAGCTGCACTGGCACGGCCAGGCGCTGGAGTGGTCGCGCGCCGCGGTCTACACGGTGAGCTTTTTTGTTTTCTGGGCCGTCATCGCGGTCGCGGGGGCGCTCACCGCGGTGCTGGTCGCACCGGCCGAGGATCAGCCGCAGGTCTGAGGGTTCACGATGCGCCGCAGCGCCTCGGTGTCCTTGATGTGCACGTAGCGCTGCTTGACCTCGATCACGCCGTCGTCGACGAACTTCGAGAACGTGCGGCTGACGGTTTCGAGCTTCATGCCCAGGTAGCTGCCGATCTCCTCGCGCGTCATGCGCAGGTTGAACTCGGACGGCGAAAAACCGCGCGCCTGCAGGCGCTGCACCAGGTTGAGCAGGAAGGCCGCGAGGCGCTCCTCGGCGCGCATGCTGCCCAGCAGCAGCATCACGCTGTGGTCGCGCACGATCTCGCGGCTCATGATGCGGTGCACGTGGTGCTGCAGCGTGGTGAACTCGCGCGACAGCGCCTCGACCTCGTCGAAGGGCATCACACAGACCTCGGCGTCTTCGAGCGCCACGGCGTCGCACGAGTGGCGGTCGTTGACGATGCCGTCGAGGCCGATGATCTCGCCCGCCATCTGAAAGCCCGTGACCTGGTCGCGGCCGTCGGGGCTGGTGACGCGGGTCTTGAAGAAGCCCGAGCGCACGGCATAGAGCGAGGTGAAGCTGTCGCCCGCGGAGAACAGCGCATCGCCGCGCTTGATGCGCTTGCGCGTGGAGACGAGGTGGTCGAGCTTGTCCATCTCGTCGGGGTTGAGACCCATGGGCAGGCACAACTCGCGCAGATTGCAGCCCGAACAGGCCACTTTGATGCGATGGACGTCCATAAGCATGTGATGATTTCCCTCAACAAGCCCGAGCATACCCCTAGAGACACCGTTTCGGCGCGTGCGATTGACGCGGATCAAACCTTCCCCACAGGCCCTGGGGCACAGTGGGCCCGTCTACATCACCAAAGTCTTCCGTGAGCCACGCCATTTCCGACGACCTGCTCAAGCGCTACGACGTGCCGGGGCCTCGCTACACCTCGTACCCCACGGCCGACCGTTTCGTCGAAGCCTTCACCGAGCAGGACTACCGCCAGGCCCTGGAGCAGCGCCGCGCGGGCTCGCTCGCGCTGCCGCTGTCGGTCTACGTGCACGTGCCCTTCTGCGAATCGGTCTGTTACTACTGCGCCTGCAACAAGGTCATCACCAAACACCATTCGCGCGGCGCCGAGTACCTGCGTCACCTCTCGCGCGAGCTCGAGCTGCAGATCGAGCACCTGGGCTCGGGGCAGTCGGTGTCCCAGCTGCACCTGGGCGGCGGCACACCCACCTTCCTGTCCGACGCCGAGCTCGAAGACCTGATGGCCATGCTCAAGCGCCACTTCCGGCTGGTGCCGGGTGGTGAGTACTCGATCGAGGTTGATCCGCGCACCGTGAACGCCACGCGCCTGCAGACGCTGCAGCGCCTGGGTTTCAACCGCCTGAGCTTCGGCGTGCAGGACTTCGACCCCGCGGTGCAGAAGGCCGTGCACCGCATCCAGCCCGCCTCGCAGGTGTTCGAGCTCATGGCCGCGGCGCGCCGCATCGGTTTCGAATCGGTGAACGTGGACCTGATCTACGGCCTGCCCCTGCAGACGCCCGAGTCGTTCCGGCGCACGCTGGCGCAACTCGCCGAACTGCGGCCCGACCGCGTGGCCCTGTATGGCTACGCGCACCTGCCTGCGCGCTTCAAGCCGCAGCGGCGCATCGTGTCGGCCGAACTGCCCGGTGCGGCCGACAAGCTCGCCATGCTTTCGGCCTCGCTCGACGCGCTCGGCGAGGCGGGCTACGTTTACGTGGGCATGGACCACTTCGCGCTGCCCGACGACGCGCTGGCCGTGGCCAAGCGCCAGGGCCGGCTGCACCGCAACTTCCAGGGCTACAGCACCCAGCCCGACTGCGACCTGATCGCGCTCGGCGTGTCGGCCATCGGCCGCGTGGGCGCGACCTACAGCCAGAACGCCAAGACGCTCGATGAGTACGTGGACCTGCTCGACCAGGGGCGGCTGCCCATCGTGCGCGGCCTCGCGCTCTCGCGCGACGACCTCATGCGCCGCGCGGTCATCATGTCCATCATGTGCCAGGGCGTGCTGTTGTACGAATCCATCGACCAGGGCCACCTGGTGGACAGCCGCCGCTATTTCGCGCGCGAGCTCGAGCAGCTCGAGGACTTCGCCGAACAGGGCCTGGTGCGCATCGACGACGCCGGCGTGCACGTGACCGAGCGCGGTTGGTACCTGGTGCGCGCGATCGCGATGGTCTTCGACCGCCACCTGCAGGTGGACCAGGACCGGGCCCGGTTCTCGCGCATCCTCTGAGCATGACGGGTTCGTTGGCCATCACCGCACTGCTCATGGGCCTCGTGGGCGGACCCCACTGCGTGGCCATGTGCGGCGCGGCCTGCGCCGGCATTTCACGCGCCGCGGCGCCGCGCAGCACGCAGGCCCTGCTGGCCTTCCAGGGCAGCCGGATCGCGGGTTATGCGCTCATGGGCGCCCTCGCGGGCGGCTCGGTGCAGGGTCTGGCCTGGGTGGGCGAGCACAGCGCCGTGCTGCGCCCGGTGTGGACCATGTTCCATGTGGCGGCCCTGCTGCTGGGCGCCGTGCTGCTGTGGCAGGCGCGCCAGCCGGCCTGGGTCGATCGGCTCGGGCAGGGCGTATGGCGCAAGGCGCGCCCGGCCATGGCCGCGCTCGGGCCGCGCGCGCCCTACGTGCTCGGGTTCGGCTGGGCGCTGATGCCGTGCGGCCTGCTGTATTCGGCGCTGCTGGTGGCGGCGTTGAGCGCCAATGCCCTCGAAGGTGCGGGCGTGATGGCGCTGTTCGCGCTCGGCACCTCGGTGTCGCTGCTGGCCGGGCCCTGGCTGTTGCTGCGCCTGGGCGACTGGCGCAGCGGCGGCATGGGCATACGCCTCGCCGGGCTGGTGCTGATGCTGGCCTCGGGCTGGGCGCTGTGGATGGGCATCACCCAGCCGAGCGGCCTGTGGTGCGCGCCCGGGGCGGCCTGAGCCTCAGCGCGGCGCGCGCGAGGGCAGGGTGGCCAGCAGCAGCCCGAGCAGCGCGATGCCGAAAGCCAGCAACTGCAGCGGCGTGAGCCGCTCGCCCATGAACAGCACGCCGATGAGCGCGGCGCTGATCGGCAGCATCACGGTGAACACGCCGGCCTGCGAGGCGGGCACGGTCTTGAGGCCGGTCATCCAGAGCCACACGGTCCACACGCTGGCTGCCAGGCCGTAGAACACCAGCAGCAGCCACACGGGCGCCGCCACGGCGCTGAAGTCGAACGCGAGCGCGGCCCAGAGCCCCATGGGCGTGACCAGCGCCAGGCCCCAGAGGTTGATCAGCGCCGAGATGCGCTTGGGCCCCAGGCCCTCGGTGAGGCGTTTGCCGATCACCACGTAAGAGGCCTCGCACACCACGGCCGCGAACACCAGCAGGTTGCCCCACAGGGCGCGGCCGCCGTCCACCGCCGCGCCCGCGCCACCCTTGTCGAGCGAGAACAAGCCGATGCCCAGCGCCGCGCAGGCGATGCCCGCGGCGGTACGCCGCCCGATGCGCTCGCGCAGGAAGACCCAGCTCAGGATTGCAACCACCGCCGGGATGGACGACATCACCACGCCCGCGGCGACCGCGGTGGTCATGCTCACGCCGAACAGCATGCAAACGGAAAACAGGAAGTTGCCCAGGAAGGACTCGAGGAACAGCAGCACGCGCGTGCGCGGCGCGATCGGTGGTTCGTCGGCGGGTTTGCGCAGCCAGTGCGCCATGGCCACGGCGCCGATGCCAAAGCGCAACCAGGCGAGCAGGAACACGGGGAACACGGCCACCAGGGGCTTGGACAGCGCGACGTAGCTGCCCACGAGCGCCATGCTCAGGCCCAGGCTGGCGTAGGCCGTGGCGCGTTGAAGGGAGGTCACAGAGGGAGCGGCTTGCACGGAGGAGGTGCGCATGATGCCTCAGGCCGGGCATGGGCTTTCGCGATGAGGAATCGGCTTTTCATATCGTGAACCGTCGTCATGCTGCGCCGCGCAAAAATTTCTTGATATGGGAAACTGGATTCCGCATTGAAAAATCGAGCTTGTTTGCCTTTGATTTTCAATGAAAAAATATTTGTCTTATATAAGACACAAGAGCTCTTGCGGGTCTTCTATAAGACATACAGTGGTGGCACAGGCACCGCCCTTGCATCCCGCAGCGAGGCCTCCGTTTTCACCAACCCAAGGAGAGTTTCCATGCCCCAATCCCTCACCGAGCAGCTCAGCCGCGCTCAGCAGATCGAAGCCCTGGAGAAAGACTGGGCGACGAACCCCCGTTGGAAAGGCATCAAGCGCGGCTACAGCGCCGCCGATGTGGTGCGCCTGCGCGGCAGCATGAACATCGAGCACACCCTGGCCAAGCGCGGTGCCGAGAAGCTGTGGGAAAAGATCAACGGCGGCGCCAAGAAGGGCTACGTGAACGCCTTCGGTGCCATCACCGCGGGCCAGGCCATGCAGCAGGCCAAGGCCGGCCTGGAAGCCGTGTACCTCTCGGGCTGGCAGGTCGCCGCCGATGGCAACACCAGCGAAACCATGTACCCCGACCAGTCGCTCTACGCGTACGACTCGGTGCCGACCATGGTCCGCCGCATCAACAACACCTTCAAGCGCGCCGACGAGATCCAGTGGAGCCGCGGCATCGAGCCGGGCAGCGCCGAGTTCATCGACTACTTCCTGCCGATCGTGGCCGACGCGGAAGCTGGCTTCGGCGGCGTGCTCAACGCCTTCGAGCTCATGAAGAACATGATCGCCGCCGGTGCCGCGGGCGTGCACTTCGAAGACCAGCTGGCGGCCGTGAAGAAGTGCGGCCACATGGGCGGCAAGGTGCTCGTGCCCACGCAAGAAGCCATCGAGAAGCTGATCGCCGCGCGTTTTGCCGCCGACGTGATGGGCGTGTCCACCATCGTGCTGGCCCGCACCGACGCCGAGGCCGCCAACCTCATCACCAGCGACCACGACGCCAACGACAAGCCGTTCCTGACCGGCGAGCGCACGCAGGAAGGCTTCTACCGCGTGAAGAATGGCCTCGAGCAGGCCATCAGCCGCGGTGTGGCCTACGCGCCCTACGCCGACCTGGTGTGGTGCGAAACCGGCACGCCCGACCTGGGCTTCGCGCGCGAATTCGCGCAGGCCGTGCACGCCAAGAGCCCGGGCAAGCTGCTCAGCTACAACTGCTCGCCCTCGTTCAACTGGAAGAAGAACCTCGACGACAAGACGATCGCCAAGTTCCAGGACGAGCTGTCGGCGCTGGGCTACAAGTACCAGTTCATCACGCTGGCCGGCATCCACATCAACTGGTTCAACACCTTCCAGTTCGCCCACGCCTATGCCCGCGGCGAAGGCATGAAGCACTACACCGAGATGGTGCAGGAGCCCGAATTCAAGGCGCGCGAGCAGGGCTACACCTTCGTGTCGCACCAGCAGGAAGTGGGCGCGGGTTACTTCGACGACGTGACCACCGTGATCCAGGGTGGCTCGTCGAGCGTGAAAGCGCTGACCGGCTCGACCGAGGAAGAGCAGTTCCACTGAGCCGGATCCGACCGTCAAGGTTGAGGAGACAAAGCCGCCCTTCGGGGCGGCATTTTTTTGGGCGGGCGAAACAACTGCGAACACCCGTTCGGCCTGCAAACGGGCAGACTCGCGCCCCATGAAACTGCTGCCCTTTGCCCTTACCCTGAGCGCCCTGGCCTTCACCCCTTTGGCGGCCGTGGCGCAAACCACAGCCCCGGACGCGAAGCCCGCTGCGTCCAAACCCGCCAAAGCGCCGCTCGCGCGCTCGGCCGCCAAGGCGGTCGAAGAAATGACGCCGATCGAAGAGGACAGTTCGGTCACGCTCAGCGAGGCGGATCTGGCCATCGCGCAGCGCGTGTACGTGGGCAAGATGCCCTGCGAGCTCGGCGCCTCGGTGCAGGTGACGCCGGCCAAGCGGGCCGGCTTTTTCGTGGTGCAGGTGAGCGGCGGCAGCGGCGGGCGCTTCTACATGCACCCGGTGGAAAGCCGCACCGGCGCGATCCGGCTCGAAGATCCCAAGCGCGGCGCACTCTGGCTGCAGCTGGGCAACAAGTCCATGCTCATGAGCCAGAAGCTCGGCCGGCGCGTGGCCGACGAGTGCATGAGCCCCGAGCAGGTGGTGTTCGCGGGCGAGCTCAAGAAGAACCCGCCCAAGAGCCTGCTCGAGCCGCTGGATCCGCCGGCGGCTGCGCCCGAGGTCAAGGTCGGCGCGCAGTAAGGGCCGAGGCCCTCAATCCCGCGATCAGCGGGGCGCTGGCCGTTCGCGCACCAGCCGGATGCCCACGAGCGGGTAGCGCGTCTGCACCGTGTTCCAGTTGCGGAACGCACAGCGCGTGTAGAGCGGCCAGGTGTGCCACGAACCGCCGCGGCGCACTTTCACATTGCCGTCGGCCGGGCCGGTGGGGTCGTTGGTGGGCGAGCGCGCGTAATAGTCTTCGCCATACCAGTCGGACACCCATTCCCACACGTTGCCATGCATGTCGTGCAGGCCGAAGGCGTTGGGCGCGAACGAGCCCACGGGCGCGGTGAAGGCGTGGCCGTCGCGGCCGGGCAGGGCGCGTTCGCGCCAGGCCGGCCAGTTCGCGGCGGCGTCCTGATCGAAGGTGTTGCCCGCACGCAGCAGCCCTTCGGGTTCGTTGCCGTGCTGGTAGCGCCCGTTGCCGCCGGCGCGGCAGGCGTACTCCCATTCGGCCTCGGTGGGCAGGCGGTAGGTGCGGCCGTCCTGGGCCGAGAGCCAGCGCGCCAGGGCCATGGCGTCGTTCCAGGTCACGTTGACCACCGGGTGGTCATCGCCTTGGGGGAAGCCGGGGTTCTGCCACGAGTAGCGCGGCTGGCGGCCTTCGAAGGCGTCGCGCCGGGCGGTGGTGGCCGGGTCGTAGCCGGGGTTGTAGCCGTAGCCACCGGTGCCATCGGCGATCGACTCGGGCACGTGGCCCGATCGCTGCAGGAAGGCGCGGAACTGGCCCACCGTCACCTCGTGCCGGCTCATCTCGAAGGCGCGCGTGATGCGCACGCGGTGCACGGGGGCTTCGTCGGTCAGTCCCTCGAAGCGCGAGCGCTCCAGGCCGGGGTAGGCGGCGGCGAGCGTGTCCACGGGCTCGTCGCTGCCCATGTCGAACGTGCCGGCGGGCACGGTCACGAAGGCGATGCCCAGCGGGCCGGTGGGGGCGGGCGCCTGTGCGCAGGCGCTCAGGAGCGTGGCGAGGACCAAGGCCAGCGAGGCGGTGCGCAGCGTCATGCGCGGAGTTTGTGGGACAATTCCCGTCTTTCGCAATCAGCAAGAACGAGAAAGGCATGTCGGTTATGACACCGCGAACTCAGGAGATCTTCTCCGTGGCCCTTTGAGGCCAGCAGTTCGCGCCTGCCCGATCCCCTCCCTTCTCCCCCACGAAAGCGCGGCCCCTGCCGCGCTTTTTGTTTTTCCGGACCCGCACCATGCCCCAGATCACGCTTCCCGACGGTTCGCAACGCAGCTTTCCCGCCCCGGTCACCGTGGCCGACGTGGCCGCGTCGATCGGCGCCGGCCTGGCCAAGGCCGCGCTCGGCGGCAAGGTGGACGGCAAGCTGGTCGACACCAGCTTCACCATCGACCGCGATGCCTCGCTGGCCATCGTGACCGCCAAGGATGCCGATGGCCTGGAGATGATCCGCCACTCCACGGCCCACCTGCTGGCCTATGCCGTCAAAGAGCTCTACCCCGACGCCCAGGTGACCATCGGCCCGGTGATCGACAACGGCTTCTACTACGACTTCTCGTACAAGCGCCCCTTCACGCCCGAGGACCTGGCCGCGATCGAAAAGCGCATGGCCGAACTCGCCGCCAAGGACGAGAAGGTCGAGCGCCGCGTGCTGCCGCGCGACGAGGCCGTGGCGCACTTCAAGGCCATGGGCGAGCACTACAAGGCCGAGATCATCGCCAGCATTCCGGCCAACGAAGACGTGAGCCTGTACCGCGAGGGCGGCTTCGAAGATCTGTGCCGCGGCCCCCACGTGCCCAGCACGGGGAAGCTCAAGCACTTCAAGCTCATGAAGGTGGCCGGTGCCTACTGGCGCGGCGACCACCGCAACGAGATGCTGCAACGCATCTACGGCACGGCCTGGGCCAGCAAGGAAGACCTGCAGCAGTACCTGACCATGCTCGAAGAGGCCGAGAAGCGCGACCACCGCAAGCTCGGCCGCGAACTCGACCTGTTCCACCTCGACGAGCACTCGCCGGGCACGGTGTTCTGGCACCCCAAGGGCTGGGCGATCTGGCAGGAAGTGGAGCAGTACATGCGCCGCGTGTACCGAGACAACGGCTACCAGGAGGTCAAGGGCCCGCAGATCCTCGACAAGTCGCTGTGGGAAAAGACCGGCCACTGGGACAAGTACCGAGAGAACATGTTCACCACGGAATCGGAGAAGCGCGAGTACGCGCTCAAGCCGATGAACTGCCCGGGCCACATCCTCATCTACAAGCAGGGCATCAAGAGCTACCGCGATCTGCCACTGCGCTACGGCGAGTTCGGTGCCTGCCACCGCAATGAGCCCACGGGCGGCCTGCACGGCATCATGCGTGTGCGCGGTTTCACCCAGGACGACGGCCACATCTTTTGCACCGAGGACATGATCCAGTCCGAGGTGACGGCCTTCACCGCGCTGCTGCAGAAGGTCTACAAGGACTTCGGCTTCACCGAGATCCTTTACAAGCTCTCGACGCGTCCTGAGAAGCGCATCGGCACCGAGGAGAGCTGGGACCGCGCCGAAGCCGCGCTGGCCGAGGGCCTGCGCGCGTCGGGCTGCGAGTTCGAGTACCTGCCGGGCGAGGGCGCCTTCTACGGGCCCAAGATCGAGTACACGCTGAAGGACGCGCTGGGACGGCAGTGGCAGTGCGGCACGATCCAGGTGGACCCCAACCTGCCCGAGCGCCTCGACGCCGAGTTCGTGGGCGAAGACGGTTCGCGCCACCGGCCCATCATGCTGCACCGCGCCATCGTGGGCAGCCTCGAGCGTTTCATCGGCATCCTGATCGAGCAGCACGCCGGGGCGCTGCCCGCCTGGCTGGCGCCGGTGCAGGTGGCGGTGCTCAACATCACGGATTCGCAGGCGGATTACTGTCGTGACGTCGCGAAAGCTCTGCAGAATCAAGGGCTTAGGGTCACGACCGACCTGCGCAACGAGAAAATTACGTATAAAATCCGGGAGCACGCGTTGCAAAAGCTGCCTTTCATTGCCGTTGTGGGCGACAAGGAGAAGGCTGCTGGTGCGGTGGCGGTGCGGGCCCGGGGCAACAAAGACCTCGGGGTCATGCCCCTGGAGGCTTTCTCCGAACTGGTGGCCAACACGGTGTCCTCCAAGGCCTGAGCGCAAAGCCGCTCGCGCCCGGGCACCGACCCGCTGTCGCCGCGCTCGACGCGTACACCCCGCGGCCGCAAGGCCGCTTTTGATTCCATCAACCGCCCCTTTCCAAGGAAGCAACCATCGCTACCAACTTTCGCGACCGCCGCCAGCGTGAAGAACGTGCGCACCGCCTGAACCGGGAAATCATGGCCCCCGAGGTCCGCCTCAACGGCCCCGAAAACGAGCCGCTGGGCATCGTGAGCTTGCAAGAGGCCCTTCGCATGGCCGGCGAGCTCGACGTCGATCTCGTGGAGATCGCGGCCACGGCCAACCCGCCGGTGTGCCGCCTGATGGACTACGGCAAGTTCAAGTACCAGGAACAGAAAAAGGCGGCCGAAGCGAAAGCCAAGCAGACGGTCATCGAGATCAAGGAAATCAAGTTCCGCCCTGGCACCGACGACGGCGACTACAACATCAAGATGCGCAACATCCGGCGCTTTCTCGATGAGGGCGACAAGTGCAAGATCACGCTGCGCTTCCGCGGCCGCGAGATCACGCACCAGGAACTGGGTCTGGCACTGCTGGACCGCATCCGCAACGACCTCGGCGACACGATCGTGGTGGAGCAGTTCCCCAAGCTCGAAGGCCGGCAGATGATCATGATGATCGCGCCGAGCCGCAAGAAGGCGGGCGGACAGAACAAAGCGGCCGAGGCGGCAACGCCCGCGGCCACGCCTTCGGCGGCCTGAGCCGGCGAAGCATCCGATTGATCGGTCGAGGTTGGTCCCTCGGCCGATCGAGGCGCCCGCCGCAAGGTGAGCGCCGAACGCAGCCCCGCAAGGGGCGGCGACAAAAGTGGCTCGGGGCCCATCAAGACCGCGGTTCGTTGCCGCGGGCGCCTCACGAGCACAATTCAAAAGGAGCATTCCAATGCCCAAGATGAAGACCAAGAGCAGCGCGAAGAAGCGTTTTCGCGTTCGTCCCGGTGGCACCGTCAAGCGCGGTCAAGCCTTCAAGCGTCACATCCTGACCAAGAAGACCACCAAGAACAAGCGCCACCTGCGGGGTGCGGTGAATGTGCATGAGACCAACATGGGTCACATGGCGCAGATGCTGCCTTTCGCCGGGCTGTAAGGCTGGCTTGTAATCACGACGAACAAGGAGAAGCAACATGCCTCGCGTCAAACGTGGTGTCACGGCTCGCGCCCGACACAAGAAAGTTCTGGCCCTCGCCAAAGGTTTCCGCGGCCGCCGCGGTAACGTCTTCCGCATCGCCAAACAGGCGGTGATGAAGGCCGGCCAGTACGCCTACCGCGACCGCCGCACCAAGAAACGTGTGTTCCGCCAACTGTGGATCGCCCGTATCAACGCCGGTGCACGCGCCAACGGCCTGACGTACAGCCAGTTCGCCAACGGTCTGAAGAAGGCCCAGATCGAGATCGACCGCAAGGTCCTCGCCGACCTGGCCGTCAACGATCCCGCGGCTTTCGGCAGCATCGTGGAGCAGGTCAAAGCCAAGCTGGCCAACGCTTGATCCCCGGCCGGGCGGCCTGTCCGCCCGCGGCCGTTCGAAAGGGTTGAGGCTTGAGGGGTCACCCGCCGGCTTCAGCCCTTTTTTCATTGCATCGGACACCCATCGCATGAACGAGTTGGACTCCCTGGTTCACAGCGCGCGCGCCGAATTCGCGCAGGCCGCCACGCCGGCCGAGCTGGAGAACGCCAAGGCCCGTTACCTCGGCAAGGCCGGCCGCATCACCGAGCTCATGAAGGGCATGGGGGCGCTGTCGGTCGACGAAAAGAAGACGCGCGGTGCCGCGATCAACGTCGCCAAGCAGGCCGTCGAGGCCGCACTCACCGAGCGCCGCCAGGCCCTGGCCGACGCCGAACTGCAGGCCCAGCTCAAGGCCGAGGCGCTGGACGTGAGCCTGCCGGGCCGCCAGCGCGGCGCGGGTGGGCTGCACCCGGTGAGCCTCACGCTCGAACGCATCGAGGCCATCTTCGGTTCCATGGGCTTCGAGGTCGCCGACGGCCCCGAGATCGAGTCCGACTGGTTCAACTTCACCGCGCTGAACACGCCCGAGGACCACCCGGCGCGTTCCATGCACGACACCTTCTACGTCGAAGGCGGTTCGGCCAAGGCGCCCAACCTGCTGCGCACGCACACCAGCCCGATGCAGATCCGCCACGCGGTGCAGCACGTCAAGCGCCACCGCGCGGCGCTCGACGCGGGGCAGGGCATGCCCGAGATCCGCGTGATCGCGCCGGGCCGCACCTACCGCGTCGACAGCGATGCCACGCACTCGCCCATGTTCCACCAGTGCGAAGGCCTGTGGATCGGCGAGAACGTGAGCTTCAAGGACCTCAAGGTCGTCTTCACCGATTTCTGCCGCACCTTCTTCGAGAGCGAAGACCTGGTGCTGCGCTTCCGGCCGAGCTTCTTCCCGTTCACCGAGCCCAGCGCCGAGATCGACATCCAGTTCCAGAGCGGCCCGCTGGCCGGGCGCTGGCTCGAGGTGGCAGGCTCGGGCCAGGTGCACCCGAACGTGGTGCGCAACATGGGCCTCGACCCCGAGCGCTACATCGGCTTTGCCTTCGGTATGGGGCCCGACCGCCTGACCATGCTGCGCTATGGCGTGAACGACCTGCGCCTGTTCTTCGACGGCGACGTGCGTTTCCTCAGCCAGTTCCGATAAGCCGACCAGCCGACAAGCGACCACCATGCAATTCCCCGAATCCTGGCTGCGCGCCTTCTGCAATCCGCCGCTGACCAGCCAGCAACTCGCCGACACCCTCACCATGGCCGGGCTCGAGGTCGAGGAGCTTCGCCCCGTGGCCCCGCCGTTCTCCAAGGTCGTGGTGGGCGAGATCAAGGCCGCCGAGCAGCACCCGAACGCCGATCGCCTGCGCGTGTGCCAGGTGGACGTGGGGCAGGGCGCCCTGCTCAACATCGTGTGCGGCGCGCCCAATGCGCGCGTGGGCATCAAGGTGCCGTGCGCGCTCGTGGGCGCCGAACTGCCGCCCGGTGACGACGGCAAACCCTTTGCGATCAAGCTCGGCAAGCTGCGCGGCGTGGAAAGCCAGGGCATGCTGTGCTCGGCGCGCGAGCTCAAGCTCTCGGAAGACCATGGCGGCCTGCTCGAACTGCCGGCCGACGCCGTGGTGGGGCGCGACATCCGCGAACAGCTCGCGCTCGACGACATGCTGTTCACGCTCAAGCTCACGCCCAACCTGGCGCACTGCCTGAGCGTGTACGGCATTGCGCGCGAGCTCTCGGCCATCACGGGTGCACCGCTGCAGGCGCCGAGCTTCCCGGCTGCGCCCGTGGCGCTGGCCGAGCGCCTGCCCGTGCGCGTGGAAGCCGCCGATCTGTGCGGCCGGTTCAGCGGCCGTGTGGTGCGTGGCGTGAACACGCAGGTGCAGACGCCGGCCTGGATGGTCGAACGCCTGGCGCGCTGCGGCCAGCGCAGCGTCTCGCCGCTGGTGGACATCTCCAACTACGTGATGTTCGAGTTCGGCCGCCCCTCGCACATCTTCGACCTCGACAAGATCCACGGCGGTCTGCAGGTGCGCTGGGGCCGCGCGGGCGAATCGCTCAAGCTGCTCAACGGCAACACCATCACGGTCGACGCCGAGGTCGGCGTGATCGCCGACGAGCAGGCGGTGGAGTCGCTCGCGGGCATCATGGGCGGCGACGCCACCGCGGTGTCCGACGACACGAAGAACATCTACATCGAGGCCGCGTTCTGGTGGCCCAAGGCCATCGCGGGCCGCTCGCGCCGCTTCAACTTCAGCACCGACGCGGGCCACCGCTTCGAGCGCGGCGTCGATCCCTCGACCACGGTCGAGCACATCGAACACATCACGCGCCTCGTGCTCGAGATCTGCGGTGGCCAGGCCGGCCCGATCGACGACCACGTGGTCAATGTGCCGCAGCCCAGGCCCGTGACGCTGCGCGTGGCGCGCGCGAGCAAGGTCATCGGCATGCCCGTGAGCCAGGCGCAGTGCGCCGATACCCTGCGCCGCCTGGGCCTGCCGGTGCAGGAAGGCGAGGGCACGGTGACCGTCACGCCGCCGGCCTACCGCTTCGACCTGCAGATCGAGGAAGACCTGATCGAAGAGGTGGTGCGCCTGATCGGCTACGAGCAGCTGCCGACCACGCCGCCGCTGGCGCCCATCACCGCCAAGATCCGCCCCGAAGCGCGCCGCGGCCCGTTCGCGCTGCGCCGCCAGCTCGCGCAGCTGGGCTACCAGGAAACCATCAACTTCAGCTTCGTCGAGGCGCGCTGGGAGCATGAGCTCGCGGGCAACGCCGACCCGATCAAGCTGCTCAACCCGATCGCGAGCCAGATGAGCGTGATGCGCTCCTCGCTCGTGGGCAGCCTGATCGCGGCACTCAAGTTCAACCTCGACCGCCGCGCGGAGCGCGTGCGCCTGTTCGAGATCGGCCGCGTGTTCCGCAAGGACGCGTCGGTCGCCGACAGCGACACCAGCGTGGCCGGCTTCGACCAGCCCATGCGCGTGGCTGGCCTGGCCGGCGGTCCGGTCAATGCCTTGCAGTGGGGCGAGGCCGAGCGCGTGGCCGACTTCTTCGACGCCAAAGGCGATGTCGAGGCGCTGCTCGCGCCGCGCCGCGCCGAGTTCCGCGCCGCCGAGCACCCCGCGATGCACCCAGGCCGTTGCGCCGCCGTCTGGCTCGACGGCCGCTGCATCGGCCACGTGGGCGAACTGCATCCGCGCTGGCGCCAGGCCTACGACCTGCCCAGCGCCCCCGTGCTGTTCGAACTTGAACTCGATGCGGTGCTGGCCCGTCCTGTGCCCGTGTTCCAGGGCGTGAGCCGCCACCAGCCGGTCGAGCGCGACCTGGCCCTGGTGGTGAACGAGTCGGTGACGCACGACGCGGTGCTGTCGGCCATCCGCGCCGCGGGCGGCGAGTGGCTGCGCGACGCGGTGCTGTTCGATGTCTACCGGCCCAAGAAAGGCGCGCCCGCGGGCAACCTGGCCGCCGACGAGAAGAGCCTCGCGGTGCGCCTCGTGCTCAACCGCGACGACGCTACACTGACCGAAGAACAGATCGAGGCCACGGTGGCCGCGGCACTGGCGGCGCTGCAACAGCGCACCGGCGCGCGCCTGCGCACCTGAACCCGGCCCGTCGCAAGCAAGGAGATCGAAGAATGGAACTGGCTGTCGAAAGCCTCGAAACCCCGGCCCTCACCAAGGCGCAACTGGCCGAGCTGCTGTTCGACCAGATCGGTCTGAACAAGCGTGAGTCCAAGGACATGATCGACGCTTTCTTCGACCTCATCACCGAGAGCCTGGTCAACGGGACCGACGTGAAGATCTCCGGCTTCGGCAATTTCCAGATCCGCACCAAGGCGGCCCGTCCCGGCCGCAACCCGCGCACCGGCGAGCCCGTGGCCATCGAGGCACGCCGCGTGGTCACCTTCCACGCCAGCCCCAAGCTCAAGGAGCAGGTGCAGGCGGCGGTCATCGGCGATTGATCGCCGCTGCTCGGCCGCCTGGAGTCTGGCTGCAACATATCTCACGAAAACCGGCATACCCCCCTCCGGTTGGCCGGCACTTAGAGTAAATTCAAGGTTCGGTTTCTACCGCCTTGATTTACATGGAGAATTCTCTCCCCCCGATTCCCGCTAAACGCTACTTCACCATCGGTGAGGTGGGCGAGCTCTGTGGCGTCAAGCCGCACGTGCTGCGCTACTGGGAGCAGGAGTTCACCCAGCTGCGCCCCATGAAGCGCCGGGGCAACCGGCGCTATTACCAGCACCACGAGGTGTTGATGATCCGTCGCATCCGCGAGCTGCTGTACGAACAGGGCTTCACCATCAGCGGGGCGCGCAACAAGCTGCAGGAACTGGCCCAGACCGAACGCGACGAGAAGCGCCGCCGCGACGACGAGGAGGCCATCGATGTGATCGATCTCGACGCCGTCATTCACGAGGACGACACGGTGGTGGTGTCGGCCACGGTGGCCGCGCCGGTGGTCCCGACTTCGCTCGTGAGCGAGGTGCGGCGCGAGTTGCTCGAAATTCGCGAACTTCTGCGCCCGACTCCCTGAAAACGGCCGTTTTCGCAGGCTATAATGCGAGGCTTGTCGGCGTGTAGCGCAGCCTGGTAGCGCACTTGCATGGGGTGCAAGGGGTCGCGAGTTCGAATCCCGCCACGCCGACCATTTATTGCGAAAGCCCTCGAATCGAAAGGTTCGAGGGCTTTTTTGCTTTCCGGTCGCGTGAACTCTCTATACTGTAAATAAATACAGTATCGTGAGGATTCCATGATCCAGCCACCGCGCCGGAGGACACCATGTCCCTGGCCGTTTTGAAGCCTTCTGCGTCCGAGGCCCCTGCCTGGCCCGCCGGCGTCTGGTCGGCCGATCGGCTCGACGCGGCCGTGCGGCGCACCTGGTCCAGCGGTTTCGCGCCGCTCGACGCCGTGCTGCCCGGGGGCGGCTGGCCCGCACACGCCCTCACCGAAATCCTGGGCGAGCCCGATGGCGGCACCGAGTGGCGCCTGCTGGCGCCCGTGCTGGCCAGCCTGGCCCGCGAAGGCCGGGAGCTGCTGCTGGTCGGGCCGCCGCACCCGCCGCACCTGCCCGGGCTGGTGGCCTGGGGCCTGCCGGCGCGGCAACTGGTCTGGCTGCAGGCCCGCGCGCCGGCCGAGTGCCTGTGGAGCACCGAGCAGCTGATCAAGGCCCGCACCGGCGGCGCGGTGCTGGCCTGGTTGCCGCAGGCGCGCGGACCACAACTGCGCCGCCTGCAGGTGCTCGCGGCCGAGCACGACGCGCCCGTGTTCATCTGCCGGCCGGCCCAGGCCGCGCACCAGGCCTCGCCCGCCCCCTTGCGCCTGAAGACCCGGGCGCAGCCCGATTGGGGCATCGAACTCGAGTTGCTCAAGCGCAAAGGGCCGCCGCTGGCGCGGCCGTTGCGCTTGCAGGTGGTGCCGCCCGGGTTGGCGGCCGTGTTGCCGCCGCGGCTGTGGCCGCTGCCAAGGCCTTCGACGGAGCCCGCACGTGTGGTGGTGCGCCCTGTGTCCGAGCCCGTCCTGCACTGAGGCCACCCAGCGCGCGCTCGGGCTCTGGGCCCTGGGGTACACGCCGCGGGTGGCGCTGGTCGACGAGGCCGTGCTGGTCGAGTTGTCGGCGAGCGTGCGCCTGTTCGGTGGCCGCGCGGCCTTGCGCGCACGCGTGCAGAGCGAGGCCGCGCAGCTCGGGGCCGAGGCCATGGCCTGGGGGCCCAACGGCCTGGCCGCGCTGGCCCTGGCGCGTGCCGGCCGGGGCGAGCTCGACGGCCGCACACTGGCGCCAGCGCTCGATGCCTTGCCGTTGTCCGTGCTGAGCGCGGCGCGCCCGCACGCCCAAGCCCTGGCGCAGACCGGCTGCCGCACCCTGGGCGAGCTGCGCCGCCGCCCGCGCGCCGCGCTCGGGCGCCGCTTCGATCAGGCCCTCTTGCATGCGCTCGACCAGTTGTATGGCGAGGCCCCCGAGGCACATGGCTGGCTGGTCGCGCCCGAGGTGTTCGAAGCCCGCCTGGAGCTGCCGTCGCGCGTGGACGAGGCCGGCGCCCTGGTGTTCGGGGCGCGCCGCCTGCTGATGCAGCTCGCGGGCTGGCTGTTCGCGCGGCGCAGCGGGGTGCTGGCCTTCACGCTGCGCTGGGCGCACGACGCGATGCGTTCGCGCGAGGTCGGTCCCGAAGACGCCCTGTGCGTGCGCACCGCGCAGCCCACGCGCGACGTCGAGCACCTGGCGCGCCTGCTGGCCGAGCACCTGGCGCACGTGCAGCTGCAGGCGCCTGTGGGCGAGTTGTGGCTGCGGGCCGACGAGGTGCGCCCCCTGGTCGAGACCAGCACCGACCTGCTGCCGCCCACGCCCGGCGCGGCGCAGGGCGGCGAGGCCTTGCCGCGGGTGCTCGAGCGCATCGCCGCGCGGCTGGGCGAGCAGCGCGTGCTGCGCCCCGTGCCCGTGGCCGACCACCGGCCCGAAGCCATGTGCCGCTGGCAGCCGGCCGATCGGCCGCTGCCGCGCCAGGCGGTGCCGCTCACCGACACCCCGCAGCCGGGTTTTCTGCTGCCCGAGCCGCTCAAGCTCGTGGTGCGTGGCAACCGCCCGGTGTACTTCGACGAGCTGCGCCTGTTGCTCGGACCGCAGCGGGTGGAAGGCGGCTGGTGGGACCGCGAAGAGGCGCAGGGCCGCATGCACCTGGTGGTGCGCGACTACTGGCTGGCGTTTTCCGCGCGCGCGGGCCTGTTGTGGGTGTTCCAGACCCGTGCCACCGACGGCGCTGCACCGGCCTGGTACCTGCACGGCTTTTTCGCCTGAGGCCACCGATGGACACCGCCACCCTGCCGGCGTACGCCGAGCTGTGCTGCCTCTCCAACTTCTCGTTCCTGCAGGGTGCAAGCCACCCCGAGGAGTTGGTGGCGCGCGCGCACGAACTCGGCTACAGCGCGCTCGCCATCACCGACGACTGCACCCTGGCCGGCGTGGTGCGCGCGCACGTGGCCGCGAAGGAGCGTGGCCTTCACCTGCTGATCGGCAGCCGGTTCGAGGTCGACGATCCGGCGCACGGCCGCTTCGGGCTGGTGCTGCTGGCCAGCTCGCGCGAAGCTTATGGCCACCTGTGCGAATTCATCACGCGCCTGCGCCGGCGCTCGCCCAAGGGCACGTACCGGCTGGCGCCGCACGACATCGACGGCGCCGCGCTGCCCGAATGCCTGGCCATCGCCATGCCCGCACGGCATGCGCCGCAAAGCGCCTGCGACGCGATCGCGCGCTGGCTGCTGCAGCACTTCATCGGCCGCTGCTGGCTGGGTGTGGTGCAGCGCCGCGCGCTCGACGACGAGCTGCACCTGCACCGCCTGCGCGAAAGCGGCCGTTTGTGCGCCGTGCCGCTGGTGGCCGTGGGCGACGTGCGCCTGCACCGGCGCTCGCGCAAGCCGCTGCACGACGTGCTCACCGCCACGCGCGTGGGCCGGCCCTTGCGCGACTGCGGTTTCGAGCTCGCCGAAAGCGCCGAGCAGCGGCTGCGTTCGCGCCTGCTGCTGTCGCAGCGCTTTCCGCCCGAGCTGCTGGCCGAGACCCTGCAGGTGGCGGCGCGTTGCCGCTTCTCGCTCGACGAGCTCAGGTACCAGTATCCCGACGAGGTGGTGCCGCCGGGCCACACGCCCGCGAGCTGGTTGCGCCAGCTGGTGCGCGAAGGCATGGCCTGGCGCTGGCCCGAGGGCGTGCCGCCGCGCTGGGAACGGCAGATCGAGCACGAGCTCGCGCTCATCACCGAGCTGCGCTACGAGCACTACTTCCTCACGGTGCACGACGTGGTGGCCTTCGCGCGCCGCGAGAACATCCTCTGTCAGGGACGCGGCTCGGCGGCCAACAGCGTGGTGTGCTTCTGCCTGGGCATCACCGAGGTGAACCCGGGCGAGATGTCCATGCTGTTCGAGCGCTTCATCTCGCGCGAGCGCCGCGAGCCGCCCGATATCGACGTGGACTTCGAGCACCAGCGGCGCGAGGAGGTGATCCAGTACCTCTACCGCAAATACGGTCGCGACCGCGCCGCGCTCACGGCCACCGTCATCAGCTACCGCCCGCGCAGCGCGTTGCGTGACGTGGCCAAGGCCCTGGGTGTGGACCTGTCGGTGATCCAGGCGCTCAACAAGGGCGTGCGCTGGTGGGAGGGCGAGGGCATCGCGCCCGAGCGGCTGATCGAGGTCGGTCTCGACCCCGCGTCACTGCAGGTGCGCCAGCTGGTCGAGCTCGCGACCGAACTCATGGGCTTTCCGCGCCACCTGTCGCAGCACACCGGGGGCTTCGTGCTCACGCGCGGGCCGCTCACGCGCCTGGTGCCGGTGCAGAACGCGGCCATGCCCGACCGCACCGTGATCGAGTGGGACAAGGACGACCTCGACGCGCTGGGCCTGCTCAAGGTCGATGTGCTCGCGCTCGGCATGCTCACCGCCATCCGCAGGGCGCTCGAGCTGATCGGCCAGCGCCTGGGCCGGCCCTTCGGCATGCCCGACGTGCCCCGGGAAGACGCGGCCACCTACGACATGGTCTGCGAGGCCGACACCGTCGGCGTGTTCCAGATCGAAAGCCGCGCGCAGATGAGCATGCTGCCGCGCCTGCGGCCGCGCCGCTTCTACGACCTGGTGATCGAGGTGGCGCTGGTGCGGCCCGGCCCGATCCAGGGCGGAGCGGTGCACCCCTACCTGAACCGGCGCCAGGGCAAGGAGCCCGTGGTCTACCCACCGGCCCTGCACGACGCGCTGGAACGCACACTGGGCGTGCCCGTGTTCCAGGAGCAGTGCATGCAGATCGCCATGATCGCCGCGGGCTTCACGCCCGACGAGGCCGATGGCCTGCGCCGCGCAATGGCGGCCTGGAAGCGCAAGGGCAACCTGGGCCGCTACGAGCAGCGGCTGCTGCAGGGCATGGCCGATCGCGGCTACGACCCGGCGTTCGCGCGTGGCGTGGTCGAGCAGGTGAAGGGCTTTTCGAGCTACGGTTTTCCCGAGAGCCATGCCGCCAGCTTTGCCAAGCTGGTCTACGTGAGCTGCTGGATCAAGCGCCACCACCCCGATGTGTTCCTGGTGGCTTTGCTCAACAGCCAGCCCTTGGGCTTCTACACGCCGAACCAGTTGATGCAGGACGCGCGCCGCCACGGCGTGGAGGTGTTGCCGGTGGACGTGTCGCACAGCGACTGGGACGCGGCGCTGGCCCCCCCGACCCAGGCGGCCGGCCCCCTGCAGGCCGTGCGCCTGGGGTTGGGTCTCGTGGACGGTTTGTCGGCGGCGGCCGGGCAGCGCATCGTGGCCGCGCGCAGCGCGCGGGCTTTCGACGACGTGGCCGATCTGGCGCGGCGCGCGCGGCTGGGGCGGCGGGAGCTGGCGCAGTTGGCCGCGGCCGATGCGCTGACCTCGCTCAGCGGGCACCGGCGCCAGCAGGTGTGGGACGCGGTGGCGCTGCAAGCGGTGCCCGCCTTGCTGGCCGAGGCGCCGGTGCACGAAGCGCCGCTGGCGCTGCCCGAGGCGCCCGAGGGCGAGGCCGTTGCCTGGGACTACATGAGCCTGGGCCTCACGCTGCGGCGTCACCCGCTGGCCTTGTTGCGTCCGGTTCTCGAACGCCGCCGACTGCTCAGCGCGGCCGATCTGCAGGCCGCACCCGACCGCCGGCTTGTGCGCTGCGCGGGCATCGTCACGCTGCGCCAGCAGCCCGAGACCGCCAGTGGCGTGGTCTTCGTGAGCCTGGAGGACGAGACCGGTGTGGTGCAGGTCATCGTGTGGCGGCGCATTCGGGAGCGCTTTCGCCAGGTGCTGCTGCACGCGCGCCTGCTCGCGGTGCATGGGCACTGGCAGCGCGAAGGCCCGGTGGGCAACCTGATCGCGGGTTACCTGGAAGACCTCACGCCCCTGCTCGGGCAACTGGCCACGGGCAGGAGCCGGGACTTTCATTGAGGGGGTCAGGCGGCCGCAGCCATGGTGGGCCCGGGATCGGCGGCTTGCAGCCGCTCGATCACCTGGGCCATTTCCCCCAGGCGCCGCTGCATGCGCGAGGCCTGCTTGAGGCCATGCATGGTGTCGGTCAGGCCACCGACGAGATCCTTGGTGGTCTGCAAAACCTGTTGGCTCTGCGGTTCGACGGGACTCAGGCCCAGTTGCTTGAGCAGGGCACCCGCCAGCAAGGGGTCGGCATCCAGCGCTTCCAGCACGCGCTTGGGTGTGCCCAGGGGGTTGCGCACCGGCACGCCCTTGCGCGCCAGCGCCCGGCCCACGCGGTCGCGCCGGGTTTCGCCCAGCGCCTTCATGGCGGTTTCCAGGCGCCCGAGCCACTGGACCGCGGGCGGCTCGGAGGGCGCCTGGTCTTCCCGGTCAGAGTCGGTCGCCAGGCTGATGTCGTCGGCCGTTTCTGTGGCTTCCGACGTTGTCGACGTTGTCCAGGCTTCTTCCACTTCCGAGGCGTCCGAGGCTTTCGAGGCGACAGGCGTGCTGGGTGCGTCGGTGTACCAATGGCGGCCCAAAGCGCGGGCGGCGAACTGGTGTGTCAGCTTCACGTGATCCGCGGGGGGGCAATGGGGGGCGAGGCTGTCGATCAAGGACAGCGGGATGCCCAGCACCGAGGCCCAGCGCACCATGCGGGCGGGCGAGGGGTAGCCGGGGCATGGGTGGTGGTGGGCACCCTGGCGCAGCCCCTCGGCCACGTAGGTGCTGACGACGTAGGGGTTGTGGGCCAGGCGTCGGGCCTTGCGCAGGCCCAAGGCTGAGCACATCTCGTCGCGATCCTCGTCGCTGGCGTTCATGAACGCGTGGAGCGGCGTTCCCTTTTCCTTCAGCGCCTGCAGGAACCGCAGGGCGTCCTTGTGTTCGCGGCGGGCTTGCTTGTCCAGGCTCCAGTCGCGCTTTTTCAGGTAGCTGATGCCCCCGAGCAGGGGAAGCACCGCGGTCGACCCCACAGCGCCCACCACCCCCAGCACCACGCCGCCCGTGCCGATGGAAACGCCCGTGACGCCCATCACCCCGACGGCAAACATGGCGCTCAGGTTCGCGGGCGTGCTGGCCGACAGCCCAGCCGTTGCACTGAAGCCGCGGAAGCGCGCGAGCCACTGCTTGATCTTGCGCGTCTTCTCGTCGGTGAGGTGCCGGTTCAGGGCGGCGTGCATCACCGTTCGGGTCAGGTGCGCTTCGTGTGGCGCTGCCAGGTCCGCGCCGGCGAGTTCGACCGCGATCCGCTCCAGGCTATCCAGGCGTGAGGCCTTGTCGAGCGCCAGGTCGTGGTGGCTGCGTTTGACGTCCTTGAGGTCGAGCATGCCCTGCAACACGGCCATGGGCAGCAACAAGCCGGCCACGCCGGTCAGGGCGCCGGGCGCCTGGGCCAGCAGGCTCGCGTGCGCGGTGAGCAGCAGCAGCGGTTGTGCGCCAGCCAGGTGAACGTCGCGCCAGAACTTGGCCTCGTGCTGGCCGATGCCGCCCAGGGGGTCGTTGCCCCCGAGCTTGTCGGTGCGGGTTTGCAGCCCCTTGAGCAGCGTGAGCACTTGGGCAAAGGTCGGGTTGCTCTTGTGCTGCGGGTCGCATTCTCTGGCAGCGCTGTCTTTTTCTTCTTGCGCTTCCTGCCTCACCCTGAGTCGCTTGACCAGGGGTACGAGCCGCACCCACTCGCTGTGCCCCACACGCCAGCGCTGCCAGGGGCCTTTGCCGTGCAAACGTGCCTTGGGCATCGCCTCGAGCGTGTCTCGCAATATGGACGCGGTTTGCAGGGCGTCACCCAGTGCCTGCCGCACGAGACCGTTGTCGGCTTCGAGAGAGTCGCTTGTCAGCATCAGCTCGGCGATGGCGGTGTCGGTGTCTACCAGCATCCTTTGGAGTTCGCGCCGCGTCGCCCAGACCGCGGCCACATCCTTGTGCACATAAAGCTTCTCGAAGCTCGCCGACAGGCCGTGCAGCAAGCCCAGCACCTCGCGGGCCGCGCTGATGAGCAGGCGTTGGGCTTCGGGGTCTTCGTTTTTGGCCAGCCGCTGTTGCGCATCCGTCAGTATCTTGATGCAGTCGACGCGCATCTTCATGCAGTGCACGTGCTGTTTGTGGGCGTCGACCACGCCCATGCCCGTGGCATACATGTCGTACATGCTGCCGATGGTGGTGAAGCACATGAGGATCTTCGACGCATCGAAAGCAAAAGCGACGCCCTTGCACGCCAACGCTGCCGCGAGACCGCCGTAGGCCGCGCTCGCGCTGGATGAGGCCAGCAGGCCGGTGGTTGGCGCGGCCTGGCTCAGGGCCATCGAGCGCTCGGGCGTGACGCCATCGTGGGTGTCGCCTTCGGGATCCGAACCGGCGCGCACGAACAGCGTTCCGCTTTCGAAGCGGAACGAGGGCGCGCCGTGGGCGGCCTCGTCGCGCCGCTGCACCGCTTGCGCCGCCTCACACACCTTGCGCGGCGGTGGGGCATGTTCGTTTCGGCGGCCAGCCCCGTGTTGCGGTGGCGACGGCAGCAAGTCGGATGACTCAGAGCAGGATGAGTCCAGGGGAATCAGGGCATAGCTCGCGTTTCTGCTCAGGCTTTTCGGCGTACACATCAATGACCTCCTTGGTGGATTCAGCTCAACTCGTTGTTCGCGATCGATGCGCTGCCGCTGTCGCTGCGTGCCGGGCGTGCTGCCAGGGCCAGCAGCCCTTGGGCGCACACCTGGCACCAGGCGTCTTCAACCGCATCGACGAGGTCGTGCAGTTGTTCGGTCAGGGTGTCGAAGGGCGTGTCGGGTTCGAGCGGCCAGTCGCTGTGGCACACCACGGTGCCGTCGGCCGCGAGCGCGAACTGCAGGTGCTGCAGGTCGTGGGGGCGTTCAAAGTGCCAGCGCAGCAGCTCGCGGTGCAGCGTGGCGTCGGTCAGGCTCTCGGGGGGATCGGCGAGCACCACGTCGATCCGCAGGCGTTGATCTTCTTCGTCGAGGGACACCAGCACCCACAGGTCATCGACGAGGATCAGGTGGGCGGCGCTGTCAGGGGCCAGAACCCCGGCGCCCGCCAGGGCCGCGTCGTCGTGAAGGCTTTGGAGCCATCCGCCCAGTTCGAATCGATCCATCGATGCGCACCTCGCTTGAAGACATGCTGCGTACTTCGCGCGAATGTGTGAACGGGCGCAACGTCAAGGTTCCATCAATCGGCCATCAGCCGTTGGGTGATATGCCGCCAGTGCGCTTCGCTCACCGGCGTGATGGACAGCCGGCTGCCGCGCTGCAGCAGCAGCATGCCGTCGAGCGCGGGATCGGCGCGCAAGGCCGGCAGGCCGAGCAGGCGCGTCTTGCGCAGGGCCTGCACATCCACCAGCTGCCAGCGCGGCGCGTCGCGCCGGGATGCCGGGTCGAAGTAGGGCGAGTCGGGGTCGAACTGGGTGGGGTCGGCGTAGGGTGCCGATGCCACGCGGGCCAACCCCGCAATGCCGGGCTCGGGGCAGCTGGAGTGGTAGAACAGCACGCCGTCGCCGATGCGCATGGTGTCGCGCATGAAGTTGCGGGCCTGGTAGTTGCGCACACCGGTCCAGGGCACGGTGGCGCCGGGCGCGGCCAGCGCGTCATCGATCGAACATTCGTCGGGCTCGGATTTCATCAGCCAGTACTGCACCACCGTCAGGCTCCTGTCGAAGGGGTGTTGCCGGTGCCCGTGCGCAGGCACCACAGGCAGGCGAGCGCACTGGCCACGATCGCACCCGACACCCACAAGGCGCCAGCGCCCCAGCGCTCCACCAGCGCCCCGAAGGCCAGCGGCGAGAATGCCTGGGCGATCCGCGAGGGCGCCACGATCCAGCCCTGGCGCCGACCGTAGCCCACCGGGCCGTAGAACGCCAGGGGCAGGGTGCCCTTGGCGATGGTGAGCATGCCGTTGCCCATGCCGTGCAACAGGGCGAAGACCGGGGCGGCCGCTGCGCCCAGCGCCATCCACACCAGCACGCCCACAGGGTGCAGCGCCGCGGCCAGCCGCGCCGACCACAAGGGGTGGAAGCGGCGCAGGCCGCCGAACTCCAGCAGGCGGCCCGCCACCTGCGCCGGCCCCACCAGCGCCCCGACGGCGAGCGCGCCGGCCAGCGACAGGCCGCTGGCCATCAGCAGATCGGGCAGGTGGGCGGCGAGCGCGCTGCTCACGAACCAGGTGGCCGCGAACACGTAGGCCAGCACCCAGGCCACGTGGCGCGGCGGCTCCGGCGGCGCGGCCGCGCTGTGCGGCGCCAGCGCTTCGGGCGGCGGCAGCGCCTCGGTGCGCGGCAGGCTGGCATTGAGCGGCAGACCGAGCAGCAGGTGCAGGGCGGCCCAGCCCAGACAGGCACCGCGCCAGCCGAACTGCGCCTCCATCCACGCCGACAGCGGCCAGCCCACGGTGCTGGCCAGGCCCGCCAGCAGCGTGATGCCCGTGATGGCGCCGCGGGCGTCGCGGCCCTGCAGGCGCACCAGCGTGGCGAAGGCGGCCTCGTACAGGCCGGCGCCCATGGCCAGCCCGACCACCGTCCAGGCCAGGAACAGCGACACCGGGCCCTGCGCGAGCGCCAGCAGGCCCAGACCGAGGGCGAACAGGCCGCTGGTGGCCATGAGCACCGGCCGGCCGCCGAGCCGGTCGATGCGGCGACCCGCCGACGGGCCGATGGCCGCGGACAGCAGCAGCGCCAGGGAGAAGGCCAGCCACACCGAGGCGAGCGGCACGCCGGTGGCCTCGGCCATGGGCCGCGCGAGGATGGCGGGCAGGTAGTAGCTGGAGGCCCAGGCCAGCGTCTGGGCCGTTCCCAGGCGCAGCACCAGCGACGTGTTGCTGCGCATGGCGGCCGGCCTCAGAGGATGTCGATCACGTGAAAGCCAAAGCGCCCCGCGCGGCGGTCGGCGAAGTGGTGCTGCAGCGTTTCGCGCACCGTGCGGAAGGCGATCTCGTCCCAGGGGATCTCGTCTTCGTGGAACAGGCGCGCCTCAATGGTTTCGTGGCCCGGGTTGAACCGGTCGCTGAGCAGGCGTGCGCGGTAGAACAGGTGCACCTGGCCCACGCGCGGCACGTTCATGAGCGTGAACAGCTCGCCGAGTTCGATCTGCGCGCCGGCTTCTTCGTCGGTTTCGCGGCGCGCCCCTTCGGCGGTGGTTTCGCCCAGCTCCATGAAGCCCGCGGGCAGCGTCCATTTGCCCCAGCGCGGCTCGATGTTGCGCTTGCACAGCAGCACCTGGGCACCGTCTTCGCCCCACACGGGCACGGTGCCCACCACGTTGAGCGGGTTGTCGTAGTGCACCGTGCCGCAGGCGGGGCAGACCGCGCGTTCGCGCGTATCGCCGTCGTCGGGCAGGCGCATCAGCACGGCGGTGCCGCAGTTGCGGCAGAACTTGGCGGGCGGACGCAGCATCGCGGCAGTTTAGTGGGACTCGGACGCAAAAAAGGCCGGGGAGCCCCCGGCCTTCGCTCGGTCAATGGGCTTTACGCCTTCTTGCCGTGTTTTTCGATCAGCGCTTTGGCGCCTTCGAACAGCTTCTTGCCGTCGTGGCCGCGCTTGTCCATCTCCTGCATCCACTCCACCTCGACCAGGCGGGCCTTGCGCTTGAATTCCTGCGCGTCGGCGGCGGAGATCTTGTGGATGGTGTTGCCCTGGTCGACCGCCGACTTGCGGCCGGCCGCATCACCGGCCTGCTGGGTCTTGCCCAGCCAGCCCGAGGTCTCGATGCCCGAGTTCTTGTCGATCACGGCCTTGAGGTCGGGCGGCAGGCTGTTGTACTTGGCCTTGTTCATGGCCATCACGAAGGTCGTGGTGTACAGGGCGCCGCCGGCGGGGTCGAACTCGCTGTGGAACTTGGTGAGCTCGTGCACCTTCACCGAAGGCACCACCTCCCAGGGGATCACGCAGCCGTCGATCACGCCCTTGGAGAGCGAGTCGGGGATCTGCGGCAGCGGCATGCCCACGGGCGTGGCGCCGAGGTAGCCGAGCATCTTGGTGATCTGGCGCGTGGGGCCGCGCACCTTGGAGCCGCGCAGGTCGTCGGCGGTCTTCACGAGCTTGTTGCGCATGTGGAACATGCCGGGGCCGTGCACCTGCAGCGCGAGCACCTGGGTTTCCTTGAACTCGTCCACGGCCAGGGTCTGCACGTACTCCCAGTAGGCCTTGGAGGTGGCTTCGGCGTTGTTCATCATGAACGGCAGCTCGAACACCTCGATGCGCGGGAAGCGGCCCGGGGTGTTGCCCGGCAGGGTCCAGACGATGTCCACCACGCCGTCGCGGGCCTGGTCGTACAGCTGCACCGGCGTGCCGCCAAGCTGCATCGCAGGGTAACCCTCGAACTTGATGCGGCCGCCCGAGTCCTTCTCGACCTTGTCCATCCACGCCTTGTGCATGTTGATGTACACGTTCGATTGCGGCGCCATGAAGGTGTGGAACTTCAGGGTGACGCTTTGCTGCGCGAAGCCGGTGAGCGCGGGTGCGCCCAGGGCCATGGCCGCACCGGACTGGAGCAGGGTTCTGCGTTGGATCATGGTGGAGGGTCTCCGTGGTGTTGAACTTGTTTGAAGCCTAAAGCGAGAGACGGGCGCGGTGTGAGAGGTCAAACCCGAAGGCGGGCGTGCATGCCTCAGGCCACGCGCACCGAGATGGGGACCAGGCCGTCGACACCGCCGGTGAGGGTGTCGCCGCTGACCACCGCGTTCACCCCTTCGGGCGTGCCGGTGTAGATCAGGTCGCCGGGCTGCAATGCCCAGGCCGCGGACAGGTGCTCGATGGTCTCGGCGATGTTCCAGATCAGCTTGTTGATGTGGCTGCGCTGGCGGTCGGCGCCGTTCACCTGCAGCCAGATCGCGGCGTTCACGATGTCACCGGCCTCGCTGGCGGGCGTGATCGGGCCGATCGGGGCGGATTCGTCGAAGGCCTTGCCGATGCACCAGGGCCGGCCCTGCTTCTTCATGTCGTTCTGCAGGTCGCGGCGCGTCATGTCCAGGCCCACGGCGTAACCGTACACGTGCTTGAACGCGTCGGCGGCCTGGATGTCGCGGCCGCCGGTGCCGATGGCCACCACGAGCTCGATCTCGTGGTGCAGGTTCTTCGTGAGCGGGGGGTAGGCGATGGTCGCGGTCTGACCGGCCTCGGCCACCACCAGCGCGTCGGCGGGCTTGAGGAAGAAGAAGGGCGGTTCACGGCCGGTGAAGCCCATCTCTTTCGCATGCTCCTCGTAGTTGCGGCCGACGCAGTAGATGCGGTGCACGGGGAAGCGTTCGCCACGGCCCACAACGGGCACGGACACGGTGGGGGGTGGGGTGAAAAGGTAGGTCATGGGCGGAGTGTGCCACCGGCCGTGCGCCGGCCGTCAGTACTGCGTGGCCGGCAGGTGCACCACCAGGCCATCGAGGTCGGGCGTGAGCACGATCTGGCACGACAGCCGGCTGTTGGGCTTCACCGGCGCGGCCGCGAAATCGAGCATGTCGGTTTCGTCGGCCACGGGGGCGGGCAGGCGCGCGGCCCAGGCCTCGTCCACGTACACGTGGCAGGTGGCGCAGGTGAGGGTGCCGCCGCAGTCGGCGGCGATCTGGTCGACGCCGGCGTCGACCGCGGCTTTCATGAGGCTCTGGCCCGGGGCGCAGCGCAGCTCGCGCGTGCGCTGGTCGGCGGTGACGAGGTGGAGGGTGATCATGGTCGTGGGCTTCGGTGGCGGGGTCAGTAGCGCGCGAAGTACTCGCGGCGCTCGAAGTCGGTCTTGTCCTCGGCCGCGGTGTGGCGGTCGAGCTCCTGCTGCTTGATCCGGCAGAAGTGGTTCACCACGGCGGGGCCCAGCGCGTGGGTGAGCACCGTGTCGCTGCGCAGCGCGGCCAGCGCATCGCCGAGGTTGTTCGGAATGCGTTCGCTGCCCTCGGCATAGGGCGCTTCGGTGCCTGGGGGCGCGGCGAGCCGGCGCTGCAGGCCGTCGAGCCCCGCGTGGATCTGCCCCGCCATGCACAGGTACGGGTTGGCCGCGGGTTCGCCCAGGCGGTTCTCGATGCGCGTGGCGGCGTCGCCCGCGCTGCCCACCACGCGCAGCATGGCGCCGCGGTTGTCGCGGCCCCAGAGAATGGCCTGGGGCGCGAGCGCGTTGGGCCGGAAGCGGCCGAAACCGTTCACCGTGGGCGTGCACAGCGGTGTGAGCGCGCGCGCGTGTTCGAGCAGGCCCGCGAGCCAGTGAGCGCCGGTGTCGCTGAGCGTGTGCAGCGCGTCGCGCGGCGTGGTGCCCGGGGCCGGGGTGTCGCGCTGGAACACGTTGCGGCCGCTGGCCAGATCGACCACCGACTGGTGCAGGTGCCAGCCGCTGGACATGATGTTGGGAAACGGCGGGCGGCACATGAAGGTGGCGTGGTAGCCGGCGCGGCGCAGCGCCTGCTTCACGCCGTTGCGCAGCAGCACCATCTGGTCGGCCGCGGTGAGGGCGTCGGTGGCGTCGAACACCGCCTCGACCTGGCTCGGGCCGAGCTCGATCTCGAGCGACTGCAGCGGCAGGCCCAGGCCGAGCGCGGTGCGCTCGACGATGCGCAGCGGCTCGTCGGCGAGGTCGATCAGCGCCTCGCCCTGCAACTGGTAGCCCGGGTGCACCATCTGCACCGCGGGCGGCTCGCCCGGCCAGGCTGCGCGCTCGGGGTCGAGCTGCGGCGTGGGGTCGGTGAGGCGGTAGATGTGGAACTCGACCTCGAGCCCGGTCTTGTAGCCCAGGCCGTGCCGTGCGAGCGCGGCCAGCGCGGTCTGCAGCACGCGGCGGCTGTCCAGGGCCACCGGTGTGCCGTCGGCGTGCCAGGGCTGGCAGCGCAGCCAGCCGGTGCCGGGCGCCCAGGGCAGCTCGACGAAGCTCTCGGGATCGGGCAGCACCATGAGGTTGGCCGCGCCCGCGAAGCCGGGCAGGTCGTCGGTGCCACCGGGCTCGAACACCTTCCACGCGGTCTTGTCGGCGGTGTCCTTGAGCATCAGCGTGCCCACCATGCCCACGCCATCGCGCAGTGCGCGGATCGCCGCGTGCGGCATCAGCGTCTTGCCGCGCAGCAGGCCATGCGCATCGCACCAGCCCAGGCGCACGCGCTGGATGCCTCGCTCCTCGATCAGGCGCGCCAGGCGCAGGCACGCGGCTTCGCGTGCGGCGTCGTGCACGCCGCAAGTTTGAGAAAAGCTCATTTCGCGCCCAGGGCTGCGGCGGCGTCGGCCAGCGCTTTGGCTTCGGCCGTCCAGGGCGCGCGCTCGCGGCGCTCGCGCACCGCGGTCTGCCACCAGGTCTGCCAATCGCCCGTGGGCGCGAAGCCGTCGATGGTGTCGGGGCCGTGGATCTCGGCGTGTCGGGCCGGATCGGCGATGCCCGGTGCGATGCCGCCTTGCTCCACCGCGTCGATGGCCTGCAGCAGCAGGCGGCGGTGCGCCATGATGACCTTGTCGCTCGTGCCCAGGTGCTCGCGCGTGCGGTCCTGGATGGCGCCCATGCTTTCGCAGGCCCACTGGTCGTGCACGTTGATGTCGTCCTCGCCCATGCCCAGGTAGGTGCGCTCCACCTGCTCCTGCGGGTTGAAGCCCCAGTGGTTGTGGCGGCCCATCTTGGGCGTGAAGAAGGGCAGGGTCACGGCCTTGAGCCGCGGCTGGCGCATGGCGTCCTTGTCCACGGGGGCGTCGAAGCTGGTGAAGAAGGCGTACCAGTAGTTGTGCGTGTCGTCCACGGGCACGTGCATCTGCGTGATCGTCATCGTCTCCGAAAGCGGGATCACAAAAGTCTGCGGGAAGACCGCGTTGGTCACGCGCACGTGGGTGAGCTCTTCGTTGAGCTGGCGCAGCGCGGTGAGCTGCAGGCCCCAGGGCCTGGCCTCGTGGCTGATCTCGGGGCGGCCGAACTCGCGCATCACGCGCGTCATGGGCCAGCGCTCGCCCGCCACCTCGCCCGCGCTCGCGCCGCGGAACTGCTTGCCGTAGGCGTCGTCGAGCGAAGCGTCGTTGAAGAAGCGGTGCAGGTACGAGGCGTGCGCGGGGTCGATGCCGACCTCGAACGACTGCAGCCAGTTGCAGTGCCACAGGCCTTTGAACGCGAAGGTGTGCGTGGACGGGGCTTCGAAACAATCGAGCGCGGGCAGGGCGGGCGGCTCGCCCTCGCCGAGCCAGGCGAACAGCACGCCGCTGCGTTCCTGCAGCGGGTAGCTTTGCTGGCGCACGCGCGTGCACAGCGTGCTGCCCTCGGGCTCGGCCGGGGTTTCGAGACAGCGGCCGTCGACGTCGAACTTCCAGCCGTGGAAGGGGCAGCGCAGGCCGTCGCCTTCGTTGCGGCCGTAGGCGAGATCGGCGCCGCGGTGCGGGCAGTCGCGGTCGAGCAGGCCGAAGCGGCCCTGCGCGTCCTTGAACAGCACGAAGTTCTGGCCCAGCAGCCGCACGGGTTTGACGGGGCGCACCGCCATGGCCGGATCGATCGCCGGGTCGAACTCGTCGAGCAGGGCCACGGGTTGCCAGTAGCGGCGCAGCAGGCGGCCGCCGGGCGTGCCCGGGCCGACCTGGGTCAGGCGTTGGTTGAGTTCAGCTTTCATGGGGCGGGGCCTCGGATGCGGGGAATGGGAAAACGGTATCCCGTTTTTTGCGTTCAGTGTACAGTCCGACCCATGGGCTTGCAAGAAACCGTTTTGATGCAATTGCGCGACTGGATCCTCTCGGGCCAGTTCGAACCCGGCCAGCGCCTGGCCGAACAACAGCTGGCCGAGCGCCTGGGCGCCTCGCGCACGCCGGTGCGCGCGGCCTTGGTGACGCTGGAGCAGGAGGGCCTGGTCGAGGCCAACGAGACCGGCAAGTACCTGGTGCGCCAGTTCACCGCGCAGGAGGTGATCGACGCGATCGCGGTGCGCGGGCACCTCGAAGGCATGGCCGCGCGGCTGGTGGCCGAGCACGGCGTGCCGCGCGCGCTGCAGAACGACCTGCAGGCGCTGCTCGACGAAGGCGACCGCCTGCTGGCGGACAACCCGCTGACGCTGGAAAGCTATGCGGCCTACGCGCGCATGAACGACCGCTTCCATGCACTGATCCTCGATGCCTGTGGCAACCGTGCTTTGCAGCGCGCGGTGGCGCTCAACGACAAGCTGCCGTTCGCACCCGCGTCGGCCATGCTGCCCATGCAGGGCACGGTGGCGCTGGACCGCGACTGGATGCTGTACGCGCACCGGCAACACCACATGCTGTTCGACGCGCTGCGACGCGGCGAAAGCGCGCGGGCACAGGCCCTGGCCACCGAGCACACCGAAGTGGCGCAGATGAACATGCGGCTCGCGCTCGAACGCCGTTCGGAGAGCGAGCGGGTGATGCCCTTGATGAAGTTGGTGGTGGGCTGAGCTTTTTTGCCTGCTTTTGTGCGTGGGCCGCTGGAGCGGGTGCCCGTGCGCAGGCGCCATTCGCGGTTGCCTCAGAGGCCGCGCGCCAACCACAGTGTTGACGCATGGGTGCCCGCAAATCAGGAGCAGCCGCCCGCGAGCACGCCGGAGCACGCGAACCCCGCCAGCCGACCCGCGCGAAGTGGCGGAGAGAAAGGGTCAAACCCCCAAATGCTGCGCCAGCAACTCGGGCTTGGCCAGCAGCTCGGGCGTGGCGCCTTCGAACACCACCTCGCCCTTCACGAGGATCACGTTGCGGTCGGTGATCTGCGTGACGTGCTTCCAGTTCTTGTCCACGATCACGCTGCTGATGCCGCTCTCGCGGATCAACCCGCAGATGCGCCAGATCTCGCGCGCGATCAGCGGCGCCAGGCCTTCGGTGGCCTCGTCGAGGATCAGCAGGTCGGGGTTGGTCATCAGGGCGCGGCCGATGGTGAGCATCTGCTGCTCGCCGCCGCTCAGTTGCTGGCCGCCGTGGTTGAGCCGCTCGGCCAGGCGCGGGAAGGTGTCGAGCACGCGCTCGTAGGTCCATTCGCGCTGGCCCCGCGTGCCCGGCCGCGCGGCCATCACCAGGTTTTCCTTCACGCTCAGGTTGCCGAAGATGCCGCGGCCTTCGGGCACGTAGGCGATGCCCTCGCGCGCCACCGCGTAGGGCGATGCGCCCGTCATGTCGCGGCCCTTGACCTGCACCGTGCCGCCGCTGGGCTTGACCAGACCCATGAGCGATTTGAGCAGCGTGCTCTTGCCCATGCCGTTGCGGCCCATGAGGCCCAGCGTCTGGCCGGGCTCGATGCGGAAATCAATGCCGCGCAGGATGTGGCTCTGGCCGTAGTGCGTGTGCAGGCCCTTGGCTTCAATGAGAGCGGTCATCAGTGCTCCTCCCCGAGGTAGGCCGCCTGCACGCCTTCGTCGTTGCGGATCTGCTCGGGCGTGCCGCTGGCGATCACCTGGCCGTTGACCATCACGGTGAGCACGTCGGCAAGTGCGAACACGGCGTCCATGTCGTGCTCCACCAGCATGATGGCGTGTTCGGCCTTGAGGCGGTGCAGCAACGCCACCATGGTCTCGGCCTCGGCCGCGCCCATGCCCGCGAGCGGTTCGTCGAGCAGCAGCACGGTGGGCTCGGTGGCCAGGGTCATGGCGATCTCGAGCTGGCGCTGCTCGCCGTGGCTGGTGGCCGCGGCCACGCTGTCGGCGCGCGCCGTGAGCCCTGCGAGTTCGAGCGCGCGCTCGCAGCGGCGGTTCACCTCGGCCATGTGCGTGGCCGCGCTGAACCAGTGCAGCGGGTTGAACGGCGCGTGGCGTTCGCGCGATTGCGCGGCCAGGCGCACGTTCTCGCGCACGGTGAAGGGCAGGAAGATGTTGGTCTTCTGGTAACTGCGGCCCAGGCCCTGGCGCGAGATGCGCTCGGGCGGGAGGCCCGTGATGTCCTGGCCGTTGAGCCGGATCTGCCCGCTGGTGGTGGGCAGGTCGCCCGAGAGCAGGTTGGTCAGCGTGGATTTGCCCGCCCCGTTGGGGCCGATGACCGCGTGGATGCGGCCGCGGTGCAGGTCGACCGACACGCCGTTGACCGCGGCCAGGCCGCCGAAGCGCTTGACCAGGTTCTGCGCGGAAAGCAGCAGCTCGCTCATTGGGAAACCTCCGTGCTGCGCACTGCGGTGCGAGCGCCTTCGGGCGGCCGTGCGGCGCTCATGCCTTCTCCCCGCGCTTGCCGAAGCGGTCGATGAGGCCGAGCAGGCCGCGCGGCGCCACGATCACCACCAGCACGATGAAGCCGCCCATGAGCAGCTGCCAGTGCTTGGTGAGGTCCTTGAAGAGGTGCATCACGTACTCGAAGGCGAAGGCGCCCACGATGGCGCCCGCGAAATTGCCCATGCCGCCGAGGATGACCATCATGATGGCGTGCGCGCTCATGTGGAAACCCATGAGCTCGGGGTTCACGAAGCCGGTCTGCGCGGCCCACAGGTAGCCCGCCACGCCGGCCAGCGCGCCCGCGATGGTGAAGGCCGTGAGCTTGTAGCCGAAGGTGCCGTAGCCCACGGCGCGCATGCGGTGCTCGTTCACGCGGATGCCCGCGAGCGCACGGCCGAAGGGCGAGAACAGCAGGCGGCGCAGGCCCGCGTACACCAGCAGCAGCACCGCGAGCGTGAAGTAATAAAAGACGGTCTTGTTGTCGAGGTCCAGGCCCAGCGCGGTGGCGTCGGGGCGGAAGGTCACGTAGATGCCGTCGGAGCCGCCCAGGCCTTTGTTGTCGAAGAAGAGGTAGTACACCATCTGCGCGAAGGCCATGGTGACCATGATGAAGTAGATGCCGTGCGTGCGCACCACGAAGAAGCCGATCACCAGCGCGGCCAGCGCGGCGGCCAGCGCGGCCAGCGGCAGCGACCACCAGAGCGCGATCGGCGCGTCGGGCGGCGTCATGAAGGCCAGGGCGTAGCCGGCGATGCCGAAGAAGGCCGCGTGGCCCAGCGAGACCAGGCCGGTCACGCCCTGCAGCAGGTCGAGGCTCATCGCGAAGATGGCCAGGATCATCATCTGCGAGAGCATGCCGAGGTAGAAATCGGCGCCCGCGATGGGCAGCAGCGGGAAGGCCGCGAGCGCGATGGCGCCGAGCGCCAGCACGAACCGGATGCTGCGAGGCAGCTTTTCGAGTTGGGCTTTGGCGGCACTCATTGCTTGAACAGGCCTTCGGGTTTGTAGAGCAGCACGATGGCCATGAGCATGTAGACCGCCATGCCCGCGATCTGGGGCAGCAGCACCTTGCCGAAGGTGTCCACCAGGCCCACCAGCAGCGCCGCCACCAGCGCACCGCGCACCGAGCCGATGCCGCCGATGACGACCACCACGAAGCACATGATCAGCACCGAGCTGCCCATGCCGGGGTAGACGCTGGCGATGGGCGAAGCGAGCATGCCCGCGATCGCGGCCAGGCCCACGCCGAGCGCGAACACCACGCCGTGGATCAGGCGGATGTTCACGCCCAGCGATTCGGTCATGTCGCGGTTGAAGGCACCCGCGCGGATCTTCATGCCCAGGCGTGTCTTGCTGATCAGCAGGTACAGGCCGATGGCGAGCACGATGCAGATGCCCGACATCACGAGGCGGTAGATGGGGTAGGAGAGGGTGTCGGTGAGCGGGATCGACCAGTTCAGCAGCTCGGGCACCTGCACCGCGTGCACGTCATCGCCCCAGAAGATCGAGCGCACCTCTTCGAAGATGTAGATCAGGCCGAAGGTGAGCAGCACCTGGTCGAGGTGGTCGCGGTGGTAGAAGTGGCGGAACAGCAGCCACTCGAGCAGCCAGCCGAACACCACCGCGAGCACTGTGCCGAGCACGATGGCCAGCGTGAGGCTGCCCAGCGTCGAGCTGAAGTACCACGCGAGGTAGGCGCCCAGCATGTAGAAGCTGCCGTGCGCCAGGTTGACCACGCCCATGATGCCGAAGATCAGCGTGAGGCCGGCGGCCAGCATGAACAGCAGCAGCCCGTACTGGACGCTGTTGAGCAGCTGGATGAGGAAATTGGCGAAGTCCATGGTGTCGTGGTGCGGGCCCGCACGGCACACGGCAAACCGGCGCCGCGTGGGCGCCGGTTGCGGTGGTTCAGGCGCGGTTGGGTCAGGCCATGCGGCAGCCGGTGGCCGGGTCGGCGACGGCCTTGCCGGCGATGCCGATCACCTTGTTCTCGCGGTTCTCGACCTTGCGCAGGTAGATGTCCTGGATCGGGTTGTGCGAGGGGCTCATCTTCCACTTGCCGCGCGGGCTGTCGATCTCGGCGCCGCGCATGGCCGCGTACAGCGCCTGCTTGTTGGCCATGTCGCCCTTGACCGCGTTGGCGCCCTTGACCAGCAACAGACCGGTGTCGTAGCCCTGCACGGCGTACACGTCGGGCTGGAGCTTGAAGGTCTTGGCGTAGTCGAGGCGGAATTTCTTGTTGCGCGGCGTGTCCAGCGAATCGCTGTAGTGCATGGTGGTGAGCACGCCGTTGGCCGCGTCACCGGCGGCGTCGAGCACGCCTTCGGTGAGGAAGCCCGAACCCCAGAGCTGGATGTTCTTGCTCAGGCCCGCGGCCTCGTAGTCGCGCAGGAACTTGGCCGCACCGCCGCCGGCGAAGAAGCAGGCCACGGCATCGGGCTTGAGCGCGGCGATCTCGGTCAGCAGGGCCTGGAATTCCACGTTGGGGAAGGGCAGGCCGAGCTTCTTGATGATCTGGCCGCCGGCCTCGGTGTAGCTCTTCTCGAAGCCTTCGAAGGCCTCGTCGCCCGCGGCGTAGTTCCAGGTGATCCACACGGCCTTCTTGTGGCCGCGCTCCATCATGGGCTTGCCCAGGGCCAGCGTGGGCTGGCTGTTGGTGAACGAGGTGCGGAACACGTTGGGCGCGCACTGGGCGCGCGTGGCGATGTGCACGCCGGCGTTGGGGATCAGGTTGAGCACGCCGGTGTCGCGCGCCACCTTGTGGATGCCCATCTGCACGCCCGAGTGCACCGTGCCCACGAGCACGTCGACCTTGTCGCGCTGCACCAGGCGGGTGGCGTTCTCGATGCCCTTGGCCGGGTTGGACTCGTCGTCGACCTTGAAGAACTCGACCTCGCGGCCGCCCAGCTTGCCGCCTTGCTCGCTGAGCGCCATGCGGAAGCCGTTTTCGATGGCCACGCCGAGCTGCGCGAAGGTGCCGGTGTAGGGCAGCATGAAGCCGACGCGGACCTTGTCGGACTGCGCGCGCACGATCTCGGGCAGCAGCAGGCCGGAAGAGGCCGCGCCGATCACGGCGGCGCTGCGGGTCAGGACAAGACGGCGGGTGGTCATGTTCGGTGTCTCCAGGGGGTGGATGGGATGCGGCTCACTGTAGGTTCGGGCAGCGGGGCTTGGCGATCCTGAATAACCCTATGCGCTTCAAATTTGAATTGTTCAGCTTTGAACTTTTCAGGCCGCGGACGCGGCCGCCAGGGCCTGGGCCAGCCACGCGCGGCACCAGGCCGCACCGGCCGCTTCGGGGTCGACATCACTCGACGCATCGAGGATCAGCGGCTCGCCGATGCGCACCGCGCCGAGGTCGCGCAGGCGCTCGTCGAACTGGCGGCCGCCATTGGCGAAGGTCATGGGGTACTGGGCACTGTCGCCGAGCGCGATCAAGCCATAGCGCACGTGGCCAAGGTAGCGCGGCTGGCTGTCGAGCGAGGCGTAGAAGGCCTGGGCGTTGTCGGGCACGTCGCCCGAGCCGTAGGTGGACGAGCATATGACGTAAAGTGCATTTGGCTCGTCGAAGACCTCGGGGCCCAGCCCGTCCATCATGCGCACCTCGATCTGCCCGATGAGGTCGGCGCTGTCCATCTCGATCGCCTGCGCGACGTACTCCGCCGTGTTGGTCATGGTGCCCACGAGAATGAGCAGCTTGGAGGGCATGGCAGAAGACATGACACGCACTTTAGTGCATGTTTCTGCGGCGCATCATGGGGTAAACCCGCGGAGGGCTGGCCTGCCCGGAGGGACTCGAACCCCCGACCTGCTGCTTAGAAGGCAGCTGCTCTATCCAGTTGAGCTACGGGCAGTGCGCGGGTGCGGTGCCGATGGAAAAAAGGCCCACGGGGTGGGCCTTTGTTCTGTGCGAATGGTCGGAGCGGCGGGATTCGAACTCGCGACCCTCTGCTCCCAAAGCAGATGCGCTACCAGGCTGCGCTACGCTCCGACGAGCCGCGGATTCTACCCGCAGGCCGGGGCACCCCGACTCGGGCAGGCGGCCGATGAGGCGCCCCGTGGGTTCGCTCAGCGCTTTGCGTACTGCGTCTTGCCGAACAGGATGTCGCGCGACTGGTCGTCGGTGAGCGGCTTGCGCGCGTCGGCCAGCACGGCCACGCCGCGCTGCACCGCGGGGCGTTCGGCGATGCGGTCGAACCAGGCCTTGAGGCGCGGGTAGTCGGCCCAGTCGATGCCCTGGTTCTGCCAGCTGCGCAGCCAGGGGAATATCGCGATGTCGGCGATCGAATAATCGTCGCCCGCGATGTGGGCGTGGTGCGCGAGCTGGCGGTCCATCACGCCGTACAGGCGCCTGGCCTCGTTGGTGTAGCGGTCGATCGCGTAGCCGATCTTCTCGGGCGCATAAATGCGGAAGTGGTGGGCCTGGCCCAGCATGGGGCCCACGCCGCCCATCTGGAACATCAGCCATTCGAGCACCCTGAAGCGCTCGCGGTCGGTGGCGGGCAGGAAGCGGCCGAACTTGCTCGCCAGGTAGACCAGGATCGCGCCCGATTCGAACAGGCTCATGGGCTGGCCGTCGGGGCCGTTCGGGTCGACCAGCGCGGGGATCTTGTTGTTGGGGCTGATGGCCAGGAACGCGGGCTTGAACTGGTCGCCGGCGCCGATGTTGACCGGGTGGGCCTGCCAGTCGCGGCCGAGCCGCAGGCCGCACTCCTCGAGCATGATGTGAACCTTGTGGCCGTTGGGCGTGGGCCAGGTGTAGACGTCGATCATCCGGGCATGCTTTCGTGGTGGGTTGAAACGGACGGAGCGGGCAGCTTACGGGACAATTGCCGCCCATGTGGTCCACCGTTCTGAACACCCTGAGCCTGGCGCGGCGCCAGCGCGCCCGGCACGCGTCGCTGATCGGCTGGGCCGAGCCGAGAGGACTGGCCTTCGAACCCCGGCGCGACGGCGCCTGCGCTTTCACCGGCGCCTGGTCGGGCCATGCGGTGCGCATCGAGCTGCAGGCCGCGGGGCGCCCCTACCTCGAAGGCCAGGAGCTCAATGCGCGCGCCGACATCGGCGTGCCCCTGCCCACCGGCGTGGTGCTCATGAACCGCAGCCTCAAGCGCGCGATGGAGCGCTGGTCGGCTTACGTGTATTCACAGATCACGAACTCGCTGGAGACCGTGGCGCAGGACCTGCCCGAAGAAGTCCGCTGGCTCTCGACCTTCCGCGACGCAGGCTGGCAGGGCCCCGACGAGGCCTTCTTCGCGCGGTACGCGGTGCTGACCGATTCGCCCGAGGAAGCGCGCGCGCTCATCGATCCTGCGGTGGTGCAGGCGCTCATGCACTGGCCCGACGATGCCCGCTCGCCCGACACGCCGCTGTTGCTGATGCGCGTGCGTGGCAAGCTGCAGCTGCGCCTGCAGCTCGAGCCCACGCGCCACCCGGGCTGCGAGCGGCACGCGCTCGACCTGTTCGAGTCGCTGAGCCAGCGGCTGCTGGCCCAGGCGCGCGACCTCAGCTCCCGCGCGTGATCGGCATCTCGACCTCGTCCGGCAGGTTCATGTGCCGGGCGAGCTCGAGCTTGGCGATCGATTGGCGGTGCACCTCGTCGGGTCCGTCGGCCAGGCGCAGCGTGCGCTGGTGCGCGTAGCTGTAGGCGAGCGGGAAATCGCCGCTCACGCCGCCGCCGCCATGGGCCTGGATGGCCATGTCGATGATGTCGCAGGCCATGTTGGGCGCCACCACCTTGATCATCGCGATCTCGGCCTTGGCCACCTTGTTGCCCACCGTGTCCATCATGTAGGCGGCCTTGAGCGTCAGCAGGCGCGCCATCTCGATGCGGCAGCGCGCGTCGGCGATGCGCTCGTGCCAGACCGATTGCGCGGACACCGGTTTGCCGAAGGCCACGCGGCTGTTGAGGCGTTTGCACATGAGCTCGAGCGCGCGCTCGGCCGCGCCGATGGAGCGCATGCAGTGGTGGATGCGGCCCGGGCCCAGGCGGCCTTGCGCGATTTCGAAGCCGCGGCCTTCGCCGAGCAGGATGTTGCTCACCGGCACGCGCACGTTCTTGAGCACCACCTCCATGTGGCCGTGCGGCGCGTCGTCGTAGCCGAACACGGAGAGCGGGCGCACCACGGTGATGCCGGGCGTGTTCGCGGGCACCACCACCATGCTCTGCTGCGAATGGCGCGGTGCGGCGGGGTCGGTCTTGCCCATGACGATGTAGACCTGGCAGCGCGGATCGCCCGCGCCCGACGACCACCACTTGCGGCCGTTGATCACGTAGTGGTCGCCGTCGCGCTCGATGCGGCACTGGATGTTGGTGGCGTCGCTGGACGCGACCTCGGGCTCGGTCATGAGGAAGGCCGAGCGGAGCTCGCCGCGCAGCAGCGGTTCGAGCCACTGGTCCTTGAGCGCTTCGGACGCGTAGCGTTCCAGCGTTTCCATGTTGCCGGTGTCGGGCGCCGAGCAGTTGAAGACCTCGGCGGCCCAGGGCACGCGGCCCATGATCTCGCACAGCGGCGCGTACTCGAGGTTGGACAGGCCTTCGGGCGCGCGGTGGCTGCGCGGCAGGAACAGGTTCCACAGGCCCGCGGCGCGCGCCTTGGGCTTGAGCTCTTCGATCAGCGTGGTGGGCAGCCAGGCGTTGCCCTTGGCGCGGTTGGCCTCGATCTCGGCGAAGAAGCGGCCTTCGTTGGGGTAGACGTGTTCGTCCATGAAGGCGAGCAGGCGCTCGCGCAGGCCCTTGACCTTGTCGGTGTAGTCGAAATGCATGCGGTCTCCTTGAAAGGTCGCGGGGGGCGGTAAAAGAAGGGCGGCGGCTCAGCCGCCGTTGGCATAGCGCCAGGCCAGCTCGGCCATGGGGCGCGCGCCCGCGGCCGAGCGCACCGCCTGCTCGCTCGAGGCCGTGCCGGCCTCCACGCGCTTGGCGATGCCCTGCAGGATGGCCGCGAGGCGGAACATGTTGTAGGCGAGGTAGAACGACCAGTCGGTCTGCAGCTGCGCGGGCGTGGCGAACCCGGTGCGCTCGCAGTAGCGCGCGATGTATTCGGCCTCGGACGGGATGCCCAGTGACGCGAGGTCGAGCCCCGCGATGCCGCGGAACATGCCCGGCGGGATGTGCCATGACATGCAGTGGTAGCTGAAGTCGGCCAGCGGGTGGCCGAGCGTGGACAGCTCCCAGTCGAGCACCGCGAGCACGCGCGCCTCGCTCGGGTGGAACATGAGGTTGTCGAGCCGGTAGTCGCCGTGCACCACCGACACCATGCTTTCGTCGCGCGCCATCGCGGGCACGTTCTGCGGCAGCCACTCGATCAGCCGGTCCATCTCGGCAATGGGCTGCGTGACCGAGGCCTGGTACTGCTTGCTCCAGCGCCCGATCTGGCGCTCGAAGTAATTGCCGGGCTTGCCGTAGTCGGCCAGGCCCACGGCGTCGGGACGCACGCGGTGCAGCGCGGCCATCACGCGGTTCATTTCGTCGTAGATGGCGCCGCGCTGCGCGCGGTCCATGCCGGGCAGCGACTGCTCCCAGAGCACGCGGCCGTCCACGCACTGCATCACATAGAAGGCGCGGCCGATCACCGACTCGTCTTCGCAGAGCAGGTGCATCTGCGCCACCGGAACGTCGGTCGAGGCGAGCGCGCTCATCACGCGGAACTCGCGTTCGATGGCGTGCGCCGAGGGCAGCAGCTTGGCCACCGGGCCGGGCTTGGCGCGCATCACGTAGGCGCGCCGCGGCGTGGTCAGCTTGTAGGTGGGGTTCGACTGGCCGCCCTTGAACATCTCCACCGTGAGCGGACCTTCGAAGCCCGGCAGGCGGGGTTCGAGCCAGCGCTGCAGGGCAGCGGTGTCGAAGGCGTGGCGGTCGGTCACCGGCCGCGTGCCGGTGAAGTTCTGTGCTTCGGTCATTCGGCAGCGGCGGTTCGGGGCAGGGCCCTCAGGTTTCGGATTCGGCGATGCGCATGAGCGCAGCGCGGTTGCGCACCACGAGGCCACCCTGCTCGATGCGGATGGTGTCCTCGCGCTCCATGGACTTGAGCTCCTGGTTCACGCGCTGGCGCGACGCACCCAGCAGCTGGGCCAGTTCTTCCTGCGCCAGCTGCAGGCCGATGCGCGTCTCGTTGCCGTCGTTGAGGCAAGGCACGCCATAGCTGCGAACCAGGTGCAGCAGCTGCTTGGCCAGGCGCGCGCGCAGCGGCAGCGTGTTGAGATCTTCCACCAGGCCGAACAGCGTGCGGATGCGCCGCGCCTGCAGGCGCATCAGCGCTTCGTAGAGCTCCACGTGCGTGGCGAGGATCTTCTGGAAGTCGGTGCGCGCCACACACATCAGCGTGGTGGGGCCATGGGCGTACGCATCGTGCGTGCGCTGGTCGCCGTCGAACATCGCCACGTCGCCGAACCACACGCCGGGCTCCACATAGGTGAGCGTGATCTGCTTGCCCGACAGCGAGGTCGAGCTCACGCGCACCGCGCCCTTGGCCACGCCCGTCCATTCCGAGGCCGGGTCGCCGCGCGCGACGATCAGGTCGCCGTCCTTGAATCGCTTGACGTAGGCGCATCGCAGGATGTCGTGCCGCAGGGAGGGAGAAAGGCTGTTGAACCAGCGACCGCTGTTGATCGCCTCGCGTTCTTCCATTGTCAGAATCGGCTCGTCCATGGTCTGTCTTTTGAGTGACTGCGGTGCCTGCGGGTGTCGCGGTGGGGACCGCGTGGCTTCAGCGGTACTGGGCGCTGCGCTTCTCGAGGAAGGCCGAAATGCCTTCGCCCGCGTTGGCGTGGTGCAGGTTGCGCACGAAGTGGTCGCGCTCGGCATTGAGCTGGGTGTGCAGCGCGGCCTGCGGCGCGTCGTTCACGAGCTCCTTGACGCTGGACAGCGCATTGGGCGCGCGCGCATTGAGGCGTTCGGCCAGCGCGAGCGCCTGGCCCAGCGCGGCGCCGGGCTCCACCACCGTGTTCACCACGCCGAGCTGCTGCAGCCGCGGTGCGCCCACGCGCTCGCCGCCCATGAGCAACTGCATGGCCGTGGCGCGCGGCAGCATGCGCGCGAGACTCCAGCTGCCGCCGCCATCGGGCGACAGGCCCACGCCGCTGTAGGCCATCACGAACACCGCGTTGTCGGCCGCGACGATGAAATCGCAAGCGAGCGCGAGCGAAAAGCCCGCGCCCGCGCACGAGCCTTCGACCGCCGCGATCACGGGCTTGGGGCAGGCGCGGATGGCCTCGATCCAGCCGTGCAGGCCGTCGATGCTCTGCGCCTGCACCTCGGGCGACTTCTGCCGGTTGGCGAGCAGGCGCTGCAGGTTGCCACCCGCGCAGAAGTGGCTGCCTTCGCCCGTGATGATCACGCTGCGCACATCGGGGTTGCCCTCGGCCACGCTCAGGGCCTCGATGCCGGCGGCGTAGAGCTCCGGGCCGAGCGCGTTGCGGTGCTCGGGGTTGCTGATGGTGAGCACCAGGGTCGCGCCCTGGCTGTGGCTCTTGAGGCTGGCGGTCATGGCGTGATCAGAGTTCTTCTTGCTTGAGGCTGAGGCCCAGCGCGCCACGGCGGCGCAGCCAGGGCGAGGGGCGGTAGCGCGCGTCGCCGTACACGGTCTGCAGGTTGAACAGGATCTCGAGCACGTTGGTGGGGCCGATGCGGTCGCCCATGGCCAGCGGGCCCATGGGGTAGCCCAGTCCCAGCGTCACGGCGACGTCGAGGTCGGACGGGCTGCAGATGCCTTGCTGGCACATGTCGGCCGCGATGTTGACGATGGTGGCGACGACGCGCTGCGTCACGAAGCCGCCGCTGTCGCGCACCACGCTCACCGGCTTGCCGTCGCGCGCGAACAGGGCGTGTGCGGCGTCGCGCATGTCGGCGCGCGTGGCCGGGTTGGTGGCCAGCACGCGGCGCTTGGTGGCGCTGTCTTCGAGCATCATGTCGATGCCCACGGTGCGCGAGGCGTCGTGGCGCTCCACCGCGGCCAGCGTGGTCACGTCCAGGCCCAGCGGTGCCACCAGGATCAGCGCCTGCGAGGAGGGCGCCGCAGCGGTCTCGATGCTCGCGCCCAGGTCCTTGAGCAATTGGTAGAGCTCCTGGCGGCGCGCGGCCTTGGGCGAGACCCACACCGGCGGCAGCTCGGCCACGGCCGGCACTGGCGGCTCGGCAGGCACCTGGGCCGCGCCGTCGACGTAGCGGTAAAAGCCTTCGCCCACCTTCTTGCCCACCACGCCGCCGGCCAGGCGCTGCGCGGTGATCACGCTCGGGCGGTAGCGCGGCTCTTCGTAGTACTGGTGGTAGATCGACTCCATCACCGGGTGGGACACGTCGAGCGCGGTGAGGTCCATGAGCTCGAAGGGGCCGAGGCGAAAGCCCACCTGGTCGCGCAGGATGCGGTCGATGGTGGCGAAGTCGGCCACGCGCTCGCCCACCACACGCAGCGCCTCGGTGCCGTAGCCCCGGCCCGCATGGTTGACGATGAAGCCCGGGGTGTCCTGCGCGGCCACCGGCGTGTGGCCGTAAGCACGCGTGAAGCCCATGAGCCGCTCGCACACGGCGGGGTCGGTCTTGAGGCCCGCGATCACCTCGACCACCTTCATGAGCGGCACGGGGTTGAAGAAGTGGTAGCCCGCAAAGCGCTCGGGGTGGCGCAGCGCCGCGCCGATCGCGGTGATGGACAGTGACGAAGTGTTGCTCACGAGCACCGCATCGGGTGCGACGATGTCTTCCAGTTGTTTGAACAGGCCTTGCTTGACCTCAAGTCGCTCCACAATCGCCTCGATGACGAGATCACACGCCTTCAGGTCTTCGGCCGACGCCGCCACCTGCAGCCGTCCCAGGCAGGCATCGCGGTCCGCGGCCGAGAGCTTGCCCTTGGCGACCAGGCCGTCCCAGGTCTTGGCGAGCGCCTCGCGCGCTTTCTCGGCGGCGCCCGGCTGGGCATCGAGCAGCCACACCCGAACACCCGCCTGGGCCGCCATTTGGGCAATGCCGCGACCCATGGCACCGGTGCCAACGATGCCTGCGCAGTCGAAGAAGGATTGCATATCTGTGTTTTATTTGGGTTGAAGACGCCTTTGCCTATGACAAAATGTTTCAACCTGTTGGGAAGGAAATCCGACGTGCGCCAGATTTGGACAGCCTGCATTTTGCTATCAACCGCCATGGGCAGTTCCGCTGTCACGCTGGGACGCCACAGCGGCGTCGCGTTGATCGGCCGTCCGCTGGATGTGCGTTTGCAGGTCATGCTCGCCCCGGGCGAGGACATCGGCACGCAGTGCGTGGCCGCCGAGGTGTTCTATGGCGACGTTCTCGTGCCGTCCAACCTGGTGACCGTCACGACCAGCATCGCGGCCGGTGAAACCACCGGCACGGCACGTGTGGTGTCGAGCCAGCCGATCAACGAACCCATCGTCACGTTGTCGGTGCGGGCCGGATGCGGTCTGCCGTTCACGCGCCGTTACGTGCTGTTGGCCGACCCCGTGAGCGAGCCGGCGAGCACCCAGGCGCTGCCTGCCCCGGCCGTCATCGCGCCCGCACCGGCACCGCTGCCCGTGCCTGCCCCGCAGGCGGCACCGGCAGCGGCGGCGGTGCCCGCACCCCCGCCGACGGCCACGCCCGCACCGGCGCCCGCCCCGGTGGTGCGGGCCCGGCCCCCGGCGCCCCCCAAACCGCCCAAGGTGGCGGTGGCGCCGCGCCCCAAACAAAGCGCCCCGGCGCCGGCACCGGCACCCAAGGCCGCCAATGCGCCGGCCGGCGCTGCCGCCGCGCCCGCGACCGGTGGCTCGCCCCGCCTGCGCCTGGACCCGCCCGATCTGCCAGCCAGCGGTGCCGGCAGCCCGGGTGGCCAGGCCCCTGCCGGTTCGGCGGCGGGTTCGCCGGCCGAACCCAATGCGCTTGAAACCGCACTGGCCGCGGCCAACGCCGAGGTGGCGCGCAACAACGAACGCCTGGCCGCACTCGAGGCCGAGATGGCGCGCTTTCGCGAAGCCCAGCAGCGCGACCAGGCGCGCGTGGCCGAGCTGACCGCGCAACTCGCGCGGGCCGAGGAAGACCGTTACAGCAACTGGGTGGTGTTCCTGCTCGGCGGCCTGCTGGCGCTGGCGCTGGCCGCCATCGCCGTGCTGATGCGCCGCCAGCGCCGTGAAACCGCTCTGGCCTCGGACGCGTCGCGCGCCTGGTGGGCCGAGCAGCCAGCGGACGAGGCGGATGAACCACCGACGCGCGCGTCGCGCCGTGCTGCCCTCGAGCCCAGCGCCCCGGTGCCGCTCGACGAGATCGACGTCGACGTCGATTCAGCGCCCGTGCCGCTGCCGCCGCCCGCCATGCCGCGCAAGGCCGCCTCCGACAGCCTGCCCCCGATCGACCGCCGCGAATTTGCGCCCAGCGCCATGGGCGTGTCGCGTTCGGTGGCGACCGAAGAACTCTTCGACGTGCAGCAGCAGGCCGACTTCTTTGTCTCTCTCGGCGAAGACGAGCAGGCGATCGCCGTGCTGCGCAACCACCTGGCCGAGAGCCATGAGCCGAGCCCGCTGGCCTACCTCGACCTGTTCCGCCTCTACCACCGCCTGGGCCGCCGCGAAGACTACGACGCGCTGCGCGAAGAGTTCAACACCGTGTTCAACGCCGGTGCGCCGCAGTTCGACCGCTACAGCGACAAGGGCCGCGGCCTCGAGGCCTACGAAACCGCATTCGCGCGCATCCAGGCCCTGTGGCCGCAGCCGCGCGTGCTCGACCTGATCGAGCGCAGCATCTTCCGCGACAGCCAGGAGGGTGAGACCGAGGTGTTCGACCTCGAGGCCTACCGCGAGCTGCTCATGCTGCACGCCATCGCCAAGGAACTGGTGGAGCGCGATGCCGGCAGCACCCAGCCGCCGCGCGATTTCCAGAACACCAACATGCAGCCGCTCAAGGCGGCCGGCAAGGCCGAAGCGGCTTCCGCGTCGGCGGGGGCGGGCGAAGAAACGCAGCGCCGCAACGTCACCGTGCCGATGGACCTGCACGTGATCCCCCCGGCGTCGCCGCGCGTGGCGCTCGACGTGAACATCGAAGAGCTCGAGATCGAATCGCAGTTCGAGGCTTCGCTGCCCGAGGTTGACGTGCCGGTCGAACCCACGGCGGGCCGCAGCCGCGCGTTCCGCGAGGGCGAAAGCATGATCGACTTCGAGATCCTGGACAACATTCCGCCGGTTCAGCGCCGCGACAGCGACCGCAACGGCGGCTCCGGCGACGACCCCGCGCGCTGAGCGCGCGGCCGGTCAGCGCCGGACCTGCAGGGCGCCCGGGTTGACGATGTTCGTCGGCGTGCCTTTGATGAAGTTCACCACGTTGTCGAAGGCCGAGTTGAAGAAGGTCTCGTAGTTCTCCTGCTCCACATAGCCGATGTGCGGCGTGCAGATGCAGTTCTCGAGCCGCAGCAGCGCATGGCCCTGCAGGATGGGTTCGGACTCGAAGACATCGACCGCCGCCATGCCCGGCCGGCCCCGGTTGAGCGCAGCCAGCAGGGCCTCGGGCTCGATGATCTCGGCGCGCGAGGTGTTCACGATCAGCGCCGTGGGCTTCATGCGCTGCAGGTCGTCGAGCTTCACGCAGCCCATGCTGCGCTCGCTCAGCCGCAGGTGCAGGCTCAGCACGTCGCAACTTTCGAAGAAGCCTTCCTTGCTCGTGGCCACGTCGTGGCCGTCGGCCAGAGCGCGGGCCCGCGATTCTTCCGAGCCCCACACCACCACGCGCATGCCGAAGGCGCGGCCGTAGCCGGCCACGATGGAGCCGATGCGGCCGTAGCTCCAGATGCCCAGCGTCTTGCCGCGCAACACCATACCGACCCCGAAGTTGGCGGGCATGGCCGACGACTTGAGGCCTGACTGCTGCCAGGCCCCGTGCTTGAGGTTGGACACGTACTGCGGAATGCGCCGCATGGCGGCCATCACCAGGGCCCAGGTGAGTTCGGCCGTGGCCACAGGCGAGCTCACGCCCTCGGCCACGGCGATGCCGCGCTCGGTGCAGGCCGCCACGTCGATGTGGCTGCCCACGCGACCGGTCTGGGCGATGAGCTTGAGCCGCGGCAATTTGTCGACCAGTTGCCGCGTGATGTGGGTGCGTTCGCGGATCAGCACGACGATGTCGGCGTCGCGCAGGCGGACCGACAACTGGCCCACCCCCTTCACGGTGTTGGTGAAGACCTTGGCGGGATAGGCCTCGAGTTTCTCAGCGCATTGCAGCTTGCGGACGGCGTCCTGGTAGTCGTCGAGGATCACGATGTTCATGGGCGCTTATTGTGCCCGCGCGCCTCGTGGCCCTTTGGCTGCCCCAGGGCGCCAAGGTGCTTCCGGATGTAGCCCGCGCGCTCAGCGCGCCAATCGGCGTCGGCCCTGGGCTTCGCGGTCGGCCAGGCGATCGAGTTCGCGGCACACCTCATCGATGCGGCCTGCGAGGGCCACGCGGCCGTCGTGGCGGCCACGCGCCAGCGACTCGTTGGCCGCGGGCCGGCCGAGCCAGCCCGCGCGCGCGAAGCGGCGCACCGCGGGCGTGGGCGTGGCGGCCTGCGCGAGGCTCAGCGCCGCGCCGCGGCCCGTGAGCGAAGGCTCGGGCAGCCAGCATTCGATGAGCTGCAGGGGTTTGCGCCAGCTGCTGGTGTGGAAGAACAGTCCCATGTGAAACGCCTTTCGGGGTTGAACACAGGCAGGATTGATCGTGGAAGCCGCCGTCGCGGGGTTGTGCCGCTCACCGGGGTGAGGGCCCAACGCCCGCCACCCGCAACGGTGGCGTGGACCCGGTCGGGTCAGTTCTGGAAGCTGTTGCGGATCAGGCCCACGGCCAGGCCTTCGATCTCGAAGGGTTCGCCGGGCTCGACCACGATGGTGGGGTAGTCGGGGTTCTCGGCGTGCAATTCGATGTGGTCGCGCAAGCGCATGTAGCGCTTCACGGTCACGTCGTCGCCGAGCCGGGCCACGACGATCTGGCCGTTGCGCGCCTCGCGCGTGGCCGCGACCGCAAGCAGGTCGCCGTCGAGGATGCCGACGTCGCGCATGGACATGCCGCGCACGCGCAGCAGGTAGTCGGGCGTGCGCTGGAACAGACCGGGTTCGACCGCGTAAGTCTGGTCCACGTGTTCTTGCGCGAGGATGGGCGAGCCCGCGGCCACACGGCCGATCAGGGGCAGCACGAGCTGGGCAAGGCCGGGCAGCGGCAGGGCCATCTGGCGCTCGCGCGACTCATTGATACTCTGCAGGTCGGCACGGCGCAGCCGGATGCCGCGCGAGGTGCCGCTCACGAGCTCGATCACGCCTTTGCGCGCGAGCGCCTGCAGGTGCTCTTCGGCCGCATTGGCCGACTTGAAGCCCAGCTCGGCCGCGATCTCGGCGCGCGTGGGTGGCGCGCCGGTGCGGGCGATGGTGCTCTGGATCAGCGACAGGATCTGTTGCTGGCGGGCGGTGAGCTTGGGGCTGGCAGCGGTGTCTTGCATGGGGCCTCGCGGTCGGTGTTCGGATACTGTTCGGGTATCCAGTGCCTGTATTTTTAACCAGTTATCGAGGATGACGCAAGTGGCACGTGAAGATTCCACCGCCCGGTTCGTGGTGCTGGGCATGGGCGGCACCATCGCCGGCCGGGCCCGGCAGGCTGGCGACAACGTCGGCTACGAGGCGGGCCAGGTGCGCGTGGAGGAGCTGGCAGCGGGTCTGCCGGCGCTGGCAGGGCTGGACATCCGCTTCGAGCAGGTGGCCCAGATCGACAGCAAGGACATGCGCCTGGCCGAGCTGCAGGCGCTGGTGCGGCGCGTGCAGGCGCTGCTGCACGATCCGCAGGTGCAGGCCGTGGTCGTCACGCACGGCACCGACACGCTCGAAGAAACCGCCTACCTGCTGCAGACCCTGCTGGTGCCGTCCAAGCCCGTGGTGCTCACCTGCGCCATGCGCCCCGCCACCGCGGTGTCGCCTGACGGTCCGCAGAACCTCAGCGATGCGCTCGCGGTGGCCGCGCACCCGGGCGCGCGCGGCGTGACCGTGGTGTGCGCGGGCCGGGTGCACGGCGCGTTCGAAGTGGCCAAGCAGCACCCCTACCGCACCGATCCTTTCGACTCGGGCGACGCGGGCACGATCGCCCAGGTGGAAGAGGGCCGCGTGCGGCGCTTTCGCGACTGGCCCGCCGAAGGCCGCCACGGGCCGCGTTGTGCGGCCTTCCTCGCGGCCGCGGCGATGCCGCGCGTGGCTCGGATCGACAGCCACGCCGACGCCGGCGCCTGGCAGGTCGAGGCGCTGTGTGCGGCCGGGGCGCAGGGGCTGGTGGTGGCCGGCACCGGCAACGGTTCGGTGCACCAGCACCTGCTGCAGGCCTTGCGGGTTGCGCGCGACGCCGGTGTGCGCGTGGTGCTGGCCACGCGCAGCGGCGCGCCCCTGGTGGGCCATCCCGCGCAGGCCTTCGAGGCGCTTGACGGGCTGTCGCCCGTGAAGGCGCGCTGGGCGCTGGCGCTCGACCTGCTGCCGGGCTGAGTCATGTTCGCCGCGCTGGCCTCGCACCCCTGGGCCTATCCCATGCTCGAGGTGGCCCACATCGTGGGCATCGCCTTGCTGCTGGGCAATCTGGTGTTGATCGAGGCGCGGGTCTGGGGCTTTGGTCCGGCCCTGCCGGCCGAACCGCTGGCCCGCCTGGGCCTGGCGATCGCGGTGGCGGGCTTCTCGCTGTGCGCGGTGAGCGGCCTGGTGATGTTCGCCACCATGCCGCAGGAACTGTTGGCCAACCGCGTGTTCACAGCCAAGATGGCGCTGATCGCGGTGGCCGCCTGCAACGCGGGCCTGTTCCATGCGCGCGGCTCGCTGCAGCGCCTCGACGGCCCGGCGCGCGCGCTGATGGCGGTGTCCACGCTGTTGTGGCTGCTGGTCATCACCTGCGGCCGCTGGATCGGCTACGTGTGAACCGCTCGACGAAGGAGACCCTCATGCACCGCAGAAACCTGCTGCAGGCCGGTGGCGCAATCGCCCTGGGCAGCGTGGCCGGCCTGGCCCGCGCCCACCACGGCTGGAGCAGCTTCGATCAGGACCGTCCGATCTACCTCGAAGGCCGCGTCGTGCAGGCGGCCTGGCGCAACCCGCACGCCGAGTTGGTGCTCGAAGTGCCCGAGGGCCTGGCGGTGCCGGCGGCGCTCGCGCAGCGGCCGTTGCCCGCGCAGACCGCAGGCGTGGACGGCGCGGGCCTGCTGCGCCGCGCGGTGGTGCCCACGCGCAAGGACAGGCGCTGGCAGATCGAGCTCGCGCCCATCTTCCGCATGAACCAGTGGCAGGTGAGCGAGGTGAAGGTGGGCGACAGCATCGCGATGGTGGGCTTCACCTTCCAGGGCGAACGCGGTGAGCCGGTGCTGCGCGTCGAGTACCTGTTCGTGGGCGACAAGACCTACGGACTGCGTTCGAGCCCGGCCTGAGCCGGACGCGCATGAAAAAGCCCCGCCGGGGCGGGGCTTGCGCTGGCGCGGGGCGGGTTCAGGCCGACAGGGCCTGCAGCGCGCGCGCGGTGATGTCTTCCACGCTGCCCACGCCGCTGATGGCGCGGTACTTGGGCGCGGCGGCGGCATCGTTCTGCGCCCATTGGCGGTAGTAGTCCACCAGCGGGCGGGTCTGTGCGCTGTACACCTCGAGGCGCTTCTTGACGGTTTCTTCCTTGTCGTCGTCGCGCTGGATCAGGGGCTCGCCGGTCACGTCGTCCTTGCCTTCGGCCTTGGGCGGGTTGAACTTGACGTGGTAGGTGCGGCCCGACGCCGGGTGCGAGCGGCGGCCGCTCATGCGTTCGATGATGGCGTCGAAGGGCACGTCGATCTCGAGCACGTAGTCGAGCTTGACGCCCGCGGCCTTCATGGCGTCGGCCTGCGGGATGGTGCGCGGGAAGCCGTCGAAGAGGAAGCCGTTCGCGCAGTCGGGCTGGGCGATGCGTTCCTTCACGAGGTTGATGATCAGGTCGTCGCTCACGAGCGCGCCCGCGTCCATCACGGCCTTGGCCTGCAGGCCCAGCGGCGTGCCGGCCTTGACGGCTGCGCGCAGCATGTCGCCCGTGGAGATCTGGGGGATGCCGAACTTCTGGCAGATGAACGCCGCCTGCGTTCCTTTGCCAGCCCCCGGTGGGCCCAACAGAATCAGTCTCATCGGTTTCCTTTTCAGAGTTTGAATCGCGTCGTCGCTTGCCTCGGGCGACGCCCCTGGGCATGGGCGCCGGGGGTAACCGGGCGAGGATAGCATGCGCCCCCTGACACAGCCTTACGCCGCGCCGGGGGTGCAGGCCTCAGCGCGGGGCGAAGAGGGCGCGCACGCGCTCGAGGTCTTGCGGCGTGTCCACGCCCGGGCCGGGCGCGTGCGCGCTCAGGTGCACGGCGATGCGCTCGCCGTGCCACAAGGCCCGCAGTTGCTCGAGCGATTCGAGCCGCTCGGTGGGCGCCACGGCCAGGCTGGGGAAGCGGCGCAGGAAGGCCGCGCGGTAGGCATAGATGCCGACGTGCCGCAGCGGTGCGGGCGAGGGCAGGCCATCACCCTGTGCCATGCCATCGCGCCACCAGGGGATGGGGGCACGGCTGAAGTAGTGCGCGATGCCGTCGCGATCGAGCACCACCTTGACCACATTGGGGTTGAGCCAGTCTTCGCGCCGCTCGATCGCATGGGCCGCGGTGCTCATGGCGCAGCCGGGGTGTGCGCGCAGCTTCTCGGCCACCGCGCCGATCAGCGCGGGCTCGATCAGGGGCTCGTCGCCCTGCACGTTCACCACCAGGTCGTCGCCATCGAGGCCGAGCAGGGCGCAGGCCTCGGCGAGCCGGTCGCTGCCGCTCGGGTGGTCGGCTCGCGTGGCCACGGCCTCGACGCCGTGCGCCTCGCAGGCGCGCAGGATGCGCGCGTCGTCGGCCGCCACCACGCAGCGCAGGGCGCCGCTGAGGGCGGCGCGTTGCGCCACGCGCACAACCATGGGCAGGCCGGCGATGTCGGCCAGGGGTTTGTCCGGCAGCCGGCTCGAGGCCATGCGCGCCGGGATCAGTACCGTGAAGCCGCTCACGTCAGTCGGGCGCGCGCGGCGCCGGCGGGCGCGCGGCTTCTTCTTCGGTCAGCGGGCGCGCTTCGTGTTCGAGCAGGATGGGAATGCCGTCGCGGATGGGGTAGGCCAGGCGCGCGCTGCGCGAGTGCAGCTCCTGCCGTTCGCGTTGGTAGATCAGCGGGCCCTTGGTCACGGGGCACACCAGCAGTTCGAGCAGTTTGGCTTCCATGGCGCGAATGATAGGCGGGGCTCAGCGGCGCAGGGTGGCGAGGTGGGCGTCCACGGCGGCGAAAAAGCCGGGGTCGATGTCGAGCCGCAGCGGCACGGCCCAGGCCGGCTGCGAGGCCGGCAGGCCGGCGAGCTTGACGAGGTCTTTCTCGGTGCACAGCACCGGGCCCTGCCAGCCGGCGATGGCCCGCCGCAAGGCGCTGGCGTCGGCATGGTCGGGCAGGGGCAGCAGGCGCTGCGGCCGAACGCCGGCCGCGGCCAGCATGCCGAAGAAGGCCTCGGGCCGAGCAATGGCGGCGAGCGCCGCGCAGGGCGTGTCCGAGAAGGTGTGCAACGGGCGCGTTCGACCCTGCAGGTCCACCGCCTGTGCGGCGAGCCCGCGGCGCACGCCGAAACGCGCCATGCCCGCGGGAACGGGCAGCACCAGGTCGGGCGGGCACAGCAGCAGTTGCGGGGCCTGCGTGCTGCCGGCGCGCGGTGGCCAGGGTTCGCGCAGCAGGCCCGCGGGCAACAGCCAGCCATTGCCCAGGCCGCGCGCGTCGAACACGGCGATGCGCAGGTCGCTGCGCAAGGGCCAGTGCTGCAGACCGTCGTCGCAGACGATGAGGTTCACCTCGGGGTGAGCCGCCAGCAGCGCCTGCGCGGCGTCGACGCGGCGTCGGCCCACCCACACCGGCACGCCGGTGCGGCGGCGGATCAGCAGCGGCTCGTCGCCGCTGCGTGCGGGGTCGGTGTCGTCGCGCACCGCGGTCACCGCGTCTTCGCGGCGGCCATGGCCGCGCGAGACCACGCCCACGCGCCAGCCGCGGGCCCGCAGGTGCTCGATCAGCGCGAGCGTCGTCGGGGTCTTGCCGGCGCCCCCAGCCACCAGGTTGCCCACCACCAGCACGGGCACGGGCAGCGCCCGGGCCCGCAGCCAGCCGAGCCGGTAGGCAGTGCGTCGCAGGCCCAGCAGGGCGCGGTAGACCAGCGAGAGCGGCCACAGCAGGCAGGCCAGTGGGCCGCGCCGCTGTGCCATGCCCTGCCAGCCCGACTCGCGCGCGGCCTGCGGCATGCGGCTCAGCGCGTGCGCGCGCCGGCGCTGCCCTGTTGCGTGGCGAAGGTGATCTGCACCAGACCCGCGCGGCGCGCGGCGTCCATCACGTTGATGACGGCCTGGTGCGCGGCGGCCGCGTCGGCGCTGATGACCACCACGGTTTCACGGCCGCCCTCGGCGCTTTCCTGCAGCGCGGCGGTGAGTTGCTCCACGCTGGAGCCCTCGAGCACGCGGCGGTTGATCGCGTAGCGCCCGTCGGCCCCCACGGCCACCACCACCTCGCGCGGGTTCTGCTTGGGGGCTTCGGCGTCGGCCACCGGCAGGTTGACCTTGAGCTCGGTGAACTTGCTGTAGGTGGTGGTGAGCACCAGGAAGATGACCACCACCAGCAGGATGTCGATGAACGCGATCAGGTTGATCTCGGGTTCATCGCGCGTGCCGCGGGTGTGGAAGTTCATGGCTTGCGCACGGTCATGAGGTGGCGCGCGAAGCGTTCTGCCGCCACTTCCATGGTCAGCAGGTACTCGTCCACGCGGGCGCGGAAGTAGCGCCAGAAGATGAGGGCGGGGATCGCCACCATCAGGCCGAAGGCCGTGTTGTAGAGCGCGATCGAGATGCCGTGCGCGAGCTGGGCCGGGTTGCCGCCGCCGGCCACCACGCCCATGCCGTCACCGGCCTGCGAGCCGAAGATCTCGATCATGCCGATGACCGTGCCCAGCAGCCCCAGCAGCGGCGCGGCCGACGCGATGGTGGCCAGCGCGCCCAGGTATTTCTGCATGCGCGCCGCGGCGTGGCGGCCCGCGCCTTCGAGGTTGGCCTTGAGGTCCTCGGCGGTGGCACGCGGGTTGGCGTTGAAGGTGCGGAATCCCGTGGCCAGCACCCCACCCAGCAGCGAGTTCTGCTCGAGCTGCGCCACCACGTCGGGGCCGGGGATGCCATTGCGCGACACCATGATGGCTTCGTCAAGCAGTTTGGGCGGTGCGATCTTGCTCGTCTTGAGGCTGATGAAGCGTTCGATGACGAGGGCCAGGCCCAGCACGGAACAGATGATCAGGGGCCAGATCGGCCAACCCGCGGCTTGTATGATGGACAGCAACTCTGGGCTCCGGATGACGTTGGTGCCGACGGCACCGCACAACGCGGCGGATTATGGCCCAGCCCCCCCGCACTGCCCGCAGCTTCTCATTCACAACTTCTGTGGATAACTTTGTGAAGAACCCGGCGAACAAGCCCGCACGGTGCAGCGCCGCTGCGGTCTTGGCTGGAATGCCCGTTTTTTCGGCAGCACATTCCGCTTTGGAATCAAGGCCCTGGGCGTCATGCGGCGGCCTGTCGGGCATTCACGACAACAACCCCAGCAACGGCGCGCCCTGTGGACACGTTTGACCCTGAAAACCCCGGCGGCGCTGCATCCGCGGCCGCGCAGGGGCCATCCGCCGAGCGTGTGTGGGCGGTTGGCCCGCTGGTGCGAGCCGTGGCGGACACCTTGTCCGCGCGCTTCAATCCCGTCGCGGTGCAGGGCGAGCTTTCGGGCTTCTCGCGCGCGGCCAGCGGGCATTGCTACTTCTCGCTCAAGGACGACGCCGGCCAACTGCGCTGCGCCATGTTCCGCCGCGTCGCCGACGGCATCGGCTTCGCGCCGCGCGACGGCCTGCGCGTGCAGGTGCGCGGCCGGCTCGACGTGTACGGCCCGCGCGGCGACCTGCAGCTGATCGTCGAGGGCATGAAGCCCGCGGGGCAGGGCAGCCTGTACGAACAGTTCCTGCGCCTGAAGGCGCAACTGCAGGCCGAGGGCCTGTTCGAGCCCGAGCGCAAACGCCCCGTGCCCGCGCACCCGCGCCACGTGGGTGTGGTCACCTCGCTTGGAGCCGCGGCCCTGCGCGATGTGGCCACCGCCTTGCGCCGGCGCGTGCCGCATGTGGCGGTCACGGTGTTCCCGGCCTCGGTGCAGGGCGCGCAGGCGCCGGCCGAGATCGTGGCCGCGCTGGCCACGGCCAACGCCCACCGCGGCGAGCGCGGCCCCTGCGACGTGCTGCTGCTGGTGCGCGGCGGCGGCTCGCTCGAAGACCTGTGGTCGTTCAACGACGAGGCGGTGGTGCGCGCCGTCGCGGGCTCGGCCCTGCCCGTGATCGCCGGCGTGGGCCACGAGACCGATTTCACCCTGGTCGACTTCGCGGCCGACCTGCGCGCGCCCACGCCCACGGCCGCGGCCGAGCTCTGCGCCGCACCGCGCGAGCAGCGGCTTGGCGAACTCGAATACCTGCAAGAGCGCCTGCAGGGCGCGGCGCAGGATGCGATCGACACCCAGGCCCAGCGGCTCGACCGCCTCGCGCAGCGCCTGGGCCGGCCCGCGGCGCGGCTGTCGCAGGCGCGCGAGCACCTGCAGGTGCTGCAGGCGCGGCTGCAGGGCGGCACGCGCCTGTGGCTGCAGCGTCAGACCTCGCGGCAGCAGCAGCTCGCCCTGGGTCTGCCCCAGGGCGTGGCGCGCGGCCTCGAGCGCCAGCGCGAACGCCTCGCGCGCCACCAGGCCGCGCTCGGCCTGCTCGACCCCCGCCTCGTGCTGCAGCGCGGCTACGCGTACCTCACCGACGACGCCGGCCACGCCATCACCGGGGTGGCACAGGCCTTGCCGGGCAGCGCGCTGCAGGCCACGCTGGCCGACGGCGTACTGCCCCTGCGGGTGCGCGGCCCTGCCGACGCATAACCCCGTTGGCGTGGCCGTCGCCCACGCTGCCTACAATCGCCGATCCACCCACAACCACACAGAAGAGGACGCGCATGGAACACACCCTGCCGGCACTGCCCTACGGTCTGGACGACCTGGCCCCGCACTACAGCCGCGAAACCCTGGAATACCACCACGGCAAGCACCACAACGCATACGTGGTGAACCTGAACAACCTGCAAAAGGGCACCGAGTTCGAAGCCATGGCGCTCGAGGACATCGTGAAGAAGTCTTCCGGTGGCATCTACAACAACGCCGCGCAGATCTGGAACCACACCTTCTTCTGGAACTGCATGAAGCCCAACGGCGGTGGCGAGCCCACCGGCGCGCTGGCCGCGGCCATCACCGCCAAGTGGGGCAGCTACGCCGCCTTCAAAGAGGCCTTCACCAAGAGCGCCGTGGGCAACTTCGGCTCGGGCTGGACCTGGCTGGTGAAGAAGGCCGACGGCTCGGTGGACATCGTGAACACCGGCGCCGCCGGCACCCCGCTGACCACCGCCGACAAGGCCCTGCTCACCGTGGACGTGTGGGAGCACGCCTACTACATCGACTACCGCAACGCCCGTCCCAAGTTCGTCGAGACCTTCCTCGACAAGCTCGTGAACTGGTCGTTCGCCGAGAAAAACTTCGCCTGATTTTCCGCAGGCCGAACGCCGGGGCTCGAAGGGCAACCTTCGGGCCCTTTTTGTTGCCCGGCATCCGTAGGCATGCAAATTTCTTTGCGCGTTTTTTGCATTGTGGGAGTTTGGTCCCGAAAACGCGGACCCGGCCCTGGCGCCGAAAGCACAATGTCGGGCGTCGGATTGCCGCACCCAACAATTTCTGGAGATAAGCCATGAGCAGCCAGCAACCCACCATCATCTACACCCTGACGGACGAGGCCCCCCTGCTGGCCACGAGCGCGTTCCTGCCCATCATCCGCACCTTCGCGGCGCCCGCGGGCATCAACATCGAGACCAGCGACATCTCGGTGGCCGGGCGCATCCTGGGCCAGTTCCCCGAACTGCTGACCGAAGCGCAGCGTGTGCCCGACAACCTGAGTGCGCTGGGCAAGCTCACGCTCAAGCCCGAGGCCAACATCATCAAGCTGCCCAACATCAGCGCCTCGGTGGCCCAGCTCAAGGCCGCGATCAAGGAACTGCAGGACAAGGGCTACAAAATCCCCGACTACCCCGAGAACCCGCAGACCGACGAAGAAAAAGACATCCGCGCGCGCTACAACAAGTGCATCGGCAGCGCCGTGAACCCGGTGCTGCGCGAAGGCAACTCGGACCGCCGCGCGCCCAAGGCCGTGAAGGAGTACGCCCGCAAGAACCCGCACAGCATGGGTGAGTGGAGCCAGGCCTCGCGCACCCACGTCTCGCACATGCACCACGGCGACTTCTACCACGGCGAGAAGTCGATGACGCTGGACCGCGCGCGCAACGTGAAGATGGAGCTCATCACCAAGAGCGGCAAGACCATCGTGCTCAAGCCCAAGGTCGCGCTGCTCGACCGCGAGGTGATCGACTCGATGTTCATGAGCAAGAAGGCCCTGCTGGCCTTCTACGAACAGCAGATCGAGGACGCGCACAAGACCGGCGTGATGTTCTCGCTGCACGTGAAGGCGACCATGATGAAGGTGTCGCACCCCATCGTGTTCGGCCACTGCGTGAAGATCTTCTACAAGGAAGCCTTCGAGAAGCACGGCAAGCTGTTCGACGAGCTCGGCGTGAACGTCAACAACGGCATGGTCGATCTCTACAACAAGATCGCCAGCCTGCCGCAGAGCAAGCAGGACGAGATCAAGCGCGACCTGCACGCCTGCCAGGAGCACCGCCCCGAACTCGCCATGGTCGACTCGGCCAAGGGCATCACCAACTTCCACTCGCCCAACGACGTGATCGTGGACGCGTCCATGCCCGCCATGATCCGCGCCGGCGGCAAGATGTACGGCGCCGACGGCCGCCTGAAGGAAGTCAAGGCCGTGATGCCCGAGAGCACCTTCGCCCGCATCTACCAGGAGATGATCAACTTCTGCAAGTGGCACGGCGCCTTCGATCCGCGCACCATGGGCACCGTGCCCAACGTGGGCCTGATGGCGCAGCAGGCCGAGGAATACGGCTCGCACGACAAGACCTTCGAGATCCCCGAAGACGGCGTGGCCAACATCACCGATCTGGACACCGGCGAAGTGCTCATGAGCCAGGACGTGGAGCAGGGCGACATCTGGCGCATGTGCCAGGTGAAGGACGCCGCCATCCGCGACTGGGTGAAGCTGGCCGTGACGCGCGCGCGCAACTCGGGCATGCCGGTGGTGTTCTGGCTCGACCAGTACCGCCCGCACGAGGCGCAGCTGATCACCAAGGTCAAGATGTACCTGCACGAGCACAACACCTCGGGCCTGGACATCCAGATCATGAGCCAGGTGCGCGCCATGCGTTACACGCTCGAGCGCGTGATCCGCGGCCTCGACACCATCAGCGCCACGGGCAACATCCTGCGCGACTACCTCACCGACCTGTTCCCCATCATGGAGCTGGGCACCAGCGCCAAGATGCTGTCGGTGGTGCCGCTGATGGCCGGCGGCGGCATGTACGAAACCGGTGCGGGCGGCTCGGCGCCCAAGCACGTGCAGCAGCTGGTGGAAGAAAACCACCTGCGCTGGGACTCGCTCGGTGAGTTCCTGGCCCTGGCCGTGAGCTTCGAAGACCTGGGCCTCAAGAACAACAACCCGCGCGCCAAGCTGCTGGCCAAGACGCTGGATGCGGCCACCGGCAAGCTGCTGGACAACAACAAGAACCCCAGCCCCAAGACCGGCCAGCTCGACAACCGCGGCAGCCAGTTCTACCTGGCCATGTACTGGGCCCAGGAGCTCGCGGCGCAGACCGAAGACGCCGAGCTCGCGGCCAAGTTCGCGCCGCTGGCCAAGGCCCTGGCCGACAACGAGGCGACCATCGTCAAGGAGCTGGCCGAGGTGCAGGGCAAGCCGGTGGACATCGGCGGCTATTACAAGCCCGACTTCCAGAAGCTCGAGACCGTGATGCGCCCGAGCGCCACGTTCAACCAGGCGCTGTCCCTGGTCAAGCCCTGATCGATCGGGCCCCGGGCCTGCCACGCAAGCCGCCCACCCGGGCGGCTTTTTTCATTTCACGAAGGGCGGGCCGCTCAGCCGCGCGCCGGCCTTGAGGCCGCGCTTGGCGAACCAGCCCTGGTGCATCTCGAGCACGTAGCGCACGGGCTTGGCCGAGCAGTGCGAATCGAGGCTCTGGGGCTGCATGTCGACCAGGTTCACGATGGTGCCGTCGTCGGCCAGGAAGGCGGCGGTCAGCGGCAGCAGCGTGTTCTTCATCCAGAAGCACTGCGTGCCGGGCTGCTCGAACACGAAGAGCATGCCTTCGTTGGCGGGCATGTCCTGGCGGTGCATCAGGCCCACCATGCGCGAGGTGTGGGTGCTGGCGACCTGTGCGTTGATGAGGTGCATGCCCGCGCTGAGCGACACGCGGGGCAACTGGGTCTGGGGCGCGTCCTGAGACCAGGCCGGGCCCGTGGCGAACAGGCACAGGGCGAGCAGACGGGTGAACAAGGCTTTCATGCGGCGTGACGGCAGTCAGGGGTGGCGACCGCCGCATTGTGTGCCATCGCCAGCCCCAGGGGCGCCAAAGCCCAGCGTCTAGAATTTCTTTTCCCTTGTCTGTCCGCCACCCGCATTCCCGTCGACATGTACCAGCACATCCAGGTGCCCGCGCAGGGCCAGAAGATCACCGTCAACGCCGACAGGTCGCTGCAGGTGCCCGACGAGCCCATCGTGCCCTACATCGTGGGCGACGGCGTGGGCGTGGACGTGACGCCGGTGATGCTCAAGGTGGTGAACGCCGCGGTCGAGAAGGCCTACGGCGGGCGCCGCAAGATCCACTGGATGGAGGTGTACGCGGGCGAGAAGGCCACGCGGCTGTACGGTCCCGATGTGTGGCTGCCCGACGAAACCGTGGCCGCGGTGAAGGAGTACGTGGTGTCCATCAAGGGGCCGCTGACCACGCCCGTGGGCGGCGGCATCCGCTCGCTCAACGTGGCGCTGCGCCAGGCGCTCGACCTCTATGTCTGCCTGCGCCCCGTGCAGTACTTCAAGGGCGTGCCCTCGCCGCTGAAAGAGCCGCACAAGACCAACATGGTGATCTTCCGCGAGAACTCCGAAGACATCTACGCCGGCATCGAATACGAGGCCGGCTCGCCGCAGGCGAAGAAGCTCATCCGCTTCCTGCACGACGAGCTCGGCGCGGACAACATCCGATTCCCCGAGAGCTCGGCGCTGGGCGTCAAGCCGGTGTCGGTCGAGGGCAGCGAGCGCCTGGTGCGCAAGGCCATCCAGTACGCGATCGACCACGACAAGCCCAGCGTCACGCTCGTGCACAAGGGCAACATCATGAAGTTCACCGAAGGCGGCTTCCGCGAGTGGGGCTACGCGCTGGCCCGCCGCGAGTTCGGCGCCGAGGTCATCGATGGCGGCCCGTGGTGCCGCGTCACGAACCCCCGCACCGGCCGCCAGATCGTCATCAAGGACGCGATCACCGACGCCTTCTTCCAGCAGGTGCTGATGCGCCCCGCCGAGTACTCGGTGATCGCCACGCTCAACCTCAACGGCGACTACATCTCCGACGCGGTGGCCGCGCAGGTGGGGGGCATCGGCATCGCGCCCGGCGCCAACATGAGCGATTCGGTGGCCTGCTTCGAGGCCACGCACGGCACCGCACCCCGGTACGCGGGCAAGGACTACGTGAACCCGGGTTCGTCCATCCTCTCGGCCGAGATGATGTTGCGCCACATCGGCTGGAAGGAAGCGGCCAACCTCATCATCGACGCGATGGAAAAGGCCATCCAGACCAAGAAGGTCACCTACGACTTCGCGCGCCTCATGGACGGCGCGATGCAGGTGAGCTGCTCGGGTTTCGGCGAGGTGATGATCGAGCAGATGTGAGGCGCAGGGCGCTGCGCCGACCACCCGGCAAAAACCCCTGGGCGCCGCGAGGCCCCAGGGGTTTTTGCATGGGGCCAGGCCGGATCAGCGCTGCTGGCGGCTGCCGCCCTCGTTGCGGTTGTTGCCCTCGCCGCGCTGCGGGGTGCGCGAGCCGCTTTGCTGTTCCTGCTGTTCCTGCGGCTTGCGCGAGGGCGTTTCCTGCTGGCGTTGGGTGTTGTCGGTGTTGCGGTTCGGCTGGTTCATCGAGATCTCCTGAAAGTTGATGCGGTACCGGCGGCATGCCGGCGCGCTGCGTCGGGCAATCGCGGTGCCTGGGGCGCGGCGGGCGGGGCTGGGCACCGAATCGCGGGTACCGCGATTGCCCGCCGGGTGCCTTCCGGTTCCAGCCCGCCCATCGAGGCGTTGCCCATGTCCAAGCCCTCAGCGCCCGCGGTGCAGGCCGGCGCGCGCGCCCAGCCCGCCCACATGCCCGCCCAGCACATCGCCCCCACGGACAGCAAGGCCGACCTCGCGTTGCCGCCGCGTTTCCTCGCGCCCGACTACCAGGGCAGCCACAAACTGCGCGACCGCGTGGCCCTGATCACCGGCGGCGACTCGGGCATCGGCCGCGCGGTGGCGGTGCTGATGGTGCGCGAAGGCGCCGACATCGCAGTGGTCTACCTTCAGCACCATGACGACGCCCAGCAGACCCAGGCCCATGTGCAGGCCGAGGGCCAGCGCTGCCTGCTGCTGCCTGGCGACGTGCGCGACGGCGCGTTCTGCCGTGCCGCCGTGCAGCGTGTGCTCGACCAGTTCGGCCGCCTCGACGTGCTGGTGAACAACGCCGCCGTGCAGGCCTCGGCCGAGGACATCGAGGCGCTCGGTGAAGAGCGCTGGCGCCACACCTTCGACACCAACGCGCTCGGCTACTTCCTCATGACCCAGGCGGCGGTGCCGCACCTGAAGTCCGGCTCGGCCATCGTCAACACCGGCTCGGTGGCGGGCCTGCGCGGCAGCGGTCACCTGCTGGACTACGCGGCCAGCAAGGGTGCGGTGCATGCCTTCACCAAGGCCCTGGCGCAGAGCCTCATCGACAAAGGCATTCGCGTGAACGCCGTGGCCCCGGGCCCGGTGTGGACGCCGCTGAACCCGGCCGATGCCTCGGCCGAGCAGGTGGCCGAATTCGGTCGCGACACCGACATGAAGCGCGCGGCGCAGCCCGAGGAGATCTCGCCGGCCTACGTGTTCCTGGCCTCGCCCGCGATGTCGGGCTACATCACGGGCGTGGTGCTGCCGGTGACCGGCAGCGTGGACGCCATTTGATCGGGTACGGGGCTTGCCATGCGGGCGCACTGACCGGCGGCTGCCGGTCAGTCCTTCTCAACACCGATCCAAGGAGTTCCACATGTCACAACACGACGAGCGCGGCCGCCGCCAGGGCGGCCAGGCAGCACAGCGCCAGCAGGAGGCGCAGCAGCAGGGCCATGACCAGAGCCCCGGTCAATCCCACGAGGCCTCCGGTGGTGGTGGCGCCCAGCGCGGCGGCTACCAGGGCGACTTCCCAGGCGGCTATTCGGGCCAGTACCCGGGCGACCCCCAGTCGGGCGGCTACCGTGGCCAACAGGGCGCCTACCAGTCCGGCGGCATGGGGCAGCAAGGCGGCGTTGCCTATGGCGGGCCTGGCGGCTACGGGCAGCAGGGCGGCTACGGCGGGCAGCGCGGTTACGGCAGCCAAGGCAGCCAGGGCCCATACGGTGGTCAAGGCGGCTACGGTGGTCAGGGCCACTCTGGCGGAGAAGGCCCTTATGGTGGCCAGCGCTTCGGGGAACACGCGAGCTACGGCACCGGCGGTCAGGGCCAGATGGGGGGCGGCTATGAAAGCCGTTTCGGCGAGCAGGACCACCAGGGCCGTCAACACCACCACGACCCCGACTACTGGCAGTGGCGCAACGAACAGATGCGCGCGCTCGACGACGACTACCACGCCTGGCGGCAGGAGCGCTTCAGCAAGTTCTCCGACGACTTCTCACAGTGGCGCAGCCAGCGCCAGAAGGGAGGTGGCTCGGGCACGGGCGACAGCGGCTCCGGCACAGGTGGCAGCAGCGCTTCGTCGGGCCAGGACACGCACGCCGGCAGCTCGAGCGAACGCCACAAATGAGGCCGCCGCCGTGACGCGGTCCCACTGATGTCCGGCCGGGCCCTGGTGAACAGGGCCCGGCCCTTCGCCGCGGTGTCCGGCGATTTCAGCTGTGCCGGCGCCGTTTCTCCACCGGATCGATGCGCAGCAGCTGGCGGTACTTGGTGACCGTGCGGCGCGCCACCACCAGGCCCTGGACCGCGAGCTGGCGCGTGATCTCGGCATCCGACAGCGGCCGGCTGCTGTCCTCACCCGCGATGATGTCGCTGATCAGCCCGCGGATGGCGGTGGCCGAGCACTCACCGCCGCTGGCACTCACCATGGGGCGTGAGAAGAAGTGCTTGAGCTCGAACACGCCCAGTGGCGTGGCCATGTGCTTGTTGTTGGTCACGCGCGAAACCGTCGATTCGTGCACCCCCACTTCCTCGGCGATCTCGCGCAGCACCAGCGGGCGCATGGCCATGGGCCCGAACTCGAGGAAGTGTCGCTGACGCCGCACGATGGCGCGTGCCACGTCGAGGATGGTCGAGAAGCGCTGCTCCACATTGCGCAGCGTCCAGCGCGCGTCCTGCAGATGCTCGCCGAGTCGGCAGGCCTGGCGCGCGCTGTGTTGCTGGTAGAGCTGCGCGTACACCTGATTCAGGCGCACGCGTGGCACCACCGCCGGGTTGAGCTGCACGGCCCACTGGCCGCGCAGGCGCCGCACGATCACGTCGGGCACGATGTAGTCGATGCGCGAGGAGCCCAGTCGCCAGCCCGGGCGCGGGTCGAGCCGGCGGATGCGGTCGACCGCGGCCTCGACACGCGCGATCGGCTCGCCCAGCGCGAGGGCCAGGCGCGGCACGTCGCGAGCGGCCAGCGCATCGAGGTGCTCGGTCACGATGCGCCCGGCGACCGCACGCAGGGCCTCGTCGGGCAACAGCCGCACCTGCAGCCACAGGCACTCGCCCACGCCGCGCGCGGCCACGCCCGCGGGCTCGAGCGACTGCACCAGGCGCAGGGCCACAAGCAGGTCGCCCTCGTGCGCGGTGGTTTCACTGCGCACGAGGGCGGCGATTTCCTCGAGGGGCGTGCGCAGATAGCCGTCGTCGTCGAGCGAATCGACGATGGCGCGCGCCAGGCAGAGGTCGCGCGCCGACAGCGGCATGAGGTTGAGCTGGGCGTGCAGGTGCATGGCCAGCGTGGTGTCGCCCGCGGTCAGGTCCATGGCGCTGGTCTCGCCATCGCCCGTGCCGCTGGCCTGACCCGGGCCATCGCTGGTCCAGATCTCGCGGTCGTCGGCGGCCTCGGGCGTGGCCGCGTCCCAGGTGTCGGGGGCGCGGGGTGTGTCGTCTGCGCCCGGGTCGGTGGCCTCGGGCCCGGCCGCGGTGTCGCGGTCGGGATCGGCGGGTGTCTCGCCGTCTTCGTCGCTCTCCAGAAACGGGTTCTCGCCGAGCTTTTGCCGCACCAGTGCCGCGAAGTCGAGCGAGGACATCTGCAGCAACTGAACGGCGCGCTGCAGCCGTGGCGACAGGGTTTGCGTCTGGCGGGTTTCGGTGCGGAACTCCAGTCCCATGGGGTCTCCTGTGGCAGGCCGGCGGCACCCGGGGCTTTTGCAACCCCCGTGCCGGACCGCACGCCGCGCCGGGCTCACGGTGCGGGAACCCGCGCCGTTGCTGGCGTTGCGGCCTGCGCGCGCGGCCGCGCCCACGCGTCCGGCCCGAAAAATCTGCCGGGGCAGCGCGCCGCGTCGGCGCATGCTGCGGCAAGAGTTGCCGACGGCGAGGCCGTCGATCGGGGGCTTCTTCCTGCAACCAGGCCGCGCGCGCCTCGGTCAGGGCCTCGCGCAGGGGTTCGAGCCGCGTGTCGTCGGGCAGTGCCGGCCATGGCCAGGTCGACTGCCACAGCGCGTGGGCCTGGAAGGCCTGGGCCAATGCGGCCATCGCGCGATCGGGCACGGCCGCGGGTACACCGCTTGCCTGCGGCGGCGCGAGTGTTGTCATCCCCCGACCCTGTGCGCAGGCATTCCATGTCGATCCGTTCCCGTCTGGTGCTTCTGGTTCTGGCCGTGCTCTTGCCGGCCTTGGGCGCGATCGCCTGGGTGGTGTTTCGCGGCTGGCAGAACGGCCACGCGGCCATCGACCACCACGCACGCGACAGCACCCAGGCCCGGGCCCTGGCGATCGAGCGCGAACTCAACCGCTACAGCGGCATCGCGCACACGCTGGCCGCCTCGCCCCTGCTGGACCGCGCGCCGCCGCTGGCCGAGCGCGACCGCCTGGCCTTCGACGACACGGCGCGTCGCGCAATCGCGGGCCTGCCGGTGTCGGTGCAGCTTGCCAGCGGCGCCACGGTCTGGACGGACACCCGCCTGCCGCGCGGGATGCCGGTGTCGCGCGCGCCCCCCGCGGCAGAACCGCCGCCCCTGCTGCCCGATGCATCGCCGGCCTCGCCGGCGGCGCGCCTGGTTGCCGGGCCGGGTGAGGAAGCGGACCGCAGCCTGAGCCTGCTGGAGCCGGTGCTGCGGGGCGACGCGGGGCGGGGCGCGCGCGCGACCGCCCTGGGACTAAGCCTGCGCATTCCGCTGGCCCGGCTGCAAAAGGTGCTCGACGAGTACCCGGTCCCGCCCGGCTGGGGCGGCTGGCTGCTCGACGCGCACGGTCAGGTGCTGCTGCACCGTGCGGCGCGCAACGGCGCGGAACCGGGTCTGGGGGCGCGCGGCGTCCAAAACCCCGAAGGCACCGATGCCTTGCCGCTGCTCGCGCTGTTGCGCGAGAGCCTGGCCGGCGAGCAACGCGACGGGCGCTTCGCCCTGCAGACGGCCGAAGGCGACACGATGCGCGTGTACTACCGCCGCGCCCCCGAGGGCTGGGTCTACCTCACCACCGTGCCCCGTGCGCAACTCGCCCCGGGCTACGCCGACCAGGCCTTTGCACTGCTGCTGGGCGCGGTGCTCCTGCTCGTGGCGGGCGTGGTGGCGGCGATGCTGGTCGCGCGCGGCGAGTTGCGGCGCCAGGTGGACGAGGCGGTGCAGCGCGCCCGCCAGGCCGAGCGCTGGGCGGCGCGGCGCGAACGCGTGGAGGCCCTGGGCCGTCTCACCGGGCGCGTGGCGCACGAGTTCAACAACCTGCTCGGCGTGATCAGCAACAGCGCCCACCTGATCCAGCGCCACGCGAACACGCCGGCACTGGCCATGCCGCTGGCGGCCACCCTGCGCGCGGTCGATGCGGCCAGCGGCCTCATGCAGCACCTGCTGCGCTTTGGCGGCCGGCAGAGCACGCGGCCCTGCAAGCTCGTGCTCGCGCACTGGCTGCCCGAATTGCGCGACATGCTCGGTGTGGTGCTGGGCAAGCGTGTGGCGCTGGAGATCGAGGTGCGCGACCAAGGGTTGTGCGTGCACGTCGACCCGGACGAACTCGAACTCGCGCTCATCAACCTCGCGCTCAATGCGCGCGAGGTGCTGCCCGAAGGCGGCCGTGTGGCCGTGGCGGCCGAAGCCGCGGCACCGGCGCTCACCGCCGACCTGCCGTCCGGCCGCTACGTGGCCATCGCCGTGCGCGACGATGGCCCCGGCATGGCGCCCGAGCAGGTGCGGCGCGCCTTCGAACCCTTCTTCACCACCAAGGACGACGGCGACACCGCGGGCTTCGGCCTGAGCCAGGTGCACGGCCTGTGTTCACAGGCACACGGCAAGGCCCTGCTCGTGAGCCAGCCCGGCGAGGGCACCACGGTCACGCTGGTGCTGCCCGCGGTGGAGCCCGAGCGTTCGTCGGCGATGGGGCCTCGCGCCAGCGCCGCGCCGCTGGCAGCGAGCGTGCTGGTGGCCGAGGACAACGACACGCTGGGCGATGTCACCGTGGCGCTGATCGAGACCATGGGCGCGCGCGTGGAGCGCGTCACGCACGCGGGTCAGGCGCTGGAGCGGCTGGAGCGCGGCCCGCCGATCGACGTGGTGCTCAGTGACGTGGCCATGCCGGGACCGATGGATGGGGTGGGCCTGGCGCACGCGGTGCGCGCGCGCTGGCCCGGGGTGCACGTCGTGCTGATCAGCGCGCACGGCAGCAGCCTGGTCGGCGCCGAGAGCTTTCTCGTGCTGCGCAAGCCCTGCGCACCCGCCGTGCTGCTCGAGGCCCTGCGGCCTGCGCTCGACGGCCCGGGGCCGCGTGCAGGCACGCCGCGTGCCCCTGGCGTGGGCGCCGTCGCGGGCGGCCGTTTCCGTTCAACCCATTGCGAGGACACACCATGGACAACAAACCCCTGATTCACGTGCTCAACGAGCTGATCGAAACCTGCAAGGACGGCGAGTTCGGTTTTCGCAGCACGGCCGAACACGCCAGTTCGCCCGAATTGCAGCGCCTGCTGGAATTGCGCAGCGAGGAATGCCGCCAGGCGGCGTCCGAACTGCAGAGCCTGGTGGTGCACCAGGGCGGTGAGGCCGAAGCGCGCGGCTCGGTGGCCGGTGCGGCGCACCGCGGCTGGGTGGCGGTGAAAGGCACCCTGGCCGGCTACAGCGACCTGAACATGCTGGAAGAAGCCGAGCGCGGCGAAGACGTGGCGATCGAGCGCTACCGCCGCGCGCTCGACCAGCAGCTGCCGCCCGACGTGCGCGCGGTGGTGGAGCGCCAGTTCGAGGGCGCGCGGCGCAACCACCAGCAGGTGCGGCGCCTGCGCGAAGAGGCCCGCGCGCGCTCGACGGCCTGAGCGGCGCGGCCCGGCCGGCTCAGGGCGCGTCCGTCTCGGTGGCGTATTCCTTGAGCCGGTTGTAGAGCGTCTTGAGGCTGATGCCCAGCATGGCCGCGGTGCGCTCCTTCTGCTGCTGGCAGTGCTGCAGCGTGGCCTGTATGAGCAGCCGCTCGGCCTGCGCCATGGACACGCCCACGGGCAGCACGATGCCATCGGTGCACGGGGGCAGAACCGGGACTTCGCCCGCCACCACGCCTTCACCCTGCGGTGCACGCAGCGCGGGGCGGGGCGTGGTCGGCAGGCAGGCCAGCCCGGGGGCTTCGATGCAGTCGCCATCGGTCATGACGTAGGCCCGGTACACGGCGTTGCGCAACTCGCGCGCGTTGCCGGGCCAGTCGTGGTCGAGCAGGGCCTGCAAGGCGCCAGCCGAGAAGCGCTTGGGCACGCCTTCGCGGCGCACCACGTCGTCGAGAAAGTGCTGCGCGAGCAGCGGCAGGTCGTCGAGGCGCTCGCGCAGGGGCGGCAGGGCGATGGGGAACACGTTGAGCCGGTAGAGCAGGTCTTCGCGCAACTTGCCGCGGGCCACGGCCTCGTGCGGCTCGCGGTTGGTGGCAGCGACGATGCGCACGTCGGTGGGCAGACTCTGGGTGGAGCCCACGCGCATGAAGCGGCCGGTTTCGAGCACGCGCAACAGCTTGACCTGCAGGTCGGCCGGCATTTCGGTGACCTCGTCGAGGAACAGGGTGCCGCCGTTGGCGCGCTCGAAGAAGCCCAGGTGCTGGCGGTCGGCACCGGTGAAGCTGCCTTTCTCGTGGCCGAAGATCTCGCTCTCGATCAGGTTGGGCGAGATCGCGCCGCAGTTGACCGCCAGGAAGGGGCCGTTCTGGCGCCGGCTCATGGCGTGCACCGTCTGCGCCACCACCTCCTTGCCGCTCCCGCTTTCACCGGTGATGAACACCGTGGCCGCGGTGGGGGCCACGCGCAGGATTTGCTCGTACACGCGGCGCATGGCGACCGATCGGCCACGCAGCAGGCCGAAACCACCGCTCCGGGCCACGGGGTCGCGCGGCAGGTCTGCGGCCGCGGGCGCGCCTTCGGCGGCCGTCGCGCGCGTCTGGCAGCAGCGGTCGAGCACGCGCTGCAACTGCTTCATCGCGATCGGCTTCACGAGGTAGTCGGACGCGCCGCGGCGCATGGCCTCGATCGAGGTGTCCAGGCTTGCATGGCCCGTGACGAGCACGATCTCCGAGTCGCTCACCAGCTGGCGGTCACCGAACAGGTCCAGGCCGTTGCCATCGGGGAGTTGAAGGTCGAGCAGCACGAGGTCGGGCGGCTGCAGGGCGATCTGGCGGCGCGCATCGCGCAGCGTGTGGGCCACCGCCACCGAAAAGCGGTCGGTGCGCACGAGCTCGCGCAGGGTGGTGGCGGCGTCGGTGTCGTCGTCGACGATCAACACGTGATTCATCAGTGGCTCTCCCTTCATGCGGCTGCCGGGGCATCGCATCGAACGGGACATCATGGGCAACGAAGCCGACCTTGTGTGTTTCGAGGTGTGTGGACGGCCCCGACATCATCTTTTCATCCTGGCCTCGCATCCGCCGCTTCGCGGCGCGCGCCGGTCTGCATGAGCCGCGCGAGCTGCAGCGGACTCACGGGCTTGGTGAGGTGCAGATCGAAGCCGGCCTCGAGCGCGAGTTCGCGGTCGTGGAGCTGGCTCCAGCCCGTCAGGGCCACGAGCAGCGTGCGCTCGCCGCCCGGCGCGCTGCGGATGGAGCGCGCCACCTGGTGGCCGGAGCGCCCGGGCATGCCGATGTCGAGCAGGCAGATCTCGGGCCCGTGCGCGTGCCACAGGGCAAGCGCCTCGTCGCCGTCGTAGGCCAGCCGCACGGTGTGCCCGTCGGCAAGCAGCAGCGCGGCCAGGGTGTCGGACGCGTCGCGGTTGTCGTCGGCGATGAGCACATGGCGGCGCCGCGCGCCGGGCGCGGGCCCGTCGTCCACCGGCGCGTCGCTGGCGATGGCCAGGGGGCCGGCGGGCAGGCGCACGCTGAACACGCTGCCGCGGCCCGGGCCTTCGCTGTGCGCGCTCATGCTGCCGCCGTGCAGCTCCACCAGGCCTTTGGACAAGGCCAGGCCAATGCCCAGGCCGCCGCGCGTGCGTTCGCCCGCGTGGCGCAACTGCGCGAACATGCGAAAGACGTCGACCAGCGCGTCGGCCGGAATGCCGATGCCGTTGTCGTGCACCTCGATCACCGCTTCATCGCCTTGCCGCCGCGCCAGCAGCCGGATGCTGCCGCCCGGGTCGGTGTACTTGGCGGCGTTGGTGAGCAGGTTCGCCACCACCTGGGCCAGGCGCAGCGGGTCGGCGTCGAGCATCAGCGGGCCGTCGCCGGCGCACACCTGCAGCCGGTGGCCCTTGGCGTCGATCAGCGGGCGCGCGGTTTCCACGGCCGAGACGAACACGTCGCTGAGATCGGTGGCCGCCTTGCGCAGCGTGAGCGCGCCGCGCGTGATGCGCGAGACGTCGAGCAGGTCGTCGAGCAGCAGCGCCATGTGCGACACCTGGCGGTCGATCACCTCGCTGCTCCAGCGTTTTTGCGCCTCGGTGGCGCGCGGCGACATGGCCAGCAGCGTGGCCTGGCGGATCGGGGCCAGCGGGTTGCGCAGCTCGTGGGCCAGCGTGGCGAGGAACTCGTCCTTGCGGCGGTCGCCCTCGCGCAGCCGCTGCTCGTCGCGCTTGCGCCCGGAGATGTCGGTGAACCACACGCCGACGCCGTCGGGAATCGGCGAGGCGATGCAGTGGAACCAGCGCGTGTGCCCGCTAGCGCCGTCGATGGCGTCGAACTCGACCGTGTGGGCGGTCTCGATCGTGCGAACGAAATGCTGAAAGGCCTCGCTGTCGGCCCAATGCGCGTGCAGCGGGTCGAGCAGGCGCTGCCCCAGCAGGTGCTCGGGCGCACGGCCCAGGGTGTGGGCGGCGGCGCGGTTGAGGTAGACCCACAGGAAATCGGTGATGCGGTCGTCGACCTCGCGCACGGGCTTGAGGATCACGAAGGGCGCGCCCGAGGCCTCGAGCACCGTTTCGAAGCGCCCGCGGGTGAGCCGCAGCTCGTCGCTGGTGTGCGCCTGTTCGACGAACACCGCGATCTTGCGCGCGCAGATGTCGGCCAGGGTGCATTCGCGCTCGGTGGGCGCGCGGGCCTCGTCCAGGTGCACCGTGAGCGCGCCCAGCACCTCGCCGTTCGCGCTGATCAGCGGCGTGCCATGCACCGCGCGGATGCCCTGGGCCTCGAAGAAGGTGCGGCAGTTGTCGAAGCGGGCATCGCTCGCGGTGTCGTCGATGACCACGCGCGCGCCTTCGCGGCAGGTCTGCAGACAGACCCCGCCCGGCAACCGGGCCGCCATGGCCAGCGCATGGGCGTCGAAGCCGATGCTGGTGGCCAGGCGCAAGGCGCCGCTCTCGCGGTCGAGCAGGGACACGACACCGCGGCGCGCACCGTGGAAATGGGCCAGTACCTCGAGCACCATGCGCAGCTGCTCGGCCAGCGTGGTGGTGGTGAGCAGTTGCGTGCCGAGCTCGTGCAGGTGGTGCAGGTCGTCGACCTGCTGGCTCAGCTGGGTGCGCGCGGCCACGAGCTGGGCCTCGACCAGGCGCCGTTCCGTGATGTCGACGGCGGCGCCGCGCAGGCGCACCGGTCGGCCCTGGCGCCAGACCACGTGCACGCGCATGAGCATGTCGATGCGGCCGCCCCCGGGACGGTTCAGCGTGACCTCGCGCTCGTAGCTCGTGGCCTGCCGCACGAACTGCTCGCGCAGGAACCGGCAGTGGTCGCGCACCAGTTCCACCGGCAAGCGGTCGATCCAGTTGGGCGCGAGCGCATCGAGTTCGGGCAGACCGATCAGCCGGGCAAGCGCGGGCGAGGCGCAGAAGGTGCGCTGCACCAGGTCGACGTCGAACACGCCGATGCCCGTGCCCTCGATGGCCATCATCAGCCGGTCTTCGGCGACCGCGGCCCGCGCCCGGCTGTCCTGCAGCAGGGCCCCCATGGCCACCAGCGCGCCGCACAGCACCAGCCAGATCACGGCGTTGGCGGGCAGGCCCAGCCACGGGCCAAGGCCCCACTGCAGCGCGGCGGCGATCATGGCCACCAGCACCACGCTCGCGAGCCGGCGCCATTGCCCTGGGTCTTGAACGTGCCAGCGCCGCGTCATGGGTGCCGTTCCTGGGGCACCACGGCCATGCCGCCGTCGGACGCCAGAATGGCCCAGCGCAGCTGCTCGGTCGGCTCCGGCCGGCGCGACGGGGCGGAGCAGGGCGGCAGGGCCGGCAGGCCGATCGCTTTCAGCCGGCCCAGGCGCACGCGGCGCACAACGCCTGGCGGGGCGCCGGGGAGGTCGCGCGGCGGTGTGGGAGCACTCATGTGGGAAAGCCCTGGCAATCGGTGTGCCCGGTCCTTTGTCCGGACGGCGCATGCCCCTGGCCGCAAGGGGCGGACGAGGCCGCTCAGGCCCTCGAGGCCATTTCCCAGCCCGCCAGGCCCGATCGCAGCGGCCCCACGCAAGCCAGCGGGAGCGCGGGTGGCGGGGAAGACGCCACGCGGCGCTGAAGGCGGGCGCCGCAAAAAAAGGGGCGCCCTTCGGGGCACCCCAATCCGGGACGACTGGCAAGACTCAGCGCGAGTCCCGGGAGGGGGAAGCGGGTGCAGAGGGCGTGGCCGGGGTGCCGGGCGAGCGGTCGGCGCGGTCGTTGTGCGCAGGCGCCATCGCCCCCGCGGCCGCGGGCTTGAGTTCGCGGGCCATGTCCAGGTGCTTTCGCAGGGTGGGCAGGCTGCGCTCGGCGAAGGCCTTGACCTCGGCGTCTCCCGCGCCCTCGGCGGCCTTCTCGAACAGCTTGACCGTGTCCTCGTGGGCTTCGACGGCGATGTTGTCCACGTAGCGCCGCGTGAAGGTGTCGCCCTCCGAGGTGGAGAGGAGCTTGAGTTTGCCGCGCTGCAGCAGCGACGGTCTGTCCGGCAGTTCCACGCCTTTGCTGCGGGCGAGCGTGCGCAAGGTCTCGGCCATGCGCGTGTGTTCGTCCACCAGGGTCTGCGCGTAGCGCTTGACCTGCGGGTCGGTGGCTTTGCGCAGGGCGAGCCGGCTGCCCTCGACCTCGGTATGGCCGTCCTCGGCGGCCTGCTTCAGGAACGCTTCGTCGGCGTGCCGCAGCGATTTCCGCTCGGGCACGGTGTTGGGGGGCGCGGTCTGGCCCTTTTCGCGGGCGGGTGGGTCGCTTGCCGCCGGCGCCGTGCTCTGGGCCAGGGCCGGCGCGGCACCGAACGCGGCGGCGGCCAGGGCGGTGCACAGCACGGCGGACCGCGCGGGGCCGCCAAGGGAGGGGGTGGGGCGGGTCAACAGACGGGGTGTTTTCATGGGCGGGCTCCGGTGACAGGGGGGGCCGGGGCTTGGCAAGCGCGGTGCCCGTGAGCCGTGCGCGCGGCCGCGGCCCCCGCCGGGTGGACTCGGTAAAGGCTGCCGCAGGCTTTGCCGGCCGGCGCGCCTCCCTCCATCGGCCGGCCACCGGTCATGTGGCCGTTTTCGCGAAAAAGCGGCCTTTGGGGGGCTTCATGGGGGTCATGCCGGGCGGCAGCGATCGCACAATGGCGACACGGCTCGGGTTCGGGCATGGCCCTGACGGGTAGCGGGGTGAAAGACGCTCGCTAGAATGAATTTCATGGCATCGCAGATACCCAAGAAACCGGAAACGCCCGCGGCCCCCCCGGCCACAGGCAGCGACGACGCGGTCGTGCTCGAACGGCGCACGCAGCGCGTGCAGCCCCCCCAGATGTTCCAGGTGGTGCTGCTCAACGACGACTTCACCCCCATGGAGTTCGTGGTGCAGGTGATTCAGGAGTACTTCAGCAAGGACCGCGAAACGGCCACCCAGATCATGTTGAAGATCCATCTCGAAGGCAAAGGCGTGTGCGGCGTGTACTCGCGCGACGTGGCCAGCACCAAGGTCGATCAGGTGCTCCAGGCCGCCCGCAACGCCGGCCATCCCCTGCAATGCCTGAGCGAACCCGTTGAATAAAGCAACAGCCACCCCATCTGGCCTACAGTTGTCTCAAGACGCCCCATTCCCCCAGCCCAAGGACGTGTCCCATGATTGCCCAGGAACTTGAAGTCAGCTTGCACATGGCCTTTGTCGAGGCCCGGCAACAGCGGCACGAATTCATCACGGTCGAGCACCTGCTGCTCGCGCTGCTCGACAACCCCAGCGCCGCCGAGGTCTTGCGCGCCTGCTCGGCCAACATCGACGACCTGCGCAAGTCCCTGACGAACTTCATCAAGGACAACACGCCGCAGGTCGCCGGCACCGATGAGGTGGACACCCAGCCCACGCTGGGCTTCCAGCGCGTCATCCAGCGCGCGATCATGCACGTGCAGTCCACCGGCAACGGCAAGAAGGAAGTCACCGGCGCCAACGTGCTCGTGGCCATCTTCGGCGAGAAGGACTCGCACGCCGTGTACTACCTGCACCAGCAGGGTGTCACGCGCCTCGACGTGGTGAACTTCATCGCCCACGGCATCCGCAAGAGCGACCCGCCCGAGCCCGCCAAGTCCAACGAGAGCGCGGCCGAGAACGAGGAAGCCGCCGAAGCCAAGGGCAACGAGAAAGCCTCGCCACTGGAGCAGTTCACCCAGAACCTGAACCAGATGGCCAAGGACGGCAAGATCGACCCCCTGATCGGCCGCGACTACGAGGTCGAGCGTGTGATCCAGATCCTGTGCCGGCGCCGCAAGAACAACCCGCTGCTGGTGGGCGAGGCCGGCGTGGGCAAGACCGCGATCGCCGAGGGCCTGGCCTGGCGCATCACCCAGGGCGAAGTGCCCGAGATCCTGGCCGAGTCCAGCGTGTACTCGCTCGACATGGGCGCGCTGCTGGCGGGCACCAAGTACCGCGGTGATTTCGAGCAGCGCCTGAAGGGCGTGCTCAAGTCGCTCAAGGACAAGCCGAACGCCATCCTGTTCATCGACGAGATCCACACCCTGATCGGGGCCGGCGCGGCTTCGGGCGGCACGCTGGACGCGTCCAACCTGCTCAAGCCGGCGCTCTCCAGCGGCCAGCTCAAGTGCATCGGCGCCACCACCTTCACCGAGTACCGCGGCATCTTCGAGAAAGACGCGGCCCTGTCGCGGCGCTTCCAGAAGGTCGACGTGGTCGAGCCCACCGTCGAACAGACGGTGGACATCCTCAAGGGCCTGAAGTCGCGCTTCGAGGAGCACCACAACGTGAAGTACGCCGTGGCCGCGCTGCAGGCCGCCGCCGAACTGTCGGCCAAGTACATCAACGACCGCCACCTGCCCGACAAGGCCATCGACGTGATCGACGAGGCCGGCGCCGCGCAGCGCATCCTGCCCGCGTCCAAGCGCAAGAAGACGATTTCCAAGACCGAGGTTGAAGAGATCGTGGCCAAGATCGCGCGCATCCCGCCCGCCAACGTGTCCAACGACGACCGCGGCAAGCTCCAGACGCTCGAGCGCGACCTCAAGAGCGTGGTGTTCGGCCAGGACAAGGCGCTCGAGGTGCTGTCGGCCAGCGTGAAGATGGCGCGTTCGGGCCTGGGCAAGGCCGACAAGCCGATCGGTGCCTTCCTGTTCAGCGGCCCCACCGGCGTCGGCAAGACCGAGGCCGCGAAGCAGCTGGCCTACATCATGGGCATCGACCTGATCCGCTTCGACATGTCGGAGTACATGGAGCGTCACGCCGTGAGCCGCCTGATCGGCGCGCCTCCGGGTTATGTGGGCTTCGACCAGGGCGGCCTGCTCACCGAGGCCATCACCAAGAAGCCGCACTGCGTGCTGCTGCTCGACGAGATCGAGAAGGCGCACCCGGACATCTTCAACGTGCTGCTGCAGGTGATGGACCACGGCACGCTGACCGACAACAACGGGCGCAAGGCCGACTTCCGCAACGTGATCATCATCATGACCACGAACGCGGGCGCCGAGACCATGAACAAGGCCAGCATCGGCTTCACGAACGCCCGCGAGTCGGGCGACGAGATGGCCGACATCAAGCGCCTGTTCACACCCGAGTTCCGCAACCGCCTCGACGCCATCGTGAGCTTCAAGGCGCTCGACGAGCAGATCATCCTGCGCGTGGTCGACAAGTTCCTGCTCCAGCTCGAAACGCAGCTGGCCGAGAAGAAGGTCGAGGTGACCTTCTCCGACGCCCTGCGCAAGCACCTGGCCAAGAAGGGCTTCGACCCGCTCATGGGTGCGCGCCCGATGCAGCGCCTGATCCAGGACACGATCCGCCGTGCGCTGGCCGACGAGCTGCTGTTCGGTCGCCTCACCGAGGGCGGTCGCCTCAACGTCGACCTGGTCACCAAGACCGGCGAAGACGGCAAGGAGACCCAGGAAGTCGAACTCGACATCCAGCCGCTGCCCAAGAAAGAGGGCAAGGCCAAGCCCGAGGAAGCCACCGAGGTCTGAGCCTCGAGCGGCTCCCGTGCTCAAAAAGCCCCGCCTCGGTGGGGCTTTTTGTTGGGCGCGCCCCGGTGCCGCTTCACTTCACCGGGCAGGCGGCGCGCGGCGGGTTGCCCATGGGCTTGCCGCGCTCGGCCGCTCGCTGTTCCATCAGCCGCCGGTGTTCCCGAAGAATTCGCTCGCATTCCTCGGGCGAACGGGCGGCATGCATTTGCGCCCGGTGCTGTGCACGCTCCTGCTCGCTCATCATGGACCAGCCCGGCGTGTACCGCGGGCCGCTGCGCCAAGGGCGTGCCGCGGGCGCGTTGTCTGATCCCGGCGCGGCGGCCGCCCCGCCCGCCGCCGGCGCGGGGTAGTTGCCCTCGCCGGGTGTCGAGCGGGTGCCTTGCGCAACGCCCGTGCCGAGGGCACTGGCGATCCAGAGGGCCACGGCGATGGATCGGATCTTGGGGGTGTTCATTGCAGACTCCCTTTCAACGGTTTTGAAGATGGCGGGCGCGGCCGCATGGCCGCACTGGAGGCCCAGGCTCAGGCCGAGGCGAATTCGCGCTGCACACGCCGCTCGATCTCGTCCTGGCCGAGGTGGCACAGGTTCAGCGGCAGGCTGGCCTTGAGCAGGCGACGGGCATGTTCGCCCATGGCCTTGTGGATCTCACCGAGGAACGGGCTGCCTGCAAGCACCAGCAGCGAGCCATAGGCGTGCTCGCGCGCGCCGTGCTCCAACTGCTCGGCGAGTTCGCGCGCGAAGCGCAGGTGCTCCCGGTGGTGGGCATCCTGGCGCGGCGCGTAGGCCATGCCACCGAACGCCCTGTCGGCGCGTTCGCGGCCCGGCCGGTCGTCGCCGAGTTCATGGGCTCTGAGCCGCCCCTCGGGGTGCGAGAAGCTCGCGACCTGCACCATCGGCGAGCCGCGTTCGCGCTGGAAAATGCGTGCGTCGGTGGCACAGGCCACCAGAAGCCATTCGATGGCAGGCATGGGAGTCTCCTTTCGGTGGGCTTTTGAATCGGTACCCCACGGTAGGCGCAAGGGCCCGCGCCGAACTTGATGCATCGCAAGATGGGTCTTCGTGCGGCCCTGCACAGTGCGCACATCAACAGCCCGATGCCGGAGGTGTGCGCCATGAAACCGTTTCAACGAATCCTCGTGCCCGTGGATGGCAGCGATGCCTCGAAGAAGGCACTCGACGCCGCCGTGCAACTGGCGCACGTCATGGACGCGCAACTGCGCGTGCTGCACGTGATCGACGAGCTGCCTTACCTGAGCGGCCACGAGTACGCCGGCGACTTGCTGAGCGCAGCGCGCACCGGTGCGCGCGAGGGGCTCGACGAGGCGATGACGCGCGTCAAGGCCGCGGGCCTGGCCTGCGACTCGCAGCTCATCGACGAGCTCGGGCCGCGGCTGGGCGAGTCGGTGGAGCGGGCCGCGCGCGACTGGATGGCCGACCTCATCGTGGTGGGCTCGCACGGGCGCCGCGGTCTCAACCGCATGCTGTTGGGCAGCGGTGCCGAGCAGATCATCCGCCTCGCACCGGTGCCGGTGCTGGTGATCCGCGTGGACAAGGCAGGCTGATCAAGGCCGCCTGATCGGGCGGCCCGCGCCTTACGCGGCCACCTCGAGCTGGTCGATCACGCGCGAGACGCCTTGCGCGGCGTAGGCGGTGCCCACCGCGGCCTGGCGATCGGCCAGCGACTGGACGGTGCCGCTCAGCGTGACCACGCCACCTTGCACGTCGACGGCGATGCGCTGGGCCTCGCGCCGCGCGTGGCGCTCCAGTGCCGAGGCGATCCCGCGCGAGATCGCCAGGGCATCGGCACGGGCTTTGATGGCGATGTCGTTCGTCACGCCGCGCACGCCCACGAGCGGGCGCACCGCCTGCTCCGCGCTCATGCGCTGGTAGGCCCAGTCGGTCTCACCCGAGAGCCGGATCCAGCCATCGTCGACCTCGACCGTCACCCGGTCTTCGGGCACCAGGGAATGCCAGCGCAGCGCATGCGCCGCGGCCTGTGCGATCTCGCTGTCGGTGCGCGCGTGCCCGGGCGCCAGGCGCACCTCCAGGTCCAGCGCAATGCCGCGCACGCCGCCCACGCGTCGCACCGCGCGCTCCACCGCGTGTTTCTGCACGTAGGTGTCCAGCGTGCCGCTGAGCGTGACCACGCCGCTGTGCACGGCCACGCCGATGTGGGTGGTGTTGATGGCGGGGTCCCAGGCGAGTTCCGCCGCCACGTCTTTCTTCAGTTGCTCGTCGCTCTTCATGGAAAACACTCCTGTGGGTGAAAGAGGCCGGGGACCCCGCGGGCCTCGTCGGGAGGGCCCAGTCTGGGCCGCGCACGCGCTGGCGGCCTTGATGCGGCGCAAGTGGCGTCTGCCGCGGCGACCGCGTGCAGGTGGGCGGCCCATTCCGCGGCCCAGCGCGCCGCGTTGGGCACATGGCCCAGGCAGCAACGCACGGTGGTGGTCGTTTCGGCCAGCGCCTGCGCGTGCTCGATGCGCCGGTTCGGCTCGCGGCACAGCATCGACCACGGCACCGGGCGCAGCAAGGTGCCCAACCACAGTTGCACCCGCTCAGGCCGCCAGGTCTGCGAAACGCCGGTGAGCTTGCGCCCGTCCACCAGCACGTCGCCGGGCCCGCGCCCCGCGAAGCAGGCCCAGTGCGGCCGGGGTGGTCCTTGATGGTTGTGGGCGTCGATGCCATGGCCGCGCAGCCAGTCGCGGTGCAGCGCGCCGAACCACAGGGCCAAGGCGACCGGGCCATCGCGAAGGCGCGGGTGCTCGGCCGGCAGCACGAGCACGGCGCGCAGCAGCCAGGGTTCGGGCGGCGCCGCCCCAGCGCCGCCCGAGCGCAGGCAGCAGGGCCAGGGCATCCCGGTCGTCCTGCCACGCTGCGATCGGCCCAGCGACAGGCCGGCGTGCGAGGAAACGGACGCGAGCGCGATCGGCCGCTGCATGGTTCATCTCCGCGCGATGAGGCCTGGCCCGGATTTGCGGGCGCCCGGGTCGGGCCTCATGCCGCCGCCTTCAGCTTCGCGTCGGCCAGCTCGCAGCAGGCCTCGACGATGCGCGTCACCGACGGAATCACGGCCTGCTCCAGCGGCCGGCTGCAGGGGATGGGCACGTTCGGCACGCCCAGGCGGCGGATCGGCGCGGCCAGCGCGACCTCGTCCATGTGCTCGGCCACCACGGCAGCGATCTCGCCCGACAGACCAAAGCCCAGATAGTCCTCGTCCACGATGAGCAGCCGCCCGGTCTTGCCGACCGAGCGCAGCACGCTCTGCGTGTCCAGCGGCACCAGGGTGCGCAGGTCGATGACCTCGGCCTCGATGCCCTGCGTGTGGAGCGTGCGAGCGGCCATCAAGGCTTTGTGCACCATCAGGCCGAGCGTCACGATGGTCACGTGCCGGCCTTCGCGCGCGACCGCCGCCTGGCCGAAGGGGACGGTGAAGGCGGTCTCCGGCACCGCGACGCTCGCGCCTTCCTGGTACTGCATCCAGGGCAAGCCCATGATGCCCCGGTGCAGGAAGACCATCACCGGGTTGTCGTCGCGGATCGCCTGCGTCATGAGCCCCTTGGCGTCGTGGGCGTTGGACGGCACCACCACCTTGAGGCCGGGCAGGTGGGCGAAGGTCGCGTACAGACACTGGGAGTGCTGGGCCGCGCCGCCATGGCCGCCGCCGATGGCGGTCATCAGCACCACCGGCAGCTTCACCTGGCCGCCCGACATGTAGCGGTTCTTCGCCAGGTGGTTGTAGATCTGGTCCATGCAGACGCCGAACAAGTCCACCGACATCAGCTCGGCGATGGGCCGCAGGCCCTCGATGGCGGCGGCCGCGGCGGCGCCGATGAAGGCGCTCTCGGAACGCGGCGTGTCGCGGATGCGCTCGGGGCCGAAGCGTTCGAGCAGACCGCCGGTTGCGCTGAAGACGCCGCCGTAGCGGCCGAAGTCCTCGCCCATCACGAAGACGCGCGGGTCGCGTTCCATCTCCTGACCGATCGCCTCCGCGATGGCCTGGGCCGTGGTGAGGATGCGTGGTGCGCCAGGGGCCGGGTGGCCTGCGGTGTTCATGGGGTTTCCTTCCTCGCCGCTCAGGCGAACACGTGTTCCGTGGCCTCCGAGGCGGCCGGGTACAGGCTGCCGCGCGCGAACTCGAAGGCCGCGGCGATGTGGCCTTCGGCGCGTTGCCGGATGCGGTGGTCGAGCGCGTCGTCGAGCAGCTTGCGCCGCCGCAGCGTGGCGGCCAGCGTGGCAATCGGATCGCGCGGGCGCGGTTCGCCCGCCCCGGTCGTTGGCTGGAACACCCTGGCATCGCCCTGGAAGTGACCGAAGTGGCACTCGGTCTTCACGTCGATCAGCGTGGCGCCGCCCCCCTGGCGCGCACGGTCCACGGCCACGGCCGCCGCCTCATAGACCGCGATGGCGTCGTTCCTGTCGACCGCGATGCCCTCGATGCCATAGCACTTCGCGCGCTCGGCGCTGGACGCGCCAGCGGCGGCCCGGTCCTCCGCCCCCGGGATGGCCGAGCGGTTGTCTTCGCACACGAAGACCACCGGCAGCCGCCACTGACCCGCGAGGTTGAGCGATTCGTGGAAGATGCCTTGCTTGGCCGCGCCCTCGCCGAGGAAGGCCACGGCGAGGGCCGGACTGCCCGTCAGCCGGGCCGCGAGCGCCGCGCCGCAGGCCGGCGGCAGGCTGGCGCCCACGATGCCGCTGCAACTGAAGCGGTGCGCCGGATCGAACAGGTGCAGATGTCCGCCCTTGCCACGCCCCAGCCCCGTGACCTTGCCGAAGATCTCGGCCGTCATGCGGTCCAGCGGCACGCCTTTGGCAATGGCGACGTGGTGCGAGCGGTGCGTGCCCACCACGGTGTCGGTCTCGCGCAGGTGCGCGCACACGCCGACGGCCACGGGTTCCTGCCCGGCGGCCAAGTGCATCTCGCCGGGCACCGGGCCCGAGGCGATGTCGAAGCTCAGCCCCGGCGGGATGTCGGGTGGCCGCTTGCCTTGCAGATACACCTGCGCAAGGGTCTCTTCGTATCGGCGGATGAGGAGCATGGTCTCGTACATCCACAGCAGCTTGTCGGGGGGCGGTTTCGTCACGGGGGTCTCCGGCTCGTTGAACGCGTACGAGCAATCTAGGCCGGGTGACGAAAGGGAAGTTGACGCGGCGCAAGAACGCCGTCGGGGCGCCGGACGCGGGCCCGAGGCCCGGCACTGGTCGGCCGCGGTCGGCTTTTATCGCCCGGTCTCGGTGGTCCCCGCCTGGCGCGCCGAAGCCAGCGGCAGGCGCAGCTCCAGCGTGCCGCCGTCGCAGCGGCGCATGCCGAAGCCGGCGGCGCGCGCCAGGTTGAGCATGCCGTGGTTGCCCTCCAGGCACCAGGCCCTCAGCTCCCGCGTGCCACCCGCGCGCAGGTGCTCGATCAGCCGGTCCAGCAGGGCGCGGCCCAGCCCGCGCCGCTGCCAGGGGGGCGCCACCTGCACCGCGAACTCGGCCACCTCGTTGTCGGGGTCGCAGACCGCGCGCGCCTCGCCGCACAGCGTGTCGCCGGCCAGCGCGACGAAGGCCATCTCGCGCTCGTAGTCGATCTGGCAATAGCGCGCCAGCTCGCTGCGCGGCACCTCGCGGCGCGTGAAGAAGAAGCGCAGCCGCAAGTCCTCGGGCGGGCATTGCGCATAGAAGCGCTGCAGCCGTTCGCCGTCTTCGGGGCGGATGGGGCGCAGGCACAGCGGCTCGCCGCCGAAGGCCTGCACACGCTCCAGGCCCGAGGGGTAGGGCCGCAGCGCGAGGTGCGCGCCATCGCGCGTGGCCTCGGCCGCGTGCACGCGGATGCGCGCATCCAGCGCCAGCGCGCCTTGCGCGTCCACCAGCAGCGGGTTGATGTCCAGTTCGGCCACACCGGCGAGGTCGCAGGCGAGCTGGCTCAGTCGCAGGAGCACGTCGACGACGGCGTCTTGTTGCGCAGGCGGTCGCGAGCGGTAGCCGCGCAGCAGGGCCGCGACGCGCGTGCGCTGCACCAGGTCGCGCGCGAGCACCGCGTTTAGCGGCGGCAGCGCAAGGGCGCGGTCGGCGCGCACCTCGACCGCCGTGCCGCCTTCACCGAACAGCAGCACCGGGCCGAACACCGGGTCGCTGGCAATGCCCGCGATGGTCTCCACTGCCAGCGGCCGATCGGCCATGGCCTGCACGGTGAAGCCCTGCAGGCGCGCACCGGGCTGGGCGCGCGACACCCGCTCCTGCATGCGCTGCGCCTCGGCCCGCAGCTGGTCGGCGTCGGCCAGGTTCAGCGCCACACCGCCCAGGTCGGACTTGTGCAGCACATCGGGGGAGACGATCTTGAGCGCCACCGGGTAGCTGATGCGTTCGGCCGCGGCGAGCGCGCCGTCTGCATCGGCCGCCCGTTCGCTGGCCACGCAGGCGATGCCATAGGCCAGCAGCAGCCGCCGGACGTCCGGTTCGTCGAGCCACCCGCCGCCCCGGGCCACGGCCGCTTCGACCAGGGCGCGCGCGCCTTCGCGGTCGGGGCAGTGCAGCTCGGGGCGCGACTCGGGCAACTGCAGCAGCGCGGCCTGCGCGGCATGGTGGTCGCGCAGTTGCTGCCAGGCCGCGGTGGCGCGTTCGGGTGTTTCGTAGCAGGCGATGCCCTGGGCGCCGAACAGCTCGCGCGCGGCCGCCACGTGCGGCCCGCCGAGCCAGCAGGCCAGCACCGGCTTGTCTGTCGCGCGCAGCAGCGGCAGGCAGGCCTGCGCGATCGCCGTGGCCGAGGCGATGGCCGTGGGCGCGTGCATGAACAGGATGCCATCCACCTCGTCGGCCTCGATCAGCGGGCGCAGCGCATCGAGGTAGCGTTCGGGCGGTGCGTCGCCAATGATGTCCACCGGGTTGGCGTGCGACCAGTTGCCGGGCAGGCAGGCGTCCAGCCGCGCCAGCGTGCGCGGCGACAGGGCCGCGAGTTCGCCGCGGGCCAGCGCGTCGGCGGCGAGCACGCCCGCGCCGCCGCCGTTGGTGAGCACCGCCAGCCGCGGGCCGCGCCAGGTGCGCACGCGCGAGAGTGTCTGGGCGGCATCGAACAGCGCTTCCAGCGTGTCCACGCGCAGCATGCCGGCGCGCCGCACGGCGGCGTCGAACACGGCGTCGGAGCCGGCCAGTGCGCCGGTGTGCGAGGCCGCGGCGCGCGCGCCCTCGGACCCGCGTCCCGATTTCACCAGCACCACGGGCTTGTTGCGCGCCGCCGCGCGCGCGGCCGACATGAACTTGCGCGCATGCTTCACCGACTCGATGTAGAGCAGGATGGCGCGCGTGTGCGGGTCGCTGCCCAGGTGGTCGAGCAGATCGCCGAAGTCCACGTCGGCGCTGTCGCCCAGCGAAATGAAGTGCGAGAAGCCGATGCCGCGGGCCTGGGCCCAGTCGAGCATGGCCGTGGCCAGCGCGCCCGATTGGGTGACGAAGGCGAGCTCGCCTGGCAGGGCCTGGCCCGGCGCGAAGCTGGCGTTGAGCGCCTGGCCGGGCACCAGCGCGCCGATGCAGTTGGTCCCCAGGATGCGCAGCAGGTGCGGGCGCGCCGCATCGAGCATGGCCTGCTCCAGGCTGCGGCCGTCGGCGGCCCGGCCTTCGCGCAGCCCGGCCGTGAGCACGATGGCCGCGCGCGTGCCCTTGCGGCCGAGCTGGTCCACGATGGTCGGCACGCTCTCGGCCGGGGTACAGACCACGGCCAGATCGGGCACGGCGGGCAGCGCGTCCACGCTGGCGAACACGGGCTGGCCGTCGAGTTCGAAGGGGCAGCGGTTCACCGCCCACCGCGGGCCCGCAAAGCCGCCCTCGCGCAGGTTGCGCCAGACCAGGGCGCCCACGCCGCTGGCACGCCGCGATACGCCGATGACCGCCACCGAGCGCGGGTGGAACATCTTGTCGAGATGGCGAATGCTCACGGTGCGGGCTCCTGCGGGGCGCCGGACACGTAGCGGCCCGGTGCGGGGATGGTGTGGCCGCGCACGCGCAGACCGGCCACCGGCCGCGCCTTCACGCGGCGAGACGATTGCTGGGCGAGCCATTGGCACCAGTGCGGCCACCACGAACCCGCGTGGACCTGTGCGTGTGCGAACCAGAGCAGGGGCTTCGCAGGCGCTTCGCGTGGCGCCCAGGCGCCCGTGCGGTAGGCGGCCTCGGGGCTGGCCAGCGGGCCGTCGGGCGGGTTCACGATGCCCACGTTGTGCCCGCCGGCGCACAGCACGAAGGTGGCCGGTGCGCGTGCCAGGCGCAGCAGCTGGTAGACCGATGTCCAGGGCGAGACATGGTCGCGCTCGGTGGCCAGCAGGTACAGCGGCACGCGGATCGCCTCCAGGTTCACCGGCTCGCCGTGCAACCGGTAGCGGCCATCGGCCAGATCGTTCTGCAGGTACAGCCGGCGCAGGTACTCGCTGTGCATGCGAGCGGGCAGGCGGGTGGCGTCGGCGTTCCAGGCGCGCAGTGGCGTCACCGGTGTGCGCGCGCCCATCAGGTACTCATGCACCAGCTTGGACCAGACCAGATCCCTGGAGTTGATGAGCTGGAAGGCGCCGGCCATGCGCTGGCCATCGAGGTAACCGTGCTCGGCCATGATGTCTTCGAGAAAGGCGATCTGGCTTTCGTCGATGAACAGACCCAGCTCGCCGGGTTCCTGGAAGTCCACCTGCGCGGCCAGCAGCGACACGCTGCGCAGGGTCGCGTCGCCACGCGCGCCCAGCCATGCGGCGGCCATGGCCAGCAGCGTGCCCCCGAGGCAATAGCCCATGGCGTTCACGCCCGCGCCCGGGCAACGCTTGCGCACGGCCGCCAGTGCGTCGAGCACGCCGAACTGCAGGTAGTCGTCCAGACCGAGGTCGGCGTCCGCACTGCCCGGGTTGCGCCAGGACAGCATGAACACCGTGTGGCCCTGCGCCACGAGGTGGCGCACCAGCGAATCCTGCGGCGTGAGGTCCAGGATGTAGAACTTCATGATCCACGAGGGCACCACCAGCACCGGCTCGCGCCAGACCGTGGGCGTGGCCGGCTCGTACTGGATCAGCTCGACCAGGTGGTTGCGCATCACCACCTGGCCCGGCGTGAGTGCGAGCGTCTTGCCCGGCTCGAAGGCCTGCAGGCCGCGTGCCCGGCCGCCCGCGCCCAGGGCCATGGCGTCGCGCGCCCAGTTCGCCGCGCCTTTGGCCAGGTTGGCGCCGCCGGTGCGAAGCGTCTCCTGCAACACCTGCGGGTTGAGCAGCGGCACATTCGAAGGCGATAGCATGTCCAGCCATTGGCGCGCCACGAAGGCCGTCACCTCTTCGTGGTGGCGCGACACGCCGCGCACCCCGTGCGTGGCCTCGTCCCACCACTGCTGCTGCAACAGAAAGGCCTGGGCGAGCGCGTTGTAGGGGAACCGTTGCCACTCGGGCCGGGCGAAGCGCTTGTCTTGCGGCGCTGGTGTCACGCAGCCCTCGCAGGGGCCCTGTGCGGCGCGGGCCAGGTAGTGCAGCCAGGCCTGCCACTTGTGCAGGGCGCTGGCCGCCAGTTGCGACTGCCGTGCGGGCGAAACGAGCAGGTGCAGCCACCAGTCCGTCTGCGCTTGCGCGAGCGAGGCCGGTGACAGGCCGTTCGCGAAGCGGGCAATGCCGACCTTCAGGGGCAGGTCGATCGCGGATGGGCCGTGCGACGGGTCGGCGTGCGGGGGGCTGCGCATGCTTTCATCATGGTCCGCTGGGCGCCGCGGCCCTTGCGCTACATCAAGGGCCGCCTGGTTTGCCCGCGGATCCCGCGCTCGCGGCCATAGCATGGGCCCATGAGCACGCCGTCCATGCTGGCCATGGCCATCGATGTCGCCACACGGCGGCTGGTGCCGCTGCAGCGGCCCAGGCCCCGACCCGGCCCGCGCGAGGTGCTGGTGCGCGTGCGGGCCTGCGGCGTGTGCCGCACCGATCTGCACATCATCGATGGCGAGCTGCCGCGGCGCGAGCCCGCCGCGGTGCCTGGCCACGAGGTGGTGGGTGAGGTGGTGGCGCTGGGTGAGGGCGCCCGGCTGTTCGCGGCGGGCCAGCGCGTGGGCATCGGCTGGCTGGGGCGCAGCTGCGGCGTCTGCCCGTTCTGCGCCACGGCGCGCGAGAACCTCTGCGACGCGCCCCTGTTCACCGGCTATGACCGCGACGGCGGCTACGCTGCGTACTGCGCGGCCGACGAGCGCTTCTGCTTCGCGCTGCCAGACGGCGTGGACGATCTGCATGCCGCGCCGCTGCTGTGCGCGGGGCTGATCGGATTTCGCAGCTGGCGCCTCGCCGGGGGGCGCCGGCCGAAGCGGCTGGGCCTCTGGGGCTTCGGGGCCGCGGCGCACATCGTGTGCCAGCTCGCGGTGGCGCAGGGTCAGCAGGTCTATGCCTTCACGCGCCCTGGCGACGCGGCTGCCCAGGCCTTCGCGCGCGCGCTCGGCGCGAGCTGGGCCGGTGCCAGCACCGAGGCGCCCGCGGGCGCACTGGACGCCTCGGTGATCTTCGCCCCCGAGGGCGCCCTGGTGCCCGCCGCGCTCGCGGCCACGCGAAAGGGCGGGGTCGTGGTCTGCGGCGGCATCCACATGAGCGCCATTCCCGCCTTCGACTACCGGCTGCTGTGGGGCGAGCGCGAACTGCGCTCGGTGGCCAACCTCACGCGCGCCGATGGCGAGGCCTTCTTCCAGTTGCTGCGCGAGGTGCCGGTACACAGCCAGGTGCAGCCCTTCGCGCTGCCTGACGCGAACGCGGCGTTGCAGGCGCTGCGCGAGGGGCGGTTGCAGGGCGCGGCGGTGCTGGTGCCCTGAGCGGGTTTCGCATCGCCGCTCTTGCGCCAGATCAAGTTGCGCGGCCGCGCCAATGCCACCATTGAAGCCGTGCGCCGGCCGCACCCGTTCAACCGCCAGATGAGGACACCACCATGAGCAACCTGCGACTGCTGGACCCGACGTTCAGCGATGCTTTCGACAACGCCTTTCGCCGCCTCTTTGCACCCATGGCCTTCGACGCCGAGCCCGCGCCCCTGCTCAAGATGCGCGTGGACGTGACCGAGAACGACCAGGCCTATGCGCTCAAGGCCGACATTCCCGGCGTCAGGAAGGACGACATCAACGTGCGCATCGACGGCAACGTGGTGCAGATCGACGCCGAGGCGCACAGCGAGAAGGAGACCAGGGGCAACGGCGACAAGGTGCTGCGCAGCGAGCGCTACCAGGGCAGCATCTCGCGCAGCTTCAGCCTGGCCTGCGACATCGACCAGGCCAGGGTGGACGCGCGCTACGCCGACGGCGTGCTGTCGCTCACCCTGCCCAAGAAGACCACCACGGGCGCGCGCAAGATCACGATCCAGTGAGTGCGGACCGCGCCGACCCGTGTGAACCGCTGGCGGGCGGGGGCGCGCTCGCGCGCGCGCTGGCCGCTCGCCTGGGCGCCACGCTCATCGAGACGCACATCTCCTGGGTGCTGCTCGCGGGCGAGCACGCCTTCAAGCTCAAGAAGCCGCTGCGCCTGCCTTTCGTCGACTACGGCACGCTGGCGGCGCGTCGGCACTGCTGCGAGCAGGAGCTGCGGCTCAACCGCCGCCTCGCGCCCTCGCTGTACCTGGACGTGGTGGCGATCACGGGCCCATGCGAGGCCCCCGTGATCGGGGGCGAGGGGCCCGCCATCGAGTACGCGGTGCGCATGCGCCGTTTCCCCGAGGGCGCGCTGTTCAGCGAACGCCTGGCTGCGCAGCGGCTCGGCGAGGCCGAGATCGATGCCTGTGCGGCCCTGCTGGCGCACTTTCACCGCCTGGCGCCGGTGGCGCACGCGGACAGCGGCTTCGCCAGCGCAGCGCACCGCGCCGCGCTGGCGTGGGCCGCGCTCGAGGGCGCCGCGCCGCTCGCATCGGCCGAAGAAGTGGGCTGGCTCGCGCGCTGGTTGCGCGGGCAGGCGCAGCGGCTCGCGCCGCACTGGGCCGAACGGCTGGCCGGCGGCCACGTGCGCGAGTGCCATGGCGACCTGCACCTGGCCAACCTGATCGTGGTGGCGGGCGAGGTGAGCGCCTTCGACGGCATCGAGTTCGATCCGGCGCTGCGCTGGATTGACGTGATCGACGACATCGCCTTTCCCGTGATGGACCTGCACGCCCAGGGCCGCGGCGACCTGGCGTTTCGCCTGCTCAACGCCTGGCTCGACGCGAGCGGCGAGCACGCGGGCCTGCCGGGCCTGCGCCACGCCCTGGTGTACCGCGCGCTGGTGCGCGCGCAGGTGGAGCGGCTGCGCGGGCGCAACGGCCCGGCGCGCCGCTACCTCGACGCCGCGCTGCGCTGGGCGCGCCACGCGCCGCCCTGGCTCGCCCTCATGCACGGCCTGCCGGGCTCGGGCAAAAGCGTTGTCTCGCAACAGGTGTTGCAGGCGCAGGGCGCCATCCGCCTGCGCTCGGACGTCGAGCGCAAGCGCCTCTTCGGCCTGCAGGCGACCGAAGACTCGCGCGCCAGCGGGCTGGACATCTATGGCCGCGAGGCCACGCGCCGCACCTACGACCGGCTGTTCGCGCTCGCGGGCACGGCGCTCGGCGCCGGCTGGCCGGTGATCCTGGACGCGGCTTTCCTGCGCCGGCACGAACGCGAAGCCGCCGCCGCGCTCGCGCGCCAGGCCCATGCGCCCTGGCGCATCGTGCATTGCGAGGCGGCGCCCGAGGTGCTGCGTGCGCGGCTGCGCGCGCGCCGCGGCGATGCCTCGGAGGCCGACGAGGGCACGCTGCGCGTGCTGCAGGCCGCGCAGGAGCCGCTGACCCCGCAGGAGTGGCTCAGGACCGAGGTCGTGCCGCTCGCGATGGGCCTGGGCGCGGCGGCGCCCGGCGCCCCGGTGGCAAGCGCCACATGACATTTGCGTCACGTCAAGTCGGCAGCCCCCCAGGCGTCCTACATTGCCCGTCCGGTGACGTCGACCGACACGCACCAGCGACCCCGCTTTCAAAGGAGAAGGCCATGGCCACCAAACGCAACCACTCCCCTGCGGCATCTGCCGTGCCAACGCCCGAGGCCGCCTGGAGCGCCGCGAGCGAGCTTCCGCGCCAGCAAATGAGCCTGGCGACCGAGAGCGCCTGTGCGGTGTTCCGCGGCTTCGAGGCGATGCGCAAGATCCAGGAGCGTGCGGCCCACGACGCCCTGAGGCACCACGCGCAGGCGGCCGAGCGGCTCCGGCAGACCAGCGAGCCCGCGCAACTGATCGAGATCCAGGCCGACCTGATGCGCTTCGATGCCGAGGGCGCGACGCAGTACTGGCAACTCCTGGGCGCTGCGGCCTTGGACATGCAGCGCGAGCTCATGGGCTGCTACACGCAACTGATCGACAACGGCGCGCTGCAGCGGCTCACTTCGGCCATGGACAGCTTCAACGGCATGGCCAACGGGCTCGGCGTGCTGCAAGCCGGCGCGCCGGCACGCGAGCGGGCGACCTGAAACCTGAGGGCGCGCGCCGGGCCGGGTCAGCCCCGCCGCGCGCCGGCCAGCAGCCACACGGCCGCCACGAGCAGGCCGTAGCCGTGCACCTGCTCGATCACCGGCCCGCCGATCAGCGCGGCCTCCATGGCCGGCACGCCGGACAGCAACTGCCAGCCCACGCGCACCGCGAGGTACAGCAGCGCGGCCCAGGCCAGCCAGCGCCCCTCGCGCGCCTGCGGCCACAGCACCAACAGCACCAGGCCGTAGAGCACGCCCGACAGGCCCACGTAGTCGGCCACCTCGGGGTCGAACACCAGCAGCATGAGCGAGATCGCCGCGGCCAGCGCGGGGATGCTGCGCGACAGCGCACGCAGCGACAACGGCTCGCGCGCGAGCAGGCTCACGAGCGTGAGCGCGAAGGCATTGAGCGCCCAGTGGGCCCAGCCCAGGTGGATCAGGTGACCCGTGACCAGACGCCAGAGCTCGCCGTGCAGCACCGCGGTGCGTTCGTAGCGCAAGGCCAGGTGCGCGGCCGGCGGCAGCGCCTGCAGCGCGGCGAAAAAGGCGAGGGCGGCCAGCGTGGGCCACCAGGCTTTGAAGGCGTTCAGCGTTTGCCGCCCAGCAGGCCGCCCAGCACGCCGCGCAGGATCTGGCGGCCCAGGCCGCTGGCCACGGTGCGCGCCGCCGTCTTGGCCATGGTCTGCACCAGGCCGTCGTACTGGCCGCCGCGCGGGCCGGTGCGGCCGAACAGCACCTCGTTGATGACGCTCTTTTCGGCGGCGGCCGGCGCGTTCTGGGCCGCGCCCGGGATGCGCGGGGTCTTCACGGCGGGCTTGTCCTCGGCCGCTTCGGCCTGGCCGCGCTGGGCCGCATGGGCCTGGAACATCTCGTAGGCGCTTTCGCGGTCCACGGTCTTTTCGTAGGTGCCCGCCACCAGCGAGCCCTCGATGAGCGCGCGGCGCTGCTCGGGCGTGATCGGCCCGATCTGGCTGCCCGGGGGCAGCACGTAGACACGCTCGGTCTCGCTCGGGCGGCCCTTGGCGTCGAGAAAGCTCACCAGCGCCTCGCCCACGGCGAGCTCGGTGATCGCGGCCTCGATGTCCAGGCCGGCCTTGGGGCGCATGGTCTGCGCGGTGCTCTTCACCGCCTTCTGGTCGCGCGGCGTGAAGGCGCGCAGCGCGTGCTGCACGCGGTTGCCGAGCTGGCCCAGCACGCTGTCGGGGATGTCCAGCGGGTTCTGGGTCACGAAGTACACGCCCACGCCCTTGGAGCGCACCAGGCGCACCACGAGCTCGATGCGCTCCACCAGCACCTTGGGGGCTTCGTTGAACAGCAGGTGGGCTTCGTCGAAGAAGAAGACCAGCTTGGGCTTGTCGGGGTCGCCGATCTCGGGCAGGGTCTCGAACAGCTCCGAGAGCATCCACAGCAGGAAGGTGGCGTACAGCCGCGGCGCGTTGAGCAGCTTGTCGGCCGCGAGGATGTTGATCACGCCCTTGCCGTCCACGGTCTGCATGAAATCGGCGATGTCGAGCATGGGCTCGCCGAAGAACTTGTCGCCACCTTGTTCTTCGACCTGCATCAGCCCGCGCTGGATGGCGCCGATCGAGGCCGCGCTGATGTTGCCGTACTCGGTGGTGAACTGCTTGGCGTTGTCGCCCACGTGCTGCAGCATGGCCCGCAGGTCTTTCATGTCGAGCAGCAGCAGGCCGTTGTCGTCGGCGATCTTGAAGATCAGGTTGAGCACGCCGGTCTGCGTGTCGTTGAGGTTGAGCATGCGCGCGAGCAGCAGCGGGCCCATGTCGCTGACGGTGGCGCGCACCGGGTGGCCTTGCTGGCCGAACACGTCCCACAGCGTGGTGGGGCATTCGGTGGGCTGGGGCAGGGCCAGGCCGCGGTCGGCCAGCACGGCCGCCATCTTTTCGCCGATGTGGCCGGTCTGGCTGATGCCGGTGAGGTCGCCCTTCACGTCGGCCATGAACACCGGCACGCCGATGCGCGAAAACCCCTCGGCAAGGGCCTGCAGCGTCACGGTCTTGCCGGTGCCGGTGGCCCCGGTGATGAGGCCGTGCCGGTTGGCCAGGCCGGGCAGCAGCAGGCATTGGGCGGTGGCGTTCTGGGCGATCAGCAGCGGTTCGGCCATGGGAGCGGTCCTGGGGTGGGGCAAGGTGCCAAAGGGGCGGGAGGCGATCAAATCGTAAAATCGCGGGCTCATTACACCAAAGCCAGCAGGCATTTCGAGGACTTCCCATGGCCGGACACAGCAAATGGGCGAACATCCAGCACCGCAAAGGCCGTCAGGACGAAAAGCGCGGCCGCATCTGGACGCGGCTGACGCGTGAAATCATCGTCGCCGCGCGCAGCGGCGGCGGCGACGTGGCCATGAACCCGCGCCTGCGCCTGGCGATCGAGAAGGCCAAGGCCGCCAACATGCCGGCCGACAACATCAAGCGCAACGTCGACAAGGCCACCGGCGCGCTCGACGGCGTGAACTACGAAGAGATCCGCTACGAGGGCTACGGCATCGGCGGTGCGGCCATCATCGTGGACACCATGACCGACAACCGCGTGCGCACCGTGGCCGAGGTGCGCCACGCCTTCAGCAAGCACGGCGGCAACCTGGGCACCGACGGGTCGGTGGCCTTCCAGTTCAAGCACTGCGGCCAGCTCGTGTTCGCGCCCGGCACCTCGGAAGACGCGGTGATGGAAGTGGCGCTCGAGGCCGGTGCCGAAGACGTGATCACCGACGGCGACGGCGCGATCGAGGTGCTGACCTCACCCGGCGATTTCGAGGCCGTGAAGAACGCGCTCGAGGCCAAGGGGCTCAAGCCCGAGATCGCCGAAGTGACCATGCGCGCCGAGAACACCATTGCCCTGGCCGGCGACGATGCCGCGCGCATGCAGAAACTGCTCGACGTCCTTGAAGACCTGGACGACGTGCAGAACGTCTTCCACAACGCAGAAATTTCGGAATGAAAGTCCTGGTGATCGGCGGCGGCGGCCGCGAGCATGCGCTGGCCTGGCGCCTCAAACAGTCCGAGGGGGTGGAGCAGGTCTTCGTGGCCCCCGGCAATGCGGGCACCGCGCGCGATGCGCAGCTCACGAACCTGGCCATCACCGACAAGGTGGCGCTGCGCGAGTGGGTGCAGGCCAACGGTATCGAACTCACCGTGGTGGGCCCCGAGGCGCCGCTGGCCGCGGGCGTGGTCGACGAGTTCCGGGCCCATGGCCTGGCCATCTTCGGCCCCACGCAGAAGGCCGCGCAGCTCGAAAGCTCCAAGGCCTTCAGCAAGGCCTTCATGCAGCGCCACGGCATTCCCACGGCCGAGTACCAGACCTTCACCGACCCGGTGAAGGCCCACGCCTATGTGGACGCCAAGGGCGCGCCCATCGTGGTCAAGGCCGACGGCCTGGCCGCGGGCAAGGGCGTCGTGGTGGCCATGAGCCTGGCCGAGGCGCACGAAGCGATCGACTTCATGCTGCTCGACAACAAGCTGGGCGTGGCGCACAACGAGGGCGGCGCGCGCGTGGTGATCGAGGAATTCCTGCAGGGCGAAGAGGCCAGCTTCATCGTGCTGTGCGACGGCGAGCACGCGCTGGCCCTGGCCACCAGCCAGGACCACAAGCGCCTGAAAGACGCCGACCAGGGCCCCAACACCGGCGGCATGGGCGCGTACTCGCCCGCGCCCGTGGTCACGCCCGCGGTGCACCAGCGCGCCATGGACGAGGTGATCCTGCCCACGTTGCGCGGCATGAAGGCCGACGGCATTCCCTACACCGGCTTCCTGTACGCGGGTCTCATGATCACGCCCGACGGCGCGGTCAAGACGCTGGAATTCAACTGCCGCATGGGCGACCCCGAGACCCAGCCCATCATGATGCGGCTGCGCAGCAACTTCGCCCAGGTGCTGCTGGCCGCCACGCGCGGCGAACTCGATCGCGTGCAACTCGATTGGGACCCGCGCATCGCGCTCGGCGTCGTCATGGCAGCCGCCGGCTACCCCATGGACCCCCGCAAGGGCGACGCCATCACCGGCCTGCCGGCCGACGAGGCCGACCGCGTGGTGTTCCATGCCGGCACCGCGCTCGACGGCGATACCGTGCGCGTGTCGGGCGGCCGCGTGCTGTGCGTGACCGCGCTCGCCGACTCGGTGGCGCAGGCGCGCGAGCGCGCCTACGCCCTGGTGGACACGGTGCGCTTCGACGGCATGCAGTGCCGCCGCGACATCGGTTTCCGCGCGCTGTGAGCCAGACCCCCGGCCCGGGCATTCCCGCTTGAGCGATCCCGTTCTCCTGCCGCCGCCGCACCCGGTGCGCTTTCGCGGCTCGCGCCTGGCGCGGGCCGTGCTGCGCCTGGGTGGCTGGCAGGTGATCGAAGCCGGCTTTCCCGCGCGCCAGGGCGTGGCCATCGTCTACCCGCACACCAGCAACTGGGACTTCGTGGTCGGCATCCTCGCCAAATGGGCCATCGGCATCCCGGTGCGCTTCTGGGGCAAGGACACGCTGTTCGAGGTGCCGCTGTTCGGCCGCTGGCTGCGCTGGCTCGGCGGCATGCCGATCGAGCGCCGCTCGCCCCGCGGGGCCGTGGGCGCCATGGTGCAGGCCATGCGCGAGGCCGCCGCGCGCGACGAACTGCTGTGGCTTGCGCTCTCGCCCGAAGGCACGCGCCGCCACACCGCGGGCTGGCGCAGCGGCTTCTACCAGGTCGCCCTGGGCGCGCAGGTGCCCCTCGGGCTGGTGGCACTGGATTACAGTCGCAAGCAGGTGAGGGTGACCGAATTCCTGCGCCTGTCGGGCGACGCGGCGCGCGACTACGCGCTCATCGCCCAGGGCTTCGCGGGTGCGCAGGGCTTCAAGCCCGCGCAGGCCAGCCCGGTGCAGCCCCTGTCCACGTCCGCCAAGCCATGAACGACAACCCGATTGCCAACGTCCGCGAATACCTGACCGACCTGCAGGAACGCATCACCTCCACGGTGGCCATGGTCGATGGCGGCGCCTTTGTGGTCGACCGCTGGAGCAAGCCGCCCGGCGAGAAGCTGCAGGGCTCGGGCATCACGCAGATCCTCGAAGACGGCGCGGTGTTCGAGCGCGCGGGCTGCGGTTTCTCGCACGTCACGGGCCCGCAGCTGCCGCCCTCGGCCACGCAGCACCGCCCCGAGCTCGCGGGCGCGCCCTTCGAGGCCATGGGCGTGTCGCTGGTGTTCCATCCGCGCAACCCCTACGTGCCCACGGTGCACATGAACGTGCGCATGATCGCGGCCACCCCCGCGGGCGGTGCGCCCGTGTGCTGGTTCGGCGGCGGCATGGACCTCACGCCCTACTACGGCTTCGACGAAGACGCGGTGCACTTCCACCGCACCTGCAAGGCCGCGCTCGACCCCTTTGGCGTGGACAAGTACCCGCGCTTCAAGCGCTGGTGCGACGAGTACTTCTACCTCAAGCACCGCGACGAGCAGCGCGGCATCGGCGGCGTGTTCTTCGACGACTTCGCCGAACTCGGCTTCGACGGCAGCTTTGCCATGCTGAGCTCGGTGGGCGATGCCTTCCTCGACGCCTACCTGCCCATCGTCGACCGCCGCAAGAACACGCCCTACGGCGAGCGCGAGCGCAGCTTCCAGCTCTACCGCCGCGGCCGCTACGTCGAGTTCAACCTGGTGTGGGACCGCGGCACGCACTTCGGCCTGCAGTCGGGCGGGCGCAGCGAGTCCATCCTGCTGTCCATGCCGCCGCTGGTGAGCTGGGCCTACAACCGCAAGACCAAGATGGGCACGCCGGAAGACCGGCTGTACCGCGAATTCCTGGTGCGCAAGGACTGGGTCTGATGGCCGCCGCGCGCGAGCCGCTGCGCCGCGTCGGCATGTTCGGCGGGGCATTCGACCCGCCGCACGGCGCCCACCGCGCGCTGGCCGAGGCCGCGCTCGAACAGCTGCAGCTCGACCGCCTGCACGTGCTGCCCACGGGCCATGCCTGGCACAAGTCGCGCACGCTGCTGCCCGCGCACCACCGCATCGCCATGTGCGAGCGCGCCTTCGGCGACCTGCCGCGCGTGCGCATCGACCCGCGCGAGACGGAGCGCGAAGGCCCGAGCTACACCGCCGACACGCTGTCCGAGCTGAGCACCGAGTACCCGGGCGCGGAGCTCTTCCTGATCCTGGGCGCCGACCAGCTGCTGGCCTTCAAGACCTGGGTGCGCTGGCAGGACGTGCTCTCGCACGCCACGCTGGCCGTGGCCAACCGGCCCACGAGCATCGGCCCCCAGGCCCTGCTCGGCGAGGCGCCCGAGACCGACCTGTCCTCGGTCGACATTCCCTTTGTGCGGCTGAACATGCCGCTGCAACACCTGAGCGCCACCGCGGTGCGGGCCCGCCTGGCGGGCGGCGCCGCGGACGGCCCCCCCCTGGACGTGCTGGTCCCGGGAGCGGTCGCAAGCTATATTTCGCAGCACCACCTCTACCAGACCCCTACATGAGCGAAGCCTCCGCCAAGAAAGACATCCAGAAACTGCAGAAGGCCATCGTCGATGGCCTGGAGGACGTCAAGGGCCAGGACATCGTGGTGTTCAACACCGAAGAGCTCTCGCCGCTCTTCGAGCGCGTGATCATCGCCAGCGGCACCTCGAACCGCCAGACCAAGGCCCTGGCCGCCAGCGTGCGCGACGCCGTGCGCGAAGCCGGCTTCGACAAGCCGCGCGTCGAGGGCGAGGACAACGGCGAATGGATCATCGTGGACTGCGGCCAGGCCGTGGCGCACGTGATGCAGCCCGTGATCCGCCAGTACTACCGGCTCGAAGAGATCTGGGGCGCCAAGCCCGTGCGCCTGAAGGCCGCGGCCAAGGCCGCGAGCGCCAGGCCCAAGGCCGAGGGCGAAGCCGCCCCGGCGAAGAAGGCCGCCGCGAAGAAGGCGCCCTCGCAGAAGGCGCCCGCGAAGAAGGCGCCCGCGAAGAAGGCCGCTGCCCCGGCGGCGCCGGCGAAGAAGGCCGCGGCCAAGGCTGCGCCGGCGAAGAAGGCGGTGGCCAAGCCCGGCGCGAAGCCCGCTGCCAAGACCGCCGCCAAGAAGGCCCCGGCCAAACGCGCCGCGCTGCCCAAGGTGGTGGTGAACGCGCCGGCCGCGAAGAAGAAGGCTGCGCCGGCCGCGCGCAAGACGGCGGCCAGCAAGCCCGCCGCCAAGAAAAAGGCATGAAACTCGTGATCGTCGCGGTCGGGCAGAAGGTGCCCGACTGGGCCCAGACCGCCTACGACGATTACGCCAAGCGCTTTCCCCCCGAGCTGCGGGTCGAGCTCAAGGCCGTCAAGACCGAGCCGCGCGGCTCCAAGACGGTCGAGACGCTCTGGGCCGCGGAACGCCAGCGCATCGAGGCCGCGGTCCCGCGCGGCGCGCGCGTGGTCGCGCTCGACGAGCGCGGCACGCCGCTCACCACCCAGGCGCTCGCGCAGCAGCTCAAGCAGTGGCAGCTCGGTGGCGACGACGTGGCCCTGCTGATCGGCGGGCCCGACGGCCTGGACCCCGAACTGCGCGCCGCCGCGCACCAGCGCGTGCGCCTGTCCGACCTCACGCTGCCGCACGCCATGGTGCGCGTGCTGCTGATCGAGCAGCTCTACCGCGCCTGGTCGATCAACGCGAACCACCCCTACCACCGAGAATGAAAACTGGCCCCCACGCTCCGCCGCTGCGCGGGTCGCTGCCCCCCGAGGGGGCGCGTGTCGCCTTGGGGCGGCCCGGCGGCGACACCCCGTCGATCTACCTCGCCTCGCAGAGCCCGCGCCGGCGCGAACTGCTCACGCAATGGGGCATGGCCCACGAGTTGCTGCTGCCCGGAGCCGACGAAGACGCCGAGGCGCTCGAAGCCGCCAAGCCCAACGAAGCGCCCGCGGCCTATGTGCAGCGCGTCACCGGGCTCAAGCTCGAGGCCGCCATGGCGCGCCTCAAGCGCCGCGGCCTGCCCGCCGCGCCCGTGCTCTGCGCCGACACCACGGTGGCGCTGGGCCGGCGCATCCTGGGCAAGCCGGCCGACGCGGCCGAAGCGCGGCGCATGCTGGCCGATCTCTCGGGCCGCGCGCACCGCGTGCTCACCGCCGTCGCCGTGGGCAAGGGCCGGCGGCGCTGGTCGGCGCTGTCGGTGTCCACGGTGCACTTCCAGCCCCTCACGGCCACGCAGATCCGCCGCTACGTCGCAGGCGGCGAGCCCATGGGCAAGGCCGGGGCCTATGCGATCCAGGGCCATGCGGGCCTGTGGGTCAGCCGCATCCAGGGCAGCCACACGGGCATCATCGGCCTGCCCGCGTTTGAAACCGCGCAGCTCCTGCGCGCCGCGGGCCTGCCCATCCTCTGAACGGAACGCTCCCATGAACCAGGACATCCTGATCAACTGGTCGCCGCAGGAAACGCGCGTGGCCGTGGTGGAGCAGGGCGCGGTGCAGGAGGTGCACATCGAGCGCACGCTCGAGCGCGGCCTGGTCGGCAACATCTACCTGGGCAAGGTCTCGCGCGTGCTGCCGGGCATGCAGTCGGCCTTCCTCGACATCGGCCTGGACCGCGCGGCCTTCCTGCACGTGGCCGACCTGATGCCCAACATCCAGGCCAAGCACGCCGCGCCGCGCACGCCCGCGGCCGAGGGCGCGCCGCAGGTGCTCGCGCCCAACCCGGTGCTGCCGATCGAGAAGCAGATCTTCGAGGGCCAGGCGCTGATGGTGCAGGTGCTCAAGGACCCGATCGGCACCAAGGGCGCGCGGCTGACGGCGCAGATCAGCATCGCGGGCCGGCTGCTGGTGTTCCTGCCGCAGGACAGCCACATCGGCGTGTCGCAGAAGATCCCCACCGCGCAGCGCGAAGCCTTGCGTGCGCGGCTGCAGCAGCTCACCGCCACCAGCGACGGCAGTCCCGCGGGCGGCTTCATCCTGCGCACCAACGCCGAGGACGCGAGCGACACCGAGCTCGCCGACGACGTGGCCTACCTGCGCAAGACCTGGCTGCGCATCAAGCAGGCCGCGCTGAGCCAGCCCGCGGCCACGCTGCTGCACGAAGACCTCAACCTCATGCAGCGCGTGCTGCGCGACCTCACGAGCGCCGAGACGCAGTCGATCCGCATCGACTCGCGCGAGCAGTTTGGCCTGCTCAAGGGCTTTGCCGATGAGTTCATGCCCGACACGGTGCGCAAGCTGCAGCACTACAGCGGCGAGCGGCCGATCTTCGATCTCTTCAACGTGGACGAGGAGATCGTGCGCGCGCTGGGCCGCCGCGTCGACCTCAAGTCGGGCGGTTACCTGGTGATCGACCAGACCGAGGCGCTGACCACGGTCGACGTCAACACCGGCGGCTTCGTGGGCGCGCGCAACTTCGACGACACCGTGTTCCGCACCAACCTCGAGGCCGCGCAGGCCATTGCGCGCCAGCTGCGGCTGCGCAACCTGGGCGGCATCGTGATCGTGGACTTCATCGACATGACGCGCGAAGACCACCGCGACGCGGTGCTCGCCGAGTTCCGCAAGCAGCTCGGGCGCGACCGGGTGAAGACCATGATCGGCAGCTTCTCGCAGCTCGGCCTGGTGGAGATGACGCGCAAGCGCACGCGCGAATCGCTGGCCCACATGCTCAGCGAGCCCTGCGAGGCCTGCCACGGGCGCGGCGCGGTCAAGACCGCGCGCAGCGTGTGCTACGACATCCTGCGCGAGATCCTGCGCGAGGCGCGCGCCTTCAGCCCGCGCGAGTTCCGCGTGGTGGCCGCGCCCAAGGTGGTCGAGCTGTTCCTCGACGAGGAACGCGCCCACCTCGCGGGCCTGTCCGAGTTCATCGGCAAGCCGATTTCGCTGCAGAGCGAGAGCTCGATGACGCAGGAGCAGTACGACATCGTGCTGCTCTGAGGCGGGCCGCGCCGCCGCCCTCACTCCGCCACGGAGGGCTCGCCCTGCTTCACCGGCAGGCAGACCCGAAAGCGCGTGCCCCCGCCGGGGCAGCTGTCGACTTCGATGCGGCCGCCGTGGCGGTGCACGATGCCGTACGACACCGACAGGCCCAGGCCCGTGCCCTTGCCGATCGCCTTGGTGGTGAAGAAGGGGTCGAAGATGCGGCCCAGGTGCTCGGGCGATATGCCGCAGCCGTCGTCGGCCACCTCGACGAAGACCTCGTCGTCCGGCAGGCAGCCGGTGGTGATGACGATGTGGCCGCGGCTGGCGCGGCCCGCGGTGGCGTGCGCGGCGTTCACCAGCAGGTTCATGAACACCTGGTTGAGCTGCGAGGCCAGGCAGTGCACCTGCGGCAGCTCGCCATAGCGGCGCTCCACGTCGGCCACGTACTTGGTTTCGTTGTGGACGATGTTGAGCGTGCTGTCCAGGCCCTTGTGCAGGTCGGCCCACAGCCAGGCCTGCTCGCCCGCGTGCGAGAAATCCTTGAGGTCCTGCACGATCTGGCGCACGCGCTGCACGCCGGCGCCCGACTCGCGCAGCAGGGCGACCACGTCTTCGCAGAGGTAGGCATGGTCGTGCTGCGCCATCAGCTGGCGCAGCGCCGCCGCGTCGGCGGCCGGTAGCACCGGCAGCCGCGCCTCGAAGGCGCTGACGATCTCCAGCAGCGCCTGCACGTAGTCCTGCAGGGTGCCGAGGTTGGAGCTCACGTAGCCGATGGGGTTGTTGATCTCGTGGGCCACGCCCGCGGCGAGCTGTCCGATCGAGGCCATCTTCTCGGCCTGCACCAGTTGGCTCTGGGTCTGCTCGAGCCGCTGGATCAGCGCCTGCTGCTCGTCGCTGCGGCGCTGGCGCTCGGCGAGTTCGGCGCGCAGCCGGTCGTTGCGGTCGTTGAGCTCGCGCGAGACCAGCTCGAGCGAGCGCTCGATCATGGCCCGTTCGGCGTCGGCGTCCTCGTAGGCCTGGTTCACCGCGGCCAGCAGCGTGTCCAGGCCGGGCGGCTGGGCGTCGGCCGCGCCGAAGCTGCGCAGCAGCTGCCGCTGCAGCAGCTTGTGGCGGCCGGGCGCACTGCCACTCACGCCTGTTCTCCGAGGGTGGTGATGGTCATGGTCTGGTTGTGCAGCTCGCAGCGGCCCACCTCGCCCTGCGGGCACAGCTCGCCGTACGAGTAGAAGCCGGTCAGCACGGCATGGGGCAACACCTCGCGCACGGCCTCCACCTCTTCCTCGACGCGCTGGCGCAGCACCAGCCGCCGGCCCACGCAGCTCACGAGCAGGGCCAGCCCGGCCTGCTGGCCGTCCAGGTGCTGCAGGCTCGCGCCGGCCGCACCCGACGCGCCGTCGATCAGGCGGTCGAAGTTGGCCCGCATGAGCCGGGCCTGCGCGCCCTCGGGTATGTCGCCGGCAAAGCTCAGGCTGCCCGCGGCCTCGTCCACGCCCAGCACCGCGCGCACCACACCGGGACCGCCGTCGGGGTCGTCGAGCAGCAGGGGGAACAGCAGGGCCGAGCCGGGCAGGCCGCGCGCGTGTTCGCCCAGGTAGGTCTTGTAGAGCGCGAGCGCCGATTCGCCATCGAGCTCGAACAGCTCCTTGCCGCGCGAGCGCGTGACGCGGCGCACCGGCCCGAACGAGTCCCAGCCGCCCAGAGAGCCGTAGCCCACGCGCAGCGCCGCGCCGTAAAGGCCCACGGCCACGACCCGCGCGGAGCGCGCCTGGCCGTTGTGGCAGACCAGGGTTTCGGCGAAACGATCGCCATCGGCCGCCAGGCCGCCGGTGGCGCACACATCGGGGGGCAGGGCGGCGCGCAGGGCGTGTGCGAAGGCGCTGCCATTGACGGCCAGGCCGTCGCACAAGGTGAGCACGTGGCGCAGGCCCGGGCGCACCAGCGCACGCGCCACCTCGCACGCGGCCTCGGCGCCGTCGTCGTCGGGGGCCACCGGCACGTCCACGCTGTCCACGCCGCAGTGCTCGAAATGCACCGCCGTGGCCACCAGGGTGTCGTCGTGCACCCGGGTGCCAGCCACCTCACCGGCCGTGGAGCAGCCGATGCTGGTCGCCTGCGCGAAGGCGCGGCCGATCTCGGCCAGCCGCGGCGCGCTGCGCAGTTGCGGTCCGCTGCCGAACAGCAGCACGAGTTGGGCGGGCGCGCCGCCGTTGGGCAGGGCGGGTGTCCAGCCGATGCCTTCGGTCCACAGGTGTTGCGTGATCTTCATGCGGAACCTCCTTTGCCAGGGCCCCGGCGCGGCGCACCGGGTGCTGGCGTTCCTATCGGTCGGGGGTCTGCGGGCTGGAGGGGGGCGGTGCATCCGTGTGGATTTCATCAGCGTTGTACGCGTCAAGCCGTGCGCGGCCCGGCCGAAATGGCGGGAGAGAGGAAGGCCCCATGTCCGAGTTCACCCCCGCCGAAGCCTGCAGCAGTGCCACCGCCCTGTCGGGCAGCGATGCGCGCGAAATGATCGAGCACTCGCAGACAGCGCACTTCGTGATCCAGGACGAACACGTGGTCTATGCAAACCCCATGTTCGCGACCCTCATGGGCTGGCCGGTGGAGGCGCTGATCGGTTTGCACCGGGACCGGGTCACGCCGCCCGAGAGCCTGGAGCGGGCGCGCGAGATCGTGGCACGGCGGCTGGCGGGCAAGCCCGGCCGGCCCGGCCAGATGTCCATGGTGCGGCGCGACGGCAGCCGCTTCGAGGCGCGCATCTTCGCCACGCGCGTCGGGTTCGCCGGCCGGCCCTCGGTGATGATGACCCTGTACGACATCACCGAGCTCAGCGCGGCGCTGCGCCGCGCGCGCTGGAATGCCGAGATGCTCGAGCGCACCGAGGCGCTTTGCCGCTCCGGCTCGTTCGAGATCAGCCTGCCCGACGGTCTCGTGGTCCCCTCGTCGGGGCTGGCGCAGCTGGTGGGACTGGCCCCGCACCAGCCGCCCCAGCCGATCGAGGCCCTCGACTGGCTGCCGCCCGACGAGCGCGATTTCGTGGCCGGCATCTGGCGCAGCGCGGAGCCCGGCGAACCCTTCGATTTCCAGCACCGCGTGCTGACCGCGCAGGGGCAGCGGCTGGTGGTGCTGCACCGCGGCCGCATCGAGCAGGACGGGGCCGGCCAGCGCCGCGGCGTGGCGCTGCTGCAGGACATCACCGCGCAGCGCGACGCCGAGCAACGCATGCAGGCGCTGGCGTCGCAGGACGAGGTCACCGGCCTGCCCAACCGCGCGGCCCTGCTCGACAAGCTCGACGCCACCATCGTCGCCGCGGGCTGGGACGCTCGCATCGTCACGCTGCTGGCGATCGACGTGCCGCGCATCGTGGAGCTGCACAACCGCATGGGCTTCGGCGCGGGCGACACGCTGGCGATGGCGCTGGCCGCGCGGCTGCAGCAGGACCTCGGGCCCGGTGAAACCGTGGCACGCCTGGGCAGCCAGGAGTTCGCACTGATGCTCGAGCTGCCGCAGGACCCGGACCAGGCGCAGGCCCTGGCGCTGGCGCGCGCCGAGCGCCTGCGCCGGCTGATCGAAGCGCCGGTGAACATCGGCACCGCCGAGACCTTCGCGCGCTGCGTGATCGGCATCGCCAGTTATCCGGGCGACGCGCAGCAGCCGACGGTCCTGCTGGAGCGGGCGCAGACCGCGCGGCTGCAGGCCGGCGCAGACCAGCCGGTGGTGCAGTACGAGCTGCGCTCCAACGAGCGCGCGCTGCGCGAAATGCGCCTGGAGGCCGCGCTGCGCCAGGCAATCGACGACAACGAACTGCAACTGTGTTACCAGCCGCAGGTGGATCTGTCGGATGGCCGCGTGGCCGGCGCCGAGGCCTTGTTGCGCTGGACCTCGCCGACCCTCGGTGACGTGGGGTCGGCCGAACTCGTGGCGGTGGCCGAGCGCAGCGGGCTGATCGGCCGCCTGGGCGACTGGGTGCTGCACGCGCTGTGCCGCCAGATCACGGCCTGGCGCGGCGCCGGCGTGCCGCCGGTGCGCGTGGCCATGAACCTGTCGCCGGTGCAACTGCAGCGCCAGCACCTGGCCGGCCACATCCAGTCGGTGCTCCTGGCCCACGGTGTGGCGCCGGCGCTGCTGGGCATCGAGCTCACCGAAGGCACGGTGATGGCCGACGTGGGACACGCCGCGGCCACGCTGCGCGAGCTCAAGGCCCTGGGCATCGAGGTGGCGCTCGACGATTTCGGCACCGGTTTTTCCAGCCTGAGCTGCCTGCGCAGCCTGCCGCTCGACGTGGTGAAGATCGACCACTCCTTCGTGCACGACGTGACCGCCGCGCCCGAGGACGTGTCGGTCACGCGGGCCATCATCACCATGGCGCACGGGCTGCAGCTCAAGGTGCTGGCCGAGGGCGTCGAGACCGATGGCCAGCTGAGTCTGCTGGCCGCGCACCGCTGCGACCTGATCCAGGGCCGGCGCTTCAGCGAGGCGCTTTCGCCCGAGGACTTCGCGACGCTGCTGCAGCAAGGCCGCCGGCTGCCCGAGCGCTTCCTGACGCGCGCGCGCAGCGTGCGCAGCCTGCTGCTGGTGGACGATGAAGAGCACGTGCTGGCCTCGCTCAAGCGGCTGCTGCGCCGCGACGGCTATGCCATCGTCACGGCGTCCAGCGCGGCCGAGGCCCTGCAGCGCCTGGTCGAACACGAGGTGGACGTGATCGTGTCCGACCAGCGCATGCCGGGCATGACGGGCGTGGAATTCCTGCGCCGCGCCAAGGAGCTCTACCCGAATACGGTGCGCATGGTGCTTTCGGGCTACACCGAGTTGCAGTCCATCCTCGATGCGGTCAACGAGGGCGCGATCTACAAATTCCTCACCAAGCCCTGGGACGACGAGCGCCTGCGCGAGCACATCGCCGAGGCCTTCCGGCAAAAGGCCATGGCCGACGAAAACCGCCGGCTCGCGCGCCAGGTCGAGGCCGCCAACGCCGACTACCAAGCGCTCAACCAGCGACTCGAGGGCCTGCTGTCGCGCGAGCGCGGCGAGTCCGAACTGCTGGCCGAAGTGGCCTCGAGCACGCGCGACGCGCTCGAGGCCTTGCCCACCGCGGTGATCGTGGTGGACGCGGACGGCACCCTGGCCTTCGCCAACGCCGAGGCGCGGCGCCTGGTGCCGGGCCTGGCGGCTGAACTCGGCGCGCCCGCGCGCGCAGCCCTGCCGGCGGCGCTGCATCCCTTGCTCGGCGGGACGCCATCCGGCAGCGAGGCGGGCGAGAGCCCCTCGCTGGTCGAACTCGAGCGGGACTGGTACCTGGCCCGCGGGCGCGCGCTGCGGCACGGCGGCCGGGCCGCGAGCCACCTCCTGCTGCTCATACCGCAGCCAGCGGCGCACGCGCCAAAGGGGCACTGAATGATCTCTCCCGATAACCCGGCCCCGGTCGACGACGCCCGGCGCGCCCTGCACCTGGCGCACCTGTTCCGGCACGCGCTCGCGCGCGGCCGGGCGCATCCCCTGATGCCGCTGTTGCGCAGCCACCATGGCGTGATGGCTGCGCTGGTCGCGCCCGAGCCGCGGGTCGGCGCGCCCGCGGCGCCGCGCGTGCCGGTCTCGATCGAGCAGTTGCGCCAGGCCGTCGGGGCCTTGCCCAGCCTGCCGCGCGCGGCGCAGGCGGTGCTGGTCGCCTTGCGCGACGAACGCGCCAGCGCCGCCGCCATCGCCGAGTGCATCGAGCACGACCAGGTCCTGGCGGCGCGCACGCTGCGGGCGGCCAACACGGCCTTCTATGGCGTCTCGGGCCGGGTGGCGACGATCCGCGCCGCGATCGCGGTGCTCGGCCTGTCCACCGTGGCGGCCCTGCTCACGGCCGCTGCCGTGTCGGCGTGCTTTCCGGCCGGCGTGGACCGCGGCGATTTCGACTTCCACCCTTTCTGGCGGCACGCCCTGACCAGTGCGCTGCTCGCGCGCGGCCTGGCGCCGGGCATGGGCCTGGACCCCGACGTGGCCTTCACCGCGGCCCTGCTGCACGACCTCGGTGAACTGGCGCTGGCCACCGCGTTCCCGGTCGAACACCACTTGGCCCGGCAGCACGCGCGCCTGGCCGACCAGCCGCTGTGGATGGCCGAACGCGCGGTGCTCGGCCTGGACCATGCGGTGGTGGGCGAGGTGCTCGCGCATGGCTGGCACCTGCCGGCGGTCATCGGCGGCGCCATCGCCGCCCACCACGCGCCGCCGGCGTGTGCCGCCGGCCCCGGACTGGCCGAACTCGTGCACGTGGCGGATGCGCTGGCCCACGGCATCACCGCGGGCGACGGCGTGGACCACGCCGTGCCCGATGTGTCGATCGAGCTGTGGTCGCGCCTGGGCATGGACACCGCCCATTGCCTGCTGGTGCTGCGCGACGTCGCGCAAGCGGCCGAAGCCCTGTGCGAGGCGCTGAGCCCATGAACACCGTGGTCGATGTCCCGCACCCGCAGCCCGAGCCCGCCGGCGCGGCGGCCGGCGAGCGCGTGACCACCGTGCTGTGCGTGGACGACGAGCCCAACATCCTGTCGGCCCTGCGCCGCACGCTGCGCGCCGACGGCCTGCGCGTGCTGACCGCGGCGGGTGGCGCGGAGGCGCTGCAACTGCTCGAAGCCGAGGCGGTGGACCTGGTGGTGTCGGACATGCGCATGCCCGGCATGGACGGTGCGGCGTTGCTCGAACACGTGCATGCGCGCTGGCCGGCCAGCGTGCGCCTGCTGCTCACCGGCCACGCCGACACCGACGCCGCGGTGGCGGCGATCAACCGCGGGCGCATCTTCCGCTACCTGCACAAACCCTGGGACGAAGGCGAGTTCCGCACCGCGGTGCGCCAGGGCCTGCAGCTGCAGGCGCTCGAGCGCGAACGCGAGCGGCTGCAGGCGCTCACCACACGCCAGAACGACGCGCTGCGCGAGGCCAACGAACGGCTGGAGCGGCGCGTGCAGGAACGCACCGCCGAACTCACGCAGGCCCACGAGGCGCTCAAGCGCAGCTACCTGACGGGCATCAAGGTGTTCTCGGGCCTGATCGAGATGCGCGGCGGGCGCCTGGCCGGCCACGGCCGGCGGGTGGCCGAGCAGGCGCGCAAGCTGGCCCAGGCCATGACCCGGCCCGACGACGAGGTGCAGCAGGTCTTTGTGGCCGCGCTGCTGCACGACATCGGGCTGATCGGCCTGCCCGACCCGCTGCTGGGAAAGCCGGTGGCCCGCTACAACGCCGACGAGTTCGCGCAGTACCAGCGCCACGCCGAGCACGGCGAGCACGCGCTGATGCCGCTGCTCGACATGCCCCCGGTGGCCGCGCTGATCCGCGCCCACCACGAGCGCTTCGATGGCAAGGGCTTCCCCGATGGCAACGCCGGCGCCGCCATCCCCATGGGCGCGCGCATCCTGGCGGTGGTCGACGCCTTCGACGAGCTGCAGCACGGGCACCTCGTGGAGAGCGCGATGTCGCCGCAGGAGGCCCGCACCATGATCCGCCACGGCCGCGGCCACCAGTTCGACCCCGAGGTGGTGGATGTCTTCCTGCACATCACCGAGCCCGAGTTCGGCCGCTCGCGCGCCGAGGTGTGCCTGAAGTCGGGCCAGCTCGAACCCGGCATGGTGCTGGCGCGCGACCTGCTGTCGCCCACCGGCGCGCTGATGCTGTCGGCCGGGCATGTGCTGGGCGCGGCGCTGATCGAGCGCATCCAGGCCTTCGATCTGAAGGTCGATGGACAACTGCTCATCCACGTCAAACCGAGAGGTGCCCCATGAACCCGACACGCCTGCTGCTGGTGGACGACGAAACCGCCGTGCTGTCTGCCCTGCAGCGCGCGCTGCGCCAGCGCTTCGGCTCGGCGCTGGTCGTGAGCATGTGCTCGGACGCCCCGGCCGCGCTCGAACGCCTGCGCACGCACGACGTCGATCTGGTGATTTCGGACCTGCGCATGCCCGTGATGGACGGCATCGAGTTCATGCGGCGGGTGGCGGTGCTGCGGCCGCACACGGTGCGCATGATCCTCACCGGTTCGTCGGATTTCGCCACCGCGCAGGCCGCGATCAACGGGGCCGGCGTGTTCCGCTACCTCTGCAAGCCCTGGCAGGACGACGAGCTGGCCGCGCACATCGAGGCGGCGATCGCCCAGGCCGGGCTGAACGCGGCCCAGCGCGAAGCGGCCCAGGCCTGGCAGGACCGCTGCGATGCGCCGTCGGCCGAGGAACTCGAGCGCCGCCGGCTCGAGGCGCTGGAGCCGGGCATCACCCACGTGGAGTGGGGCCCTGACGGCGAAGTGCTGCTGCCGCCGATCACGGGCTTCGGCAGCCCCTGAGGGCGCTCAGGCCGTGCGGCGCGCCGGCGGACCTTCGCGCACCGGGCCCACGCGGGCCTCGATCTCGTGTTGCAGCGCGCGGCGCAGGCCCAGCAGGAAGCCGGCCTCGGCCACCACGAACAGCGGGCCGATGACCAGGCCCACGAGGTCGTCGACGAAGGCGGGCTTGCGGCCTTCGTAGAAGTGACCGATGAACTGGATCACCCAGCCCACGAGGAACAGGCCGATGCCGATGGCCAGCCAGGTGCCCGTGCCCTGTGCGGCCACGGCCTGCGCGAACCACAGACACAGCGCCATGAGCGCGGCCATCACCGCGCCCAGGCGCAGGTCCAGCCGCAGGTAGTACAGCACGGTGGCCAGCGTCACCGCGGTGGCCGGCGAAAGTGCCACGCCGCCCCAGTGGCCCAGCACCGGCCGCGAGAGCAGCACCGCCACGGCCACCACGATCATGGGGATGCCCACGAAGTGGGTGATGATGTTGCGGCGGTCGCGGTGGTAGGCCGCGTACTGGCTCAGCTGGTCGGTCAGGGTCTTCATCGCGGCGCTCCTCGCTAGGCAATGCGCCGTTTTACACCCGCTGCGGCCCGCGCCTCAACGGGGAAAGCGCGGGGGTGGCCGGGTGTTCAGTTCGTGCCGCCCAGACCCTGGCTGTGCAGGCGCGCGTACAGGCCGTCGGCGGCCAGCAGCTGCGCGTGCGTGCCCTGTTCGACGATGCGGCCGTCGGCCAGCACGATGACGCGGTCGGCGTGCTCGATGGTGGACAGCCGGTGCGCGATGACCAGCGTGGTGCGGCCCTTCATGAGTCGCGCGAGCGCGTCCTGCACCAGGCGCTCGGACTCGTTGTCCAGCGCCGAGGTGGCCTCGTCGAGGATCAGGACCGGGGCGTCCTTGTAGATGGCACGCGCGATCGCCAGCCGCTGGCGCTGACCGCCCGAGAGCTCGGTGGCGTTGTGGCCCACGTTGGTGTGCATGCCCTGCGGCAGCTTGGCCAGCAGATCGCCGAGGTTGGCCGATTCGAGCGCGGCCCGGGCGCGCGCCTCGTCGATCTGCGCGTCGGCCTCGCCCAGCGCCACGTTGGCCGCGAGCGTGTCGTTGAGCATCACCACGTCCTGACTCACCATGGCGAACTGGCGGCGCAGGCTCGCCAGCTGCCAGTCGGGCAGGGGCACGCCGTCGAGCGTGACGCGGCCGCGCTCGACCTCGACGAAGCGCGGCAGCAGGTTCACGAGCGTGGTCTTGCCCGAGCCCGAGGGGCCCACGAAGGCCACCACCTCGCCAGGACGCACGTGCAGATCGATGCCGCGCAGCGCGACGCCGGTCTCGCCCTCGGGCGTGGTGTCGTCCTTGGGCGGGTAGCGCACCCACACGCCCTCGAAGCGGATGTCGCCCTGCGCGCGCGCGGCCTGGTGCGCACCGCCGCCTTGTTCGGCGGTCTGCTCGATCAGCTCGAGCCCGCGCTCGAGCGCGGCCAGCCCGCGCGTGATGGGCGAGGCGATCTCGGCCAGGTGCCGGATCGGTGCGATCAGCATCAGCATGGCCGTGACGAAGGCGACGAAGTTGCCCACCGTGACGCCCGAGGTGCTGCTCTGCCACAGCGCCACCGCCACCACCGCCGACAGCGCGGCCGACGCGAGCAGCTGGGTGAAGGGCGTCATGGCCGCCATCGCGATGGTGCTCTTGAGCGCGAGGCGTTTTAGCGACAGGCTCAGGCCGTCGAAGCGGTCGGCCTGGCGCTGCTGCGCGCCGTGCAGGCGCACCACGCGGTGGGCCAGCGCGTTTTCCTCGACCACGTAGGCCAGTTCGTCGGTGGCCTGCTGGCTCGCTCGCGTGAGCCGGTACAGGCGCTTGGAGAGCACGCGCATGATCCAGGCCAGGCCCGGGAACACCGCGATCACGATCAGCGTGAGCTTCCAGTTGAGGTAGAGCAGGTAGCCCATGAGCGCCACCAGCGTGAGGCTGTCGCGCGCCAGCGTGATCAGCGAAGACACCAGCATCTGCGAGCCGGTCTGCACCTCGTACACGAGGGTGTTGGAGAGCTTGCTCGCGCTCTGGCGCGAGAACAGCGAGAGCTGGGCCGCGGTGAGCTTGGCGAACATGGCCCGGCGCAGGTTGAGCATGCCGGTGTTGGCCGTGTACGAGAGCGCGTACTGGGCCACGAACGAGGCCATGCCGCGCAGGCCGAACAGGCCCATGAAGGCCAGCGGCACCATCCACAGCGGCACGCGGCCCTTGTTGAAGCCGTCGTCGAGCAGCGCCTTGAGCAGCGCCGGGATCATGGGCTCGGTGAGCGCGCCCACCACGGTGGCCAGCGCCGCGAACACGATGCCGGTGCGCGCGTCGCGGAAATAGGGCCACAGGCGCTTCACGCGCTGCAGCACGCTGCCGGTGGGCAGGGCGGAGGTCGGGGCTTCGGGACTCAAGGGCAGGGCGGCGGGGGCGATGGGGGCTACAGGTCGGGAACCAATGCCGCGCGATGCGGTCCAGTGGCCCGTGGCGCCTCACATCTTGTCACGGGGCAGGGTCAAGGGTCCGGTATTATCGGCCGGTCCTTCACCGGGGCACCGGGCGCCACGCCCCGCACTGCCTCAGCATCCCAACACCATGATCGAACCGAACCGACTCCATCCCACCACCGGGATGCCGCGCCGGCGTGCCCTTGGCCTGGTGTCCAGCCTGCCATTGCTGGGTGTGCCCGCCACCGGCGCCTGGGCCCAGTTCCGCGTCGAAGTGGCCGGCGTGGGCCTCACGCGCTTTCCGTTCTCGGCCGTCAATTTCCGCGGCAACGACGCCGCGAGCGAGAACATCGCGGCCATCGTGCGCGCCGACCTCGAACGCTCGGGCCAGTTCGTGTTCGTGCCGCCCCTCAACGGCAGCTTCGACGAAACCTCGCGCCCCGACCTCGCGCCGTGGCGCGAGCGCGGCGCCGACTCGGTGCTCACGGGCAGCGTCACGCGCCTGGCCGACGGCCGCTTCGATGTGCGCTTTCGCCTCTGGGACTCGGTGCGCACCGCCGACCTCGGCGGCCAGAGCCTGCCGTCCACGCCCGCCAACCTGCGCGTGGCCGCGCACAAGGTGGCCGATTACGTCTACGAGAAGCTCACGGGCGAGAAGGGCGTGTTCTCCACGCGCATCGCCTACGTGTCCAAGGCCGGCAACACGCATCGCCTGTGGGTGGCCGACGCCGATGGCGAGAACGCCCAGGCCGCCTTCACGAGCAACGAGCCCATCATCTCGCCGAGCTGGGCGCCCAACGGCACGCAGCTCGCCTACGTGTCGTTCGAGAAGCGCAAGGCCGAGATCGTCACGCACGAGGTGGCCACGGGCCGCCGCCGCGTGCTGGCGAGCTTTCGCGGCTCCAACAGCGCGCCGGCCTGGTCGCCCGACGGCCGCCAGGTGGTGGCCGCGCTCACGCTCTCGGGCAACGCCCAGCTCTACGCCATCGACGCGGGCGGCGGTGAGCCGCGGCGCCTGTCGCAAAGCGGCAGCATCGACACCGAGCCCGTGTTCAGCCCCGACGGCAAGCAGATCTACTTCGTGAGCGACCGCGGCGGCTCGCCGCAGATCTACCGCATGCCCGCGGCGGGCGGCAGCGCGCAGCGCGTGACCTTCACGGGCAACTACAACATCTCGCCCGCGCTCAGCCCCGACGGCCGCTGGCTCGCGTTCATCTCGCGCATCAACGGCGCGTTCCGCCTGCACGTGATGGACCTCGCCTCGGGCAACGTCACCGCACTCACCGAGACCGGTGGCGACGAAAGCCCGAGCTTCGCGCCCAACAGCCGCATGATCATCTACGCCACGCGCGACAAGGGCGCCGAGGCGCTCATGACGACCACGGTGGACGGCCGCATCAAGACCCGCCTGGCCGGCGCCCAGGGCGACATCCGCGAGCCCGAGTGGGGCCCGTACCTGCGCTGAACCCGCTTTCCGTTCTCTTCTTCCATCCCAACCACACACAGGCCACACACCATGTCCAAGACCCTGTCCATGCGCCGCTTCAACGGCGTGCTCGTCACCCTCATCGCCGCCTTCACGCTCGCCGCCTGCGGCTCTGGTGTCCGCCTCGACCAGCCGCCCGTTGAAGACCGCAGCGGCACCGCCACCGGTGCCGGTGGGGCCGGTGCCGGCGGCGCGGGCAGCGGCGTCGATCCGCGCGGCGTGGCCGGCGTGCAGGTGCCCTCGACCGTGGGCAACCAGCCCGCCGCCCTGCAGCGCGTGATCTACTTCGACTACGACAGCTTCGACGTCAAGCCCGAAGCCGCGTCGCTGCTCGAGGCCAACGCGCGCTACCTCAACGCCAACCGCGCCGTGCGCGTGCAGCTCGAAGGCCACACCGACGAGCGCGGCGGCCGCGAATACAACCTGGCCCTGGGCCAGAAGCGCGCCGAGGCCGTGCGCCGTGCGCTGTCGCTGCTGGGCGTGCAGGACGCCCAGATGGAAGCCGTGAGCTTCGGTGAAGAGAAGCCGGCCGCCACCGGCGCCGACGAAGCCGCCTGGGCCAAGAACCGCCGCGTCGAACTGACCTACCGCTGAACGGCCCATGACCAGCCTGCGCCATCCCCGCGCCCTGGCCACCGCCGCGCTGCTCGCGATGGGCAGCGCGTGGTCGCCGATGGCGCACGCCATCTTCGGCGACGACGAGGCCCGCCGCGCGATCATCGAGCTGCGCCAGCAGGTCGATGCGAACAAGGCCGCCAACGCCGCCGCCGAGCGCGGCCTGCGCGAGAGCGACGCGAGCATCCAGCGCAGCATGCTCGAGCTGGCGAACCAGATCGAGCAGTTGCGCGGCGAGATCGCCCGCCTGCGCGGCCAGAACGAGCAGCTCGCGCGCGAGGTGTCCGAGCTGCAGCGCGCCCAGAAAGACGCGCAGGCCGGCGTCGACGAGCGCCTGCGCCAGTTCGAGCCGGTCAAGGTCGAGCTCGACGGCCGCAGCTTCAACGCCCAGCCGGCCGAGAAGGCCGACTACGACGCCGCCATGGCCACGCTGCGCCGCTCCGACTTTCCCGCGGCGGTCGCGGCCTACAGCGGCTTCCTGCGCAAGTACCCGAGCAGCGGCTACACGCCCGTGGTGCTCTACTGGCTGGGCAATGCGCAGTACGCGGCGCGCGCCTACAAGGACGCGGTCGACACGCACCAGCGCCTGGTGCGCGAGTTCCCCGATCACCCGCGCACGCCCGAGGCCATGCTCGCCATGGCGAACAGCCAGGTCGAGCTCAAGGACCCGCGCGGCGCGCGCAAGACGCTCGAAGACCTCGTGAAGGCGCACCCGCAGAGCGAGGCCGCGTCCGCGGCCAAGGAACGGCTGGCCCGCCTGAAGTGAACCCCATGGGGCCGCACCTACAATCGCGGCCCTATGGATGAACTCGCCGCGCTGAACTCCCTTCGTCACACCGTGCTGTGGGCCGCGTTTGCGGTCGCGGCCGCCTTCGGTTTCATCGCCCAGCGCACCCATTTCTGCACCATGGGCGCGGTCAGCGACATCGTCAACATGGGCGACTGGAACCGCATGCGCATGTGGGGCATGGCGGTGGGCGTCGCGGCCATCGGCTTCTACGCGCTGGGCTGGCTGGGCCTGATCGACACCAGCGCCTCCCTCTACACCGGCAAACGCATCGTCTGGCTCTCGGCCCTGGTGGGCGGCGCGCTGTTCGGCATCGGCATGGTGCTGGCCTCGGGCTGCGGCAGCAAGACGCTGGTGCGCATCGGCGGCGGCAGTCTCAAGTCGCTGGTGGTGTTCTGCGTGATGGGCCTGGCCGCCTTCATGACGCTGCGCGGCGTGTTTGCCGTGGCGCGCAACGCCACCGTCGACCAGGTGGCCTTCGAGATCGGCGCCGGCGCCGCGCTGCCCGCGTGGCTGGCCACGGGCTTCGGTGTCGAACCTGGCGTGGCGGGGCTCGCGGCCGCGCTGCTCGTGGGCGGCGCGCTGATCGTGTGGGCGCTGCTCGGCGCCGACTTCCGCAACTTCAACAACCTGCTCGGCGGCCTGGGCATCGGTCTGGTCATCGTGGGCATGTGGTGGGTCAGCGGCCACCTGGGCTTCGTGCCCGAGCACCCCGAAACGCTGGAGCCGGTCTACCTCGCGAGCAACACCGGTCGCATGGAGTCGCTCACCTTCACCGCGCCCATGGCCTACACGCTCGACTGGCTGATCTTCTTCAGCGACAAGAGCAAGCTGCTCACCTTCGGTGTGGTCACCGTGCTGGGCGTGGTGGCGGGCTCGCTGCTGTGCGCCCTGATCGACCGCAGCTTCCGCTGGGAAGGCTTTCGCGACACGCAGGACACCGCGCTGCACCTGGTGGGCGCGGTGCTCATGGGCGTGGGCGGCGTGACGGCGCTCGGTTGCACCGTGGGCCAGGGCCTGTCGGGCCTGTCCACGCTGAGCCTCACCAGCGCCATCGCGGTCGCCGGCATCATCGGGGGCGCGGTGCTGGGCTTCAAGTTCCAGATCTGGCTGCTGGAGCGCAGCGCGTGAACACGCTCGAGGCCGAGCGCTTCGAGCGCCGCTTCGGCGGCCTGCGCCGGCTCTACGGCGTCGAGGGCGCGCAGCGCATCTTCGGCGCACACGCGGTGGTGGTGGGCATCGGCGGCGTGGGCTCCTGGGCCGCCGAGGCGCTGGCGCGTAGCGGGGTACGCCGCCTCACGCTGATCGACCTCGATCACGTGGCCGAATCGAACATCAACCGCCAGGTGCACGCGAGCGAGGCCACGCTGGGCCAGGCCAAGACAGAGGCCATGCGCGACCGCATCCTGGGCTTTCACCCCGACATCGAACTCGAGCTGGTCGACGATTTCGTCGATGCCGACAACTGGCCCGCGCTGCTGCAGGGCCAGCGGCCCGACGGCGTGATCGATGCCTGCGACCAGGTGCGTGCCAAGACCGCCATGGCCGCGTGGGCGCGCGAGCAGCGTGTGCCCTTCATCAGCGTGGGCGCGGCCGGCGGCAAGCGCCGCGCCGAGGCGGTGCAGATCGCCGACCTCGCCGATGTGACGCACGACCCCTTGCTCGCGCAACTGCGCTACCGCCTGCGCAAGCACCACGCCGCACCGCGCGCCGGCGCCCTGCGCGTGGCCTGCGTGCACAGCAAGGAATCGGTGGCGCCGCCCGACCCGTCGTGCGCGGTCGGGGGCGATGCGTCGGTCGATGGCTCGCTCAATTGCCACGGCTACGGTTCGGTGGTGAGCGTGACCGCGACCTTCGGCTTGTGCGCCGCGGGCTGGCTGCTCGACGGCTTCGCGCGCGGCGATGTCAAAAAAGTGAAGGCCTCTTTCGAAGAGGCCAAAAACGACGCTATAATCTGAGGCTTCGCAGCAAACAAAACGTTTGATGTGAAAAGTGTGGGACGTTAGCTCAGTTGGTAGAGCAGCGGACTTTTAATCCGTTGGTCGGCAGTTCGAGCCTGCCACGTCCTACCACCAACAAGGGAAGCCCCTGATCGCAAGGTCAGGGGCTTTTTCTTATGTGCGCGCCCGTCCCGCGAGCGGCCACAAAAAGCCCGCGCCAGGGCGGGCTTCGCAGCGCAAACGGCGGGGCTTCAGGCCCCCGCCTGTTCGATCGCTTCGCTGAGTTCGAGCCAACGCGCCTCGACCGTCGCGAGCTCGCTTTCCACCGCCTTGAGCCGCCGGCCGGCCTCGGCCAGCCGGGCCGGGTCCTGCGTGGCTTGCAGCAGATCGCTTTCGAGTTGGGTGCGCTCGTCGCCGAGCCGGGCCATGCGCTGCTCGATCTGCGCGAGCTCTTTCTTGAGCGGTCGCAGTTGTTCGTTGCGTTGCTTCTGACGCTGTGCCTCGGCCTGGCGGTCCACCGCGGGGGCGGGCGCGGGCGGCTCGGCGGCGCGCGCCTGTTCGCGTTGCGCCTCGCGCGCCTGCTTGGCCATGTCGAGCAGGTAGCGCTGGTAGTCGTCGAGGTCGCCGTCGAAGGGTGCGATACCGCCACGCGAGACCAGCCAGAACTCGTCGCACACCGCGCGCAGCAGCGAGCGGTCGTGGCTCACGAGCATCACCGTGCCTTCGAATTCGTTGAGCGCCACGGACAGCGCCTCGCGCGTGGCGAGGTCGAGGTGGTTGGTGGGCTCGTCGAGCAGCAGCAGGTTGGGGCGCTGCCACACGATCATGCACAGCACCAGCCGCGCCTTCTCGCCGCCGCTCATGCTGCCCACGGCCTGGAACACCTGGTCGCCGGTGAAGTTGAAGGTGCCGAGGAAGCTGCGCAGGTCCTGCTCGCGCGTGGGCTGGCCGCTCAGGCGGCCCTGCGCAGTGGTCTCCTTCACGAGCCGGATCATGTGCTCGAGCGGGTTGTCGCGCGGGCTCAGCACGTCGAGCTCCTGCTGCGCGAAGTAGCCGATGTTCAGGCCCTTGCCCTCGGTGACGGTGCCGGCCAGCGGGGCGAGCGTGCGCGCGATGGTCTTGACCACGGTGGACTTGCCCTGGCCGTTGGCGCCCAGGATGCCGATGCGCTGGCCCGCGAGCACCGAGCGGTTCACGCCGCGCACGATGGTGGCGGGGCCGGCGCCGTCTTCACCGGGGTAGCCGAAGTCCACGTCCTGCAGCACCAGCATGGGGTTGGGCAGGTTGGCGGGTTCTGCGAACTCGAAGGTGAAGTCGGCCTCGGCGAGCACGGGCGCGATGCGTTCCATGCGCTCGAGCGCCTTCACGCGGCTTTGCGCCTGCTTGGCCTTGCTGGCCTTGGCCTTGAAGCGGTCGATGAACTTCTGCAGGTGGGCGATCTTGTCCTGCTGGCGCGCGAACGCGGCCTGCTGCAGCGCCATCTGCTCGGCGCGCATGTCTTCGAAGCGGCTGTAGTTGCCGCCATAGCGCTTGAGCTGCGCGTGTTCGATGTGCACCGTGACCTGCGTGACCGCGTCGAGGAACTCGCGGTCGTGGCTGATGACGAGCAGCGTGCCGGGGTAGCGCTGCAGCCAGGCTTCGAGCCAGACCAGGGCGTCGAGGTCGAGGTGGTTGGTGGGTTCGTCGAGCAGCAGCAGCTCGCTCGGGCACATGAGGGCGCGCGCGAGCTGCAGCCGCATGCGCCAGCCGCCCGAGAAGCTGTTGACCGGGCGCTCGAGCTCGTCGAGGCGGAAGCCCAGGCCCAGGATCAGGGCCTGCGCGCGCGCGTTGGCGTCGTGCGCGCCGGCGTCGTTGAGCGCCATGTAGGCGTGGGCCATGCGTTCGCCGTCGTCGCTGGCCTCGGCCTCGGCCACCTCGCGTTCGGCCGCGAGCAGGGTCACGTCGCCTTCGACCACGAAGCGCGTGGCGCTCTGGTCGGTCTCGGGCATGTCCTGCGCCACCTGCGCCATGCGCCAGTGCGCGGGCACCTGGAACTCGCCCTTGTCTTCGTGCAGCGTGCCGTCGAGCAGGCGGAACAGGCTGGACTTGCCTGCGCCGTTGCGGCCGACCAGGCCCACTTTTTCACCGGGGTTGATGGTGAGCGTGGCGCCATCGAGCAGCACCTTGACGCCGCGTCGCAGCACCACGTCGCGCAGCGTGATCATGGCCGGCCCTCCACGATGGCGTCGCGCGTGAGCAGCAGCACCTGGTCGTCGCCTGCGCTGGTGCCGAGCCACACGGGCTGCAGGTGCGGGAAGGCGCGCTCGAAGTGTTCGCGTTCGTTGCCGATCTCGAGCACCAGCACGCCCTGCGGGTTCAGGCAGCGCGGCGCGTCACGCAGCAGCGCGCGCACGAAGTCCATGCCGTCGGCACCGCCGGCCAGCGCGAGTTCGGGCTCGGCACGGTACTCGGCGGGCAGGGCGGCCATGCTCTGCGCGTTCACATAGGGCGGGTTGCACACGATCAGGTCCCAGGGGCCGGGGCAGGCCGCGAGCCCGTCGCTTTCCACCAGGGCGATGCGTTCGCCCAGGCCGTGGCGCTCGACATTGATGCGCGCCACCTGCAGCGCCTCGGGCGAGAGGTCGGCCCCGGTCACGCGGATCTCGGGCCAGGCCATGGCCGCAAGCACCGCGAGGCTGCCGTTGCCGGTGCACAGGTCGAGCACGGCCTGGGTGTGTTCACCGAGCCAGGGGTCGATGCTGCCGTCGGCGATGAGTTCGGCGATGAAGCTGCGCGGCACGATGGCGCGTCGGTCGACGTGGAAGGGCACGCCTTGCAACCAGGCTTCGCCGGTGAGGTAGGCCGCGGGCTCGCGGGTGTCGATGCGGCGCGCGATGAGCGCGTCCACCGCGGCGGCTTCGTCGCCGCTCACGGCGCGGCCGGCGAGGGCGTCGAGGTCGCTGTCCAGCGGCAGGCCCAGGCGCCAGAGCACCAGCCAGGCGGCCTCGTCGTGGGCGTTGGTGGTGCCATGGCCAAAGGCCAGTTGCGCGGCGTCCAGGCGGGCTTCGGCCTGGGCCAGCAGTTCTTGCAGGGTCACGGGTGTCAGGCGTTCTGCACGGTCCGCGCGTGCAGGTTTTGCAGCGTGCGGCGGTAGATCGCGGTCAGGGGTTCGATGTCGGCGAGCACCACGTGCTCGTCGATCTTGTGGATGGTGGCGTTGGGCGGGCCCACCTCGACCACCTGCGGGCAGACCTGGGCGATGAAGCGCCCGTCGCTGGTGCCGCCGGTGGTGGAGAGCTCGGTGTGAAGGCCGGTCTCGTCGCGGATGGCGTCGCGCACCGCGTCGACCAGCGCACCGGGCGGCGTCAGGAAGGGCCGCCCGCCCAGGGTCCAGGCGATGTCGTGGTCGGCGCCTTCGCGCAGGCCGTGGCGCGCCAGGATCTCGACCACCTGCGCCTGCAGCGACTCGGGCGTGCGTTCGGTGCTGAAGCGGAAGTTGAAATCGATCACCACGGTGCCGGGGATCACGTTGGTGGCGCCGGTGCCGCCGTGGATGTTGCTGATCTGCCAGCTCGTGGGCGGGAAGTAAGGGTTGCCGCGGTCCCACTCGGTGGCGGCGAGCTCGGCGAGCGCGGGCGCGGCCAGGTGGATGGGGTTCTTCGCCAGGTGCGGGTAGGCGATGTGGCCCTGCACGCCCTTGACGGTGAGCTTGCCGCTCAGGGTGCCGCGGCGGCCGTTCTTGATCGTGTCGCCGGTGCGCTCGACCGAGGTGGGCTCGCCCACGATGCACCAGTCGAGCCGCTCGCCGCGCGCCTTGAGGGCCTCGCAGACCACCACGGTGCCATCGACCGCGGGGCCTTCTTCGTCGCTCGTGAGCAAAAAGGCGATGTCGATGCCGGGATCGGGTTGTTCGGCGAGAAAGCGCTCGCAGGCCACCACCATGGCCGCGATGGAGGTCTTCATGTCGCTCGCGCCGCGGCCGAAGAGCTTGCCGTCGCGGTGGCTGGGCACGAAGGGGTCGCTGGCCCAGGCCTCGCGCGGGCCGGTGGGCACCACGTCGGTGTGGCCCGCGAACACCAGCGTGGGCCGCTGGCCCGTGCCGCGGCGCGCCCAGAGGTTGCTCACGCGGAAGTCGGCCGGGCCGCTGTCGAGGCGTTCGCACGCAAAGCCCATGGCCTGCAGGCGCGTTGCGATGAGCTCCAGGCAGCCCGCGTCGCGCGGGGTGACGGAGGGCAGGGCGATGAGCGCCTCGGCCAGGCGCAGGGTGTCGGACATCAGACCGCCCGCCGGGCCGCCCCAAGGGCGGTTTGCGCCCCCTCGGGGGGCAGCGAGTACACGAAGTGACGAGCGTGGGGGCGCATATTTCAGAATTTAACGTCGAGCGTGAACTCGGTGAACGAGGGCGTGTCGGTGGCGTCTTCGTCGGCGGCATCCGCACCGCGCGCGGCGCTGGGCGCGAAGTCGTTCTGCAGGCGCCAGAGCAGGTTGTTGGGCGAGTCGGCCTGGGCCAGGCCTTCCTCGCGCGTGACCAGGCCCTCGTGGATCAGGCGCGCCAGGTCTTGTTCGAAGGTCTGCGAGCCTTCGGCCAGCGACTTCTCCATCGCTTCGCGCACGCCCGAGAAATCGGCCTTCTGGATCAGGTCGGCGATCAGCGCGGTGTTGAGCAGCACCTCCATGGCCGGCAGGCGGCCGCCCACGGGCGTGCGCAGCAGGCGCTGCGAGACGATGGCGCGCAGCGCGGCGGCCAGGTCGCCCAGCATGGTGGGGCGCACCTCGACGGGGTAGAAGCTCAGGATGCGGTTGAGCGCGTGGTAGCTGTTGTTGGCGTGCAGCGTGGCCAGCACCAGGTGGCCCGACTGGGCGTAGGCGATGGCGGCCGACATGGTCTCGCGGTCGCGGATCTCGCCGATCAGGATCACGTCGGGCGCCTGGCGCAGCGCGTTCTTGAGCGCGGTCTGCAGCGACACCGTGTCGGGCCCGATCTCGCGCTGGTTCACCACCGAGCGCTTGTTGCGGTAGGTGTATTCGATCGGGTCTTCGACCGTGAGGATGTGGCCGCTGACGCGCTCGTTGCGGTGGTCGATCATGGCGGCGAGCGTGGTGCTCTTGCCCGCGCCCGTGGCGCCCACCATCAGGATCAGGCCGCGCTTGTCCATCACCAGGTCGGCCAGGATGGGGGCGACGTTGAGCGTGTCCAGCGGCGGGATGTCGCTGGGCACGTAGCGGATCACCACCGCGATGGAGCCGCGCTGGCGCATGGCGCTCACGCGGTAGTTGCCCAGGCCTTCGAGCGTCACGCCCATGTTGAGCTCGCCGGTTTCGAGCAGCTCCTCGATGCGCGTGGCGGGCACGATCTCGCTGAGCAGGTTGCGCGGCGCCTCCGAGGGCAGCACCTGGCTGTTGATCGGGATCACCTGGCCGTTGATCTTGATCATCGCCGGCGCGTTCGCCGTGAGGTACACGTCCGAGGCCTTCTTGTCGGCCATCAGGCGCAGGATGCGCTCCATCGTTCCGCTGCTCATGCCATCTCCCTCACGGCGGTGGTTGGTTCGACTTCTTACGGGCGCAGCAGGTCGTTCAGGCTGGTCTTGGCGCGGGTCTGCGCATCGACGCGCTTGACGATCACCGCCGCGTACAGGCTGTACTTGCCACCGTCCTTGGGCAGGCTGCCGCTGATCACGACCGAGCCCGCGGGCACGCGGCCGTAGCTCACTTCACCCGTGGCGCGGTCGTAGATCGGTGTGCTCTGGCCGATGTACACACCCATGCTGATCACCGAGTTCTCCTCGACGATGACGCCTTCGACGATCTCCGAGCGCGCGCCGATGAAGCAGTTGTCTTCGATGATGGTCGGGTTGGCCTGCAGGGGTTCGAGCACGCCGCCCAGGCCCACGCCGCCCGAGAGGTGCACGTTCTTGCCCACCTGGGCGCAGCTGCCCACGGTGGCCCAGGTGTCGACCATGGTGCCTTCGTCCACATAGGCGCCGATGTTCACGTAGCTGGGCATGAGGATGGCGCCCTTGGCGATGAAACTGCCGCGGCGGGCCACGGCCGGCGGCACCACGCGCACGCCGGTGGCCTTCATCTCTTCGGGCGAGAGGTGGGCGAACTTGGTCTGCACCTTGTCGAAGAAGCCCAGGTCGCCGGCGCGCATGATTTCGTTGTCCTTGAGGCGGAACGACAGCAGCACGGCCTTCTTGATCCACTGGTGCACCGTCCACTGGCCCACGCCTTCGCGGGTGGCCACACGCAGGCGGCCCTTGTTGAGCTCGGCGATCACGTGCTCGACGGCGTCGGTCACTTCCTTGGGGGCGGCGGCGGGCGACAGCGAGGCGCGGTTGTCCCAGGCGGTGTCGATGATGGCTTGCAGTTGTTGGCTCATGGGGTGGTGGGCTAGGGGGAGAAAGGGAATCGGTCAGGCGTTGGCGCGGCAGAAGCCGGCGATGCGGTGCGCGGCCTCCAGGCATTCGTCGACGCCGGCCACCAGGGCCAGGCGCACGCGCCCGGCACCGGGGTTGTGCCCCTGCACCGTGCGCGCGAGGTAGCTGCCGGGCAGGACGGTCACATTGTATTGAGCGAGCAATTCGCGCGCGAAAGCCTCGTCGGCACTGAGACCCGGGGCGCGCTGCGCGAAGGCCGCGGGCACGCCGGCCCAGAGGTAGAAGGAGGCATCGGGCAGGGCCACGTCGAGCACCTCGGCCAGCACCGGCGTGACCTGGGCGAACTTTTCGCGGTATAGGCGTCGGTTGTCGACCACGTGGGCTTCGTCGCCCCAGGCGGCCACGCTCGCGGCCTGCACCACCGGGCTCATGGCGCCGCCGTGGTAGGTGCGGTAGAGCAGGAAGGCCTTGAGCAGCTCGGCGTCGCCGGCCACGAAGCCGCTGCGCAGGCCCGGCACGTTGCTGCGCTTGGACAGGCTGGTGAAGGCCACCAGGCGCTTGAAGTCGCTGCGGCCCAGCTGTGCCGCGGCCTGCAGGCCGCCGAGCGGGGCTTCGTCGCGGAAGTAGATCTCGCTGTAGCACTCGTCGGAGGCGATCACGAAGCCGTGGCGGTCGCTGAGCGCGAACAGCTTGCGCCATTCGTCCAGCGGCATCACCGCGCCCGCGGGGTTGCCCGGCGAGCACACGTAGATCAACTGCGTGCGGGCCCAGACGGCCTCGGGCACGCTGTCCCAGTCGACCGCGAAATTGCGTTCGGCCACGCTGGCCACGTAGTGCGGCTGCGCGCCCGCGAGCAGGGCCGCGCCTTCGTAGATTTGGTAGAAGGGGTTGGGGCAGACCACGGTGGCGCCTTCGCGCGTGGGGTCGACCACCACCTGCGCGAAGGCAAACAGCGCCTCGCGGGAGCCGTTCACCGGCAGCACCTGGGTGGCCGCGTCCACCGCCAGGCCGTAGCGCCGCTGCAGCCAGCCCGCGCAGGCCTCGCGCAGCCGCGGCTCGCCCGCGGTGGCGGGGTAGCTCGACAGGCCGTCGCCGAGGGCGTCGGCCAGCGCGCGCTTGAGGAAATCGGGGGCGGGGTGCTTGGGCTCGCCGATGCCCAGGCTGATGGGGCGGTGGGCGGGCGCGGGCTTCACGTCCGCAAAAAGCCGGCGCAGCCGCTCGAAGGGGTAGGGCTGCAGGCGCTGGAGCAGGGGGTTCATGGGCCGCGATTATCGGGGAGGGCGCTGATGAATCTGTCATGCGGCCGAGGCCCGGGCCCAAGCGCACGGGCCGCCGCTAGTCTCGCCGGCCGACACCGACGAGGCCCAGGCATGGACAAGAGATCGAGCTTCATTTCCCTGAACCGCGGCACCCGCAGCGCCCACCGCACCGGCAGCGGCCACCCGCCGGACCGCCGTTCGCCGGTGGCGACCCCGGATGCGGTCTTGCCCCGCATCGACGAGGACACGGCGCTGAATCCCCGCCCCGAGCCGCCGGCCGAGGTCCAGCCCGAGGGCGAGCCTTTCCGCATCACGCTGCAAGGCGACCGCCACGCCACCCTGGCGGTACCGCCGAACTGGCAACTGCCCATGCTCCTGGGCGTGGTGACCGAGGGCCGCCTGGGCGTGGGGCAGGCCTGGTTCGAGTCCGACGGCCTGCACCTCACGGGCCCGGCCGCGGCGGACACCCTGCGCCAACTGACCGATGCCCTGCTCGTGCTCAACGAACTCGGCGTGGGCTCGCGGCCCGGGCCGGGCGTGCTGGACATGCTGGTCAAGGCGCCCTCGCTGATGTCTGCGCCGACGCGGGGCGTGCGGCTGGTGGCGCTCGACGGGCAGACCCGCATCGCTGGCGACGCCCAGTGGGCGCTGGCCGTGCTGGTCGATCTGGCCGCGCATTCGCCCACGGTGGCCTGCGCCTTCATGGGGCGCTTGACGCCGCGCATGCAGCAAAACCTGCTGGGCCGCTGCCCGTCGGCCATCCACACCGTGGTGGTGCGGCTGTCGGAGGCGCACGACCGGCGGACCTGGATCGAATGCCTGGAAGCGGGTCTGGGCCGGGCCCTGCGCGGCCGGGCCGAAGGCCGGGATGTGCTGCCCTGGATCGCCGGCTGCCCACCCTGGGCCGCTGGCGCGCTCCACCGCCAATGGACGGCCTGCGGGGACGCGGCGGTCAAAGCCTGGTGCCTGCGCAGCTGCCCGCCGCTGGCCGAGGCCCTGGCCCGGCTCGCCGAGGCCGAAGACCTCATGGCCCCGGGTCCGGGGCGCGGTCCGCAGCCGCACCCCACCTGGGGCACGCTCACCGTGTGCCTCGACCAGCCGCCCGCCCAGGTGCTGGCGGCCCTGCGCGTGCACAGGGAGCCGCCGGAGGGCAGCCTCTGGTGGAACCTGGGGGCCGGCTTCCTGCGGCGGCGGGCCGGGCAGATCGTGAGCGGCGAAGCCGAGCACCCCGAGGGCTGCCTGGCCTGTTACCAGGACGTGGTCGAGACCTCGCGCCTGCTGCTCGGGCAGGGCACCGCCGCCTTGCGGCTGCACGCGGTTTGCAGCGAGGTGGCCGCCCTGTATGCAGACAAGCGTGTGGATGACCAGCGCCTGGCCTGGCTGCTCGGCCAGCTGTACCGCAACGCCCAGGCCTCGTTCGCCCATGCCGTGGGCCATGCCTTCCGCCAGTTCTGCGCCACGCCGGCCTCGAGCCGCCTGGTCCTCGAGGCGGCCGGCGCGGGCGAGCGCGCGCACGTGGACCTGCAGGACAACGTCCATCTGCGCTGGTTGCTCGCGGCCCTGGTGCTCACGGCCTGTGCCGACCCGGCCTTTCAGGCGAATCTGCCGCTCGACGCCCGCAAGCCCTTGCAGGCGCTGCTGGGCCCCCTGGAGCCGCCCCTGGTGCAGCGGCTGGCCCCCGACGGGCTCCCGAAGTCGTCGTGGCGGGTGCAGTACCTCTGGCGGGGCGAGCTGGCGTCGGACGACCAGGACTTCGCGCTCACCAGCCAGGTGTTCGCCGGCATTCTGCGCAAGGCCGTGCACGACGAGCACCCCATCCGGCCCGAAGAGATCAACGAACTCGCCGCGCAGATCGCGGGCGCGCAGCAGCACGACGACCTGATCGCCTGGACGTCAATGCTGCTGGCGCAATTTCCGGCCGACCAGGACTACCAGCAGTGCGTGGCCAAGATGCTCGTCAACACGGCCTGTCGGCTGTTGGAGGCGAGCCCCGGTCAGTGGCCATGGGCCGATCGGTTCCTGAGCCTGCTGGGCCGCGCCGACACGGTATGGATCGCCCGCGTTCAAGACGCCAAGCCGCACGTGATCTCGTCACGGCTGTGTTGCACCGAGACGCTGATCCGCGTGCAGCGGCTGCTTTCAGGCCGCAAGGAAAAGCGCGCCCAGCAACGTGTCTGCGCGTGGATGGCACAACTGCTGGTGTCGGTCGGTTCGCTCGCCACGGACGAGACCCGGGACCTGGCCGCCTACCTCTACACGCTTCAACGCAGCCACGGCCTGGACCTGCTCAACGCCGATGAGCGTGGCGTCGTGGCGATCTACCTGAACAGCCACCAATCCCCTGCCTGGCGCGAGTCTTACACCTGAGCCCGGCGCGCCCGCAGCGTGTTCTGACGCAGGGCCTGATAGAACTGGTCGAGCGAGAGCATCAGCGTGAGCATCACCGTGGTGGCGATCACCAGCATGGGCAGGCTGAACACCGCCACATAGCCCGTGCCCTGCGGAATGGCCGTGCGCTCGGTGGTGGTGCACACGAACTCGGCCGCGCCCATGCCGGTGTAGTGCATGGCGCACACCGCCACGCCCATGACCACCGAGGCCGCAATGCGCCGCGGCAGCGTGGCGATGTTGAAGGCCAGCCAGAGCGCGGCGGTGGCCGCCACCACGGCGATCAGCATGGACAGGCCCACGAGACCCATGTCCCAGGCGATGAAGCCGTAGATCTTCAGGCCGAACATGCCCAGGTAGTGCATCAGCACCACGCTCATGCCGAGCAGGAAGCCCGCCAGCAGCAGACGCGCCAGGCTGTCGGGGCGGCGCGCGGCCAGCACCACCGAGCCCGCGGTGGCGCCCACGGCCACCAGCAGCGAAGTGAAGGTCTCGAGCATGGAATAGCTGCTGCCCACGTCCATGCGCAGCGCCAGCATGCCGATGAAGTGCATGGACCACACGCCCACACCGCCCAGGGCGATGCCCACGGTGAGCACGTTGCTCCAGGCCAGTTCGCCCCGGCGACCACGCAGGCGGCCGGCCGCGGTGAGCGCCACGAAGGAGCCGGCAACGGCGAAGGCGAAGGACAGGGCCACGAGGCCGGCGTCCCAGGAAGTATTCACGGTCGGATTCATGATCGGGTCTCTGTCAGCACTTGGTATTCAGGAAAGGACTGCCCGAATTTTGTTTGCATGCTTTCAATGCGACAAGGCCGTGGCAACGCCGATCGCGTCCGCCGTGCGTTCTGACCATGAAATTTCGCACCCGGGGCCCGCAGGTATCATCCCCCGGCCGAGCCCTTCCAGGGCCGGGCCCCTGCCATTGCCGACCCCCCGGACCGCGCCGTGCGTCTCACCTCGATCAAGCTCTCCGGCTTCAAATCCTTCGCCGAACCCACGAACTTCATGCTCCCCGGCCAGCTGGTTGGCGTGGTGGGGCCGAACGGGTGCGGCAAGTCCAACATCATGGACGCGGTGCGCTGGGTGCTGGGCGAGTCCAAGGCCTCCGAGCTGCGTGGCGAGTCCATGCAGGACGTGATCTTCAACGGCACCACCAGCCGCAAGCCCGCGAGCCGATCCAGCGTCGAACTGGTGTTCGACAACAGCGACCACCGCGCGGGCGGCCAGTGGGGCCAGTTCACCGAGATCGCCGTCAAGCGCGTGCTCACGCGCGACGGCACCAGCAGCTACTACATCAACAACCAGCCGGTGCGCCGCCGCGACGTGCAGGACGTGTTCCTGGGCACCGGCCTGGGCCCGCGCGCCTACGCCATCATCGGCCAGGGCACCATCAGCCGCATCATCGAGAGCAAGCCCGAAGAGCTGCGCCTGTTCCTCGAAGAAGCCGCGGGCGTGTCCAAGTACAAGGAACGCCGCCGCGAGACCGCGCACCGCCTGGCCGACACGCGCGAGAACCTCACGCGCGTCGAAGACATCCTGCGCGAGCTCAACGCCAACCTGGACAAGCTCGAGCGGCAGGCCGAGGTGGCCGCGCAGTACCACGCGCTCAATGCCAGCGCCACGCTCAAGCAGCACCAGCTCTGGTTCTTGAAGCGCGCCGAGGCCGAGGCCGACCAGGCCCGCATCCAGAAAGACGCGGCCCAGGCCGTGAACGACCTCGAGTCGCGCACCGCCGACCTGCGCCGCGTGGAAAGCGAGCTCGAAACCATCCGCCAGGCGCACTACGCGGCCGGCGACCAGGTGAACCAGGCGCAGGGCAAGCTCTACGAGGCCAGCGCCGAGGTGGGCAAGCTCGAGGCCGAGATCCGCTTCGTGGTCGAAGGCCGCCAGCGCGTGGAGCAGCGCCTGGCCCAGCTCAAGGAGCAGATCGCCTCGTGGTCCACGCGCAGCGAGGACGCGGCGGTGGAGCTCGAACAGCTGGCCGAGAAGATCCTCGGCGCCGAAGAACAATCGGTGGTGCTCGCGGCCCAGGGCGAAGAGCAGGCCGGCGCGCTGCCCGCGCTCGAAGACGCGCTGCGCGCCGCGCAGGCGCGTGCCAACGAGCAGCGCACCGCCGTGGGCCAGGTGCAGCAGCAGATCCAGGTGCTGGCGGCCGAGCAGCGCAACATCGAGGAACAGTCGCGCGGCCTGAACCAGCGCCGCGAGCGCCTGCTGGCCGACCGCAATGCCCTGGCCGCGCCCGACGAGGCCCGGCTGCTCAACGCGCAGGGCGCGCTGCAGACCGCGCAGGCCCTGGCCGAAGAAACCGATGCCCGCCTGCACGAGCTGCAGGAGCAGGTGCCCCAGCTCGACGACGCGCGCCGCACGGCCCAGGCCGAGGTGAACGCGCAGTCGGCGAAACAGGCCGACCTCAGCGCGCGCCTGGAAGCGCTCAAGGCGTTGCAGGAAAAGGTGCGCACCGACGGCAAGCTCAAGCCCTGGCTCGCCAAGCATGGCCTCGACGGCCTGCAGGGCCTGTGGAGCCGCATCCACGTGGAGCCGGGCTGGGAGAACGCGCTCGAAGCCGCGCTGCGCGAGCGCCTGGGCGCGCTCGAAGTCTCGCGGCTGGAGATGGTGCGCGCCTTCGCCAACGACGCGCCGCCCACGCGCCTGGCCTTCTACCAGCCGCCCGTGGCGGGCGCCGCGGCCGAGGCCTCGGGCGCGCTCAAGCCGCTGGCCCAGTGGCTGCGGCTGAACGACGCCGCACAGCAGGCGCTGCTGGGCGACTGGCTGCGCGGCTGCTACAGCGCCGCCACGCTCGACGAGGCCCTGGCGCTGCGCGGCCAGCTGCAAGCCGGCGACACCATCTACGTGGCCAGCGGCCACGCCGTCAGCGCGCACAGCGTGGCCTTCTACGCGCCCGACAACGAACAGGCCGGCCTGCTCGCGCGGGCCCAGGAAATCGAGAACCTGGACAAGCAGCTCAAGGCCCAGGTGCTGATCGCCGAACAGGCGCGCTCGGCGCTGGTGCGCGCCGAGGCCGCCTACAGCGACGCCTCGCAGCGCCTGGTGGGTGCGCGCCGCGAGGCCGCCGAGGCGCAGAGCCGCGCGCACGAGCTGCAGGTCGAGGCGCTGCGCCTGACGCAGCAGGCCGAGCAGACGCGCGCGCGCAGCGAACAGATCGCGGCCGATCTCGCCGAGGTCGACGCCCAGCTCGAAGACCTGCAGGAGCGCCGCGTGACGGCTGAGGCGCGCTTCGAAGAACTCGACATGCAGCTCGCCGACAGCCAGGAGCGCCACGCCCAGCTCGACGACGCCGTGATCGAGGCCGAGCGCCGCCTCAACCAGGCGCGCGAGCAGCAGCGCGCGCTCGAACGCAACGCGCAGGAGGCCACTTTCTCGCTGCGCAGCCTGCAGGCGCGCCAGGCCGAACTGCAGCGCGCCATCGACACCGCGGGCCAGCAGGAGAAAGCGCTGATCGACGAAGAGCAGCGCGCGCGCGACGAGTTCGCGCGCCTGAACGACGCCGCGGCCCAGGCGGGGCTGCAGACCGCGCTGGCCGCCAAGACCGAGCGCGAGCAGGCGCTGTCGGCGCTGCGCAGCCAGTACGACGACCTCACCATGAAGCTGCGCGCGAGCGACGAACGCCGCCTGCAGCTCGAACGCGAGCTCGAGCCGCTGCGCAGCCGCATCACCGAATTCCAGCTCAAGGAACAGGCCGCGCGCCTGGGCGTGGAGCAGTACAGCCAGATGCTCGACGAGGCCGAGGCCGACCGCGCCGCGATCGCGCAGAGCATCACCGAGGGCAATGTGCGCCTGGCCGGCCTGCAGGGCGAGATCGACCGCCTGCACCGCGAGATCCAGGCGCTGGGGGCGGTCAACCTGGCCGCGCTCGACGAGCTCACGGCCGCGCGCGAGCGCAAGACCTTCCTCGATTCGCAGACCGCCGACCTCACCGAGGCCATCAACACGCTCGAAGACGCGATCAGGAAGATCGACAACGAAACCCGCGAACTGCTGGCCTCGACCTTCGAAACCGTCAACACGCACTTCGGCCGCATGTTCCCCGAGCTGTTCGGCGGCGGCAACGCCAAGCTCATGATGACCGGCGAAGAGATCCTCGACGCCGGCGTGCAGGTGATGGCGCAGCCGCCCGGCAAGAAGAACCAGACCATCCACCTGCTCTCGGGCGGCGAGAAGGCGCTCACCGCGATCGCGCTGGTGTTCGCCATCTTCCAGCTCAACCCGGCGCCGTTCTGCCTGCTCGACGAGGTGGACGCGCCGCTCGACGACGCCAACACCGAACGCTATGCCAAGCTCGTGAGCGCCATGAGCAAGGACACGCAGTTCCTGTTCATCAGCCACAACAAGATCGCGATGGAAATGGCCCAGCAACTCATCGGCGTGACCATGCAGGAGCAAGGCGTCTCGCGCATCGTGGCGGTCGACATGGAGTCGGCCGCGGGGATGCTGTCATGAGCAGTCTGCAAGTGGGTCTGGCGGTCATCGGCGGCCTGGTGCTGGCCGCGGTGGTGGCCTACAACGCCTGGGTCACGCGCCAGAGCGCGCCGCGCACCGCGCGCGAACGCGGTGCCGCGCCCGCGCCAGGCGAGCGCGAGCACATCGAGCCCACGCTCGACCCGCTCGGCGACGCGCCGGCCGAACGCCGTGAACCGGTGCTGGGCCATCCCGAGTTGCCCGACGAGTCGGCCGTGGTCACGGTGCCGGGCGAACTGCTCGCGGCCGTGCGCGACGAAGCGCCCGCGCCCATGGCCCCGGCCCTGCCCGTGGCCGAGCGCCGCCCCGCGCCCGCGCTCGACGCGCTGATCGACGTGATCGCGCCGCTCTCGCTCGAACACGAGGTGTCGGGCGATGCCGTGCTGCTGGCGCTGCCCGCCACGCGCCGCGTGGGCAGCAAGCCATTCGCGGTGGAAGGCCTCACGCCCGACGGCGCCGAATGGGAAAGCCCGCGCCCGGGCCAGCGCTACCGCGCGCTGCAGGCCGGCGTGCAGCTGGCCAACCGCGCGGGCGCGCTCAACGACATCGAGTTTTCCGAGTTCGTGGTGAAGGCCCAGGCCTTCGCCGACGCGGTGGGCGCGAGCCCCGATTTCCCCGACATGCGCGCCGAGGTGGCGCGCGCGCGCGAGCTCGACGCCTTCGCCAGTGGCCACGACGCGCAGCTGGGCTTCACGCTGCGCGCGCGTCGCGCCGCCTGGAGCCCCGGTTATGTGGCGCAGCACGCGGCACGCATCGGCTTCGTGGCCGGCGCGCTGCCGGGTCGCATGGTGCTCGCGGCCAGCCAGCCCGGCCTGCCGCCCGTGCTGGTGCTCAGCTTCGACGCCCAGGCCGCCATGGCCGACGACCCCGAGCAGAGCGCGCTGCGCGAGGTGACGCTGTCGCTCGAGGTCACGCACGTGGCGCGCGAGGAGCAGGCCTTCCTGCGCCTGCGCCAGGCCGCACAGGCCCTGGCCGAAGCCATGGACGGCGTGGTCACCGACGACACCGGCGTGCCGCTGTCGGCCGAGACCATGGACCGCATCGGCGCCGACCTCGAGGCCCTGTACGACGCGCTCGACGCGCGCGACCTGTCGGCAGGCTCGCCGCAGGCGCGCCGCCTGTTTTCCTGATCATGACCTCGCTAGACCTGTTCGCGGCCGCGCCCACGCCGGCCGAGCGCGCGGCCGAGCTGCGCGCGCAACTGCACCGCCACGCGCACCTCTACTACACCCTCGACCAGCCCGAGATTCCCGACGCCGAGTACGACCGGCTGTTCCGCGAGCTGCAGGCGATCGAGGCCGAGCAGCCCGAACTGCTCACGCCCGACTCGCCCACCCAGCGCGTGGGCGGCGCGGTGCTCAAGACGCTGCCGCCGGTGCGCCACGCGGTGCCCATGCTGAGCATCCGCACCGAGACCGACACCGAGGCCAGCGGCGCCGCCGCCTTCGACGCGCGTGTGCGCCGCGAGCTCGGCCTGGGCGAGGCGGACCCGCCGGTCGAATACGTGGCCGAACTCAAGTTCGATGGCCTGGCCATGAGCCTGCGCTACGAGCGCGGCGTGCTGGTGTGCGCGGCCACGCGCGGCGACGGCGAGAACGGCGAAGACGTGACGCACAACGTGCGCACCATCGGCCAGATCCCCTTGAGGCTGCCCGAGGGCGTGCCCGAGGTGCTGGAGGTGCGCGGCGAGGTCTACATGCGCCGCGACGATTTCGAGGCCCTGAACGAACGCCAGCGCCAGAAGATCGCCGCCGGCGCCAAGGGCGAGAAGACCTTCGTGAACCCGCGCAACGCCGCGGCTGGCGCGGTGCGCCAGCTCGACTCGCGCATTGCGCGCGAACGCCCGCTGAGCTTCTTCGCCTATGGCTGGGGCGAGGTGGTGGGCGACGGCGCACCACCGGCCACGCAGTTCGACTGGCTCATGCGCCTGAAGGCCTGGGGCTTTCCGGTGGCCGAACAGACCGCGGTGTGCCTGGGCGCCGAGGCGCTGGTGGCCTTCCACCGCCGCATCGGCGAGGCGCGCGATGCGCTGCCCTACGACATCGACGGCGTGGTCTACAAGGTCAACCCGCTGGCCCTGCAGCAGCGCCTGGGCTTCGTCACGCGCGAGCCGCGCTGGGCCGTGGCCCACAAGTACCCGGCGCAAGAGCAGCTCACCACGGTGCAGGCCATCGACGTGCAGGTGGGCCGCACCGGCAAGCTCACGCCCGTGGCCAAGCTCGCACCGGTGTTCGTGGGCGGCGTCACCGTCACCAACGCCACGCTGCACAACGAACTCGAAGCGCGCCGCAAGGACGTGCGGGTGGGCGACACCGTGGTGGTGCGCCGCGCGGGCGACGTGATCCCCGAGGTGGTCTCGGTGCTGGCCGACAAGCGCGCGGGCGATCCGCCGCCCTTCACCATGCCCACGCATTGCCCGGTCTGTGGCAGCGACGCCGTGCGCGAAGAGGGCGAGGCCGACCACCGCTGCACCGGCGGCCTGTTCTGCGCCGCGCAGCGCAAGCAGGCCATCCTGCACTACGCGCAGCGGCGCGCGCTCGACATCGAAGGCCTGGGCGACAAGCTCGTGGAGCAACTGGTGGACAGCGGCCTCATCAAGACCCTGCCCGACCTCTACAAGCTCGGCTTCACCGCGCTCGCGGCGCTCGAACGCATGGCCGAGAAGTCGGCGCAGAACGTGCTCGACGCGCTCGAGAAGAGCAAGCACACCACGCTGCCACGCTTCCTGTTCGGCCTGGGCATCCGCCACGTGGGCGAGGCCACGGCCAAAGACCTCGCGCGCCACTTCGGCGGCATCGACCGCATCATGGACGCGAGCGTGGACGCGCTGCTGCAGGTCAACGACGTGGGCCCGGTGGTGGCGCAGAGCATCCGCACCTTCTTCGACCAGCCGCACAACCGCGAGGTGGTGGAGCAGCTGCGCGCCGCGGGCGTGCAGTGGCCCGAAGGCGAGGGCGCGCAGAACACGCCGCAGCCGCTGCTGGGCAAGACCTTCGTGCTCACGGGCACCCTGCCCACGCTGGGCCGCGAAGACGCCAAGGCCCGGCTCGAAGCCGCGGGCGCCAAGGTCGCGGGCTCGGTCAGCAAGAAGACCGACTACGTGGTGGCCGGCGCCGAGGCCGGCAGCAAGCTGGAGAAGGCGCAGGCGCTCGGCGTGGCGGTGATCGACGAGGCGGCGATGCTCGCACTGCTGCACCCCCCTGGAGACGCTGCATGACCGTGCACACCATCCTCAAGATGGGCGACCCGCGCCTGCTGCGCCACGCCCGGCCCGTGACGGCCTTCGACACGCCCGAGCTGCACCGCCTGGTGGCCGACCTGCACGACACCATGGCCGCGGCCAACGGCGCCGGCCTGGCCGCGCCGCAGATCGGTGTCGATCTGCAGGTGGTGATCTTCGGCAGCGGCGCGCCCAACCCGCGCTACCCCGAGGCGCCCATCGTGCCGCGCACCGTGCTGATCAATCCCGTGATCACGCCCTTGTCCGACGAGGAGGAAGAGGGCTGGGAAGGCTGTCTCTCGGTGCCGGGCCTGCGCGGTGTGGTGCCGCGCTGGCGGCGCATCCGCTACCAGGGCTTCGACGCCTTCGGCCAGGCCATCGACCGCGAGGCCGAGGGCTTCCATGCGCGCGTGGTGCAGCACGAATGCGACCACCTCTGGGGCACGCTCTACCCGATGCGGGTGCGCGACTTCACGCGCTTCGGTTTCACCGAGGTGCTGTTCCCCGGCCTGGACGCGAACGACGACGATTGAAGTCTGCAAGCGGGTGCGTGGGCACCCGCACATCGGATGGGGCCATTGCGCTGGCGCGCACGTGCCCCGCAGGCGCTCCGCACAATGCGCCGGTTCGCGGCCCTGGCGGGCCGCATCCGTTTCAAGGAGAACCCGATGACCACCCTGTTCGAGCCCACCACCGCCGGCGACCTGCGCCTGAAGAACCGCGTCGTGATGGCCCCGCTCACGCGCAACCGCGCGCCCAACGCCGTGCCCACGCCGCTCATGGCCACCTACTACCGCCAGCGCGCCAGCGCCGGCCTGCTGATCACCGAAGCCACCGCCATCAGCCACCAGGGCCAGGGCTATGCCGACGTGCCCGGCTTGTACGGCGCCGACCAGATCGCGGGCTGGAAGCAGGTGACCGACGCGGTGCACGCCGCGGGCGGCACCATCGTGACCCAGCTCTGGCACGTGGGCCGTGTCTCGCACACCGAGCTGCAGCCCGGCAAGGCCGCGCCCGTGGCGCCGTCGGCCATCGCGGCCAAGACCAAGACCGTGCTGATCGTGGACGGCAAGCCCAGCTTCGTGGACACCTCCACGCCGCGCGCGCTCGAGCTGTCCGAACTGCCCGGCATCGTCGAGGACTACCGCCGCGCGGCGCTGGCCGCGATCGAGGCCGGCTTCGACGGCGTGGAGGTGCACGCGGCCAACGGCTACCTGCTCGACCAGTTCCTCAAGACCGGCGCCAACCAGCGCACCGATGCGTACGGCGGCTCCATCGCCAACCGCGCGCGCCTGCTGCTCGAGGTGGTGCGCGCCGTGACGGGCGCGATCGGCGCCGGCCGCACGGGCATCCGCCTCTCGCCCGTGACCCCGGCCAACGACGTGGTGGACGCCGATCCGCAGCCGCTGTTCGAGCACGTGGTGCGCGAGCTCGCCCCGCTGGGCCTGGCCTACATCCACGTGATCGAGGGCGCCACCGGGGGCCCGCGCGAGGTCGATGGCCGGCCCTTTGACTACGCCGCGCTGCGCCAGGCCTGGCGCGCCGCAGGCGGGCAGGGCGCCTGGATGGTCAACAACGGCTACGACCTGCCGCTGGCCGAGCAGTCGCTGCGCGACGGCGCCGACCTCGTGGCCTTCGGCCGCCCCTTCATCGCCAACCCCGACCTGGTGGCGCGTCTGCGCAGCGGCGGCCCGTTCAACACGCCCGACAAGAACACCTTCTACGGCGGCGGTGCGCAGGGCTACACCGACTACCCCACGCTCGCCACGGCCTGAAGCCGCGACCGGCCCCCGGGCGGTTTATCCTCGGGGGCCATGAAGCTCTACAACTACTTCCGCTCCTCCGCCTCGTTTCGCGTGCGCATCGCGCTGCACCTCAAGGGCCTGCCCTTCGAGTACGTGCCGGTGCACATCGCCAAGGGCGAACACAAGCAGGCGGCCTGGGCCGGGGTGTTGACCGAAGGCCTGGTGCCCGCGCTGGAGCTCGATGACGGCACGCGGCTCACGCAGTCCATGGCCATCATCGAGTACCTCGACGAGACCCAGCCCGGTGCGCGCCTGCTGCCCGCCGATGCGCTGGGCCGAGCCCGCGTGCGCGCGCTGGCGCAGATCGTGGCCTGCGAGATCCACCCGATCAACAACCTGCGTGTGCTCAAGTACCTCACGCGCGAGCTCAAGGTGGAAGACGAGCCCAAGAACGTCTGGTACCGCCACTGGGTGCGCGAAGGCCTGGAAGCCTTCGAACGCCAGCTTGCCGCCGGCCCCACGGGCCGCTTCTGCCACGGCGACACGCCCACCCTGGCCGACTGCTGCCTCGTGCCGCAGATCTTCAACGGCCAGCGCTTCAACACCGATTTCAGCGGCCTCACGCGCACCATGGCGGTGTTCGATCAGTGCATGCAGCACGAGGCCTTCCAGAAGGCGCAACCCTCGGCCTGCCCCGACGCCGAGGCCTGATGGCCGAGGGCAGCGCCTTCGCGCCCGACTGGCCTGCGCCCGCGGGCGTGCGCGCGCTGTGCACCACGCGCGCGGGCGGTGCCTCGGTGGCGCCGTTCGACCGCTTCAACCTCGGCGACCACGTGCGCGACGAGCCGGCCGCCGTGGTCGCCAACCGCGCCGCACTGGCCCGGCTCACCGCGCCAGCGCGGCCGGTGTTCCTGCAGCAGGTGCATGGCACCGCGGTGCTGCACCTGGGACCTGAGACCCCCGATGGCGCCGTGGCCGACGCCGCGCTCGTGACCGTGCCCGGTGTGGCCGCCACCATCATGGTGGCCGATTGCCTGCCGGTGCTGTTCGCGCACGGCTCGGGGCGGGCGGTGGCGGCCGCGCACGCGGGCTGGCGCGGCCTGGTGGGCGGGGTGCTCGAAGCCACAGCCGGCGCGCTGCGCGAGGCCGTGGGCCCGGGTGAGGTGCTGGCCTGGCTCGGCCCGGCCATCGGGCCCACGGCGTTCGAGGTGGGTGACGAGGTGCGCCAGGCCTTCGTGGCCGCCGATCCCGCAGCGGCGGGGCATTTCAGGCCGCACGAGACGGCCGGCAAATGGTGGGCGAACCTGCCCGGTCTGGCGCGCCAGCGGCTCGCGGCCGCGGGCGTGGCCGCGGTGCACGGCAACGACGGTGGCCCTGGCTGGTGCACCGTCGGCCAGCCCTCACGGTTCTTTTCGCACCGGCGCGACGCCGCCCGCCTCGGCAGCACCGGCCGTTTCGCGGCCTGCGTCTGGCTGGGCTGAGGCCGCGGCGCGGGCCGCGTCCTGCGCGGCCTCCTGCGCCCGGCGTTCGCGCCGCCGCTGGGGCGTGCGCATCACGTAAACGATGATGGCGACGGGCACAAGACCGTAGAGAAAAAAGGTCACAATGGCCCCGAGCACCGAACCGGTCGTGTTCATGGCTTCGGCCACCGACATCATCAACACGACATACATCCAACCAATCACGATCAGGTACACGGCTTGCTTTCTGTGTGATCTGCGTCAAGTCCCTGAAAGGCGGCGCAGGGATACTTCGACCCACCAAGAGACAAAGGCCGAACTGTAGGCCACCGGCAATCGCCGAGGAGACACGCATGGCATCGGGCAAACCAGACCAGACCCCCGACTGGGCGCAAGCCGCGCAGCAGTTCCAGCAGAACCTGGTGCAGCAATGGGCACAGCTGGCACAGGCCTTCCCGGGCGCCGCGGCCATGCCCGCCCAGGGCGCCGACCCGCTGGCCGCGTTCCGGGCATTCATGCCGGCCGGCCAGGCCGCCTCGCCCCTGGGCTTGCCCGCGCTCGGCGAGCTGTTCCAGCAAGCGGGCGGGCAGGGCGTGGGCATCGACCCGGCGCAGCTGCTCGAAATCCAGCAGACCTACCTCAAGGAAGCCGCGGCGCTGTGGAACCAGGGCCTCACGCCCACGCCCGCGGGTGACCGCCGCTTCGCCGGCGAGGCCTGGGCGCAGAACCCGCTGTCCTCGTTCACCGCGGCCGTCTACCTGCTCAATGCGCGCACGCTCATGGCCCTGGCCGACGCGGTGCAGGGCGACGCCAAGACGCGCGCGCGTGTGCGCTTCGGCGTGCAGCAGTGGATCGACGCCAGCGCGCCGAGCAACTTCCTGGCCTTCAACGCCGAGGCCCAGAAGAAGGCCATCGAGACCCAGGGCGAGAGCATCGCCAAGGGCGTGGCCAACCTGCTGCACGACATCCGCCAGGGCCATGTGTCCATGACCGACGAGAGCGTGTTCGAGGTGGGCAAGAACGTGGCCACCACCGAAGGCGCCGTGGTGTTCGAAAACGAGCTGTTCCAGCTCATCGAATACAAACCGTTGACCCCCAAGGTGTATGAGCGGCCCTTTCTGCTCGTGCCGCCCTGCATCAACAAGTTCTACATCCTCGATCTGCAGCCCGAGAATTCCTTCATCCGCTACGCGGTGGAGCAGGGCCACCGCACCTTCGTGGTGAGCTGGCGCAACCCCGACGAATCGCTGGGCCACAAGACCTGGGACGACTACATCGAGGACGCGGTCATCAAGGCCATCGACACCGTGCGCGACATCAGCGGCGCGGCCGACATCAACGCGCTGGGCTTTTGCGTGGGCGGCACCATGCTGGGCACGGCGCTCGCCGTCCTCGCGGGCCGCGGCGAGAACAAGGTGCACAGCGCGACCTTCCTCACCACGCTGCTCGACTTCACCGACACCGGCATCCTCGACGTCTTCATCGACGAGAACTTCGTGAAGTACCGCGAGCTGCAGTTCGCCAACGGCGGTCTCATGCCCGGCCGCGACCTCGCCACCACCTTCAGCTTCCTGCGCCCCAACGACCTGGTGTGGAACTACGTGGTGGGCAACTACCTCAAGGGCGAAACGCCGCCGCCCTTCGACCTGCTGTACTGGAACTCCGACAGCACCAACCTGCCCGGGCCGTACTACGCCTGGTACCTGCGCCACATGTACCTGCAGAACGACCTCGTCAAACCCGGCGCGGTCACGGTGTGCGGACAGAAGATCGATTTCCGTCGGGTCAAGCTGCCGGTCTACATCTACGGCTCGCGCGAAGACCACATCGTGCCCATCGGCGGCGCCTACGGTGCCACGCAGATTTTCCCGGGCAAGAAGCGCTTCGTCATGGGCGCCTCGGGCCACATCGCGGGCGTGATCAACCCCGCGAGCAAGGGCAAGCGCAGCCACTGGACCAGCAGCGGCACCCAGTTCCCCAAGGACGTGAAAGACTGGATCGCCAACGCCACCGAGCACCCGGGCAGCTGGTGGACCGACTGGTCTGCGTGGCTCAAGCCCCAGGCCGGCAAGCAGATCGCCGCGCCCAGGGCCTATGGCCGCGGCAAGGCCTACGCCGCCATCGAACCCGCCCCGGGCCGCTACGTGAAGGCCCGGGCCTGAGTTTTCTCACCATCGCAGACCAACGGAGAACCCCATGGAAGACATCGTCATCGTCGCCGCCGCCCGCACCGCCGTCGGCAAGTTCGGCGGCACCCTGGCCAAGACCCCGGCCACCGAGCTCGGCGCCACGGTGATCAAGGCGCTGCTCGAGCGCACCGGCCTGCCCAACGACGCCATCGGCGAAGTGATCATGGGCCAGGTGCTCGCGGCCGGCGTGGGCCAGAACCCCGCGCGTCAGGCCATGATGAAAGCCGGCGTGGCCAAGGAAACGCCGGCGCTCACCATCAACGCGGTCTGCGGCTCGGGCCTCAAGGCCGTGATGCTCGCGGCCCAGGCCATCAACGCCGGCGACAGCGAGATCGTGATCGCGGGCGGCCAGGAGAACATGAGCGCTTCGCCCCACGTGCTCAACGGCAGCCGCGACGGCCAGCGCATGGGCGACTGGAAGATGACCGACACCATGATCGTGGACGGCCTGTGGGACGTGTACAACCAGTACCACATGGGCATCACGGCCGAGAACGTCGCCAAGGCGCACGGCATCACGCGCGAGATGCAGGACGCGCTCGCCCTGGGCAGCCAGCAGAAGGCCGCGGCAGCGCAGGAGGCCGGCCGCTTCAAGGATGAGATCGTGGGCGTGAGCATCCCGCAGAAGAAGGGCGATGCCCTGGTGTTCGACACCGACGAGTTCATCAACAAGAAGACGAATGCCGAAGCGCTCGCGGGCCTGCGTCCGGCCTTCGACAAGGCCGGTACCGTGACCGCGGGCAACGCCAGCGGCATCAACGACGGCGCGGCCGCCGTGGTGGTGATGAGCGCGAAGAAGGCCGCGGCCCTGGGCCTGAAGCCGCTCGCGCGCATCGCGGCCTTCGGCACCAGCGGCCTGGACCCGGCCACCATGGGCATGGGCCCGGTGCCGGCCTCGAAGAAGGCGCTGGCGCGCGCGGGCTGGAAGGCCGCCGATGTGGACCTGTTCGAGCTCAACGAAGCCTTCGCCGCCCAGGCCTGCGCGGTCAACAAGGCGCTCGACATCGACCCGGCGCGCGTGAACGTGAACGGCGGCGCCATCGCCATCGGGCACCCGATCGGTGCGTCGGGTTGCCGCGTGCTCGTGACCCTGCTGCACGAAATGCAGCGCCGCGACGCCAAACGCGGCCTGGCCGCGTTGTGCATCGGCGGCGGCATGGGGGTTTCCCTTGCTGTGGAGCGCTGAGCCCACGGCTAGCATGGGTTCGTTTTCCTAAACAAGACTGGAAAGGTCATCATGGGTCAGAAGGTTGCATACGTCACCGGCGGCATGGGCGGCATCGGCACCGCCATCTGCCAGCGCCTGCACAAGGAGGGCTTCAAGGTCATCGCGGGCTGCGGCCCGACGCGCGATTACCAGAAGTGGCTCGACGAACAGAAGGCGCTGGGCTACACGTTCTATGCCTCGGTGGGCAACGTGGCCGAATGGGATTCGACCGTGGCCGCCTTCGGCAAGGCCAAGGCCGAACACGGTTCCATCGACGTGCTCGTGAACAACGCGGGCATCACGCGCGACCGCATGTTCCTCAAGATGACGCGCGAGGACTGGGACGCGGTGATCAGCACCAACCTCAACTCCATGTTCAACGTGACCAAGCAGGTCGTGCCCGACATGGTGGAAAAGGGCTGGGGCCGCATCATCAACATCAGCTCGGTCAACGGCGAAAAAGGCCAGGCCGGCCAGACCAACTACTCGGCGGCCAAGGCCGGCATGCACGGCTTCACCATGGCGCTGGCGCAGGAGCTGGCCAACAAGGGCGTGACGGTGAACACCGTGAGCCCGGGCTACATCGGCACCGACATGGTCAAGGCCATCCGCACCGACGTGCTCGACAAGATCGTGGCCACGGTGCCCGTGAAGCGCCTGGGCGAGCCGAGCGAGATCGCGTCCATCATCGCCTGGCTCGCGGGCGACGAGGCCGGTTATTCCACCGGCGCCGACTTCTCGGTGAACGGCGGCCTGCACATGGGCTGAACCCCCTGCGCAGCTTCCCAACAAAAACGGCGGCCTTGTGGGCCGCCGTTTTTGTTGGCACGGGTTCCGGCCGAGGGTGGACCGGGTGTGCGGGGGTCAAAGGGGGGTGGCGTGATCGGCGTCGCCTTCGGGCGCTTCGGGCGCTTTGGGCGTGCTGTCCAGCAGCCGGGCGTAGGCGGCGTAATCGATGGAGGGGGTCGGCTGAACCAGGGCAGTGGCGGCCAGTTCCGCATCGGCATCGGCGACCGTGCGCGTCGGTGCGGGCTGCGGTTCATAGCCGGCCACGTACTGGCGCAGGTGCGCCGGGACTTCGCCATTCTCCAGGCCAACGGCATGGGACGGCGGTGGAACCTCTGCCGCCGGTGGCTCGCTGGGGGACGGCATGAAGCCGGGTCTGGATGGCTGCTGCGGGCCGGTGCTTGACGTTCGGTGCGGGCGATGGTGCACCGGGGGACGGAAGTCGAGGCGCGGTTCTTTCCGGCTGAAGCGCGGCTCAGGCGCTGTGGACATCAGCAGGTCGATGGGGAAAGGCGGCGCGAGCAGCTCTTGAATCAAGCGTTGCACGGCCAGCTGCGCGAGCACGAACGACAACGGCGGTGGCATCGAAGCCAGGCCATCGCGTGTGAAGACGATCTTGAAGGACGGGGCCGCCGAGAGCCTGGGCGTGGGCAGACCGCGGAAGGCGGAGAACGCAGGCGGGCTGCGGTGCAGGACTTGAAGGCTGGAAAGGGGTCTCATGCGGGGGGGTGCTTGGGGTTGGTGGGAGGCGTGGTGGGGGCTGAGCCGGGATGTGGGGGCAACGCCGCCAGGCAGGTGTGCCAGTGCTCGGCCAGCCCGACCAGCGAGCGCAGCGCATCGCGCAGATCGCTCAGGCCCAGGCCGTCGACCGGCAGATCCCGCACCAGGTACAGGACGCGGTCCTGCGGGTCCAGGGCCATGCGTGCGCCGCCGTTGTCGCGACCGAACAGGCTGAAACCGAGCAGGGTTTCGAGCACGCCGTTGGGGGTCTGGGGTTCGAGGGGGCAGACCACCGTGAGCAGTTCGAGCCTGGACGGGGCGTCAAACCAGTTCAGCACGACCTGGGAGGCGTCGTGGAAGGTGATGGCCCAGGTGGCGACGTCGTCCTGCGCCACCGCGGCGATGTCCTCGCCATGCGGGCCGATGCCCTGCAAGAGCCAGGACACGGGCACGGGCGGGACGGGGCGGGGCGCGGGCATGGGCGGCGGCTTGAACAGGACCGGTTTGGGTGGCCGACGGCTCTCGACGGTTCCAGCCCGCCCGTTGCGGCCCGGTTTCGCTGCGTTTTGCGGCCTTTTGGTGCCGGTATTCCGGCGTTTGGCCTGCGCCCTCCTGCCTACAGTGCCGGTATGTACCGGCCATTGCCCCTCGACTCGATCGCGCTCAACCAGCCCGTTCCCGTGAACATCTGGGACCCCAAGGGCGTGTTGTTGCTTCGCAAGGGCGAGACCATCACCTCGGAGCAGCACCGCAGCACGCTGATGCTCCACGGGCCGCTCGTGCTCGCAAGCGACTGGCAAAGCGCCAGCTACGGCTACACCACCGCGCTGGACCGCATGGTGCGCAGCAACGTCTCGCTGAGCCGCATCGCCCAGGTGAACGTGATGGGCGTGTCGGCCGAGGCGCCGTCTGCGCGCGAGGACCGGCCCGTGACCGAGGCCTGGGCCGATCTGCACGCGTCGCTTTCGACCCTGCTGCTGCAGGGGCCGAACGCCCACCACTTTCTCGAGCGCCTGCACAAGGTGCAGGCCAGCGGCGAGCTGCTGTGGCAGGAGCAGCCCGACAACAGCCTGCTGGTGCTGGTGCAGATGCTGTTCGACCCGGCCGTGACCTACAGCGCCACCCATGCCTTGCTCTCGGCCTGCCTGTGCGCGCTGGTGGCGCCGCTGGCCGGGCTCGACGACACGCAGCGGCGCGCCGTGATCCTGGCCGCGCTCACCATGAACGTGGGCATGACCCGTGAGCACGACGAAATGGCGCGCCAGGCCGGCCCGCTCACGTCGCCGCAGCGCAAGACGGTGCGCGAACACCCGCAGCGCGGCGTGACCCTGCTGCGCGAGGCCGGCGCGAGCGACGCCGAATGGCTGCGCCTGGTGGCCCAGCACCACGAACGCCCCGATGGCACCGGCTACCCCACAGGCCAGCGCATCGACCGCATCACCCACCGCCTGCTGCAGATGGCCGACGTCTACGTGGCCTGCATCAGCCCGCGCAAGAGCCGCGGCGCGCAGCTCTCGCAGCAGGTGGCGCGCGAGCTCTACATGGGCGCGCAGCGTGGCCTCGACCCGCTGGGCGCGCACTTCGTGAAGTGCGTGGGCTTCTACCCGCCGGGCAGCTTCGTGCGGCTGGTCAACGACGAGATGGGCGTGGTGATGCGCCGCGGCGAGAAGGCCAACACGCCCAAGGTGTTTTCGCTCGTGGGCAGGCACGGCATGCCGCTGGGCGAGCCGGTGCTGCGCGACACGGCCGACGCCGCTTTCGCGGTGAAGGAAAGCCTGCCGCCGGGCGTGGTGAAGGTGCTGGTGAACCCGGCGCGGCTGATCGCGCGCTGCTGAGGCCCCCGGCTGGGATAATCCGGCCATGTCTTTGCCCGCCTCGCCGTCCCCCTGGCGCCTGTCCGTCGCGCCGATGATGGATCGTTGCGAGAATTCAACAACGGCGCGGGTCTCAGAGGCGCCATGTGCATTGCATGTGCACTCTCAGACATGAAGAAGCCCGCTCGCGGCGGGCTCGGTGGGGGAGGGTGGGGTCAGTGTTCGACCCGCGATTGCCTCTCAAGCGAACTGAAGGGCATGACAGTTGCCAAGGATTGGAGCACCTTGGATTCCTTGTCTGCGGCCTCCGGGTCTCTCCTGTCGTCAATGACCACCAGCGGGTCAAACCCCCGATTCTCCGGTAGGTTGTGAATGTCCACCAGTTTGTGCAGCAGGCTCGAAACGCTGTTCTGGTGTGAGCCAACCGCGACCACAGGCCGGCCGTCGAGCAGAAAGTCGAGTTTGTACGACTTCTTCGTGATGCCTTCGAAAGGGGGCTCAAACGTCAGATCGGCAGTGGGCTTCCAGGCCCGGAGTGCTATGGCGACTTCCTGCACAAAGATTGAGGTATCGGTGTCCTCACCTTCCTGCCCCTTCTCCCAGGCCGCAATCGCCAGCATTGAGGACAAAAACCGAGAGAACGCCACGGGGGCAGACTCCATGCTGGCCCATGTCTCAATCTCGCCGCTTTCGCTGAAAACGGCTTGGTGCGCGTTGGCAATGTTGGTCAGGAAGGCGGTGTGCTTCCTGTTCTCGATCTTGACGCCCCGGCCCATGAAGTGCCTCAATGTTGCGCCGTCATCGAAGAACCTGACTTGACCATTCACAAACTCGATAAACACCGGCAGCGAAGCGCCATCCTCAAACTTGAAAGGGGTATGCACGAGCGCGACCTGACCGCTGTCCGAAAGCGGTAGGCAGTCATAGCCCAGCAGGTTGGTGAGTTTGTCGCAGATCATGGTTTGAGCCTGAACTCGGAAGGATCTTCCAGAGGAGGCAAGAACTGTATGTTCGTCCGCTGACAGAAATAGTCAAGCGCGTCGTGGAACGACCACGCCAGCCAGTCTGGGGTTCCATACTCTCGCTCGTCTCCTATGTGTTCGTGCGCAAAGTCGTGCCAGCTCTTCGGTTTTCTGGCGACCTTGTTCAGGTGCATCTGATACACACGCTCGGTCGAGGCCCCTCGTTTGCGGAACACCGAAAACTTGAACTCGATCAGATTCGTCTTAGGCGGAACGGCAAACGACAGCTCGACGAAAAGCCCGGATCGTGTTCCGTCTTCCCGGACCAAGCCACATGCACAGCGCTGCAGGTACGGCTGAATCCTCTCTGTCTGCCAATCGGGCATGTCCTCGCAGACGTGGCGTTGTGAAAGCAGGGCCTCTGCTTCAGTTCGAGATATGTCCCTCATGGTGCCGGCATCACCCGGCCGACAGGTCGTAGACGGCCCCCTGCGCGTCTTGGCACTCTCTTGTCATCTTCATGCATTGCTCCTCTGCATCTTTCGCCACTGCCACGGCGCGATCGGCTCTGCATCTCCCCACAGGCCGACTGGTTCCTGCCGAGCGGCATCCTCTGCCTGCTTGTTAGCCGGGTCGGTGTTCCCCGGGTCGGTCAGGTACTTAGTGTAGACCCCGGCCAGTCCCGCGCGGGCTTTTTGTTGCCTCCTACCCCGGCACACCCCCGTACTTCATGCTGCGGTTCAGGCTCGACGCGATGCGCGCCTCAGAGCCGGCCACCGCTTGCCGAACCATGGAGACCGACGCCACGTCGCCGATGGTGAAATGCTGGTGCACCACCACCGACTGGCCCCCGCCCTTGGTGTGGTCGATGATGGATTCGTTCGGGTGCACCATGGCCAGGAAACCGCCCTTACCGTCCATGCCGCCAGTGCGCGGTCCACTCCCCGTGTAACCGCCACCATCGAAGCTGAAAAGGTTCTTGAAGAAGCCAGAGACGGCATTGCCGAGGGGTTCGGTCACAGACTTGCGCAGAGCGATTCGCAGGATGTCCTGCCCCAAGCCCTCGATCACCTTGCTCAAGCTCTCGCCCTTGACGATCGCATCCTCGAAGGCGCTGCTGAACGCCAATCCGAACTCTTCGGCGAAGCCCTTCGCTTCTTTGGTCTTCTCTCCCACCAGGTTGAGGCGGCGGGTCACGGCTTCCAGGTACTCGGATTCGTTGATCGTGTTCTCGCTCAACGCCCTGGCCAGGGCTTCCATGTCCTTGCGCTGCTCGTCGACCTCGCTGTCACGCAACAAGGCCTCCAGGCGCTCCTGGTACTTGATGAACTCGGAGGTCTTGTCAGCCGCCGCGCCAGTGCTGCCGATCAGCTTCTTCATCGCCGAGTCGTAGTCTTCCTGGCTGATGCCTGCAGAGAAATACAGCTCGTCGAGCTTGCGAAGGGTGTCCGCGTACTCCCTCGCCCTGTTGACGTCGCTTTCTTGGAGCAATTCGCCGGCGCGCTGGGTGATCTTGTCGTCGTAGGTCAGGCCGTTGAACGGGGTATCACGCGCCGGTGTTGATGCCTGCGGAGCCCGAGCGCTCGGCGGAATCACCACGCTCTGCCGCCGCATGAGCCTGGCCGTCTCCGCCTCGCTTTGGTTGTTCGGGTTCGACACGTTGCGCAGCCGCATGATGGCGTCGATCTCTTTCTTGATCGAGTTCACGCGTTCCTGCGCTTGGCGCGCTCGGGCCGAGTCCAGCGCCGAGCCACCGGACCGAGCCGCGGCGAGATCGTTTTCTGCGCGCAGGAGGTCGTCGGTCAGCTCGACCAGCCGCTTGCTGTTCTTGAAGTCGTCGTCACCGAACAGCAGCACACCACCTGCCGCAAACAAACCCGACTCGCGATAGGCCTTGGCGGCGGCGTTGATGGCCGTCACGATGTCGATGCTCACCACCCGGGCGAAGTCCTCGCCGTTCTTCTGCAGCTTGAACAGCTCCTTGTTGAAGCGGTCGGCCTCTTCAGCCTGCTGTGACGTGATGGTCGCGTTCAGCTTGCCCGCTTCGGCCAGGTCTTTCAGGAACGGCGCAGCCTCGCGAACCGACTTGCCAAACAACTCCTGAACCGCGCGAGCCTTGTTTCCGTCATCGGCGAACCCAGCGAGCGCGCGCGCCGTGCGCTGCAGGGCCTCGGCAGGGTCAATGCGCCGCAGTTCCTCGGCACTCAGGCCGATCGCCCGAAGCGTCTGCGCCGCACCGCTGTTCGGGTTGGTGTCGTTCAGCACCTGGTTGAACTTCACCAGCACGCCCGACACGGTGTCGAGGTTCGCCCCGGTGTTGCGAGCGACGTTCTCCAGCGCGCTGATGCTTTCGATGCTCGCGCCAGTGGCGTCGGCCACGTCGTTCAGGGCGTCAATCGCGTTGTTGGCGTCGCGCACAAAGCCCGCGATTGCTCCGACTGAAAAGCCGGCCGCCAGCGCCGCGAGGCCGCCCTTCGCGATCCCGAAGGCCTGCGCCATCCGGTTGGACTGCTGCTCGGCCGAGTCGGCCACGCGCTTCAGGTCTTTCTCGAAGCTCGCGACCTTGGCGACCAGGTCGATGGAGAGAGTTGCCAATGGCATGGGGTGATCCTTTCAGAAAGGTGAAAGGGGCCCGAAGGCCCCTCTCGTCAGGCCGGCGGGTTCGCCGTGGGCCCCATGGCGGGGTGCGACAGGATCGCCACGGCCGCCAGCAGCGCGGCGGACGCGTTGCCCACGGGCGTCACGGTGAGCCGCGTGTAGCGCTTGTCACCCCTGTAGCCCAGCTTGCGGCACTCGTTGTCGTCGTCGAACTGGAAGCCCGCGAGCGCCTCCGTGCCGATCAGGTTGTCGTCCGCCACCGCGGTGAAGCCCGAGCCGGCGGCATCCGACTCCTCGAGCAGCACCGTGAAGGTGGCGTCGGCATCGGCGATCGAGCCGGTGGCGATCACGTAGGTCAGGCTGTTGAAGCCCTGCAGGTCGACAACCTGGCCGACCTGCGGCGTGTTGTCGGCGACGGAGGCGGGGGAGATCACGCGCTTCACGTCGATCTTGTTCATGAGGTCTTTCATGGCTCGCTTCCTTTCTTCGATCAGACGGAGACGCGCACCAGCTTGAACGCTTCGGTGTTACTCACGGCGCCACCGACACGGCGGTAGCTGTAGAGCAGCACATGCGGCTTGGCGGTGTACGGGTCGGGCAGGTACTTGATGCCGGGCTTCTCCACCATGGTGTAGGCCCGCTGGAAGTTGCCGAAGGCGATGGGGAAGGCGTTCGCCGACACGTCGGGCATGTCCTCGTCGATCTCCACCGGGTAGCCGAGCAGCGTGGAAGGCTGGCCAGCGATCAGGGACTCGGTCCAGATGTAGCGGCCCTCGAGGTCCTTGTACTTGCGCAGCGTGCCGGCCGTGGTGCGGTTCATGAGCCACACCGCGCCATTGCGGTACTGGGGCTTGAGCGAGGTGGTGACGTCGATCAGGAAGTCGTGCGTCGTGCCCAGGGCCGAGGCCTGCCCAGTCACGATGTGCTGCACCTGGCCCCAGATGCGGGTGGCGTCGCCCGCCGCGGAGGTCGGGTAGCTCAGGATGCCGCGCGGCTTGGACACACCGTCACCCGCGTGGAACGCTGCCGATTCCTTCGCTCCGAACGATTCGCCGATCTTGGTGGCGAACCAGTCCATGACGTTGAAGCCCGAGAGGTCGACGGTCTTCTGCGACACCTTGGGCATCGCATAGATCTCGTGCACCGGGCAGCTGAACAGGTTGAGCTTCGGCGTGGTGGTCTCGGGGCGGGCCGAGGTTTCGCCGATCCACACCGCTTCGGCCTGCTCGCGGTCGATCACCTCCTCGAAGGTGTCGGTCCCTTCGTCGAGCGGGATCACGCGGGCCAGGCGGCGCAGCGGCGAGATCTCCAGCATCACGCGGTTGAAGACGCGCGAGAACATGGTGTCGACCAGGTAGCCACCGTCCGGGTTCGAGCCCGAGCTCATGGCCTTGGCCTCGATGAAGTGCAGATTGGCCTTGGTCTTGTCGCCAGCCAGGAGCGCACGGTAGCCGGCTTCCATGGCCCTGCGGTCCAGGTTGTCCGGGGCTTCGCCGGTCGTGTGGTATGCGCCCGGGCGTGCCGATCGCGTCTTCATCTGCTCGAGCTCGCGGCGCAGCCCTTCGACTTCATCGCTGTGGCGCTTCTTGAAGTTCTCGACGTTGCTCGCGATCTCGGCCAGAGCATCCTCGATGCTGCCGACAGTGCCGGCGGCCAGGGGCAGCATGCCGAGGCCGGCGAGCACTTCGGGCGCGATGATGGGATGGCCTGCGATCGCCATGCAGGCCGCGGTGGCGAGTAGCGCCAGGAAGCCCCAGAGCAGGGGGCGGGGAATGGAGTTCATGATTGCCTTTCGTCTAACAGTCGGTTGATTCGCTCAATGAGCGCTTCGGTGCTGTCCGTGTCGTCGGCATGCTCGGCTTGCGCCAGAGCCTTGAACCCGCGAGCCGCGATCTCCCTCGCCTGGCGCTTGCTGTAGCCCAGCATGCGCAAAGCTCGTTCGAACTCGCGTTCGGTCTTGGGGGGAGAAGGGTCGGGGGTTCCCGGCTCTGTCAGTCCATGATCGTCGCGAGAGCAAACCGCGTGTCCCGATGACACGTCCGTTTCCTTCGCGCCTATGGACCCGCCACCGGCTTGAGGGGCGTCCGACGGCATCCCACCGTCGAACGATGTCGTGAATTGTGAAGGCTCGTCGTTCAACGTGCAACCTCGTTGAAGTAGCGCGACGCGATCTGTGTCGCCTTCGAACGCGACAGGCCGCATTCCCGGCACAGCTTCTGCAGCCTGCGCTTCTTGCGCGCCAGGCGCACCGCGCGGGGCTCCTTCGCCTTTCTCACCAAAACCATCAGCCAGCTCACAGCGGGCCCCCTTGCGTGAGGTTGTGCAGTGCACCCTGCATGCCCAGCGCGCCGCGCACACGGTCGATCACCAGGCCCAGCATGTGGGTGGCCAGCAGCTCCTGGTCGCTGGTCGAGCCGGTGAGCAGCGCCCTGATGGCCGTGCTCAGCTCCTGCATCTCGGCGGACTCTGCCGGCGGCACTTGTTGCCCGTCCATCTGGCTGCGGGTGAAGTCGGTGATGGTCTTGATGGCTTGCTCGATGGTCTTCATGGTCTTGTCCTCTTGATTTGCTGAATATTCAAATTGCCCTGTTTGGGGCTGGAAGCCGCGCGCGCACTGGGCTCGCGGGGGATTTGCTGATTTGATTGAGTTCTAAAGGGGGATTCGTTCTGTGCGTGCGGAGCTGAGTGGTTTCGATTTCCCTGCCTTCCAGAGATCGAAGGCCGCCCCCACCTTTTTGGCTCTGAAACTACGGATTTGTGGTTGCTGTGCTAACCGGTCGGTCCCGGTCGACCAACCCCAGAGATCGAGGCGCCCGCCCAGCGCAGTCGGTGAGCCCGTGTGGGGAAAAGCTGGAACTGAGTCCCACCTTTTTTGGTTATGCGTAGCGGTGGAGGCGGAACGGATCGGTACTGACCAGGCGGTCGCCGAGATCGCCCCGGCCCCGCCCCTGGTCGGTGTGGTCGGTGAGGTCAGTGGTTTTCCATTGCGCTCACACAGATTCCAGCCATCCAGATATGGACAGCAAAGCGTGTGCACGCGAGGAAATGTGTGGGTGCAATGGAAGATCACTGACTACACCTACTCAGCTGACCTTGCGCGCTGCCCGAACCTGCTCGGCGACCGGAAGCGATCGACGTGCATAGATGGCCTGGCGCCTGCCTGCGACCTTGAACAGGCCGTCGTCGGCGTCGGGGTTGCGCACCGGCACATAGCCCACCCGTTCGAGACGATGGGGTAGGGCGCGGCGGTTCCTGCGGTCCTTGAGTTCATCGGCCAGGCTGAGCATGCGCAGCGACTCTGCGCTGTCGATCAAGTGCTGCAGGGTCAGTGCGTCGGGGTTACCGAGCTGGTCGATCACGTCGCGCAGCTCTCCCGACTCGGGGGATTCGCCAGCCTGCACCACGGCCCAGAATGCCGCGGTCTTGGGTGGCGGGGCCTTGGGGTCGAATCCGCTGAGGTCGAGCTGGCGCAGGTAGGCGATCACGTGGCCGATGCCGCCATTGGGCAGTCCGTCACTGCTTGCATACCACCCATAGAGTCGGGTCCAGTAGTCGGCGCTGAAGTCCTCGCGCCGCGCCTCGCTCCAGGCCACGAAGTGCCGGCGATCATCCGCGGGCAGGTAGAGGCCGTCCGTCTTGTGGTTCGTGGTGATGACCACGCCCATCGTGTTGACCACGTAGTGCTCGCGCAGGTGCTTCTCGTCGACGCGAATCACGTCGGGCGGCGCCGCGATGTAGGTCTTGGAGTGGTCGTAGAAGGCGAAGCGGTCGACGTCGCCCAGGTCGCGCGCCTCGCTGATGCGCAAAACCACGGCCTTGGCCCAGCCGTTGAAGCGCCCCAGCATCTGGGCCGGGGAAATGTCCTGCCAGTTCCACGGGCCCACGCCGGCCTTGATGGGCTCGAGGATGGTGTCCTTGCCGATACCCTGGGTGCCCCCAAGAACCAGCGCGTGGTTCACTTTGTCGCCAGGGAACTGAACCCGGTGCGCGAGCCACCGCTCGATGTGCCAGGCCTCGGCCGGATACACCCGGTAGAGGTGGTCAATCCATGGCTGTGCGAGGTTGGCGAATCCTTCGATCTCCACAGGCGGGCGGTACAGGTTGAACACCGTGGCACCTGCGTGCGGGGCCCAGCCGGACACCTGCATCACCCGGTCGGTGATCAGCATGTCTTCCCCTGGGTGCCAGGTCATTTGCTCGATCGGACGGTTGCGGTCGAGCCAATCCGAGGGGCGGATCTTCTTTTTGGGGCCCGCGGGAATCGCAGGCAGCCGCCCGTTCACACTGGTGGCGGGCCACAGTTCGCGGGTGGGAACGAACAGGTACTGATGGCTCGGCATGTGGGCATAGAAGTCGCCCAGGTTGATGCCGGCATGGTCAGGCGGCAGGGTGGCCTCGGGTGGCATGGCTTCGATCCGCTTGCGCGAGCGCCGCGCCTTGGGCCCGGGGGCCAGCTCGTCGAAGACTTCGAGGGTGCTGCTCACTTCTTGTACCTCCAGCCGCGGGCGATCAGGCGCTCGCGTAGCGACTGCTTGAGGTACGCCTCGAGCCAGGCGCGGTGTTCCGGCCACCGCGCGCCGTGGGCTTTCTCCAGGATGGCGAGCTGGCGCTCGTACCAGGCCTGGGCCTCGGCGCGCATCTGCTCGGGGGTGAGGCTCTGCGCGTCAGGGGTGCGCGTGGTGCTGCTCACTGCGCGGCCCCCACCTGTTTGGCGAAGGCGGCCAGGTCATCCAAGGTCGCGCAATAGCGGCTGAGGTTCCAGCGAGCCACCAGCCAGCCCCCGGCGATGGTGTCGTGCACCTGAAAGCCCCGCAATGCCATCTGAGCCTTGAGGGTCGACAGGCGCTTATTCGTCAGCGCCTCGGCGAATTCGGCGGCCATCACAGCACCGCCTTCCCGGGCACTTCGGCGCGCTCGCGCGTCAGGGCCTCGAGGTGCTTGGCCACGGCCTTGTTCGGATACAGGTAGCGCCGGCCGAGCCGGATGTAGGCAGGCCCCGTGCCGCGCTTGCGCCACGCCTCAACGGTGCCAGGGGTGGCATTCGCGAGGAGGGCGAAATCTTCCTCGGTCATGCAATTGAGCTTGTCGGCCATCTGCCGCACACGCTCGTGTTCTGCTGCTTCTCTCATTCGGCCCATCCTTTGTCCGGCTGTGTACCGGGTGTCAACAAGATGGACGGGATTTGATTTCGCGCCGACTGTCAGCGCGACCACTTAGCGCGGCGCGGGTGGCGCCTTAAGTGGCTTCGGTGTGTTCCTGAGGATGACTTCGACGTCTTTCGCGTCTAGAACCGATTCTGTGGCGACGTTGCACCAGGCGGCCAGGGTGCCATGCTTGAGCCGCAGATTTTTGTGGCGGGCGATATACGAAAGCCAGCGCACGAAGGCCACTTCATTGGGCCTGCCGCGGTGTCGAGTCACGGCCCGAACTGCCTGACCTGCGCGGTGCTGCTTGAGCAGCTCGTCAGCGAGCGCGAGGATGTCCACCACGGATGTGGCGTAGGTTCCTGGCATCGAGTCATCAGGTACTTCGCGCCAGCCGATCAACAGCGAGGCTGGCGGAAGTCCACCACCAGATAGCTCTGTCAACGTGGCCCGCCCGCGCGGTAGCGGAGACCGCTCGATCGCGTCACGGAGGGTCCCAATCGCTCGACCGACTGCGTCGAGTGCCGCCACCTCCTCCTCCTGGGACTGACGACTGATCTCAACATGCGCCTGAGCCATTGCGTTCTGCGCCGCGGCGAACAGCACCATGGGACCGACCCCTGCTGGCCACAAGTCGGGATCGACTGATGCAATGGCACGGGTAGCCAGCGCACGCCAAGATTCGGGCGCGCGCTGGTTCCCCTGCAGCCAAGACTTCAGAGCCTCCGCACTCACATACGCCTCACTCGGCTCACACCGTCAGCCCCAGCTTCCTGGCGATCGCAGCTTCGTCGATCTTTTCGCTTTCGATCACGGTGTCGAACATCACATCGTTGAGCACATGAAGGCGCAGCACCAGCCCCCGAATGAGCCGCAGGTCGTCAGTACCGACATCGTCGCCGGTGAGCTTGCTGCGCAGCAGTTCGACGATTGCGGATGTCTCATGGTTGGCGTCTCTTGCGAGGTTGTGGCGCGATTCCGCGATGGTGACTTCGGCGCTCATGCTTGCACCTCGCCGAGTACGGCAATCTGCCTCTTCATCTCATGAAACAGCGTGTGGTTCTCGAGCAGGCCTTCGAGGAGGTCGAGCAGGTACTGTGTAGTGCACTTCTCCCCGCTGTCGTCAGGTTGCAGGTCGTTCGGGAGCCAGCTCTTGATGGCGCTGACCATCGCATAGGCTTGTTCGTCGCGTTGCTTGATGTCATCGAACAGGCGGCTGATGATGGCTCGCTGTTCGGCCAAAGCGTCGTTGGTAGAGTCTCGGGTAGCCATGTGAACCTCTCTCGTTCATGTGGTCAGGGATCAGGCAGCGTTGCCGCGCTGCTTGATCCCGCCTTTTGCCCTGCTCGACGGCGCAGGGCTTGCCGCTTTCTCGATAGCCGCCAGCACGTCCTCGGGCTTGACGGCGGTGTACCTGCGCAGCATCGCCCAGGTCTTGTGTCCGGTGAGCAGCGCCACCTGCGGGATCTGCAGGCCCATGCGGAAGAACTGGGCGGTGGCGCGGTGCCGTAGGTCATGGAAGGTCAGATCCTCGATCGGCGGCGTCGTGTCCTGACAGGCCCGCGTGAAGGCGGTCGACACCGATGCCGCCAGCACCCCGAACAGGCTGCCCTCGGTGCGGTCCGCGATCAGCGGCTCCACGATCGCCCAGGCGTCAGGGAGGAGGGGGACGGTCTGGTCGTTGCCAGCCTTCTGGCGCGGGTCCTTGCGGTCGCGGATCACCACGGTGCGCCGCTCGCGGTTGATGTCCTCCACCTGCAGCCGGCAGATCTCGCCCTGGCGCATCCCGGTGGCCAGCGCGAAGCGCACCAGCATCGGCATGTCGATGCGCTGGCGAGGCCGCGCGGCCCAGTGATCGAAAAGGCGCTGCAGCTCCTCGTCGGTGGGCTCGCGGTCGCGCTCGCGGCTGCGCGTGCTCAGCCCGCGGTGCTTGAGGCTCTCGCGCGCTTCGGTAGCCAGGTTCTCGGGGATGTCCAGCTTGCGCGCGTGACGCCCCCACTTGAGCACGGCCGAGAGGAAGCTCAGATCGGCCGCCACGGTCACGCCGCCGGCGCCGGCTTCGAGCCGGTCGTCAATGAAGTCGCGCAGCACGATGGAATTGAGGCTGGCCAGTTTGACGGCGCCGAGCTCGCGCTTGAGCATCTCGAGGGTGGCGGCCTTGGTCTTGCCCGGGTCGCGCGCCTGGGTGTCCAGGTACTTGTCGATCAGGTCGCCCAGGGTTGCGGTCTTTGGCACCGGCGCGAACCCCGAGGCGGCCACGTGCCCGAGCTGGCTCTCCACCACCATGGCCCAGTCCTTCGCCTCGCGCTTGGTTGCAAAGGTGGCGGCGCGGTACATGCCGGCCCGCCTAACCTGGGCTCGCCACTTTCCACTGGGTAGCTGGGACAATGTGGGCATTCGTGTGCAGTCTCTGTGCGTCCAATCGTGCATTCATCGTACACGCCTGATCTACTTTGTGTGCACCTCATGTGCACTCAGAACTGCACACAAGCCCAATCGGCCAGAAAACCGATGGAAAAAAGTCAATTAAATCAAAAGCTTAGTCCATGGCGCTTGTCCGTCGCGCCGATGATGGACTGGACGGACCGCCACTGCCGCTACCTGCACCGCCTGCTCACGAAGCACACCCTGCTGTACACCGAGATGGTGACCACGGGCGCGCTGATGCACGGCAGCGTGCAACGCCACCTGCGCTTTAATGCCGAGGAACACCGGGTGGCGCTGCAGCTCGGGGGCAGCGAGCCCGACGACCTGGCCCGTGCCGCGAAGATGGGCGAGGACTGGGGCTACGACGAGATCAACCTCAACTGCGGCTGCCCGAGCGAGCGTGTGCAGCGCGGCGCCTTCGGCGCCTGCCTGATGGCCGAGCCGCAGACCGTGGCCGATGGCGTGAAGGCGATGAAGGACGCGGTGTCACTGCCCGTCACGGTCAAGCACCGCATCGGCATCGACAAGACCGAGAGCTACGAATTCGTGCGCGACTTCGTGGGCACCGTGGCCGAGGCCGGCTGCGAGGTTTTCATCGTGCACGCACGCAACGCCTGGCTGCAGGGCCTGAGCCCCAAAGAGAACCGCGAGATCCCGCCGCTGCGCTACGAGCTCGCGCACCGGCTCAAGCGCGACTTTCCCCGGCTCACGATCGCGGTCAACGGCGGCATCACCACCAATGCGCAGATCGCCGAGCACCTGCAGCACGTGGACGGCGTGATGCTGGGGCGCGAGGCCTACCACCACCCCTGGCTGCTCACCACCTGGGACGAGGCCTTCTACGGCGACGCACCGAGCACCGTCACGCGCGAATGGGTGGAAGACCAGATGGTGCGCTACATGGAGCGCGCCCACGCCGAAGACGGCTGCCCGTGGTACGCGATCGCGCGCCACATGCTGGGCCTGCGCCACGGCCTGCGCGGCGCGCGCAAGTGGCGCCAGGTGTGGAGCGACCACCGCCTCAAGCCGCTGCCGCCGCGCGAGGTCTGGGCCATGGCCCAGGCGCACGTGAGCGACGAGCCGGAAGCCTTGCCGGCCTAGGTGGCGGCCTCGAGGCCGCTCGCGAAGTGTTCGCGCATGCGCTGCACCGTGAGGGCACCGTCGCGGGCCTGCAGCGCGGCCAGGATGGCCCGGTGCTCGGCCAGCGATTCTTCGATGCGCCCGGTCTTGAACAGCGAGTGGTGGCGGTTGAGCTTCATGACCTTGCGCAGGTCGCTCACCATCTGCAGCCGCCAGCGGTTGTCGGCCAGCTCCAGCAGCCGCAGGTGAAAGCGCTCGTTGACCGCGAAGAAGCGGTCGCGCTCGGCCTGGGCGGTTTCCAGTTCCTGGTGCAGGGCCGCGAGCTCGGCGATGGCCGAGGCCGGGGCGTGTGCCGCCACCTCGCCCGCGGCGTCGGCCTCGAGCAGCGACAGCAGGTGGTAGACGTCGCGCAGGTCCTTCTCGGACACTTCGGTCACGTAGGCGCCGCGGCGCACCTTCATGGTCACCAGGCCTTCGGCGGCCAGCACCTTGAGCGCCTCGCGCAGCGGTGTGCGGCTGATGCCGTATTCCTCGGCGAGCTTGAGTTCGTCGATCCAGCTGCCGGGCTCGAGCTCGCGGCGGAAAATGCGCTGGCGCAGCAGCTCGGCCACCTCTTCGTAGAGGGCGCGCGGGGCCAGCGAGGCCGCGGAGGTGGGGGCGGTGGCGGTGTCCATGCAGGCGCGCATTCTACGCGGACAAAAATTCTGCATCAATAATTATGAATGATGTAGACTCGCGGCCATTGCGCCGGAGCTCCCGGCGACCCTGCCCATTGCCTTTGCCACTGCCATGAGCCAACCCTCCGATGCCTTCAAGCGCGCCACGCTGACCGACTGGACCCAGGCCGCCGCCAAGTCCGCCCCTGGCGGCAACCTCGACGCGCTGACCTGGACCACGCCCGACGGCATCGCGGTCAAGCCGCTCTACACCGCGGCCGACCTGAAAGACCTGCCGTACACCGACACGCTGCCCGGCTTCGAGCCGTTCATCCGCGGTCCGCAGGCCACCATGTACGCGGTGCGGCCCTGGACGATCCGCCAGTACGCGGGTTTTTCCACCGCCGAAGAATCGAACGCCTTCTACCGCAAGGCCCTGGCCGCGGGCGGGCAGGGCGTGTCGGTGGCCTTCGACCTCGCCACCCACCGCGGCTACGACAGCGACCACCCGCGCGTGACGGGCGACGTGGGCAAGGCCGGCGTGGCCATCGACAGCGTGGAGGACATGAAGATCCTGTTCGACGGCATTCCGCTCGACAAGGTCAGCGTGTCCATGACCATGAACGGCGCCGTGCTGCCGGTGCTCGCGGGCTACGTGATCGCGGCCGAAGAGCAGGGCGTGGCGCAGGACCAGCTCAGCGGGACCATCCAGAACGACATCCTCAAGGAGTTCATGGTCCGCAACACCTACATCTACCCGCCCGAGCCGAGCATGCGGATCATCGGCGACATCATCGAGTACACCGCGGGCCACATGCCCAAGTTCAACTCGATCAGCATCTCGGGCTACCACATGCAGGAGGCCGGGGCCAACCAGGCGCTCGAGCTCGCCTTCACCCTGGCCGACGGCAAGGAGTACGTGAAGACCGCGATGGCCAAGGGCCTGGACGTGGACGCCTTCGCGGGCCGCCTCTCGTTCTTCTGGGCGGTGGGCATGAACTTCTACCTGGAGATCGCCAAGATGCGCGCGGCCCGCCTGCTGTGGTGCCGCATCATGAAGGGCTTCGGCGCGAAGAATCCCAAGAGCCTGATGCTGCGCACGCACAGCCAGACCTCGGGCTGGAGCTTGACCGAGCAGGACCCGTACAACAACGTGGTGCGCACCACCATCGAGGCCATGGCTGCGGTGTTCGGCGGCACGCAGAGCCTGCACACCAACGCGCTCGACGAAGCCATCGCGCTGCCCACCGAGTTCAGCGCGCGCATCGCGCGCAACACGCAGCTCATCATTCAGGAAGAGACGCACATCACGAACGTGGTCGACCCCTGGGCCGGCTCGTACATGATGGAAACGCTCACGCAGCAGATGGCCGACGCGGCGTGGGCCATCATCGAAGAGGTCGACGCCATGGGCGGCATGACCAAGGCCGTGGACAGCGGCTGGGCCAAGCTCAAGATCGAGGCCGCCGCGGCCGAGAAGCAGGCCCGCATCGACTCGGGCAAGGACGTCATCGTCGGCGTCAACAAGTACAAGCTCAAGAACGAAGACCCGGTCGAGATCCTCGACATCGACAACGTGAAGGTGCGTGAGCAGCAGGTGGCACGCCTGCAGCAGATCCGCGCCACGCGCGACAGCGCCGCCGTTCGGGCCGCGCTCGACGCGCTGACCGCGGCCGCCGAATCCGGGCAGGGCAACCTGCTCGACCTGTCCATCCGCGCCATGCGCCTGCGCGCCACCGTGGGAGAAGTCAGCGATGCCCTCGAAAAAGCCTTCGGCCGCCACCGCGCCGACACCCAGAAGGTGACCGGCGTGTACGCCGCCGCCTACGACAGCGCCGAGGGTTGGGCGCAACTGCAACAGGAGATCGCGGCCTTTGGCGAGCAGCACGGCCGCCGCCCGCGCGTGATGATCTCCAAGCTCGGCCAGGACGGCCACGACCGCGGCGCCAAGGTGGTGGCCACGGCCTTCGCCGACCTCGGCTTCGACGTCGACATGGGCCCGCTGTTCCAGACCCCCGAGGAATGCGCCCGTCAGGCGATCGAGAACGACGTGCACGCCGTGGGCGTGAGCACGCTGGCCGCCGGCCACAAGACGCTGGTGCCGGCCATCATCGCCGAGCTCAAGAAGCAGGGCGCCGACGACATCATCGTCTTCGTGGGCGGCGTGATTCCGCGCCAGGACTACGACTTCCTCTACGAGGCCGGCGTCAAGGGCATCTACGGCCCGGGCACGCCGATTCCCGCCAGCGCCAAGGACGTGCTGGAGCAGATCAAGAAGGCCGTCGCTTGAGCCTGGCCGTGACGCCGCACGCGCTGTTCGACGGCATCGTGCACGGCCAGGGCATGGCGCAGCGCCGCGCCATGGCCAAGGCCATCACGCTGCTCGAATCGACGCGCGCCGACCACCGCGCGCAGGGCGATGCGCTGCTCACCGCGCTGCTGCCGAAAACGGGCAATGCCTTTCGCATGGGCCTGTCGGGCGTGCCCGGCGTGGGCAAGAGCACCTTCATCGAGGCCCTGGGCCTGCACCTGATCGCGCAGGGGCACCGCGTGGCGGTGCTCACCATCGACCCCTCGAGCACGGTCTCGGGCGGCTCCATCCTGGGCGATAAGACGCGCATGGAGCAGCTCTCGGTGCACGAGCGCGCCTTCATCCGTCCCAGCCCGAGCGGCGGCACCCTGGGCGGCGTGGCCGAAAAAACGCGCGAGGCCCTGCTGGTCTGCGAAGCCGCGGGCTTCGACGTGGTGATCGTCGAGACCGTGGGCGTGGGCCAGAGCGAGACCGCGGTGGCCGCCATGACCGACTGCTTCGTGCTGCTGCAGTTGCCCAACGCGGGCGACGATCTGCAGGCGATCAAGAAGGGCGTGATGGAGATCGCCGACCTGGTGGTCATCAACAAGGCCGACATCGACCCCGACGCCGCGACCCGCGCGCGCGCCATGATCACCTCGTCGCTGCGCCTGCTGGGCCAGCATGGGCGGCCCGAACACGCGGCGCACGACACGGCGCACTGGCACCCCACCGTGATGCAGCTGAGCGCGCTCAAGGCCCAGGGCATCGATGCCTTCTGGGCCGAGATCGAGCGCTTTCGCACCCTGCAGACGGCCAACGGCGAGCTCGCCGCGCGCCGCCAGCGCCAGGCCCGCGCCTGGATGTGGGAGCGCATCGACGCCGGCCTGAAGCAGCGCTTTCGCGAGCACCCCGCGGTGCGCGCCGCGCTCGAAGCCACCACCACCCAAGTGCTCGCCGGGCAGCTGCCCGCGAGCACCGCGGCGCGGCAGTTGCTCGCGCTGTTCGACTGATTCCTCCGGAGAAGCACCATGCAAGACATCCTGCAACAACTCGAAGACAAGCGCGCCCGCGCCCGCCTGGGCGGGGGCGAAAAGCGCATCGAAGCCCAGCACGCCAAGGGCAAGCTCACGGCGCGCGAACGCCTGGAGGTGCTGCTCGACGAAGGCACCTTCGAAGAGTGGGACATGTTCGTGGAGCACCGCTGCACCGACTTCGGCATGCAGGACAACAAGATCCCCGGCGACGGCGTGGTCACCGGCTACGGCATGATCAACGGCCGCCTGGTGTTCGTCTTCAGCCAGGACTTCACCGTCTTCGGCGGCGCACTCTCCGAGGCCCACGCCGAGAAGATCTGCAAGGTCATGGACCAGGCCATGAAGGTCGGCGCGCCGGTGATCGGCTTGAACGACTCGGGCGGCGCGCGCATCCAGGAGGGCGTGGCCTCGCTCGGCGGTTATGCCGAGGTGTTCCAGCGCAACGTGATGGCCAGCGGCGTGGTGCCACAGATCAGCATGATCATGGGCCCGAGCGCGGGCGGCGCGGTGTACTCGCCGGCCATGACCGACTTCATCTTCATGGTCAAGGACAGCTCCTACATGTTCGTGACCGGCCCCGAGGTGGTGAAGACCGTGACCCACGAAGAGGTGACGGCCGAAGAGCTGGGCGGCGCCATCACCCACACCACCAAGAGCGGCGTGGCCGATCTGGCCTTCGACAACGACGTGGAAGCGCTGCTCATGCTGCGCCGCCTGTTCAACTACCTGCCGCTCAACAACCGCGAGAAAGCGCCAGTGCGCCCCAGCGGCGACCCCATCGACCGCATGGAGCTGAGCCTGGACACGCTGGTGCCCGAGAACCCGAACAAGCCCTACGACATGAAGGAGCTGATCCTCAAGATCGTGGACGACGGCGACTTCTTCGAACTGCAGCCCGAGTACGCCAAGAACATCCTGATCGGCTTCGCGCGCATGGACGGCCAGACCGTGGGCATCGTGGCCAACCAGCCGCTGGTGCTGGCGGGCTGCCTGGACATCAAGAGCTCCATCAAGGCCGCGCGCTTCGTGCGCTTTTGCGACTGCTTCAACATCCCGGTGGTCACCTTCGTGGACGTGCCCGGCTTCATGCCCGGCACCTCTCAGGAGTACGGCGGCATCATCAAGCACGGCGCCAAGCTGCTCTACGCCTACGCCGAGTGCACCGTGCCCAAGATCACCGTGATCACGCGCAAGGCCTACGGCGGCGCCTACGACGTGATGGCCTCCAAGCACCTGCGCGGCGACGTGAACTTCGCCTGGCCCAACGCCGAGATCGCGGTGATGGGCGCCAAGGGCGCGGTGGAGATCATCTTCCGCGAGGAAAAGAAGGACCCGGCCAAGCTCGCGCAGCGCGAGGCCGAGTACAAGGCCCGCTTCGCCAACCCCTTCGTGGCCGGCGCGCGCGGATTCATCGACGACGTGATCCTGCCGCACGAGACGCGCAAGCGCATCGCCCGGTCGCTGGTGATGCTCAAGGACAAGAAGCTCGAGAACCCGTGGCGCAAGCACGGGAACATCCCGCTCTGATGGCCCGAGGAGAGAAGAACATGTTCAAGAAGATCCTGATTGCCAACCGCGGCGAGATCGCCTGCCGCGTGATCGCCACCGCCCGCAAGCTGGGCATCGCCACCGTGGCGGTGTACTCCGACGCCGACAGGGAAGCGCGCCACGTGCAGCTCGCCGACGAGGCGGTGCGCCTCGGTCCGCCGCCCTCGCGCGAGAGCTACCTGCTCGGCGACGCCATCATCGCGGCCGCGAAAGAGAAAGGCGCCGAGGCCATCCACCCGGGCTACGGCTTCCTGTCGGAAAACGAAGACTTCGCGCGCAAGGTCGAGGAGGCCGGCCTGGTCTTCATCGGGCCCAAGCATTACTCCATTGCGGCCATGGGCGACAAGATCGCGTCCAAGAAGCTCGCGAACGAGGCCAAGGTCAGCACCATCCCGGGCCACAACGAACCCATCCAGTCGCCTGAAGAGGCGGTCGCCATCGCGCAGAAGATCGGCTACCCCGTGATGATCAAGGCCAGCGCGGGCGGCGGCGGCAAGGGCCTGCGCGTGGCCTTCAACGACAAGGAATGCCACGAGGGCTTTTCGAGCTGCCGCAACGAGGCGCGCAACAGCTTCGGCGACGACCGCGTGTTCATGGAGAAATTCGTCCAGGAGCCGCGCCACATCGAGATCCAGGTGCTGGGCGATGCGCACGGCAACGTGATCTACCTCAACGAGCGCGAGTGCTCGATCCAGCGCCGCCACCAGAAGGTGATCGAAGAGGCGCCGTCGCCCTTCATCAGCGAGGCCACGCGCCAGGCCATGGGCGAGCAGGCCGTGGCCCTGGCCAAGGCCGTGAAGTACCAGAGCGCGGGCACGGTGGAGTTCGTGGTCGGCAAGGACCAGGACTTCTATTTCCTCGAGATGAACACGCGCCTGCAGGTCGAGCACCCGGTGACGGAGTGCATCACCGGCCTCGACCTGGTGGAGCTGATGATCCGCGTGGCCGCGGGCGAGAAGCTGCCGCTGGCCCAGGCCGACGTCAAGCGCGAGGGCTGGGCCATCGAGTGCCGCATCAATGCCGAAGACCCGTTCCGCAACTTCCTGCCCAGCACGGGCCGTCTGGTGCGCTTCATCGCGCCGCCGCAGACCATGTGGCAGGCCGACACGCAGCACCTGCAGGGCGTGCGTGTGGACACCGGCGTGCAGGACGGCGGCGAGATCCCCATGTACTACGACTCGATGATCGCCAAGCTCATCGTGCACGGCAAAGACCGCAACGACGCCATCGCCAAGATGCGCGAGGCGCTCAACGGCTTCGTGATCCGCGGCGTGCAGAGCAACATCCCGTTCCAGGCCGCGCTGCTCGCGCACCCCAAGTTCGTCAAGGGCGACTTCAACACCGGCTTCATCGCCGAGCACTACGGCCAGGGCTTTCGCGCCGAGGACGTGCCGCACGACGACCCCGACTTCCTCGTGGCGCTCGCGGCCTTCGTGCGCCGCAAGAGCCGCGAGCGCGCGGCCGGCCTGAGCGGCCAGCTGCCCGGCTACGGCGTGAAGGTGGGCCACGACTACACCGTGATCGTGCTCGACAAGGCCGGCCAGCACCGCCAGGTGCCGGTGCACGTGGACGAGGTGGTGGGGCAGATCGGCGCCGCGGTGGTCACGGTGGCGGGCCAGCGCTACGCCATCCACAGCCCCTCGCGCCTCAACGACGTGGTGATCACCGGCCAGTGCAACGACCGCGCCTTCACCGCCCAGCTCGAACGCGGCACGCCGCGCAACCCGCTCGCGCTCGTGGTGCAGCACAACGGCACGCGCATCGAGGCCATGGTGGTGTCGCCGCGCATGGCCGAGCTGCACGCGCTCATGCCCTTCAAGGCGCCGCCCGACATGAGCAAATACGTGCTCTCGCCCATGCCCGGCCTGCTGGTGCAGGTGGCCGTGCAGCCGGGTCAGAAGGTTCAGGCCGGCGAACGCGTGGCCGTGATCGAGGCCATGAAGATGGAAAACGTGCTGTTCGCCTCGGCCGACGGCGTGGTGGCCAAGGTGGTCGCCAAGCAGGGCGATTCGCTGGCGGTGGACCAGCCCATCGTCGAGTTCGAGTGAGGCCGGCCATGACGACGACGCAACGACCCTTCCGCGTGCTCGGCGTGCAGCAGATCGCCATCGGCGGCCCCGACAAGCTGCGCCTGCAGAAACTCTGGGTCGACATGCTCGGCCTCGAAGTCACCGGCACCTTCCGCAGCGAGCGCGAGAACGTCGACGAAGACATCTGCGCGATCGGCAGCGGCCCGTTCAAGGTCGAGGTCGACCTGATGCAGCCGCTGGACCCCGAGAAAAAGCCCGCGGTGCACACCACGCCGCTCAACCACATCGGCCTGTGGATCGACGACCTGCCCGCGGCGGTGGAATGGCTCACGCGGCAGGGCGTGCGCTTTGCGCCGGGCGGCATCCGCAAAGGCGCGGCGGGCTTCGACATCACCTTCCTGCACCCCAAGGCGAACGAGGAATTCCCGATCGCGGGCGAGGGCGTGCTGATCGAACTGGTGCAGGCCCCGCCCGAGGTGGTGCAGGCCTTCGCCGCGCTGCAGGCCAGGCCGGCCTGAGCGCGCGCGAACAAGGGCCATTTGCCGCCGCTGTTCGGGGCTTTGCCGCCCGTCGCGCCACCTAAGCTGTCACCACTTCCGACCGGCTGGCACGCCGGGCCCCGCACCACACCGCTGCAGGAGCGCTGACACCCATGGCGACCCCGAACCCCTTGATGCGCCCCGGCGTGGCGCTGATGCGCCGCTTTGCGCTGGGCGGCAAGCTCACGCTGCTGGCGATCGCGGCGCTCTGGCCGCTGGCCGCCAACGGCCTGATCCTCTGGCTCGCGCCCGGCTGGTCGCTGTGGCCGGTGGACATCGCCGGCACGCTGCTGCTGGTCTATGCCCTGGCGGCCTTCCACAGTGCGTTTGCAAGCGAGTTCCAGCGCGTGGTCGCCGTGATGGGCGAGGTGGCCGCGGGCAACCTGCGCACCGGCATCCGCGCCGAGGGCAAGGACGAGCTGGCCGAGCTGGCGCGGCTGCTCGACCGCATGGTGAGCAGCCTGTCGGCCATGGTGGCCGAGGTGCGCAGCAACTCGGCGCTGGTGGCGCATGCGGGCCAGAGCCTGGCCAGCGGCAACCGCGAGCTCGCCGACCGCACCGAACAGCAGGCCGCCAACCTCGAACAGACCGCGGCCAGCGTGCAGCAGCTCACCGGCACGGTGGCGCAGAACGCGCAGACCGCGGGCGAGTCCGACCGCCGCGCGGCCCAGCTGCGCGATGCGGCCGAACACGGCGCGGGCTCCATGGGCCAGGCGGTGGTCACCGTCGAAGGCATCCAGAAGCGCGCGGCGCAGATGAACGAGATCATCGGCGTGATCGACAGCCTCGCGTTCCAGACCAACATCCTGGCGCTCAACGCCGCGGTGGAAGCCGCGCGCGCGGGCGAGCAGGGCCGCGGCTTTGCCGTGGTGGCCAGCGAGGTGCGCGGCCTCGCACAGCGCTCGGCCGAATCGGCGCGCCAGATCCGCGGCCTGATCGAGGCCTCGCGCAGCCAGGTCGAGACCGGCGTGTCGCAGATCCGCGCGGCCGGCCAGAGCATCGACCAGATCGTCGACGGCGTGCGCGGCGTGGCCAGCAACATGTCGCTGATCTCGGCTTCGAGCGCCGAGCAAAGCACGGGCCTGAGCGAAATCAGCACCGCGGTGCACCAGCTCGACCAGATCACCCAGCACAACGCCCAGATGGTGGAGCGCGCCGTGCAGCAGGCCGACCTGCTGGAGCGCCGCGCCGCGCACCTGGCGCGCGCCGTGTCGAGCTTCAAGCTGCAGCAGGGCACGGCCGAAGAGGCCATGGCGCTGGTCGATCGCGCACTCGCGCATCGGCGCCAGAGCACGCCCGACGCCTTCGTGCGCGACCTCACCGACCCGTCGCAGCCTTTCCACGACCGCGACATGTACGTGTTCGCGCTCGACAGCACCGGCGTCTACCGCGCCTTCGGCGGCAAGCCCGAGAAGGTGGGCAGCCGGGTGCAGGACATCGCCGGCATCGACGGCCAGGCGCTGCTCGCGGCCATCGTGGCGCAGGCCGAAGAAGGGCCGGGCTGGGTCGAGTACGACATCGTCAACCCCACCAGCGGCGCGGTGCAGGCCAAGATGTCCTACGTGGTGAAGGTCGACGCGCTCTACGTGGGCTGCGGCGTCTACAAGACCGCGGCCGCGCGCGCCTGAGCGCGTTCGTTCAGCCGGGCGGGGCCTGGCGCTTGGCCCGGGCGCGGGCCAGTGCGGCCTCGATCACCGCGCGCTTGCGATCGAGCGCCCCGGGGTCGGTCAGCGTCGACGCCGCGGCCAGGTCGGCCAGCTTGGCCTCGGCCTTGTGTTCCAGGCGCTGCGCGTGTTCGGCGGCCTCGCGCGCCGTGCGTTGCTGGCGCGCCAGGTAACGCTCGCGTCCCATGGCCGCCTGCGCCGGCGACCAGCCGGCCCAGCCGGTGCGCCCGCCGCTCACGTTGTCGAGCGAAATGCAGTCGACCGGGCACACCGGGATGCAGAGCTCGCAGCCCGTGCAATACGGCTCGATCACGGTGTGCATGCGCTTGTTCGCGCCCACGATGGCGTCGGTGGGGCAGGCCTTGATGCACAGCGTGCAGCCGATGCACCAGGCCTCGTCGATCACGGCCACCGTCACCGGGCCTTCGATGCCGAATTTCGGGTCCAGGGGCAGGGCGCGGCGGCCGGTGAGCGCGGCCAGGCGCTGCACGCCTTCCTGGCCGCCGGGCGGGCACTGGTTGATGCCGGCCTCGCCGTCGGCGATGGCCTGGGCATAGCGGGCGCAGTCGGGGTAGCCGCAGCGCTGGCACTGCGTCTGGGGCAGGGCCTGGTCGATGCGGCGGGCGAGTTCGTTCATGTCGGCGGGGCGCCCGCCCCGCGAGGGGGTCAGGCTTTGGCGGTGGTGCGGCGCGCGCGGGGCGCGGCGGCCGGGCTCGGGGCCGCGGCCTTGCGCGGCGCAGCGGCTTTCTTGGCGGCCGTCTTGCGGGTGGGCTTGGCCGCGGGGGCGGCCTGGCCGCGCTCGTGTTCGGCGATGAAGGATTTCACCACGGGATAGACCATCTCGCGCCAGCGGCGGCCGCTGAAGATGCCGTAGTGGCCCGCGCCCTTGGCCTCGTAGTGGCGGCTGTGGGTGGGCGGGATGCCGGTGCACAGCTCGTGCGCGGCCGCGGTCTGGCCCGAACCCGAGATGTCGTCGAGCTCGCCCTCGACCGTGAGCAGGCCGATGCCGCGGATGTCCTGCGGCCGCACGCGTTCGGCCTGACCCTGTTCGTTCTTCACGTGCCAGGTGCCGTGGACCAGCTGGAACTCCTGGAACACCGTGCGGATGGTCTCCAGGTAGTAGTCGGCGTCCATGTCGAGCACGGCGTTGTACTCGTCGTAGAACTTGCGGTGCGCCTCGACGCTGTCGTTGTCGCCCTTGACCAGGTCCTGGAAGTAGTCGTAGTGGCTCTTGGCGTGGCGGTCGGGGTTCATGGCCACGAAGCCCGTGTGCTGCAGGAAGCCCGGGTACACGCGGCGGCCCGCGCCGGGGAATTTGTCGGGCACGCGGTAGATCACGTTGTTCTCGAACCACTCGAAGCTGCGCTGCATGGCCAGGTTGTTCACCGCGGTGGGCGATTTGCGCGCATCGATGGGGCCGCCCATCATGGTCATGGACAGCGGCAGCTTCTCGCCGCGGCTGGCCATGAGCGAGACCGCCGCGAGCACCGGCACCGTGGGCTGGCACACGCTCATCACGTGGCAGTTGCCATAGATGCCCTGCAGGTGGCGGATGAAACGCTGCACGTAGTTCACGTAGTCGTCGAGGTGGAATTCACCGTCGGACATGGGCACCAGGCGCGCGTTCTTCCAGTCGGTGATGCAGACCTTGTGGTCCTGCAGCAGCGTGCGCACGGTGTCGCGCAGCAGCGTGGCGTAGTGGCCGGACAGCGGCGCCACCACCAGCACCACGGGCTGCGACTTGAGCGTGGTGAGCGTGGCCGGGTCGTCGGTGAAGCGCTTGAAGCGGCGCAGTTCGCAGAACGGCAGGTCCACCTCCACCTGCTCGTGGATCGGCACTTCCACGCCGTTCACGCGCACCGTGCGGATGTTGAACTCGGGCTTTTCGTAGTCCTTGCCGAGCCGGTGCATCAGGTCGTAGGCGGCCGAGATGCGCTGTGCCATGGGCAGTTGCGCGAAGGGCAGCACCGGGTTGGTGAACAGGCGCGATGCGACTTCGGCGAGGTCGGCGAAGGGCTCCATCATCGAGCGCTGCGTTTCGTAGAACTGGTACAGCATGGCGTGGGCGAGGGCTTATGTTGCGGTGCAATGTAGCAGGAAGGCATGCCCCTCATGTGAGGGAGAACACGCAGGAAATGGCCCCAACTGTCGCGTTCGCGAACACCCGGGCCGCACAATCGGCCCCATGACCACCCCCGATCGCCTGCCGGTGCTGTTCGTCGGCCACGGCAGCCCCCTGAACGCCATTGGCGACAACCGCTGGCGCCGCCAATGGCAGGCGCTGGGGCCCGAGCTGCGCGCGCGCGGCCTGCCGATCCGGCTGATCCTGTGCGTGTCGGCGCACTGGCTCACCGAGGGCTGGTGGCTCACGGCCATGGCGCAGCCGCGCACCATCCACGATTTCGGCGGCTTCCCGCAGGCCCTGTTCGACCAGCAATACCCCGCACCCGGTGCGCCCGAGCGGGCGCGCGAGATCGCGGCCGCGGTGCGCCAGCCCGATGGCGCGCCGCTGGGCCTGGACATGGGGGAATGGGGGCTGGACCACGGCGCCTGGTCGGTGCTCAAGCCCATGTTCCCCGAGGCCGACATCCCCGTGGTGCAGCTGAGCATGGACGATGGCCGCCCGCCGGCCGAACACCTGGCCCTGGGCCGCGAGCTGCGCGCGCTGCGCACGCAGGGCGTGCTGATCGTGGCCAGCGGCAACACCGTGCACAACCTGCGCGCGCTGCAGCGCCAGGCGCCCGATGACCAGGCCTATGACTGGGCGATCGACTTCGATCAGCGCGTGGCCGAGGCCGTGGCCGCGGGCGACCCCGGGCAACTGGCCGATTTTCAGCGCTGGGGTGACAGCGCCCGGCTGTCGCACCCGAGCCACGACCACTACCTGCCGCTGCTCTACGCGGCGGGGGCGGCCGAGCCCGGCGAGGCGGTGCGCTTCTTCAACGAGGGCTTCCAGGCCGCGTCGATCTCGATGCGATCGATGGTCTGGGGCTGAGCCCGGGCACAGGGCCCAAGCAAAAGGCCACCCGAAGGTGGCCTTTTTGCTGCGGGTGCGCGCGGCTCAGAGCACCGCGGCGATCGACTTGCAGACGTGGTCGATGTTCTTGCCGTTGAGCGCGGCCACGCACATGCGACCGGTGTCGGTGCCATACACGCCGAACTCGGTGCGCAGGCGCACCATCTGGTCCTTGCTCAGGCCCGAATAGCTGAACATGCCGATCTGGTCGGTGATGAAGCCCATGTCCTGCTTCACGCCCGCGGCCTTGAGGCCGTCGACCAGCTTCTGGCGCATGGCCTTGATGCGCACGCGCATCTCGCCCAGCTCCTTCTCCCAGAGCGCGCGCAGCTCGGGGTTGTTGAGCACCGCGGCCACCACCGCGCCGCCGTGCGTGGGCGGGTTGGAGTAGTTGGTGCGGATCACGATCTTGAGCTGCGACAGCACGCGGTCGGCCTCGGCCTTGTCGGCGCACAGCACCGAGAGCCCGCCCACGCGCTCGCCGTAGAGGCTGAAGCTCTTGGAGAACGAGGTGGACACCAGGAACAGCAGACCGGCGGCCACGAACTTGCCGATCACCGCGCCGTCCTCGGCGATGCCGTGGCCGAAGCCCTGGTAGGCCATGTCGAGGAACGCGGTGAGACCACGCTCTTTCACCACCGCCACCACCTGGTCCCACTGCGCGGGGGTGATGTCGTAGCCCGTGGGGTTGTGGCAGCAGGCGTGCAGCACCACGATGGTGCCGGCCTCGGCCGCGCGCAGGCTGGCCAGCATGCCCTCGAAGTTCACGCCGCGTTTGGCCGGGTCGTAGTACGCATAGGTGCCGACCTCGAAGCCAGCGTTGGTGAACAGCGCGCGGTGGTTTTCCCAGCTCGGGTCGCTGATCAGCACCTTGGCCTTGGGGTTCAGCCGCTTGAGGAAGTCGGCGCCGATCTTGAGGCCGCCGGTGCCGCCCAGGGCCTGCACCGTGGCCACACGGCCGGCCTTCACGGGCTCGCTGTCGGCGCCGAACACCAGGCCCTTGACCGCGTTGTCGTAGGCGGCGATGCCGTCGATGGGCAGGTAGCCGCGCGCGGCGGGCTTGTCCATCATGGCCTTCTCGGCCTGCTGCACGCACTGCAGCAGCGGCAGCTTTCCGTTCTCGTCGAAGTACACCCCGACACCGAGGTTGACCTTGTTGGGGTTGGTATCGGCGGCAAATTGCTCGTTCAGACCCAGGATCGGGTCGCGCGGGGCCATTTCGACGGCGGAAAAGAGGGACATGGAGCTTGGCTGGGTTGGAGGAAAACCCGGATTTTATGCGGCGCCCCGACGTTCCCGGGCCGGCGTGGGACACGGGTACCCACCACCGGTATTGGCACTACCGCCGCCAATCCGTCGGGCCGACCGTTCGCGTCGACGAATCGGCTCTCGTGTGCAGTAATGCATGCCTGTCCCCCCTATGGGCGATGCACAGGGGCCGGGAGACATGCGGGTAAGGAGTACCTTCAGGTATAGTTTCCAAGTTGTTAACTTTTATTAACATTTACTCCCCGGTTGGAGGTGACGAGCATGCAAAAACATACGTCCGTTGGTTCTCGCGCGATGGTCTGGATGGGCGCTTTCGCCGCCGCCGCCGTGCTGGCCGGATGTGCTTCCACGGGGAGCTATCCGCCGGCTCCGGTGCAGGCCGCGAGCAGCGCCGGCTACAACTACCTCGTCGGACCCGGTGACACCCTGTCCATCAACGTCTGGCGCAACCCCGAGCTGTCGGCCGTGGTGCCGGTGCGCCCCGACGGCAAGGTCTCGGCCCCGCTGGTGGACGAACTGCTGGCCCAGGGCAAGACCTCGCAGGAAATCGCGCGCGACGTGGAGAAAGCGCTCGGCAAGTTCGTGCGCGACCCGGTCGTCACCGTGATCGTCACCAACTTCGTGGGCTCGCACGGCGAGCAGGTGCGCGTGGTGGGCGAGGCGGCCAAGCCGCAGGCGCTGCCGTTTCGCGCCCGCATGACCGTGATGGACGTGCTCATCGCGTCCGGCGGCCTCACCGAATTCGCCAATGGCAACAAGGCCACCATCGTGCGCGCCGCCGAAGGCAACAAGCGCTACAGCGTGCGCCTCGACGACCTCGTCAAGCGCGGCGACATCTCGGCCAACGTCGAAATGCTGCCTGGCGACATCCTGATCATTCCTCAGGGCTGGTTCTGATCGTTCTGACCTGAACGGCCGGCGCGGCTGCGCCGGCCGCTGGGCACTCCGGGGTTCGTTTCCGCATGCACGATTTCATCCAACAACTCGGCAACGCCTTGCGCGGCATGTGGCTGTACCGCCGCACCGGCGTGATCGTGGCCTGGCTCGTGGCCGCACTGGCCACCGTGGGGGTCATGTTCATCCCCGACCGCTTCGAGGCCAGCGCGCGCGTCTACGTGGACACGCAGTCCATCCTGCGCCCGCTGATGGCCGGTCTCACCATCCAGCCCGACGTGGACCAGCAGGTGGCCATGCTGGGCCGCACGCTCATCAGCCGCCCGACCATCGAGAAGCTGGTCGAGACGACCGACTTCGGCGTGGCCAACGGCACCAAGGCGCAGCGCGACGCGCTGGTGGCGCGGATGATGCAGAACATCCAGCTCAAGTCGACCGGCCGCGACAATCTCTACACGATCTCGATGCGCGACGAGAGCCCGCAGTTCGCGCTGCACGTGGTGGACGCGCTCATGAAGGCCTTCATCGCCTCGCGCGAAGGCGCCTCCAGCGCCGACTCGAAGAACGCGCGCGAATTCATCGACGAGCAGATCCGCAACTACGAGGCCAAGCTCAGCGAGGCCGAGTCGCGCCTGAAAGACTTCAAGCTGCGCCACATCGACATGCAGACGCAGGGCAACATCGACATGGCCGCGCGCATCGCCGAGAACACCACCCAGGTGAGCCAGGCCCGCCTCGAACTGCGCGAAGCCGAAAGCGCGCGCGAAGCGGCGCGCGCACAGCTCGAACAGGCGCGCAACCTGGCCCGCGCGGCCACGCAGAACACCGGTGGCTTCGCCACGCCCGAGGTCGATGCGCGCCTGACCGAACTCAAGCGCAACCTCGATGGCCTGCTGCAGCGCTACACCGACCGCCACCCCGACGTCGAGAACACCCGCAAGCTGATCGCCGAACTCGAACAGCAGAAGGCGCGCCAGGTCGACGAACTGCGCCGCCAGGCGCAGGCCGCCGGCACGCAGCGCAGCGGCATCGAGGCCAACCCCACGGTGATCGAGATGTCGCGCACCCTGGCCGCGGCCGAGGTGCAGGTGGCTTCGCTGCGCGCCCGCCTGGGCGAGTACGAAAGCCGCGGCGCGCGCATCCGCGAGCAGGCCAAGGCCGCACCGCAGATCGAGGCCGAGCTGGCCCAGCTCAACCGCGACTACGACGTGCACCGCAAGAACTACGAAGACCTGGTGGGGCGCCGCGAGACCGTGGCCCTGAGCAACGAGCTGCAGAGCGATTCGCGGCTGGCGCAGTTCCGCGTGGTGGAGCCGCCCCAGGTGGGCCGCCGCCCCGTGGCGCCCAACCGCGTGCTGCTGATGCCCGTGGTGCTGCTGGCAGCACTCGCGGCCGGCATCGGCTCGACCCTGCTGCTGAGCAACCTGCGGCCGGTGTTCTTCGACGCCGCCAGCCTGCGCGGCGCGGTCGACCTGCCGCTGCTGGGCACCGTCACGCTGGTGCGCAGCGCCCAGGTGCGCCAGCGCGAAGGCCGCAGCATCCTGCGCGTCGTGGCCTCGGTGCTGGCGCTGGTCGTGCTGCTGGCGATCGGCATGGTGGCGCTGTCCATCCATCAATCCTCTGCCTGAACGGAACCCGAGCCCATGTCCAGTCTGATCGAGAAGGCCGCCCAGCGCCTCGAGCAACTCAGGAAAGCCGGCGCCGAGGTCCCGACCACGAGCGACCTGCCGCCGCTGCCGCCGCTGAACACGCGGCACGACGCCGCGCACCCGCGCCCCCTGTCCTCCGAGCCGGCGCGTCCGGCGGTGACCTCGCGCGTCGTCGAACTCGACCTCGACGTGCTGCAGGCGGCCGGCATCATCACGCCGAACGCCCAGCGAAGCCCCACGGCCGACCAGTTCCGCGTGCTCAAGCGCCCGCTGCTGGCCAATGCCACGGGCAAGGGCGCGGTGCCGGTGCGCAACGGCAACCGCATCATGGTCACGAGTTCGATGCCCGGCGAGGGCAAGACTTTCACCGCGGTGAACCTGGCCATGAGCATCGCCATGGAGCTCGACCACACGGTGCTGCTGGTCGACGCCGACGTGTCGCGCCCTTCGGTCATGAAGACCCTGGGCCTGCCCTCGGGCCCCGGCCTCATGGACCTGCTCATGGGCGAGCAGCTCGAAATGTCCGAGGCGCTGCTGCGCACCAACATCGACAAGCTCTCGCTGCTGCCCAGCGGCCGCCCGCACGCGCGCGCCACCGAGCTGCTGGCCAGTGACGCCATGAGCGCGCTGGTCGAGGAGATGGGCCGCCGCTATCCCGAGCGCGTGATCGTGTTCGACTCGCCGCCGCTGCTCATGACCACCGAGTCGCGCGTGCTGGCCACGCACATGGGCCAGATCGTGGTGGTGGTGCAGGCCGGCCACACCCAGCGCGCCCAGGTGCGCCAGGCGCTCGAGACCATCGAGAGCTGCCCCATCAAGCTCATGGTGCTCAACCAGGTGCACAAGGAAGACAAGTCGTCCTACGGCTATGGCTACGGCTACAGCGCGGCGCCTTCGTCGGCCAGCGCCTGAACCCCGCAGGAACCCCGCCGTGACGCGAACCCCTGTTTCCCCCACGCCCGGCCTGCGGCACGCGATCGCCGCAGCCTGCCTGCTGGCGGTCAGCCCCTGGCTGGCCGCGCAGGGCCTGCCCGCACCGTCGAACGCCGCCGGCGCGGCCGACGCCACGCTGGAGAGGCCCTCGGGCCCGCCGCCGCGCCTGTGGATCGAGCCGCGGGTGTTCGTCACGCAGACCTATTCCGACAACTACCGCCTGGCCAACACCAACCGCGAGGCCGAGCTCACCACCGAGCTCGGCGCCGGGGTGAGCGCCGCGTTCAACCTGCCGCGCCTCACGGGCAACGTCGACTACAGCCTGTCGGGCCAGGTCCCCGCGCTGGGCGTGGGCGAGAACCAGCGCCGCCAGGCGTTGCAGAGCGACCTGCTGCTCGACGCCTGGAACCAGGCGGCCTTCATCGAGTTCAACGGCAACATCGGCGACGAACGCGTGTCCGCGCTCGGTCCGCAGCCCGTGGGCGGCACCAACCCCACGAACCTGTCGGAGACCAAGCGGTTCCGCGTCTCGCCGTTCCTGCGCGGCACCTGGGACAACCGGCTCGACTACGAGCTGCGCTACACGCGCCAGAGCTGGCGCACCGCGATCTCGGACCGCTACGACATGGACGAGACCGGCTGGAACGCGCGCCTGGGCAGCGCGGCCGAGGTGGGCCGGCTGGGTTGGGAGCTGTCGGCCTCGCAGAACGAGATCGACTACAACGCCGGGCGCTCCACCACCTACCAGACCGCGCTCGCGCTGCTGCGCTACGCGTTCACGCCCACGCTGCAGGGCTTCGTGCAGGGCGGTCGTGAATACAACGACCTGCTCACGCCCGAGCGCACCGGCTACAACAGCCACACCCTGGGTGTGGACTGGCGGCCCGTGGAGCTCGCGCGCGTCGCGGCCTCGCGCAGCAAGCACTTCTATGGCAACGGCCACGACGTCGCGCTCGAATACCGCATGCGCCGGGTGCTGCTGCGCTACACCGACGCACGCAGCCTCAACACCGGCCAGCTGGGCCTTGACACCAACGGCGCCACGCTCAACGAGCTGTTCAACAACCTCTACCAGTCGCTCGAACCCGATCCCGTGCGCCGCGCGCAGCTGGTGCAGTCCGAACTCGCGCGCCTGGGCCTGCAGGGCGATTCCACGACCTTGCCCGGTTACCTCACGGCCAGCGCCACGGTGCAGCGCAACCAGCAACTGAGCGCTGCGCTGCTTGGTCAGCGCGGCGTGCTCACCTTCCTGATCGAGCGCTCCTCGGCGCGCCGGCTCAACAACGCGCAGGCCATCGGTGACGACTTCGACCTCAGCAACACGCTCGACGAGCAGGGCTGGGCCGTGCTCTACGCGCACCGCCTCACGCCCCGGCTCGCGCTCAACTTCTCGCTGACGCGCCGCGAGACCGAAGGCCAGGTGAGCACGCTGAGCAGCCGCCAGACCGCGGTCTCGGTGGGCCTGAGCGCACGGCTTGCGCGCCGCACCACCGGCTCGGTGCTGCTGCGCCACACCAGCACCGATTCCCTTCTTCCCTACCGGGAGACCGCGATCCTGGGCGCCCTGGTTCAACGGTTCTGACCCATGTACGAAGACTTCTACGGCCTCACCAGCAAGCCGTTCCAGCTCAACCCCGACCCGCGCTTCTACTTCAGCGGCAAGCCGCACCGCCGTGCGCGCTCGTACCTGGTGTACGGCGTGATGCGCGGCGAGGGCTTCATCGTCATCACCGGCGAGGTGGGCGCGGGCAAGACCACCATCGTGCGCGACCTGCTCGACAGCCTGGAGAACGGCACCGTGGTGGCGGCCCAGCTCGTGAGCACGCAGCTCGGCGCCGAAGACGCGCTCAAGCTGGTGTGCGCGGCGTTCGGCGTGAGCGTCAAGAGCAACGGCAAGGCCGACCTGCTGATGGCCCTGGAGGCCTACTTCATCACCCAGGTCTCGCAGGGCAAGCGCTGCCTGCTGATCGTGGACGAAGCGCAGAACCTGCAGCCGCAGGCGGTTGAAGAGCTGCGCATGCTCTCGAACTTCCAGTTCGGTGACCAGGCCCTGCTGCAAACCTTCCTGATCGGCCAGCCCGAGTTCCGCGACATCCTGCAAAGCCCGGGCATGCTGCAGCTGCGCCAGCGCGTGACCGCGCGCTGCCACCTCGGCCCGCTGGACGAAGAAGACACGCAGGGTTATGTGGAGCACCGCCTCAAGTGCGCGGGCTACAGCGGCAACCCCAGCATCGACCCGGCGATCTACGCGCTGCTGCAGGAAGAATCGGGCGGCATCCCGCGCCGCATCAACCTGCTCATGGACCGGCTGCTGCTGCAGGGCTTCCTGGCCGAGCAGACGCACCTGTCGCTGGAAGCCTTCCGCGAGGTGCTCGCCGAGTACAAGGCCGAGAACGCGCCCGCGCCCGCCCGTGCGCCGGCCGACCCGCAGCGCTGGGGCCACCTGGCCGTGGCACCGCCGCCCGACCGCCTGCCCACGCTCACCGACGAGCTCGACCCGCTCGATCTCGAGATCGACCCCGCGGTGGCCGACGCGGTGCACCAGCAGCTCACCCAGGTGAACGCCGAAGAACTCGGCGAGCGGCTGCTGCGCATCGAGCGCAGCGTGCTGCGCCAGGAGCGCGTGAGCCTGGAGATCCTGAACGCGCTGCGCCAGATCGTGGCCGCGAGCCGCAAGGGCCGGCCCGCGGGCCGCGACGAGCGCCAGACCCCCAACGCCGGCAACGGAACGACCGGTTGAGCGGCCTCGCCCCCGCCACCGCCCCTTCGCAGGAGAGCACGCCATGCTGATGCCGACCCGGCACGTGAACGCGTTGACCATCGACGTCGAGGACTACTTCCAGGTCTCGGCCTTCGCCCCCTACATCGCGCGCACCGAGTGGGACCAGCGCGAATGCCGCGTCGAACGCAACGTCGACCGCATCCTGGCCCTGCTGGCCGAACGCGGCATCCACGCCACCTTCTTCACCCTGGGCTGGGTCGCCGAGCGCTACCCGGCGCTGATCCGCCGCATCGTGGCGCAGGGCCACGAACTCGCGAGCCACGGCTACGGCCACCAGCGCGTGACCGACCTCGACCCGGCCGGCTTCCGCGAGGACGTGACCCGCGCCAAGCAGCTGCTCGAAGACATCGGCGGCGAGCGCGTGATCGGCTACCGCGCCCCGAGCTTCTCGATCGGCGAGCGCAACCTGTGGGCGCTCGACGTGCTGCTGGAAACCGGCCACCGCTACAGCTCCAGCATTTACCCGGTCAAGCACGACCATTACGGCATGCCCGATGCCCCGCGCTTCGCGCACCCCGTGCGCGACGGCCTGCTCGAGGTGCCGCCCACCACGCTGCGGATGTTCAACCGCAACCTGCCGTCGAGCGGCGGCGGCTACTTCCGGCTGTTCCCGTACGCGCTGTCGCGCTGGATGATCGAGGCCGTGAACGCCCGCGACGGCGAGCCCGCGATCTTCTACTTCCACCCCTGGGAGATCGACCCCGAGCAGCCGCGCGTGGCCGCGGCCGACCTGAAGTCGAAGTTCCGCCACTACGTCAACCTCGACCGCAACGAGGCCAAGCTGCGCCGCCTGCTCGACGATCTGCGCTGGGACCGCATGGACAGGATCTTTCTGCCCGACCTGGCCCCCGCCAAGACGCGCGACGAGGTGGCCCTTGCCTGAGGCGAACACCTTGCACGTTCACCGCCTCGACGGCCGCGACGTGGCCGCCGTGGCCCGCTGGGACGCCTTCGCGGCGGCCTGTCCCTCGGCCACCTTCTTCCACCGCGCCGGCTGGGAGCGCATCCTGCGCGAGGTGTTCCGCCACGACACGCACTACCTGTTCGCCAGCGACGCCAGCGGCATCCGCGGCGTGCTGCCGCTGGCGCACGTGCAGAGCCGTTTGTTCGGGCGCTCGCTCTCGAGCCTGCCTTTCGCGGCCTATGGCGGCGTGGCCGCGCTCGACACCGAGGCCGAGGCCGCGCTCGTGATGCGCGCCGAGCAACTGGCGCGCGAACTCGGCGTCGAGCACCTGGAACTGCGCAACACCGAGCGCCGCCACCCCGAGTGGCCCGCGCAAGACCTCTACGTGACCTTCCGCAAGCCCATCGAGCCCACGGAAGAGGCCAACATGCTCGCCATCCCGCGCAAGCAGCGCGCCATGGTGCGCAAGGGCATCAAGAACGGCCTGGTCGCCACCGTCGATCCCGACGTCGACACCTTCTTCGCGCTCTACGCCGACAACGTGCACCGCCACGGCACGCCCGCGCTGTCCAAGCGTTACTTCCGCGCGCTGCGCGAGGTCTTCGGCGACGACTGCGAGGTCTTCACCGTGCGCAGCGCCGAGGGCCGGCCGCTCTCGAGCGTGGTGAGCTTCTACTGGCGCGACGAGGTGCTGCCGTACTACGCGGGCGACGATTTCGCCGCGCGCGAGCTCGCGGCCAACGACTTCAAGTACTGGGAGCTGCTGCGCCGCGCCTGCGCGCGCGGGCTCAAGGTGTTCGACTACGGCCGCAGCAAGGTGGGCACCGGCCCCTACGCGTTCAAGAAGAACTGGGGCTTCGAGCCCACGCCGCTGCACTACGAGTACCGGCTGCTCACGCGCGACGCGATCCCGCAGAACAACCCGGCCAACCCCAAGTACCGGCTCATGATCGCGACCTGGCGGCGCCTGCCGCTGCCGGTGGCCAACTGGCTGGGCCCGCACATCGTGCGCCACCTCGGCTGATCCATGGCCAACCTGCTGTACCTGGTGCACCGCATGCCGTACCCGCCCGACAAGGGCGACAAGGTGCGCTCGTACCACCTGCTGCGCCACCTGCAGCGCCAGCACCGCGTGTTCCTGGGCACTTTCATCGACGACCCCGCCGATGAACAGCACGTGGACGCGCTGAGGGCGATCTGCCCCGACCTGCACCTGGTGCGCATCGACCCGCGCTGGCGCAAGCTCGCGAGCGCGCAGGGCTTTCTGCGCGGCGAGGCGCTGTCGCTGAGCTTCTACCGCCACGCCGGCATGCGCGAGTGGGTGCGCCGCATCGCGCGCGAGCACGAGCTGCACGCCAGCGTGGTGTTCTCGTCCACCATGTCGCCGTTCGCGGCCGAGCTGCTGCCCCGGGTGCCCATGCTGGTCGACATCGTCGACGCCGACTCGGTGAAGTGGACCCAGTACGCGGCCAACCACCGCTGGCCGATGTCGGCGGTGTACGCGCGCGAAGGCCGCCTGCTGCTCGCGCACGAACGCGCCACCGCGCTGCAGGCGCGCCAGTCGTACTTCGTGACGCCGCAGGAGGTGGAGCTGTTCCTCTCGCTCGCGCCCGATTGCCGCGGCCGCGTCAAGGCCATGGGCAACGGCGTCAACGCCGACTTCTTCCAGCCCGATGCGGCGCTGCCGTCACCCTTCGAGGCCGGTGAGCTGCCCATCGTGTTCACCGGCGCCATGGACTACTGGCCCAACATCGACGGCGTGCGCTGGTTCGCCGAGCACATGCTGGCCCCGATCCGCGCGCGCCACCCGCAGGCGCGCTTCTGGATCGTGGGCCGCAACCCCGCCTCGGCGGTGCAGGCGCTGGCCAGCGATGCGGTGCGCGTCACCGGCACGGTGCCCGACGTGCGGCCCTACCTGCAACACGCGGCCGCCGTGGTCGCGCCGCTGCGCGTGGCGCGCGGCCTGCAGAACAAGATCCTCGAGGCCATGGCCATGGGCCAGCCCGTGGCCACCGTGCCCTCGTGCGCCGAGGCCATCGGCGCGAGCGCCGAACAGGGCCTGCACCGCGCGGAGACCGCCGCCGACTTCGTGCAGGCCGTGCTCGACGCCTTCGCCGACCCGGCCGCGCGCCGCGCGCAGGGCGAGCGCGCGCGCGCCTTCGCCATCGACCATTTCGGCTGGACCGCGCACCTGAGCGCGATCGACGCCGACCTCCACCAGGACGCCTGAGCATGTGCGGCATCGCCGGTCTGTTCGACCCCCAGGGCCTGCGGCCCTTCGACCCCGCGCTGATGCGCCGCATCAACGACGTGCAGTCGCACCGCGGTCCCGACAGCGACGGCCTGCACCTCGAACCTGGCCTCGCGCTGGGCCACCGGCGGCTGTCGGTGATCGACCTGTCCACCGGCGACCAGCCGCAGTTCAACGACGACGGCAGCGTGGCCATCGTCTTCAACGGCGAGATCTACAACTACCGCCAGCTCATGCCCGAGCTGCAGTCGCTGGGCTACCGCTTCCGCACGCGCAGCGACACCGAGGTGATCGTGCGCGCCTGGGAGGCCTGGGGCCCGGCCTGCGTGCAGCGCCTGCGCGGCATGTTCGCGTTTGCCATCTGGGACCGGCGCCAGCAAACGCTGTTCCTCGCGCGCGACCGGCTCGGCGTCAAGCCCATGCACTACGCCTGGCTGCCGGATGGCAGCTTCGTGTTCGGCTCCGAGCTCAAGGTCATCACGGCGCACCCCGCGTTCGAGCGACGCATCGACCCGCTTGCGGTGGAAGACTATTTCTCGCTCGGCTACGTGGCCGACCCGCGCTGCATCTACCAGAACGCCCACAAGCTGCCGTCGGCGCACACGCTCACGCTGCGCCGCGGCGGCCCGGCCCGGCCCGAGCCCGTGCCGTACTGGGACGTGCGCTTCACCAACGACAACCCGATCAGCGCCGCCGATGCCCAAGCCGAGCTGCGCGAGCGCCTGCGTGAATCGGTCGAGCTGCGCATGATCGCCGACGTGCCGCTGGGCGCCTTTCTCTCGGGCGGCGTCGATTCAAGCGCGGTGGTGGCCACCATGGCCGGCCTGTCGCCGCAGCCCGTGCACACCTGCGCCATCGGCTTCGACGACCCGAAATTCAACGAGTCGGACTTCGCGAAGCAGGTGGCCGAGCGCTACCGCACCGACCACCGCCTGGAGATCGTGGGCACCGACGACTTCGGCCTCATCGACCGCCTGGCCTGGCTCTACGACGAGCCTTTCGCCGACAGCTCGGCGCTGCCCACCTACCGCGTCTGCGAAATGGCGCGCAAGCACGTGACCGTGGCGCTTTCGGGCGACGGCGGCGACGAGAGCTTCGGCGGCTACCGCCGCTACCGCATGCACCTGGGCGAAGAGGCGCTGCGCAGCCGGCTGCCGCTGGGCGTGCGCCGGCCGGTGTTCGGTGCGCTGGGTTCGATCTACCCCAAGGCCGACTGGGCGCCGCGCCCGCTGCGCGCCAAGACCACCTTCCAGGCCCTGGCCATGGACTCGGTGCAGGCCTACCACCACAGCATGTCGCACCTGCGCGCCGAGCAGCGCGCCGCGCTGTACACGCCGGCCTTCCAGCAGCAGCTCGGGGGCTACAGCTCGCTCGACGTGTTCGCGCAGCACGCCGAGGCGGCGGGCACCGACGACCCGCTCGCGCTGATCCAGTACATCGACTACAAGACCTGGCTGGTGGGCGACATCAACACCAAGGTCGACCGCGCGAGCATGGCGCACTCGCTCGAGGTGCGCGAGCCGCTGCTCGACCACGAGCTCATCGAATGGCTGGCCACACTGCCCAACCGCCACAAGATCGACGGCGGCGAGGGCAAGGCCCTGCTCAAGCGCGCCATGGAGCCCATGCTGCCGCACGACGTGCTTTACCGGCCCAAGATGGGCTTTTCCGTGCCGCTGGCGAGCTGGCTGCGCGGGCCGCTGGCCGAGCGCGCGCGCGAAGCCGTCACGGGCGATCGGCTGCTCGGCACCGGCCTGTTCCAGCCGGAGCGGCTGCGCAAGCTGTACGACCAGCACCAGGCCGGCACCAGCGACCACGCCACGCCGCTGTGGATGTTCGTGATGTTCGAGGCCTTTCTTCGGCAGGCCGAGGTGGCTGCATGAAGACCCGCGTGGTGCACGTCGTCTACCGCTTTGACATGGGCGGGCTCGAGAACGTGATCGTGCAGCTCATCAACCGCCTGCCGGCCGAGCGCTTCGAGCACGTGGTGCTCTCGCTCACCACGGTGGGCGATTTCGCGCAGCGCATCGAACGCCCCGACGTGCGCCTGATCGCGCTCGACAAGCCGCCGGGCCACGCCTTCAAGCTCTACCCGCGCATCTGGCGCCTGCTGCGCGAGCTGCGCCCGCAGGTGCTTCACACCTGCAACATCGCGCCGCTGGAAATCGTGCCCGTGGCCGCGCTCGCGGGCGTGCCGCAGCGCATCCACGTGGAGCACGGCTGGGACGCGGCCGACCCCGACGGCCGCAACCCGCGCTACCGCTGGCTGCGCCGGCTCTACGCGCCCTTCGTGACGCGCTTCGTGTCGGTCTCGGCCGACCTCGACCGCTACCTGCAGACCGCCATCGGCGTGGCCGACCACCGCCGCTGCCTGGTGGGCAATGGCGTGGACACCCAGGCCTTCCGGCCCGGCGCGGGCGATCCGCCCGCGGGCTGCCCGTTCACGCCCGGCGAACACTGGATCGTGGGCACCGTGGGCCGCATGATGACGGTGAAGAACCAGCCGCTGCTCGCGCGCGCCTTCGTGCGCCTGCTGCGCGAGCGCCCCGATCTGCAGCCGCGCGCGCGCCTGGTGATGGTGGGCGACGGCCCGCTCAAGGCCGAGGTCGAGCGCGTGCTGGGCGAGGCCGGTCTGCGCGAACTCGCCTGGCTGCCCGGTGCGCGCAGCGACGTGGCCGAGCAGCTGCGCAGCTTCGACGTGTTCGCGCTGCCCTCGCAGGCCGAAGGCACCTCGTGCACGCTGCAAGAGGCCATGTCCAGCGCGCGCGCCGTGGTCGCCACGGCCGTGGGCGGCACGCCCGACCTCATCACCCCCGAGAGCGACGGCCTGCTCGTGCCCAGCGACGACGAGGCCGCGCTCGCGCAAGCCCTGCTGCGCCTGCACGACGACCCCTCGCTGGCCCTGCGACTGGGGCTGGCCGCGCGCCGCCGCGCCGTGGCGCATTTCTCCCTCGACTCCATGGTCGCGTCCTACGCCGCGCTGTTCGCCGGCGAGCCGCAGCCCCAGCCGGCCTGAGGCCGCCCGCCATGCGCATCCTTTACCACCACCGCACCGCCAGCAAAGACGGCCAGGCCGTGCACATCGAAGAAATGATCGACGCGCTGCGCGGCCTGGGCCACGAGGTGCGCGTGGTGGCGCCCATGGTCGGCGACGACACCGGTCAGATGGGCGGCGGCGTGGGCTGGGTGCACCGCCTCAAGGCGCGGCTGCCGCGTGCGGTCTACGAACTCATGGAGCTCGCCTACAGCGCGGTGGCCTACCGCAAGCTGCTGCGCGCCGCGCGCGAGTTCCAGCCCGACGCGATCTACGAGCGCTACAACCTGTTCCTGCTCTCGGGCCTGATGGCCAAGCGCCGCCTGGGCCTGCCGCTGCTGCTCGAAGTCAACGCGCCGCTGGTGCAGGAGCGCGCGCAGCACAGCGGCGGCCTGTCGCTGCAACGCCTGGCGCGCTGGGCCGAGGGCACGGCCTGGCGCGGCGCCGACGCCGTGCTGCCCGTGACGGCGGTGCTTGCGCAGCACGTGCGCGCCCATGGCGTGCCGGCCGAGCGCATCCACGTGGTGCCCAACGGCATCAACCGCTCGCACTTCGCGGGCGCACCCACGCCCGAGGCCGCCCGGCGCGCGCTCGGGCTCGAAGGCCGGCTGGTGCTGGGCTTCACCGGCTTCGTGCGCGAATGGCACGGGGTCGACCGCATCATCGACTGGATGGCCACGGCCGACGCGCCGGCCGAGTCGCACCTGCTCATGGTGGGCGACGGCCCGGTGCGCGCCGCGCTCGAAGCCCAGGCCGCGCGCCTGGGCCTGTCGCAGCGCGTGAGCTTCACGGGCGTGGTGCACCGCGACGCGGTGCCCGCCCACGTCGCGGCCTTCGACATCGCCTTGCAGCCCGCCGTCACGGCCTATGCGTCGCCGCTCAAGCTCATGGAGTACCTGGCACTGGGCAAGGCGGTGGTGGCGCCGGCCACGCCCAACCTCATGGAGGTGCTCACGCACGAGGTGAACGCGCTGCTGTTCGACGAGCACGGCGCCGGCGCGCTCGAAGCCGCGCTCACGCGCCTGTGCCGCGACGGCGAACTGCGGGCCCGCCTGGGCCAGGGCTCGGCCGACACCATCGACCGGCTCGGGCTGACCTGGAGCGGCAACGCGCAGCGCGCGGTGCGGCTGGCCGAGGCCGCGCGGGCAGGGCAGGGCCGCACCGCGGGAGCGCGCGCATGATCAAGGTGCTGCTGTTCTCCACGCTGTTCCCGAGCAGCGTGCGCCCCATCCACGGCATCTTCGTCGAGACGCGGCTGCGCGAGCTCGTGAAGAGCGGCGAGGTGCAGGCCAAGGTCATCGCACCCGTGCCCTGGTTCCCGTCCACCGCGAAACGCTTCGGCGAGTACGCGCAATTCGCCGCCACGCCGCGTCATGAGGTGCGCAACGGGCTCGAGGTGCACCACCCGCGCTACCTGCTGCTGCCCAAGGTGGGCATGAACCTCGCACCCTGGGCCATGGCGCTGGCCGCGCTGCCGCTGGCGCGCCGGCTGCAGCGCGAGGGTTTCGACTTCGACCTGATCGACGCCCACTACTACTACCCCGACGGCGTGGCCGCGGGCCTGCTCGCGAAGTGGCTGGGCAAGCCCTTCCAGGTCACCGCGCGCGGCACCGACCTCAACCTGATCCCGCAGTACGCCTACCCGCGCAAGCTCATCCTCGAGACGGCCGCGCGCGCGCACGCCTCCATCGGTGTGTGCCAGGCGCTCATGGACAGCCTGCGCGAACTCGGCGGCGACCCCGCCAAGCTGCACACGCTGCGCAACGGTGTGGACCTGCAGCGCTTCGTGCCCGAGCCGCGCGAGGCCGCGCGCGAGCGCCTGGGCCTGCCGCCCGAAGGGCCGTACCTGCTGTCGGTGGGCCACCTGATCGAGCGCAAGGGCCACCACCTGGCCATCGAGGCCCTGCCGGCGCTGCCCGGCGTGACGCTGCTGATCGCGGGCGCCGGCCCCGAGGAAGGCCGGCTCAAGGCCCTGGCCGCGCGCCTGGGCGTGGCCGATCGCGTGCGCTGGGCCGGCGTGGTGCCGCAGACCGAGCTCAAGTGGTGGTACAGCGCGGCCGACGTGCTCGCGCTGTGCAGCAGCCGCGAGGGCTGGGCCAACGTGCTGCTCGAGGCCATGGCCTGCGGCACGCCCGCGATCGCCACCAACATCTGGGGCACGCCCGAGGTGGTGAGCACGCCCGACGCCGGCGTGCTGATGGCGCGCCGCGATGCCGCCGCGCTGGCCGAGGCCTGGCAGCGGCTGCAGAGCGCGCGGCCCACGCGCGCCGCCGTGCGTGCGCACGCCGAACGTTTCTCCTGGGACGAGACCACCGCCGGCCAGCTCGCGCTCATGCGGCCGCTGGCCCACAAGGACCCCGCGGCGCCCGCCAGCGCCGCCCTGCCGCACACGCCAAGCCCATGAACACGACCGACCGCTTCACCACCGCCGACCGCTGGGCCTGGCTGCTGATCGCCCTGGTGATCGCAGCGCTGTTCCTGCAGGCCCCGCACGGCGGCGCCTTCTACTGGAGCGATGCGCCGCGCCACGCGCTCAACGGCGTGTTCGTGTGGGACCTGCTCACGTCCATGCCCCTGAGCGACCCGGCCGGTTATGCCTACCGCTATTACGCCCAGTACCCGGCGCTCACCATCCTGTTCTACCCGCCGCTGTTCTACGCGCTGAGCGCGCCGTTCTTCGGGCTGCTGGGCGTGTCGCACGAGGTGGCGCTGCTGGTGGTGTTCCTGCACTACCTGGCGCTGGGCTGGGGCACCTACCGCCTGGCGCGCTTCTGGCTCGCGCCCTTCGCGGCCGCCTGCGTGGCCCTGTTGCTGGTGTGCCTGCCCGAGCTGGCCTTCTGGGGCCGGCAGGTGATGCTCGAGGTGCCGGCCTTCGCCTTCCTGGTCTGGAGCGCCGTGGCCTTCGTGGCCTACCTGCGCGGCGCGCCGGTCTCGCGCCTGTACCTCGCGGGCGCGCTGCTGGTGCTGGCCATGTACACCAAGATCAGCGTGGCCTTCGTGGCGCTGGCCTACGTGGTGGCGTTGTGGCAGCGCGACGGCCTGGGCGTGCTGCGCAACCGGCACCACTGGGCGGTGGCGCTGATCGCGGCGGTGGCGCTGGTGCCGCTGATGGTGCTCACCGTGAAGTTCGGCCAGGCCAACGTGCAGTCGGTCACCGGCGTGGCCGATTCCGTGGCCTCGCGCACCAGCCTCGCGGGCTGGCTGTGGTACCTGCGGCAGATTCCCTCGCAGATGGGCTGGGCCCTGACGGCCGCGGCGCTGCTGGGCGCGCTCGCCTGGGTCTGGCGCGGCCGCGGCGCGGCGGGGCAGGGCCGCGACGGCGGCTTCTGGCTCACCTGGTTCGTGGCCGGCTACGTGTTCTATTCGCTGATCGACCTCAAGGAGGCGCGCCACAGCGTCTACCTGCTGCTGCCGCTGGTGCTGGCCGCGGTGGTCGGCCTGTCGGCGCTGCTGCCCGCGCGCTGGCTCAAGCCGGTGCTGGGCCTGCTGGTGCTGGCCACGGCGGTGCAGACCTTCGTCTGGCGCCCGGTGTTCTACGTGGACGGCTACGCCAAGGTGGTCGACGAGATCACACGCCTGGCGCCGCGCGACAGCGTGGTGCTGTTCTCGGGCTACCGCGATGGCTCCTTCGTGTTCAACCTGCGCGCGCGCGAGGACCGGCGCGACCTGAGCGTGCTGCGCGCCGACAAGATCCTGCTCAGCGTGGCGGTGCGCCGCGAACTCGGTGTCGAGCAGAAAGACCTGTCGGTCGAGCAGATGGCCGACATCATCGACGCCAGCGGCGTGCACTACGTGGTCATGCAGCCGGGCTTCTGGACCGACCTCGAGGTGATGCGCCGCTTCGAGAGCCTGATGGCCTCGCCGCGCTTCGAGGTGGTCGCGCGCATTCCCACGCCGGCCAACCACCGCGCCCACGAAACCGAGCTCGTGATCCTGCGCAACAAGGGCAACGTGGGCCCCAAGCCCGACAAGCTCAACATCGAGCTCAAGATCATCAACCGGCGCATCACCGTGCAGTGAGCCACCGCCATGGAAGCCTTCATCCTCACGCTGGACGTCTTCGCTGTCACCTACCTGTGCTGGCGGCTGTTCCGCCACGACCCGAGCGAGCCCGAGTCGCAGGCCCTGGGCTTCATGGGCTACCGCACGGACGGCGAGGAATGAGCGCGCGCAGGCCCTGCCACCGCCGGCTCGCAGGGGGTGCCCATGCGTGACCTGATGTTCGCCATCGCCATGCTGATGGTGATCCCGCTGGCCATCGTGCGCCCCGTCAATGCCTACCTGGTGTGGGGCTGGACCGCGGTGCTGATCCCCACCAGCTACCTGTTCGGCTTCATGCAGGGCGCGCGGCTGAACTTCCTGTTCGCGATGATCGCGATCCTGCTGGTGCTGTTCCGGCGCGTCGACTGGTCGCTCTACAAGCCCAACCGCACGGTGTGGATCTACCTGCTGCTGCTCACGCACGCGACCATCGCCTTCCTGCTGGGCTTCGACGGCAACAAGGACAACGGCACCTACTACGAGGTGCTGGCCAAGGTCATGGTGTTCTGCCTGCTCATGCCCATGTTCATCCACCAGCGCCTGCACATCCACGCGATGGTGATGGTGATCGTGTTCGGCATGGGCATCCATGGCGTGCTCGACGGGCTCAAGACCCTGTCCTCGGGCGGCGCGCACAACATGTACGGCCCGCGCGGCAGCATGATCTACGACCGCAACCACCTCTCCACCGCGCTCGCGGTGGTGCTGCCGCTGGCGTATTTCCTCTACCAGTACGCCAGGCACCGGATCATGCGCATGGGCTTTCTCGCGGCCTTCGCGCTGATCGTGCTGGCCATCATGGCGGGGGGCTCGCGCGGGGGCTTCATCGCGCTCGCCGTGGTGGGCTTCTGGCTCATCCTGACCTCGCGGCGGCGCTGGAGCACGCTGCTCATCGTGGCCACGCTGGGCAGTCTGCTGTTCGTGTTCGCGCCCGAGCGCTGGACCTCGCGCCTGTCCACCATCGAAACCGCCGACAGCGACGCTTCGTTCATGGGCCGCGTGGTGGCCTGGAAGATCAGCGCGGCGATCGCCGTGGACAACCCGGTGTTCGGCGGCGGCTTCCACGCCGTGCAGTACCAGCCGGTGTGGGACCGCTACAAGGACGCGCCGAGCCCGCTCGACTTCCTCAACATCGAGATCCCGCCGTTCAAGGCCAAGGCGGCCCACAGCATCTACTTCGAGGTCATGGGCGACCAGGGCTTCGTGGGGCTGCTGATCTTCCTCGGCATGTTAAGCCACGCCCTGTACAGTCGCGGCAGCATCAAACGCATGGCGCAGGAACTGGGACCGCGCTTCACCTGGGCGCGCGACCTCGGCGACATGCTGATGCTCTCCGTGCTGGCCTACATGACCGGCGGCGCCTCGGTCAGCGTGGCCTACCTCGAACTGATCTACATGGTGGTCATGTTGATGGAGATCCTGCGCGTGCACGTGCGTGACGCACATGCCGCCGAGATGCGAGCCCGCAAGGTCCTGGCGACCGCCGAGCGCTCTGCCAGCCCCACTTCCGACAAGGCCGCCGCGGCCCACTGATACATGCCTTTGACTGAGCCGACCATCCCGCTCGATCAGCGCACGACCGAGGGCGCCGCGCCCCTGGTGTCCGTGATCATGCCGGCGTGGAACGCGTTTCCCTGGATCGAGGAAGCGGTGGCGAGCGTGCTCACGCAGTCGTTCCGCGACCTCGAACTCATCGTCGTCAACGACGGCTCCACCGACGGCGACTACCGCCAATTCGAGCGCCGCGATCCGCGCGTGCGCGTGATCGAGGGCGAACGCGGCGGCGTGTCGCGGGCCCGCAACCTGGCCATGGCGGCCGCGCGCGGGCGCTACTTCGCCTTCATCGACGCCGACGACGTGTGGGTGCCGGGCAAGCTCGACGCCCAGGTGCGCTTCCTCGAAGCCAATCCCGACATCGACGTGGCCTACGGCGAGATCGCGCGCTGGGCCTGCCTGCCCGACGGCACCTACCCGCCCGCGAGCAGCTACTTTCCCTCGCTGCCCGCGGTGTACGAGGTCGACCCGGCGCGCCGTGGCTGGGGCTACACGCGCATCCTCATGGGCAGCCCGCTCGGCATGATCACGCCCGTGATGCGCCGCTCGCTCTACGAGAAGGTGGGCGAGTTCGACGTGCGCCTGTCGCGCGGCGAAGACTACGATTTCTGGCTGCGCTGCTCGCGCGAGGGCCGGCTGCAGCGCTTTCGCGCGGTGCTCGCGCTCTACCGCATGCGCCCCACCAGCGCCATGCACCAGATGGTCAAGGACAACCCGCTGGTGCAGGTGCTCGAATCGGCGCGCGAGCGCTTCGGCCTGGCCGACCCCGACGGGCGCGCCGTGACGCCGGCGCAGTTCCGCCGCCGCCTGGGCCGCTGCCACTTCGACCACGGCTACAACCACTTCTGGTCGGGCGACCCCGGTGTGGCCCACCGCGCCTTCGGGCGCGCGCTGCTGCACCGCTACCGCCCGGCGCGCTCGCTGGTGTACTGGGTGCTCTCGGGCTTCAAGCGGCTGCGCCACGGAGGCCCGCATGGCGGCTGAGCGCCTTCGCACCGAGCGCGTGCGCATCGACCGCCTGGCGAGCGCCGACCGCGCCGCCTGGGACAGCCTGCTCGCCCAGGGGCACCAGTTTCCCGCGGCCTTCATGAGCGCCACCTACGCGGAGGCCGTGCACCGCACGGTGGGCCCGGTGCAGGTGCTGGTGGCGCGCGAGCAGGGCCGCGCGATGGGCTTTCTGCCGCTGCAGCGGCTGGCCGGCTGGCCCGGCCGCCTGGGCGTGCACGAGCCGCCCGGCGGGGTCATGACCGACTACTTCGGCTGGGTCGCGCAGGCCGGCTTCGCACAGCCCTTCGCGGGCGCGTTGCGCCAGGCCGGCGTGCCCTGCGTGTACTTCACCCACCTCGACCAGCCGCAGCTCGACATGGGCATGCCCGGCGACCAGCCCAAGACCGGCCTGCGCACCAACTTCCGCGCCGGTGCCGAGGCCTACTGGGCCGAACTGCGCGAGCGCGACCGCAAGCTGGTGTCCGACACCGAACGGCGCACCAAGCGGCTGGAGCGCGAGCACGGCGAGATCCGCTTCGCGCTCGACGATCCCGATCCGCAGGGCGCGCTCGAACAGCTCATCGCGCTCAAGCTCGCGCAGTACGCGCGCACCGGGGTGCGGCGGCCGCCGCTGGGCGTGGCGGGCCACCGCGCACTGCTGCACGCGCTGCTGCCGTCCACCGATCCGCTGTGCCACGGCCGCATCAGCACGCTGCGCATCGGCGAGCGGCTGATCGCCGCGCACTTCGGCCTGCAGTGCCGGGATGTGCTGCACTTCTGGTTTCCGGTCTACGACGAGGCCTACGCGGCTTATTCGCCCGGCCGCATCCTGTTGCGCCACGTGATCCAGCACGGCGCATCGGCGGGCATCGCCCTGATCGACCGCGGCGTGGGCGACTCGCCCGCCAAGCGCGATTTCGCCAACGAAGAGCACCGCTTCTACAAGGGCCTGGTGGGCGCCGGGCCGCGCGGCGCGCTGGCGCGCCAGGGCCTGCGCGCGGGCTGGCGCTTCGGTTGGGCCTGACACACACAACGAGGGGAGGGGCGCCATGATGGAAGCGCTGGGATACGTGTTGCTGGCGCTGATCGGCCTGGGGCTGGCCGGACTGGCCCTGCTGGCCGCGGGGCTGGTGTGGCAGCGCATCGACCAGTACCGCTGGCGCACGCGCTTCGATGTGCGCCGCGACGCCGATCTGCCGCGCAGCGACCGGGTGGTGCGCACGCAGGCCCTGAGCCTGGGGCCCGAGGGCCTGCAACTGCCCACGATCGACCAGCCTTTCGGCTCGGCCTTCCTCGAACTGCGCGTGCGCGCCACGGCCGCAGGCCTGCTCGCCGACCCCTGGATCGAGCTGGAGGGTGAGGGCGCGCGGGTGCGCCAGTACGTCGAACGCGGCGCGCGCGGGCGCCGCCTGGTCAATGCCACGGCGCTGCTGCGGGCCAACGGGGCCGCGCCGCGCTGGCGCCTGCGCACCGGCCTGCTCCAGGTGGACGGCGCCGAGGCGGTGCTGCACCTGCTCGCGCCCTCGACCGTGGCCGACCCCGACGCGCGCACGCTCGTGATCGCGCCGCACCCCGACGACGCCGAGCTCGCGGCCTGGAGCCTGGTGTCGCGCCGCCAGACCTGGGTCGTCACGGTCACGCAGGGCGACGCCGGGCCCAACGCCTATGGCACGCACTTCGACGACCCGGTCGAGTCCTACCGCACCAAGGCCGGCATCCGCGTGTGGGACAGCCTGAACATCGTGCGCATGGCCGGCGTGCCGCTCGATCGCATCGCCAACCTCGGCTACTTCGACGGCACCCTGGCCGCCATGCAGCGTGGCGGCGGCCCGGTGCAGGCCGAGTTCCTGCAGGAGAGCGATCCCGGCGTGCGCCGCCACAACCCGATCGCGCCGCAGCGCACGCCCGCCGAGGCCACCTGGCAGGGCCTGGTCGACGACATCGCCGCGCTGCTGCGCGAGGTGCGCCCGCAGCGCATCGCCGTGCCGCACCCGCAGCTCGACCCGCACCCCGACCACCGCTGCTCCACGCTGGCCACGCTGCAGGCCCTGCAGCAGGTGGGCCTGCGCGAGGGCGAGCTCTGGCTCTACACCAACCACCTGGGCTACACCAAGACCCATCCCGTGGGGCCCAACGACGGCGAGATCGGCCTGCCCCACGGGCTGCCCGAAGGCACCCTGTTCGACAGCGTGGTGTCGGTGCCGATGGACGCGCGCACGCGTTTCCTCAAGCGGCTCGCGGTCGAGGCCCAGCACGACCTGCAGGCCACGCCGCCGGTGGCCATGCCCACGCTCGCGCAGCGCGCCGTGGGCCTGCTGCGCACGCTCTACCGCAGCACGGTGGTCGCAGACATCGGCTTCATCCGCCGCGCGCCCCGGCCGAACGAACTGTTCTACGTGCTCGCCTACGATCGCGCGGGCGAACTCGCCGCGCGCATCGACCTGCAGGACAGCGACGCCGGCGCGGCCTGAGGCCGCGCGCCGTTCAGGCCTTGGGCGCCTTGCGCCGCGCCAGCATCGCCGTCACCTCCACGCCCAGCGGCAGCCGCAGCGCCACCGTGGCCGCGACCCACACCGCGAGCGAAGGCAGGCCGAGCGCCACGATGTGCAGCAGCGGCGGCATGGGCGGCAGCAGCCATTCGACCAGCAGCGCGGCGGCGACCGTGAGCGCGGTCATCAACAGCACCGGCAGCACCGAGCGCAGCCACTGCCTCACGCCGATGTGCAGGAAGCGCCGGTTCACCCACACCACCACGGGCAGTGCAATGAACTGTCCGAGCATGAGCGACTGCGCGAACCGCGCCAGCGTGCCGTCGAACAGCCACCAGGCCACGCCCACCTTGATGGCAATGAGCGCTGCCATCGGCAGGCCCGCCAGGTAGGGCTTGCCGATGCCCGTGAGCGCGGGCTGGGTGAAAAAGAACAGCACGCCCATGCCGGTGGCCACGCACAGCCAGGGAATGGCCGCCGCGCTCGGCAGCCACTGGGCGCCATAGAGGAACAGCACGATCGGCTGGGCCAGGATGGCGGTGAGCGCGAGCGCGGGCAGCAGCAGCGTGGCCAGGTACGAGGTGATCTTGCACACCTCGGCCGCGAGGTCTTCGTTGCGGTGGTGCAGGCGCGCGAGGTAGGGCAGGGCGAAGTAGTTCACCGCGGGCATGAGCGCGCTGCTCGCGATGTTCACCGTGGAATTGGCGCGGCTGAACAGGCCCACCGCGGCGGGCGTGCTCAGGCGGCCCAGCATGACGTCGGGGATCGCGTTGTCGAGCGCGCGCAGCGACGAGGTCATGATGGTGCCGACGCCGAAATTGGCGATGTGCGACCAGCCCTTGAGGCTCGGGATGATGGGCGCACGGTCGAGCGAGACCCAGCGGATCGCCACGCAATGCGCCAGGATGTGAATCAGGTTGGCCCAGGCCATGGTCATGTAGCCCGCGCCCTGCCAGGCCAGCACGACCGAAGCCGTGATGTAGACCGCGAGCGACGCCAGGCCGGCCTTGGCGGTGCGCACCACCTCGAGGTTGCGCACCAGGATCGCGCCCGGGATGGCACCGAACGGGATGAAGACGAAGCCCAGCGCGAGCACCTCCACCACGCGCTCCACGCGCGGCTCACCGAAAAAGCCCGCCCAGTGCGACGAGCCGAGGTAGAGCAGCAGCGCCACCGACCACGAGGTGAACATCACCACGCCCAGCGCCGAGCGGATGGCCTCGGGCGTGAGCTCTTTCTGGCGCTTGATGAACGAGCTCACGCCGAAGTCGCGGAAGATGTGCGCGATCGCCACCAGGATCGCGCTCATCGAGTACACACCGATGTCGTCGGGCGTGAGCAGGCGCGCGAGCACGATGCTGAGCGCGAAATGCCCCACGGTCTCTGCGTTGCTCGCAATGAGCTGGATGCCGAACTTCTTGCGGACTGAACTCACGTTGGGGTTTCCGGTGGGGTGTTGGGGCAGGGTCAGCAGCGCGTGGCCACGGCCACCAGCAGGCCGCCGGGCGCCGTGGCGCTGGACAGCAGCACCGGCCGCGTGCCGGCGTCGGTGGGCACGGGCACCTCGCGGGTGTCGGTCTCGATGCCGGCATGCAGCGCCTTGAGGTCGATGGCGAGGCCGGTGCCCACGGCCTTGAGGCAGGCCTCCTTGCGCGTCCACACGCGCAGGAAGGCCGACTCGCGCTGCGCGCCCTGCAGCGCCTGGTAGCCCGCGATTTCCGCGGGCGTGAAATTCATCGCGGCCAGCGCGTCGATGTCGGGCCAGCCGCGCTCGCCTTCGATGTCCACGCCGACCTCGGCCTCGTCGCAGAGCACCACCAGGCTGTGGTCTTCGTGGTGGCTCATGTTGAAGTGCGGCGCGGGCGCGGTGAGCGCCGCGGTGTCGAGCTCGGGCTTGTCGTGCAGCCCCAGGCGCAGCGGCACGGCCGGGCCGGGCAGGCCCAGGCGCTCGCCGAGCACCGCGCGCAGCGCGCGCCGGCGGTGCACGTAGCGCACGCGATCGCGCTGAAAACGCAGCCGCAGCACGCGCGCGCGCTCGGCCGGACTCAGCCAGGGATCGTCGGCGGGGGCGCCTTCGGTGGCGCGGGGGTGGTGGAAGAGCCAGGCCTGAAGGCGGACCGGATGGTTCAGGACCAGCGCAATGCGGGGCATGGATCGGTGGGGGCGGCGTCGGATGAAAGGGCACCCGCGCTTGGCCATCGGGAGCTGCCCGCATTGTGTGGCAAAGGCAACGCCGCGCGCGCGGCGCAATTGTTGTGCGCCATTGAAAAGCACACAATCGAACGCACACATCAATGCACACACGGGCCACAACGGGCCCGCACCTGGAGGCGAAGCATGCTGCAATGTTTCGGGCAGGGGGTGAATGCACAGTGGCTGGACCACCAGCCCTTTCGGTTCGAGCACCGGCTCCTGGGGCATCCCGCGCTCTCGATGGAGAACCTCGCTCGGGTGATACCGCGCCTGCCGCAAGGGCAGGTGATGTATTCCACGCGGCTGCTCGCCACCGACGACAACTTCGAGAAGACCTTCCGGCAGCGGCCGATCGACCGCAGCATCGAGGAAACCATCGAAACGCTGCGCACGTCCGATTCCTACATCATGGTGAATTCGCCGCAGGTCGACGAGTCCTTCCGTGAGCTGTACGAGGCGCTGATCGGTGACGTCGAAACCCTGATGCGCGAGCGCGGCGTGGGCGTGAAGGCGGTCACGCCCAAGCTCTATCTTTTCATCGCTTCGCCCAACAGCGTCACGCCCTTCCACATCGACCGGTACTCGACCTTTCTGCTGCAGTTTCAAGGCAGCAAGCAGGTCACGGTGTCCATGCCCTTCGACGAGCGCGTGGTCACCGACGCCGACTGCGAAAACTATGTGTCGTACGTGAGCACGAAGCTGCCCTGGGGCCCCGAAAAAGACCGCTATTCCACCACCTTCGATTTCGAGCCCGGGCAGGCGATCCACATTCCCTTCGTGTCGGGCCACCACGTGCGCAACGGGCCGGGCGAGGTGTCGGTGTCGATGTCCATCATCTTCAACACCGCGCAAACCATGATGTGGCGCGAAACGCTGAACTTCAACCAGCGCATGCGCAAGTGGCTCGGCCCGGTGGGCATCGCGCCCGGCCACGTGGGCCGCTCGCCCTTGCGCGACGGCTGCAAGGCCGCGCTGTGGCACCAGTGGGCGCGGCTGCGCGGCTACTGAGGCCGGCGCCTGTTCGGGCGGATTCAAGCGGGCGTGGCGCCCGCCGCCGCGAGTTCGGCGGCCCAGCCGCCCAGGCGTTCGATCACGAGCCGCTGCGCCGCAAGCGTGGTGGCGGTGTGGTCGATCTCGGGCACGTAGTCGCAGCGCACACGGTTCACGAAGTCGTGCTGGGCGAAGGCGTCGCGCAACTGCTCCGGGTAGTTGTAGGTCCAGAGCAGGCTGCCCGTGTACATGAAGTACACCGAGGTGCCGCGGTCCACGAGCGACTGGATCGCGCGCGCGAAGGCCTCGGGCGGCGGGGCGTTGTCGCCCGCATCGGCTTTGCCGGCCGGCACGGCGTCCGAACCGAGCAGGCCACGCGCGCCGCGTTCGATGGCCGAGCGCGTCCACGACAGCAGGGTGCGCGTCGGGTCGGCCGCGAGCTGGCGCTGCAGGCGCACGGTGTGGGTGCGCGGCGTGGGATACACGTAGCCGTCGAGCATCCACAGGCCTTTCACGCGCGGGTCTTCCAGGGCCGTGGCCAGGCCGTTGTGCGCGCCCGAGCAGATGCCCGCGATGGCGAAGCTGTCCATCGAACAGATTTTTTGCAGGTGGTCCATGGCCTGGCGCAGGTCGTGCACCACCTGTTGCTGAAAGGGGGCGGCGTCGGCCGGCGTGCGGCTGTCGCCCACGCCCGAGAGATCGAGCCGCAGGCAGGGGTGGCCCTGGCGCGCCAGCGCGCGCGCGAGCTTCACGTGCAGGCGGTGCGGGCCGATGCGGTGCACCACGCCCGCATTGGGCAGGATGAAGGCCGGCCCGCGCGGGGTGGTCGAGGCGGGCAGGGTCAGCGTGCCGATCAGGTGGCGGTCGCTGCCGAAACCGAGCGGGACTTCCTTCATGCGTCGATCCCCCGGATCCATTGGGACAGCGCCTGCAGCGCCTGCTGCGGCACCAGTGCGGTGTTGACCGCCTCCTCCGAGGTCCAGTCGAAATGCACCGGCACCGACTGGTGCACGGCCGCGATGCCCGCGCCGTTGAGGGCCTGCGCCAGGTCCTCGGGCATGGGGTCGGGTTCGTGGGTCAGCACCACGGCCTCGCTGGCGCGCAGCGCGCGGTAATCGGCCGCGCCCACGCGGGCCAGCTGCGCCGGCAGTTCGGGGTGCAGGCCGAAGCCCAGCAGCTCGGTGCAGGTGATGGTGCCCTCGGCGGTGTCGGCGCCGGTCGGGGGCAGGGCGCCGGCTTGCCGCAGCGGCTGCAGCGCGCGCTCGTGCGCGCCGCGCAGTTCGGCGAGGTAGGCCTCGCCCGAGACCACGGGCGCCCACAGGCCGATGCGGTGCGGCGCCGGCGTCAGGCCGACGCAGGCGCGCGCGGCGATCACGCCGGCCAGCCGCGCGCAGACCCAGGAGAGCTGCCGCGCGCGCGAGCGGCGCAGCAGCTCGGCGTGGGCCAGGCGCAGGTCGTCGACCCAACGATCGAGCTGGCCGTCTTCGTCCTCGCCCAAGGACTCGCCGGTGCCGAAGTAGTCGAAGCGCAGCGCGGCCGTGCCGGCCTGCGCGAGTTCTTCGGCCAGCAGGCGGTAGAGGCGGTGGATGCGCACCGCCTCCTGGCCCAGGGGATTGCACAGCAGCACCGCGTGCCCGCTGTTGCGGGCCGGGTGCGCGGGGTGGAACACGCCATACAGGGGGTTGTCGGGGCCGCCGAAGCGCAGGGGCGTCATCGGTTGCGGTCCTCCATGCCGATGGCGCGCGCGATCTGGCCCAGGTTGTCGAAGATCATCTGTCGCACGGTGATGCGGGTGTTCAGGCGGCTGTTGATCTCGGCGACGGCGCGCATGGCCAGCAGGGAATGGCCCCCGAGGTTGAAGAAGTTGTCGGCGCTGCCCACGCGCTCCACGCCGAGCAGGCGGGCCCAGATGGCCGCGAGCTCGAGCTCGGTGGGCGTGCTCGGCGCGATGAAACCGGCCTCGTCGCGCTCACCGCCGCTGTGCGCCTCGGCGGCCGGCGCGGGCAGCGCGTGGCGGTTGATCTTGCCGTTGGGCAACAGCGGAATGGCGTCGAGGCCGACGAAGTGCTGCGGCACCATGTAGTCGGGCAGCGAGCCGCGCAGGTGGTCGCGCAGCGCCTGCACCGCCGGCATCTCGCCCTCGCTCACCAGGTAGGCCACCAGGCGCTGGTCGCCGGGCCGGTCCTCGCGCACGATCACCACGGCGCGCGTGATGGCCGGGTGCGCGGTGAGCGCGGTCTCGATCTCGCCGAGCTCGATGCGGTAGCCGCGCACCTTCACCTGGAAGTCCATGCGGCCCTGGTGTTCGAGCAGGCCGTCGGCGCGCCAGCGGCCGCGGTCGCCCGTGCGGTAGAGGCGCTGGCCGGGCCGCAGCGGATCGGGCACGAAGCGCTCGGCGGTGAGCTCGGCGCGTTGCAGGTAGCCCAGCGTCACGCCCTCGCCGCCGATGCAGATCTCGCCCGGCACGCCGATGGGGCAGGGCTGCAGCCGCGCATCGAGTATCTGCACCGTGGTGTTGGCGATCGGCGTGCCGATGCTGATGCCTTCGGTGCCCGTCACGCGCCAGCAGGTCGACCACACCGTGGTCTCGGTGGGGCCGTACATGTTCCAGAGCTCGCCGCAGCGCGCCAGCAACAGCGCGGCCAGGTCGCCCGGCAGGCCTTCGCCGCCGATCAGGGCCTTGAAGCCCGCATGGCCCTGCCAGCCGGCCTCGATCAGCATGCGCCAGGTCGAGGGTGTGGCCTGCATCACCGTGATGCCGTATTCCTCGCAGAGCTGCTTGAGCGCCAGGCCGTCGACCGCGTCGTCGCGGCTGGCCAGCACGGCGCGCGCACCCACGCTCAGCGGCAGCAGCAATTCGAGCACCGCGATGTCGAAGGACAGCGTGGTGACCGCGAGCAGGCAGTCGTCGGCCGTGAGGCCGGGCTGCTTCGCCATGCTCGCGAGGAAGTTCACCACCGCCTGCTGGTGCACCACCACGCCCTTGGGTTTGCCGGTGGAGCCCGAGGTGTAGATGACGTAGGCCGGGTCCTGCGGGCGCGCGTCGCGCTCGGGGTCGGGCGCGAGCGGGCTCTCGTCGGTGAAGGCGGTGAGCAGGTCGATGTCGAGCAGCAGGGTCTGGTCGCGCGGCCAGTCCAGCACGTCGACCAGGGCCGACTCGGTCACCAGCAGCGCGAGCTTGGCGTCTTCGGCCATGTAGGCCAGGCGGTCGGCCGGGTAGGTGGGATCGAGCGGCACATAGGCCGCGCCGCTCTTGAGCACCGCGAGCTGCGACACCACCATCTCGAGGCCGCGCTCGGTGCACAGGCCCACGAGGTCGCCGCGGCCGATGCCGCGCTCGCGCAGCAGGCGCGCGAGCGCGTTGGCGCGCCCATGCAGTTCCTGCTGCGTGAGCTCGCCCGCGCCGGGCTGCACCAGCGCGATGGCGTCGGGCGTGGCCTCGGCCTGGCGCTGCAGCCATTGGTCGAGGTTGAGCTCGCGCGGGTAGTCGGCGGCGGTGTCGTTCCAGCGGGCGAGCTGGTCGGCGTCGCGGGCCGAGAGCACCGAGTAGCTGCCAATGGGCTGCTGCGGCGCCTGCAGCACCTGGTCGAGCAGGGCCATGTAGGCGTCGCTCAGGCGTTCGGCGCTGGCGCGATCGAACAGGTCTTCGGCGAACTCCAGGTGCACCTTGCCGTAGAGCTGGGTGTCGACGGTGACCGAGAGATCGAACTGCGCGGCACCACGGTCGAACTCGAAGATCTTCGGTTTCAGGTTCCCGAAGGTCGGCATGTCCATGGGCGTGTTGATCACGTTGAACATGACCTGCACCAGCGGCGAGGCGGTGGCGTCGCGGCCCGGCGAGAGTTCCTCGACCAGGCGCTCGAAAGAGGCGTCCTGGTGCGCGTAGGCGTCGAGCGCCGCGTCGCGCACGCGCGCCAGCAGCGCCTCGAAGCTGGGGTTGCCCGAGAGGTCGGTGCGCATCACCAGGGTGTTCACGAAGGTGCCCACCAGGTGTTCGGCCTCGAAGCGGCGGCGGTTCGCGATCGGCGTGCCCACGGCCACGTCCTCGTGGCCCGATACGCGGCCCAGCAGCATCGCGAAACAGGCCATGAGCGTCATGTAGGGCGTGACGCCGTGGGCCGCGCTGAAGCGCTGAAGGGTGCCGAGCAGGCCCGGGCGCATGTCGCGCACCACGCCACCGCCACGGCCATTGGCCGCGCCGCGGCGCTGGCGGTCGGTGGGCAGGCTCAGGGGTTCGAGGCCGCTCAGGCGCTGGCGCCAGTACGCCATCTGCCCGTCCAATGCTTGCGCCTGCAGGGTCTGGCGCTGCCACACCGCGTAGTCGGCGTAGTCGATCCGCGTCGGGCGCGGTGCCGCTTCGCGCTCGGCTTGCAGCGCGGTGAAGACTTCGTTGAGGTCGCGCATGAGCACGCCGGCCGACCAGGCATCACCGATCACGTGGTGCATCACCCAGATCAGCACATGGTCGCGCGCGCCCAGCCGCAGCAGGTGCACGTGGTGCAGCGCCGCGGTCGAGAGGTCGAACGGCCGCTGGGCCAGCGCGGTGAGCGCGGCGCGGGCCGCCGCCTCGGCCTCGTCCAGCGGCAGGTGGCTGAAGTCGATCTGCTGCAACGACACCGGCACGTGGTCGCCGACGATCTGCATGGGCTCGCCGTCGATGAGTTCGAAGCGCGTGCGGAAGGCTTCGTGGCGGCGGCTCACCGCGTCGAGCGTGCGCTCCATCAGCGCCGGGTCGAGTTCGCCCTGCAGCCGCACGGCGAACGGCATGTTGTAGGCCGTGGTCTCGGGCGTCATCTGCTGCACCAGCCACATGCGGCGCTGCGAGTACGACACCGGCAGCGGGCCGTTGCGCGGCACGGCGGGGATCGCGGTGGGCGGCAGCGCCGCTTCCGGGTCGCGCTGCGCGTCGATGCGCGCGGCCATGGCCGAGAGCTGCGGGTGGTCGAAGACCTCGCGCAGCGCGAGGTCCACGCCCAGTTGCTGGTGCACGCGGGTGACCAGCCGGGTGGCGAGCAGCGAATGGCCGCCGAGGTCGAAGAAGTGGTCGCCGCGGCCCACGCGCGGCAGGCCCAGCAGCTCTTGCCACAGCGCGGCCAGCGTGTTCTCGGTGTCGCCCTGCGGCGGCACGTGCTCGGGCCGCGCCTGGCGCAGCGCGTGGGCGTCGGGTGCGGGCAGGGCCTTGCGATTGACCTTGCCGCTGGGCAGCAGCGGCAGATCTTCGAGTTCGACGTAGACGCCGGGCACCAGGGCGTCGGGCAGCACGGCCATCAGCGCGGCGCGGATCGGCGCCACCTGCAAGGCCGGCTCGCCCGGCAGGCGTTTCACGTAGACCACGAGCTGCGCCAGTCCGTTGGCGGCGCGGTGCGCCGCGACCACGGCCTGGTGGATCTGCGGCAACGCGTTGATCGCGGCCTCGACCTCGCCGAGCTCGATGCGCACGCCGCGGATCTTGACCTGCTCGTCCACGCGGCCCAGGTACTGCAGCTGGCCGTCGGGCAGCCAGCGCACGCGGTCGCCCGTGGCGTACAGGCGCTGGCCCGGGTTGAACGGGTCGGGCACGAAGCGCTCGGCCGTGAGGTCGGGGCGGTTCAGGTAGCCCAGGGCCAGGCCCCGGCCACCGATGAAGAGCTCGCCTTCGGCACCCGCGGGCAGCAGTTGCCGCTCGGGGCCGAGCACATGGCAGTGCGTGCCCCCGATCGGGCGGCCGATGGGCACGGGTACACCGGGCGGCGTGTCGAGCACGTTCACGCAGGCCACTGCGGTCACGGTGGCCTCGGTGGGGCCGTAGAAGTTGGCCAGGCGCGCCTGCGGCAACCGCGCGCGGAAGGCCTCGATGAGGTCGCTCGGCAAAGCCTCGCCGCCGCTGACCACGTGGCGCAGGGCGGTGGCCTGCGCGAGCGCGGGCTGGTCGAGCAGGGGGCGCAACAGCGAGGGCACCATCATCACGTGGGTGATGCGCTGCGCGGCGAGTTCGAGCGCGAGCGCGGCAGCATCGCTGCGCAGGCGGCCCGGCGCGGGCGCAACGGTGGCGGCGCCGCGCATCAGCGGCATCAACAGGTCGACCACCGAGGGGTCGAAGCTGATCGCGATGGACTGCAGCCAGCGGTCGCCCGCGCGCAGGTCCAGCGCCTGGGCGGTCCACTGCAGCATGGAACTGAGCGCGACGTGCGGCACCATCACGCCCTTGGGCATGCCGGTGGAGCCGGAGGTGTAGAGCACGTAGGCCAGGGCGTCGGGGGCGAGGTCCAGCGCCAGGTTGGTGCTGTCGTGCGCGGCCAGCGAGGGCGGCGGGGCATCGAGCGCGAGCCACTGCGGCTGTGCGCCATCGACCGCGGCCTGCAGCGCGAGCTGTTGCGCCGACTGCGTGAGCACGATGGGTGCGGCGGTATCGGCCAGCAATTGCGCCAGGCGCGCGGCGGGCAGCTCGGGGTCGAGCGGCACGAAGGCCGCGCCGCTCTTGAGCACGGCCAGGTGGGCCAGGGGCAATTCGAGCGAGCGCTGCAGGTGCAGGCCGACGGTGACACCCGGGCCTGCGCCCAGGGCCTGCAGTTGGCGCGCGAGGCGGTTGGCCTGGGCGTTGAGCT